>CAYOBO010000026.1:16623-60591 GCA_964402295.1 uncultured Candidatus Solibacter sp. | reverse complement strand
TGCGCGAGATGTACAAGGGCGGCATGTACGATCAACTGGGAGGCGGGTTTCACCGTTATTCGGTGGATGCGCGGTGGTTCGTTCCGCACTTTGAGAAGATGCTGTACGATCAGGCACAACTCGCGGTGAGCTATCTGGAGGCGTTTCAGATCACAGAGGATCCGCTGTATGCGCAAGTGGCTCGGGAGACGTTTGCCTACGTGCTGCGAGTTATGCGGGACGCGGCGGGAGGATTCTATTCGGCGGAGGATGCCGACAGTGTGATCGATGCTTCGAACCCGAAACAGAAAGGGGAAGGCGCGTTTTACGTTTTTTCGATGCGGGAGATTGAGGAGGCGGTGAGAAAGCCGGAATCGGATTGGTTCGCCTACCGCTATGGAGTGCGCCCCCACGGAAATGTGGAGGAAGATCCTCACGGGGAGTTCACGGGGAAGAACATCTTGTATCAAGCGCACACGATCGAGGAAACCGCGGAGCAGTTCGGGGTGGCCGTGAAACAGGTGAGGGAGGCGCTGGCGGGGGCAGGGGAGCGGTTGATGGCCCTGCGCGACAAGCGAGTTCGACCCCACCTGGACGATAAAGTTCTCACGGCGTGGAACGGGCTGATGATTTCGGCATTCGCGAAAGGAGCCCAGGTTCTGGGAGATGCCGAGTATCTGGAGGCGGCACAGCGGGCGACGGATTTCGTTCTGAGCAAGATGCGGCAGGGCGATGTGCTGCTGCGGCGGTACCGGCAGGGCGAGGCGGCGATCGAGGGATTTCTCGATGATTACGCGTTCTTTGTGCAGGCGCTGCTCGATTTATATGAGGCGTCGTTCGATGTGGGGTTGTTGGAACACGCCGTGCAACTCACGCGGAAGGCAATGTCGTTGTTTGAAGACAAGGTGAATGGGGGCTTCTACAGCACGGGTGAGGGAGACCGGTCACTGGTCTTGCGGATCAAGGACGATTACGATGGGGCGGAGCCATCGAGCAATAGCGTGATGGTGCGGAATCTTCTGCGGCTTTCGGCGCTGACCGGAGACAAGGAGATGCGGACGAGCGCGGAACGCGCCCTGGACTTCTTCGCGGGGCGGTTGAGCACTTCGGCGATCACCATTCCGATGATGGCAACGGCGTATCTGCTGAGCCTGTCGAAACCGAAGCAGATCGTGGTGGTGGGCGAGCGCGATGCCGAAGACACGGCGGCGATGTTGCGTGCGGCCCGCAAGCGATTCCTTCCGGATGCGGCCGTGGTGTTGTTGGATGAATCGTCGCGGCGGAAGTGGAGCGAGTGGATGCCGGTCACCAAAGACATGCAGGCGATCGGTGGCCGGGCGACGGCGTACGTCTGCGAGGATTATGCATGCCGCTTGCCGGTGAACGAACTTGACGAATTCGTCCGGTTGCTACAATAGAAGGTTTACATCCTCAGGAGGACTGAATGGAAAGACCTGGTGCTACGACGCTCCGTGGAAACCCCTTGACGCTGGTTGGACCGGAATTGAAGCCCGGCGACAAGGCTCCGAATTTCGAGACGGTGGACAACGGACTACAGACCGTCGATCTCGCGAAGACCGGAAACACGGTGCGGATTTTTAGTGTTGTGCCGTCGCTCGACACGCCGGTTTGCGACGCACAGACGAAGCGATTTAATGAAGAAGCGGCGAAGCTGGCCGGTGTGGATATCTACACGGTGAGCATGGATCTGCCGTTCGCGCAAAAGCGCTGGTGCGGCGCCTTCGGCGTGGACAAGGTGAAGATGATTTCCGATCACCGGACGGGTTCGTTCGGCGAGGCGTTCGGAACGTTGATTAAGGAACTGCGCATCCTCAGCCGCGCGATTTTCGTGGTGGACAAGAACAACACGATCACGCATGCCGAGTATGTGAAGGAAGTGGCGGACCATCCCAACTACGAAGCGGCGCTGGCTGCCGCGAAGGCGGCGCTGTAACTGCGGGATTGACGCTTGCGGGCCGGCGATCCGACGAGGGTTGCCGGCTTTATTTCTTGCGGAAGGAAAAATCCCAGACCTGCATGTTCACCTTGCCTTCGGTGAACTGCACAGCGGCGTATTCACCCGGAGTGAGTGGTTCCATGGGCCAGACTTTGTAGAGATCCTCGCCGACTTGGCGGCGGAAGACTTCGATCTCTTCGCGCTCTTCCACCATTTCCTTGGAGACGGGAACGATGGTGATTTTCTCGACGATACGAACTCCCTTGCCGGGAGTGAGCCTGACGATGCCAAAGCGCTCGGCCTGCGACAGACGGAAATAGAACTCCGGCAGTTCGCTGGTGACCGTGAAGGCGGAGGATTCGCCATCGAGTTCGACGGTGGCCTTGCCGGTAATCATGGGGATGGGCGAGATGGCCTGCAAGATGGAACGGCGTTTGTTGTTGTTCACCTTGGTTTCGGCAATCTTCACGGGCTTGACGGCGCCGCCGTCGACGTCGACGTAATAAACGCCGGGATCCTGAGGTACGCTGGAAACCTCACGGGCGGCTTCGCGCTCCGCTTTTTCCTCTTCGTCGATGAGTTGCGCCTTCTCCTTTTCCGCGGCGGCCTTTTCCTGGATTTCGCTTTCGGTACGTTTGAGATCGACAAGGGTGAGGGGGACCTCTTCCCATTCACCGCGCTCAACGGAGTAAAAGCGGACGCGGTCTTCCAAAACGCGATACTCGCGCACGAGGTGGTGTTCGCCGTCCTTGAGATAGAGCTTGACGTTGGCCGCAACGAGCAGCAACGGCAATAGAAGGATGGCAGGCAGTCTCATGGCGCCCTCACTTTCAGATCTACCATGTTTGACGCGCGGTGTGAGCGATTTGGAGTTCGGAATTCGCGTAATCCAAGTGAGGGCGCAACTCGGGTGAGGTGTGCCGCGTTAGAAGGAATGGAGCCGTATGCAGAAACTTGCCATTGCCGCGTTGTTCATGGCCGCAACCTTGCCGGGTCAGGATTACTTTCCATTAGAGGTGGGAAACCAGTGGATTTACCGTATTGGTGGGAGCCTTTCGGGAGTGCTGACGCCGGGTACGTTTGTGGCGGAAGTGACAGGTTCGCGGGTGATCGACGGGAAGGAGTATTTCCAGTTGACGGGCATGCCTGGGGGAACAAGGCTACTGCGTAAGAATGATGCCGGAACACTGGTGTTCTATAGCGAGCAGGACCGCGCGGAACACAACTGGGTGGCTTTCGAGGCGAATACAGGCGAAGCCTTCCGGACGGAGATTGACGACTGCAATCCGACGGCGGTGATTCAATCGAAGAACGCGGAGTTGCGGTCCCCGCTGGGCGATTTCCGGGATGGGGCGTTGCGGGTAGGATATGCGCCGGGACGGTGCGCGGATGCGGGGCTGATTTCGGAAACATTTCTGCCCTATGTCGGTTTGGCGCAGCGGCGGATGTCCAATATCGCCGGAGAAGTGGTGTGGGATTTGATCTACACGAGGCTGGGCGGGTTTACGTCGTTTGCGGAGAAGGAGCGGAGTTTTCAGGCGGCATTGAACGGGGACCGTTTTGCGCCGGGCGATGCGATTACGGTGCGGATGACGCTGCGGAACACGACAGGGACGCCGCTCGAACTGACTTTTCCATCGGGTCAAGATTATGACGTGGTGATTCGCAATGAACGGGGCGATGAGGTTTACCGGTGGTCGAACGGGCGGGCGTTCACGCTGGCGATTCGGACGATGCGATTCAGCGGGGAAAAGAATTACGCTGTGGCCGTGCGGCCGAATCTGCCTGTGGGTAGATATACGCTGACGGCGAACCTGGCGGTGATGGATACCAAGATCGAGACGACGTTACCGTTGGAGATCCGCTGAGGAGTTCTTCGTCTGTACCGCAACAGCGTCCAGGGAGCGTAGTCCTTATTGAAAGGCGAGCACGCCCTTTGTGAAAAGCCCCGTGCCAAGCCGGGGTGTGATAGTCTGCCAGCATACGAGGATGCCTTTCATGCTGGTCCGTGCTCTGTTTCTCTTCGTTCCAGGCTTGTGTGCGTACGCGGCAGGATATCGCAATGACGTGCGGCCGATTCTACAGCGGCATTGCCAGGGGTGTCATCAGCCGGCATCGAAGCAGGGGAATCTGGATCTGACGACGTTTGCGGGGTTGGCGAAGGGCGGGAATCGCGGGCCGGCGATCCCGTTGTTACTCGACTATGTAACGGGGAAACGGCAGCCTCGGATGCCGATGGGCGGAAAGGCGTTGGATGAAGCGCAGGTGGCTGTGTTGCGGAACTGGATTGCGTCGGGGGCCAAGGACGATACCCCCGCGGATTCCATTTCGATGGACAGTCCTCCGGTGTACGACCAGCCCCCGGTGATCAATGCGGTTGCCTGGTCGCCGGACGGTCAATTGCTGGCCGTGTCGGGATATCGGGAAATCCTGCTGCATAGGGCTGGCGGTAATGGGCCGGAGGCGCGGTTGCTGGGGCAATCGGACCGGATTCATTCGCTGCTGTTTACGAAGGATGGGAAGACGCTGATTGCGGCGGGCGGGACTCCGGCGCGGTTTGGGGAAGTGCAGGTTTGGGATGTGGCGTCGCGGAAGATGACGCGGTCCGTGAAGCTGACGGAAGATACGGTGTTTGGGGCGTCACTGTCGCCGGATGAGACGCAAGTAGCAGTGGGCTGTACGGATAATTCCCTGCGCGTGCTGGATGTGGCTACAGGGAAGGAATTGCAGAAGATTCCGCACCATGAGAATTGGGTGCTTGCAACGGTGTTTGGAGTGAATGGGAAGCGCATTGTGAGCGTTGGGCGGGACCGGGCGGCGAAATTGACGGATGCAACGAACGGGCAGTTTATCGAGAACATCAATCTTCTACGGGGGGAGTTGAGCGCGGTGGCGCGCCATCCGACTCGGGATTTCGTGGTGATTGGGGGCGAGGACAGGGTTCCGTATTATTACCGGATGGACCGGCCTCGGGTGATGAAGATTGCCGACGATACGACTTTGATTCGCAAGCTGGAGATGCAGCCGGGGGTGATTCTGGCGCTGGCGTTTTCGCCGGATGGGCGCCGCATTGCGGTGGCGGGCGCGGCGGGCGAGGTTCGCTTGTACGATAGCGAGTCGGGGGAGAAGACCGGCGCCCTGACGGGACACAAAGCAGGGATCTATACGGTGGCGTTTTCACCGGATGGGAAGCAGATTGCGACAGCGGGATTCGATGGGTCGGTGCGGATCTATGATCCGGTGGCGGGGCGATTGATTCGGGAATTTCTGCCGGTGCCGCTGGGAACAAGGAGTGCGCCATGAAGCGGATGGAATTGCTGTTTGTGGCGGCGGTGGCATGGGCGGCTCCGCCGGTGCTGAGTTCGATCGAGCCTTGGGGCGCGCAACGCGGGAAAGCCGTGACGCTGACGCTGCGCGGGCAGTATCTGTCCGAAGGGGCGAAGGTTGTTTCGACGCTGCCTGCGACGTTTACTCCGCTGACGGCCGAGACTCCAGGGAGGACGCTGCCGTTTCTGGTGGAGATTCCAGCGGACACTCCAGTGGGGTTGTATCCGATCCGGATTCAGTCGGCGTCGGGTATATCGAATGTATTGTTGTTTAGCGTGGGCACGTTCGCGGAGATGAAGGAGCAAGAAGAGAACGATTCGGCGGAGATGGCGCAGAAGATCAGCCAGACTCCGGTGGTGGTGAATGGGACGTTGAAGGGCGCGGATCGGGATTTTTACGAGGTGTACGGCAAGGCGGGGGAGAAGCGGGTGTTTGAGATCGAAGGGCGGCGGATGGGTTCGGCGATTGACCCGTCTCTGCGGATTTACGATAGCGCGGGGAAGTTGCTGGCGCGGGTGGAGGATACGCCGGGATTGAGCGTGGATTGCCGGGTGGAGTTTACGTTTCCGAAGGAAGGCGCCTACCGGGTGCAAGTGCGCGATGCGCGGTTCTCCGATCAGACGATGAATTTTTACCGGTTGAAAATGGGGGCGTTCGCGTATGCCGAGGCGATGTATCCGCTCGGTTGGACGCGCGGGCAAACGGTGGACGTGCAGTTGTCGGGGGGGAATCTGGCTGCGGCTGTGACGGCGAGGCCGAGTGGCGGACTGGTAGCGTTGCCGGGTTCGACGGCGTCGCTTCCGTTTCCTTTCGCCACGAGCGATGTGAAGGAGTTTCTGGAGCCCGAGAATATTGCGGGGACCCGGCCGTTAGAGCCGAATACGGTGATGAATGGACGCATTCTGAAGCCGGGGGAAATCGACACGTACAGCTTTCCTGTACAGCCGGGGAAAACATACCTTGTGGAGGCGGAGGCTCGTGCGGGAGGAGTGTCGCAACTGGATGCGCTGCTGACGGTGTATGGAGCGAATGGGGACAGGATTGAATCGGCGGGCGACAAGCCGCCGAAGCAGGCCGTGAATGCATTTATCGTGGCTGGGGATTTTTCGCGCGATCCATATCTGGTGTTTGAAGCGCCGAAGGGGGCTTCGCGGGTGACGATTACGGTGGAGGACCTGAACGGGGCGGGTGGTCCGGCTTATGGGTACAGGCTTCGGGTGCGGGAACAGCAACCAGATTTCGAAGTGTCGCTGGCAACGCCTTATGTGAATGTTCCATCGGGCGGCACGGCGATTGTGACGGTGAATGTGGAACGGCGCGGATACAACGGAGATATACGGTTGACGGTGCCGAATCTGCCGGAGGATATCGAGATATCGGGCGGGACGATTCCAGCGGAGATACCGGATGTGGATACGCGGCAGGTATCGCGGCGCGGCGTGTTGACACTGACGGCGAAACCAGGCGCACCGGCGCGGACGCTGGATCTGGCCGTGATTGGGGAGGCGAAGTTGCCGGATGGAGGCCGGATTGAGCGGAAGGCGACGGGTCCGGGAATGATTACGAACATTCGCGGAAGTTTTGGGTTTGTGGATTCGTCGCGGCGCGCGATTCGGCCGTTCGAGGCGCCGTGGTTGGGGATGGCTCTGCCGGCGATGGTGGGTACGGAGACGGCGGGCGTATTGCAAGTGAATGTGCCGCGCCGGGTGCGGATGATTCAGGGGATGCGGTTCGAATTTCCGTGGACGTTTGTGGCGAAGACTCCGGGGATGACGCTGCCTAGTGCGGTGGCTGCCGATACGCCTGGTGGGCGGGATCTGCGGATTTCGGATGGAAACCGGCGGCAACCCGGCAAGGGATTGCTGACGATGAATACGACGATTGGGACTCCGGCGGGAACGTTCGATGTGATTTTGAGCGCGCGGGCGGGAGCGGGGATGAATGATGAAGTGGTGTATGCTCCGGCAATCACGGTGGATGTGGTGCAGGGATACCACGTGGAGCAGCCGAAACAGAATGGGCTGGTCTTGTCGGGCGCGGTGCGGCGGGAGGAGGGCTTCACGGCTCCGATCACGATTACGCCGGATGCGCTGCCACTGGGCGTGACGTGCGCCGCGGTGGAGGTTGCGGAGAAGGCAACGGAGTATTCGATTGCCTGCCAGGCGGGGAAGGATGCTCCGGCGGGCGAGCACACGATTTTGCTGAATGCGGCTTCGATTCTGCCGCAGGGGGAAAAGGGGAAAGTTCCGTATAAGATCGCCCCGGTGGAAGCGACGTTGAGGATCGGTAAGTAGCCATGCGAATGATTGTTTCTTTGTTACTGACGCCTGTTTTGGCATTGAGCGCGGAGCAACTCACGTTTCTGAAGGACGTGATGCCGGTGCTGAATAAGGCGGGCTGCACATCGGGGCCGTGCCACGGGTCGGCGAAGGGGAAGAACGGATTCAAGCTCAGCTTGCGCGGGTATGATCCGGAATTCGACTACGAGGCGCTGCTCTATGACGTGTCGGGGCGGCGGTTTAACCGTGCCGATCCGGCGCGGAGTTTGGTGCTGGCGAAGCCGACGATGCAGGTGGCGCACGGCGGGGGATTGCGGTTTGAGACGGACTCGCGTTATTACAAGCTGATTCTGGAATGGCTGCGGACGGGGGCTCCGTTTGGCGATCCGGCGAAGGACAAGGTGGTGAAGTTGGAGGTTTCGAAGGCGGAGTTTTTCTTCGATCGGCCGGGGGCGAAGGAGCAGATACGGACGGTCGCGCATTACGCGGATGGATCGACGCGCGATGTCACGGCGGAGGCTTCGGTGACGAGCAATACACCGGATATCGCGGAAGTCAACGCGGAATCGGTGATTGAGACGAAGCGTAAGGGCGAGGCGGCGCTGCTGGTGCGTTATGAGGGTAAGTTTGTTACGGTGCCGCTGACGGTGCTGAATCCGAAGCCGGGGTTTGTGTGGGCGGCGCTGCCGCAACATAACTACATCGACCGGTTGATCGATGCGAAGTTGAAGCGGCTCCATATTCAGCCTTCCGGTCCGGCGTCGGATGCGGAGTTCTTGCGGCGGGCTTCGCTCGATTTGACGGGTGTGCCTCCGACTCCGCAGGAGATTCGGGCGTTTCTGGCCGAGGCGGGCGATGCGCGGACGAAACGGGCTCGGGCGATTGACGCGCTGATGAAGCGTCCGGCGTTTGTGGATCACTGGACGGTGAAATGGGGCGATTTACTGCAAAATAGCCGGCGGTATCTGGGTGACAAGGCGACGTGGGGGTTCCGGGAATGGATTCGGGATTCCATTGCGTCCAACAAGCCGTACGATGCGATGGTGCGGGAGTTGCTGACCAGCCGGGGTTCGGCGTATGAGAATCCGGCGGCGAATTACTACCGGGTGATGCGTGAGCCGAAGTTGTCGATGGAGAAGACGAGCCAGGTGTTTCTGGGCGTGCGGATGGTTTGCGCGCAGTGCCACGATCATCCGTTCGAACAATGGACGCAGAATCAGTACTACCAGCTTGCGGCGTTTTTCGCGGCGGTGGGATTGAAGCCGGGCTATGAGACGGGCGATGAGATTTTGTACTTGAAGCGCGATGACAACGTGGTGAAGCATCCGAAGACGGGGCGGGTGATGGAGCCCGAGTATCTGATTGCGAGCATCGGCGCGCCGCCGATTCCGAAGGCGGGGGACCGCCGCGAGGCTTTGGCGGAGTGGCTGACGTCGAAGAACAATCCGTTCTTTGCGAAGGCGATTGTGAACCGGATGTGGAGTTACTTTTTCGGGAGGGGGATTATTGACCCGGTGGATGATATTCGGGCTTCGAATCCTCCGGTGAATGAGGCGTTGCTGACGGCGTTGACGAAGGATTTCGTGGATCATGGGTTTGATTTGCATCACCTGATGCGGACGATTGTCAATTCGCGGGCGTATCAGGCGAGCATTGCGACGAATGAGTGGAACGAGGAGGATTCCATCAATTTTTCGCACCAGATGCCCCGGCGGCTGAGCGCCGAGCAGTTGCAGGATGCGCTGTTTGTGGCGACGGGATCGCGGCCGGTTTTTCCAGAGGTGCCGGATGATTTGCTGGCGCAACAGTTGCCGGATCCGCATGTGGGCAAGGATGGGTTTCTGGATTTGTTTGGGCGTCCGCAGAGGGAATCGGCGTGCGAGTGCGAACGGCGGACGGATTTGAGCTTGCCGCAGGCTTTGAATCTGGTGAATGGCGAAGATATTGCGAGGGCGATTGCGGATCCGAAAGGTGTGGTAGCGCGGCTGATTACCGCGGGGGTGACGGACCGCCAGTTGATTGAAGAGTTGTATTTGGGGACGCTGAGCCGTCCGCCCTCGGCGGCGGAGTACGATCAGGCGGTGACGTTCCTGAGGAAAGGGGAGAGCCGGGCGGGGCGGGCTCAGGATTTGTTGTGGGCCTTGGTGAATAGCAAGGCGTTCTTGTTTAACCGGTAGCTTAGATCTTGTCGAGGCCTTCGGTTAGTTCCACGTAGGTTCCCCAAGGATCGGTGAAGAAGGCGATGGAGATGCCGAGGGCGGGGACATGGCGGTAGGGCACATCGAACTTCACGCCGGCGGCTTCGAGCTTTTTCACGAATTGTTCGAGTCCGCGAATTTCAAATCCGATGTGGTCCATGGCGCGGCCTTTCGTCGGCTCGACGGGCGTTTCCGAGGGTGAGAACGTGAGGTTGACTCCCGGAAGATCGGCGGCGTCGAAACGGAGACGCTTGCCGGGGATGGCTCCGAAGTGCTTGGCGTACCAAGCCTGGGTTTCCAGGTGCTGGCCGTTGAAGAAGTGAATGTGGTGGTGGGCGATGGGGACCCTCATCGACTTGTCTTCGCTGAGTTCCACTTTCACTTCGCCGGGGGCCATGACGAAGCCCTGGCGGGTTTGCGGATTGCGGGCGGCGATGCGAAAGCCCATCTGTTCGCATTTGGCGAGGTAGGCGTCGAGATCTTTGACCTTGAAGCCGAGGTGATTGACGGCGCTGCCTTCGGAGCCTCCGCCAACCTTCGCGCGCTTCGTCACGACCACGATCACGTCGGGGAACTTGTATACCTCCATGTTGCCTAGCTTGCCGACGGTTCCGCCGAGGTAGTCGATCCAGAATTTGCGGGAGGCTTCGGCGTCGGTGGTGCTGAGGTGGAGATGGCCCATGGCGACTCCGGTGCTGTTGGGGGCCGGCAGTTGCGCCAGTAGCGGCATGGCAAGAACAATGAGGGCAAGAGTGCGCATGAGGTGATGGTACAACGGCTCAGCGTCCGCCGCGCAGATACCAGCGGGACACTACCTTCATTGCCGGCTTGTTCCAGGGGGTGTGGGAGCCGTCGGAAGGGCCGCCGAAGCCGTTGGTGCCGACCTTCCACCAATAGACTCCCTGGAACCAGGGCTTATTGTAGAAGCCTTGGAAGATGGCTTCGTAGCAGCGAGCCTGATCTTCGGGCGATAGCTTGCGCGGGGTTTCATCCCAAGGTTGGCGATGCGGGGCTTCCAGGCTGGCGAATCCGGCTTCGGCGAAGATGACCGGTTTGCCGAATTTCTTGTGGACCGCTTCGACGCGGGCCACGGTTGCGGTGGTGGAGAGGTCGTCGGGTAGCGGGTAGTAGTTGTTGAGTCCGATGTAATCGACGACGTCCCAGAAGCGCGCGGTTTCGAATTCGGGTCCGAAGTTGGCCGAGTAGGTGAGCTTGCCGGGGTAGAGTTGGCGGGCACAGTGGATGAGGCTGCGCCATTCGGCTTCGTAGCGGGCGAGGCGGGAGAACTCGACTCCCACCGAGAATAGACTGGCGCGGATGCGCGTGGCCAGCGCAGCGTAATGTTCAAGGAAGAGGCGGTATTGCTGGAACCACTGCTTGCGGTCGGATTCCTTGGGGAAGTCGATGTCGGTGGTGCTGCCGCCACGGAGCCAGAGTTGTGGTTTGAGGAAGACTTGGAGGCCGGTGGCGCGGGCCACTTCGCTGAGCTGGGCGATGGCGTCGTCGCGTTCCATGGTGCGGGTGCCGCTGAAACGGACGGAGGGTTCGCCCTTGGGGGCAAAGCCGTAAGGGACGAAGGCAACGGCATTGATGCCGTATTGCGGGAGGGAGCGGAGGATCTGGCGGGCACGCTCGGAGGCATAGCCATCCGGAAATTCGGCGGTGTAATTGACGCCGCGCTGGAAGGGAACGGATGGCGTGGCTGCGGCGGCCATCGCGAGAACGTGGCGGCGGGTGATGGTGGATGACAGTGGCGCCATGCAGGATAGATTATTCCAACCATAGCGCGAAAACCAGCCGGGCCATTGGGTGAAATGACCCGAACACGATACGCAGGAAGTGCACTGTGTGTGTTGGCGCAAGGGAAGTCCGCCGCAAACCAAGGGGTTGCACGAATTGGCATTCCAGTTGCTCCAAACAAGCCTGAGTTTCCTCAAGAGGGACACCCAGAGAGGCCATGCAGCCGACTATTGCAGAAAACGAACCCGTGTCCGCAAGCCGGACGCCACGACAGATCGAACAGCATATCGTCGAGATCGTGAGCGATTCCGGCGAAGGGGCGCAGACCTGCGGACAGATGTTCGCCTCGTTATGCGCGCGGAGCGGTAACGGGATTTGGACGGTGGAGATCATCCCGGCGGAAATTGAGCCACCGGCGCGGTCGCGGGCAGGGGCAAGCGGATACCGCATCCGGCTGGGTTCAAAGCCGGTGAGCAATGCCGGCGACACGGCCGATGTCGTGGTGGCCTTCAATGAGCAGGTGCTGTACAGCCGGATCGATACGAAGGCGCTGCGGCCGGGGACGATTGTGTTTCTCGACCAATCGTGGGCCGAGCATGCAGTGGAAGATATCCGGCGGAAGTATGCCGAAGCGGTGAAGGATTTCCACCGGCTTGGCTACATCGTGGTGGAGATTCCCATTGAGCGGGAGTGCTTGAAGCACACCGACGATGCGCGGCGCGGAAAGAACATGTGGGTGTTGGGGTTGCTGTGCGCGCTGTATGACCTGGACATGGAGATGGTGCGGGGGGATATTGCGAAGCGCTTCGCGAAAAAAGGCGAAGGCGTGATTCGCAAGAACGTGCTGCTGCTCGAGGACGGCTATCGGTGGGCGATGCAGCATACGGCGGAGCGGTTCCACATTCCGGGGCAAAAAAGCGACGTACCGATGGTGGTGATGAACGGCAACCAGGCGATCGGGTTGGGCGTGATGGCGGCGGGTATGGAGGTGTGCTCCATGTACCCGATCACGCCGGCAACGTCGGCATCGCACTTCCTGGCATCGGCCTTCGATCAGGTGGGCGGGTTCGTACACCAGGCGGAGGACGAGATTGCGGCGATTGGATTCGCCATCGGAGCTTCGTATGCGGGCAAGACCGCGGTGACGATTACCTCGGGCCCGGGGCTGGCGCTGAAAACGGAGTTCATCGGACTGGCAGTGATGGCCGAGGTTCCGCTGGTGATTGTGGTGGTGCAGCGCGGCGGGCCGTCGACGGGTTTGCCGACGAAGATCGAGCAAGGCGATCTGCTGGCGGCGTTGTACGCATCGCCGGGGGACAGCCCGAAGATCATCCTCGCTCCGGCGACCATTGAGGAATGTTTCCATTTCATGATCACGGCGCGAAAGCTGGCGGAGGATTTCCGGGGTCCGGTGATCGTGCTCACGGATGCGAATCTGGCGACCGGACAGCAGCCGTTCCCACGGCCCAAGTGCAGCGAGGCGTGGCTCGCCCCGCCGGTGGATCAATCGGATTGGGATCCTGAGATTCCGCCATTTGCGTGGGATGAGGAGACGGGGTTGTCGCGGCGCCCGATCCCGGGCCAGCGCGGCGGAGAGCATGTGGTGACGGGATTGGCGCACGACCGGGCGAGCCATGTGGCGTATGAATCGGCGATCAACCAGCAGTCGATGGAGATGCGGAGCCGCAAGCTGGCCGTATTGCAAAGCACGCTGAAGCCGCCGGCGGTGCATGGCGATCCCGAAGGAGATTTGTTGGTGGTTGGCTGGGGGTCTACTCTGGGGGCGATCGAGGAAGCTGTGGACCGGCTGCGCGCCGAGGGACATCGCGTGAGCAGTTTGCATCTGCGGTTCCTCTCGCCCTTTGAGCCTGGGTTGAAGGGGATCTTCTCGCGTTTCCGCAAGGTGATGACGGTGGAGATTAATTACAGCGACGACCCGGGCAAGCCATATATCAACGAGGAGTCGCGGCGCTATTCGCAACTGGCGATGCTGCTGCGGGCGCGGACTCTGATGGACATCGATTGCTGGTCTCGAGTGCCGGGCAGCCCGCTGCCTCCGGGCATGATCGAGCTGGAACTGCGGCGCAGGCTGGAAGCGGCGAAGGAGGCATAAGAGGATGCAGGGACTCAGGAAAGATTGGGAAGTGGAAGCCCCGCCGCGCGAGTGTTCGCTCGAAGACTACATGGGGGCGGAGCCGCGGTGGTGTCCGGGTTGCGGGGACCATTCGGTGCTCGGCGCGGTGCAAAGGCTGGCGCGCGATGAGCAATTACAACCGGAAAAGACGGTGGTAGTATCGGGGATTGGCTGCTCGAGCCGGTTTCCGCATTATATGAAGACGTACGGATTTCATGGGCTGCACGGGCGCGCGTTTCCGCTGGCTTGCGGAGTGCGGAGCCGGCGGCCGGATCTGGATATCTTCGTAGTGACTGGGGATGGGGATTGCTGTGCGATCGGGACGGCGCATTGGATTCACGCGATCCGCTACAACATGGATCTCACCGTGCTGCTGCTCGACAACAATATCTACGGATTGACGAAGATGCAGACGTCGCCGACAACGCGGCCGGGAGAGCGGTCCAACACGCACCCGAAGGGGTCCGTGCTGCCTTCCTTGAATCCGATTTCCGTGACGTTGGGGATCGACAACGCGAGCTTTGTGGCGCAGACGATTGACTGGCATCCACCGCACCTCTACGCGACGATCAAGGCGGCGCATGCGCACCGCGGATTGTCGTTTGTGCGCGTATTCCAACGCTGCCCACACTACACGTCGCATGTTTTCGCTCCGGCGCAGTCGGATCCGGCGCGTGTGGTGGTGATGACACATGCGGATGGGATCCATGCCGATGAAGCGGCGATGAAGCTGTTCCCGCGCAAGGTGACACACGATCCTTCCAATCTGGAAGAGGCGCGCAAGCTGGCCAGCGACGACGAGGCGTTCGTGATCGGCCTGTTCTACAAGTCCAATGAATGCGCGCGCTACGATCAGGCGACGTCGCAGGGGATCGGGATGACGAACACGGAGAAACTGGCGGCCATCGATCGGGTGCTGGACCGGTTCGCCTTGTAGGAGCGCACATGCCGGTAACAGCGGAACAGAGCACGGCGGCGAGAACGGGGGGATGGCGCGAGCGGCTTCGCGCATTCCACCTGACCGGTCAGGGTCTCGAGGAGTGCCGGCAGATTCCGGCAGCCTTGGCGACGACGGATGCGCGGGCAGCGAATCTGGCCGAGACATGCGGACGCCTGCTGTGCGAGGCGCGGGCGGCGGCCCGCAACGCCTTCGACGCACGGGTGAGCCGGGAGAAGGCGAAACTCGACGATTTGTTGCGCATGGACGATAGCCATTCGGCGGAGTCGGTGACCAGCGAATCGGTGGCGTCGTCGCTCGGGACGGAGGGGAATCAGTTCCTCGATCCATCGGCGCTGGCGCGGGCATTGCGGCGTCCGAAGCGGCCAAAGGGGATGGCGGCGGAGCGGCGGGCGAAGATCGAATGGGCGCGCAAGACGTTAGGGGATTACCTGGATGCGGCGCGGGACGGGGCTCCGTTTCATGTGGTGGCGGCGGTTGGGAAGGATCCCTTCGCGGCGGCGATCGAGTTCGACGAGATGCTCTTGGGGAACATGAGCGCGGTGCAACGGGCGCTGCGAATTGCGCACCTGGAGTGCGATCGGCATGAGGACGCTACGGCACACGAGGAACAGTTGAACCGGGTGACTTGGCGTTCGGCGAAGGCGGAAGATCTACTGGCATTGCCACCGGTGATCGCGTTGGAGAACGCAAGCCAGGCCTCGGGTGCGCATTTGGCGTCGCTGGCGCGGCTGATGCGGTCGGGTCGTCCCGTGATTGCCCTGGCGATCGCCGAGGAGGATTTCGCGAGCTTCGATTTCGGCTATCAATGCCTGGGGTTTCGCGAGGTCTGTGTCTTGCAAAGTTCGCTCGATCAATGGGAACATGCCGCGGCGGCGCTGCCGGTGATTGCGGTGCAGGCGCGGCCGGCGGTGGTGTTTCTGAATACGGCGGGCGCGCCGATGGGGCGGCATTTGTTTGCCTCGCGTACCTTTCCGCATGTCTTCTACAACCCAGGCGCGGGGACGACGTGGAAGGAGCGGTTCTCGCTTCTGGCTCCGGTTGGGGGGGAATCAGCCACGGGGGCCCTGGCCGCTCTCCACAGTGCAGCGTGGCGCGAGCATTTCCGGCTGATTCCGCAAGGAGCGTGGGAAGAGGAGCAAATGGAGTTTGGGGAGTACCTGGCGCAATACGGCAGCGAACCGCCGCTGGCGGTGCCTTTTCTGGCGCTGACGGGCGAGGATGGTTCGGCGATGCGTCTGGCGCTGACACGGGATCTTGCGGATGCGTGCCGGGACCGGATGCTCGCGTGGCGGTTGTTGG
The DNA here is from genome assembly GCA_964402295.1 of uncultured Candidatus Solibacter sp. Taxonomy (GTDB): domain Bacteria; phylum Acidobacteriota; class Terriglobia; order Bryobacterales; family Bryobacteraceae; genus CADEFT01. The sequence goes on along the minus strand of CAYOBO010000026.1, from coordinate 44,717 downwards.
AGGAACTGGCTGGGATACGCAACTCCTATGTCGAATCGGCCACAGCGCAATTGCGCGAGGAATGGGGAACATCTTCGTCCGCGGAGGAAGCGGCGCTGGTGGAGCGGGTCAGGATCGAAACCATCCAGAAGATGGTGTCGGTGTTGATGAGTTCACAGCCGTTGCCCGCCGGATCGTTGCGCGGGATCCTGTTGCCACCGCTGCCGGTTCCGGTGGTTCCGGCAGCGGCTGCGCCCGTTGCGCCGAAAGCTCCCGAGGAACAGGCCGCGGCCGCGGTGGTGGCTCCGGAAGCGGAGGAGGAAGTTTCCGAAGACCCGTACATCGATTCGTACCTCTGCACCAGTTGCAACGATTGCATGAAAATCAACAAGCTCGTCTTTCAATACGATGCAAACAAGCAGGCGTATATCGCCGATGCCAAGGCGGGCACGTACGCGGAATTGGTAAAGGCGGCCGAGGGATGCCCCGCCAAGTGCATCCATCCAGGTAAGCCGAGGCCTGGAGATACATCGGCCACGCCGGAGATTTTGGCTCGGGCGGCGAAGTTGGGATAGAGGAGAAAACTCATCATGTCTTTGGAGAGAGACTGCCGGCTTGCCGCCCCTTTTTTGTTCATGGAAGGAAGGTAGAATGCAATGACCACCGATACCGTTCCGAAGTTGAACTTGCCGCACGATGCAGAGCACGATGCAGAGAGCTGCGAGATCGAAGACTGCCAGGTCTGCATGCGGCTCACGATTCCGCAGCATGTCGACTGCCACGGCACGAAACTGGAAGACGAAGCCGGCATTGGAGAGTATGAATCGCTAGGAGGCTGAGACACAGCGTACCGTTGGAGACGATCGCGTCTCGCTGACGCGCCTATATGGAACCACACTCATCGCAGGCGATCCTTGGCCTCAGTGCGCCATGGGTTGCCACCCTCGTTTTTGTCGCTGTTTACGCACTCGTCATTTCCGAGAGAATCAACCGGGCGATTCTTGCGCTCCTAGGCGCGGGGTTGCTCATCCTGAGCGGCGTGCTGACGCAGGAAGCGGCGCTGCGCGGGGTGGATTTCAACACGATCGGGCTGCTGCTGGGGATGATGGTCATCGTCAACATCACCGGCAAGAGCGGCGTGTTTCAGTATGTCGCCATCTGGTCGGCAAAGAAGGTGAATGCGCGCCCGATGGGCGTGCTGATCATGCTTTCGCTGGTGACGGCGGTGTTTTCGGCGTTTCTGGACAATGTTACCACGGTATTGTTAATTGTTCCGGTGACATTATTAATTACAGAAGAATTAAAGGTGGCTCCGTTTCCGTTTCTGGTGGCGGAGATTCTCAGTTCGAATATCGGCGGGACGGCGACGCTGATCGGCGATCCGCCAAATATCATGATTGGATCGGCGGTGGGGCTGACGTTCAACCAATTTGTGGCGAACCTGGCTCCCGTGGTGGCGGTAGTGGAGGCGTTCACGGTGGCCATCTTCGCTTTCGTCTGGCGAAAGCATCTCGTAACCACGGAACAGGCGCGGCAGCGGGTGATGCGTTTCAACGAACGGGAGGCGATCAAAGACACGCGGTTGTTACGGCAGGCGCTGACGGTGATCGCGCTGGTGATCCTGGGGTTCGTGCTGGCGCATTCCCTGCACATTCAACCGGCGACCATCGCCATCTTCGGCTCGGCGCTGCTGTTGCTGCTGGACAATATCCGGCTGGATGCGGAGCATCAGAGTAAAAACGTCCATGGCGCGTTCGCCGAAGCGGAATGGGTGACGCTGATTTTCTTCGTCGGGCTCTTTATTCTCGTGCATGGGTTGGAGTCGACTGGTGTCATCCGGTGGATGGCACAGAAACTGCTGGCTGCGACGCGCGGCGATTTCAAAGTCACGGCGGTGGCGATACTGTGGTCGTCGGCCATTCTTTCGGCATTCATCGACAACATACCGTTTGTGGCGACGATGATTCCGATGATCAAGTCGATGGGGCCGGCGTTCGGCGGAGACCAGGCGCTGCTGCCCTTGTGGTGGGCGCTGTCGCTGGGCGCGTGTTTGGGCGGGAATGGAACGCTGATCGGCGCTTCGGCGAATCTGGTGGTGGCGGGATTGTCGGAACGCGCGGGGCATCCGATTCGCTTCGTGCCATACATGAGGGCGTGTTTTCTGCTGATGCTGTTGTCGATCGCCCTGTCACATCTGTATCTGTATTTTCGCTTTCTGTAAGCGCGATTTTTCTTGGGGTTGGTTGGAGTTCCGGTCTATACTGAACCCAGCGAAAAGGAGATGTTTCCATGACCGATTCTCATGGTTCAGGGAAAAGCTTCATAGCCCCGACCTTCGGCGCCCAGGAACGCGGCGCCGATGAAGACTGTCAGGTATGCTTGCGAATGACGATACCGCAGCATGTGGACTGTCAGGGAAGTAAACTGGAGGATATCGCTGGCGCCGGCGACTACGAGGTGCTGGGCGGTTGAATAACGATAGCAATGACTGTCAGCACGATCATGAATCCCAAGCCCGTGACGGTTCCGGTGACGGAGACGTTTGGCGGCGCTTTGAATCTGATGCTGGAACGAAAGGTGCGGGTCCTGCCCGTGGTGGACGAGAATGGGGTCTATCGGGGCATCTTCGATTTGCACGATGTATGGAAGACGCTGCTGCCGAAGGCCACGATGCTGGGGATGAGTTCCCTCACGGACCTCTCGTTCGTTTCCGACGCACAGGACATCTTGCGGGAGAAACTGGCGGAGGCCGGTGCAAGGCCCGTGGGCGAATTTCTCGATATGCCCGTGGCGCCGATTCATCCCGATACCCCGGTAAAAGAAGCCATGTTGCTTTTCTATCAACATGACGGAGACATTCCAGTGGTGGAGAAGAAGACGAAACGCCTGGTTGGCATCGTTTCGCCCTGGGAGATCCTCAACGCGCTGCGGTAGAATCCTGACTTGCAGCGCTTCTATAATAAGAAACTCGCCCGCACAACGCGCCGGGTTCTGCCCGCGGCACAGGAGTTTCTGAACATGCTGGGCGCCGCCCCGGCCTGTGTGGGCTTTTGCGAAGGTCGAGCAACTATCTGAAATGAATCATTCCCCCGCCGGTCAGGCGATATTTGGCTGGAGCGCCGCCTGGATCGCCTCACTTGTTTTCATCGCGGTTTACGCGCTGGTAATTTCCGAGAAAATCAACCGGGCGATTCTCGCTCTTCTAGGCGCGGGACTGATGATCTTGTGCGGAGTGCTGACACAGGAAGCCGCAATTCGCGGTGTCGATTTCAACACCATCGGGCTGCTGTTGGGGATGATGGTGATTGTCGCCATCACCGGCAAGAGCGGCGTGTTTCAATACGTGGCCATCTGGTCGGCGAAGAAGGTGAACGCCCAACCGGTAGGCGTGATGATCATGCTGAGCTTGGTGACGGCTGTGTTTTCCGCTCTGCTGGACAACGTAACCACGGTGCTGTTGATCGTGCCCGTGACGTTGCTGATTACGGAAGAACTGAAGGTTCCGCCGTATCCTTACCTGCTGGCGGAAATCCTGTGCTCGAATATCGGGGGGACGGCGACACTGATTGGCGACCCGCCGAACATCATGATCGGCTCGGCGGTGGGCATCCCGTTCAATGATTTCGTGATTCATCTGGCGCCGGTGGTGGGAGTGATTCTGTTGTTCACGGTAGTGATCTTCCACTTCGTCTGGGGGAAGGAACTGGTTACATCGGAGAAGGCGCGGCAACGGGTCATGAGCTTTCATGAACGGGAAGCCATCAAGGATCCGCGATTGCTGAAGCAGGCGCTGTTTGTGCTGTTCTGCGTGATTGGCGGATTCGTGATGGCGCATTCGGCGCACATCGAGCCGGCGACGATTGCCATGTTTGGCGCGGCATTGCTGCTGCTGCTGGACAACTTCCACCGCCCGGCGGAGGAGCAATCGCACAACGTGCATCACTCGTTCGGCGAAGCGGAGTGGGTGACGCTTATGTTCTTCCTGGGGCTGTTCATACTGGTGCACGGTCTGGAATCGGCGGGCGTGATTCAGTGGATGGCGCAACAGTTGTTGAATGCGACGGGCGGCGACTTCCAGGTGACGGCGATTGCGATCTTGTGGGGATCGGCGATTCTTTCGGCGTTCATCGACAACATACCGTTCGTGGCGACGATGATTCCGATGATCAAGTCGATGGCGCCGGCGTTCGGCGGGGAACAGGCGCTGATGCCGCTGTGGTGGGCGTTGTCGTTGGGCGCTTGTTTGGGCGGAAACGGGACGCTGATCGGGGCGTCGGCGAATCTGGTGGTGGCGGGGATTGCGGAGCGTGCCGGGCAGCCCGTCCGGTTCATGCAGTTCATGAAGTCGAGTTTTCTGCTGATGCTGATGTCGATCGCCATCAGCCATGCCTACATCTACTTGCGGTATCTGTAGAGCCTATTCTTCGAGGACTTTCCGGAAGCCTTCGGTGGCGTGGCGCTTGCCGGCGGCATCGATGGCGAGGGCTTCCGCGCCTTCGGCACGGGCGATGGGGATGCCTTGTTCGGGGCCGAGGATGAAAACCACCTTGGCGAGCACGACGGCTTTTTCCGCTTCCGGAGCGAGAATGCTGACGGACTGGCAGGCCATGGCGGGGTAGCCCGTGCGGACGTCGATGATGTGGTGGTAGCGGACTCCGTCGACGATGCGGAAGCGTTCATAGTCGCCGGAAGTGGCGAGCACACCTTTCGTGAGGCGGACACGGCCGAGCAATGTGCCGCGGGGTTCCCGGGGATGCTGGATGCCGAGATTCCAGGGGTGGCCCTGCTTGTGCCCGGAAACACGGATGTCGCCGCCGCCATCGACGAGGTAATCGTGGAAGCCGGCCCGATCGAGGACGTGAGCCGCGCGGTCAACGGCGTAGCCTTTGGCGATGCCGCCCAGGCCGATGCTCATTTCCGGGCGCGGCAGGAAGACACGGTTGCCCTCGATCTGGATGGCTCGGTAGTCGACATTGCGGCGCGCCTTTGCGACCTCCTGTTTGGTGGGGACGGTGAAGGTGTCATCGAAGTGCCAGATTCCGCCCATGCCGCGCCAGGTGATATCGAAGGCGCCGTGGCTGATTTCGGAATAGCGGATGGAACGCTGGAGCATCGCGCGCAGTTCCTCGGGGACTTCGACGGGGCCTTTGCCCGCATTCTGGTTGACTAGGGAGATGGGGGAATCGGGCTTCCACTCGCTCATGAGGCGGTCAATGCGTTCGAGTTCGGTGAAGGCGGCGTCGATGGCCTGTTGGGCGGCCGCGGCGTTTCCGTGATGGACGACTTCGATGCCCCAGACGGTCCCCATGAGCGGCCGCTGGATTTTGATGGAGGCGTCCTGTGGGGTGGGAGGATTCGAACGAGGGAGGAAGCGGAGGGCCGCCAGCGCGCCGAGCAGTGCCAATCCGAGAAGAGTTTTACGCCACATTCCTGCTTCCAGATTGGCATGGAACGTGCTTTGATACATAGGGGTTATGTTTTCATTCCGAATGAAACCTTGGAAAGCCAATCACTTAGCGTTTGGGCTAGGGGGATGCCGGGTGAAATGCCCCATTGCCGGGAGTGAACGGTATGTCTGATTTTCTACTGGCCGGCGGGATGATGGCCGCGATCGGTTCCCTGCTGGCCGCGGTATTGGCCGTTGCCAACAAGAAACTGTACGTGTATGAGGATCCACGGATCGACGAGGTGGAGGGCATGCTGCCCGGGGCTAATTGCGGGGCTTGCGGGTCTGCCGGTTGCCGGGCGTTCGCCGAGAAGGTCGTGAAAGGAGAAGCTGCACCAGGCAAGTGTACGGTGAGCGCGCCGTCGAATATTGTGCTGATTGCGTCGTTCCTGGGTGTGAACGCAGGCGCGGAAGAAAAGCGGGTGGCGCGACTGGCATGCGCGGGCGGATCGAACGTGGCGCGGAATCACGCGCGTTATGCCGGATTGGGCTCATGCCGGGCCGCGGCCTTGATTGGGGGCGGCGGAAAGGGGTGCTCCTGGGGGTGCCTGGGGTTGGCCGATTGCGAGCGGGTGTGCGATTTCGACGCCATTCACATGGATGAGCATGGCTTGCCGGTGGTGGATGAAGCCAAATGCACCGCCTGTGGGGATTGCGTGGAGGTTTGTCCGAAGGGGTTGTTCTCGATTCATGTGGTCAGTCACCGGTTGTGGGTGGCGTGCAAGAATCTGCTGCACGGGGACATGGCGGAGAGCGAGTGCGAAGTGGCATGCACGGCGTGCGGACGCTGCGCCGCCGATGCTCCCGGTGGGTTGATTCAGATTGTGAATAACCTGGCTGTGGTCGATTATTCGAAGAATGCCCTGGCGAGTCAGGCCCCTATTCAGCGGTGCCCGACTGGCGCGATTGTATGGATCGATGAGAAAAAAGGGGTTGTGAAGGGGATCGACGCGAAGAAAATCACCCGCAAATCGCCGCTCCCGGTGGAACCGGCGGATTTGCCCGTGGGGCGGTAGCCTCCCGTTAGCTGCATGAGCCCGAACCGGGCCCTCGTGGCGCTCAGCCGCCGCCACCGCGATTGAGCAGGAGAACCAGGACTACCGCCAGGATGATCCAAACTACTTCCACACCTTCATTGTAGAACTAGCGGAACAGAGAGGCGTCGATGCCCGGAACCAGTTTCAAGGCGTTCTTGTAGTAGATCTTCTGGAGAACTGCATCGGGGAGTTCGAGGCCGTACATTTTCCAGATGCCGTGGTATTTACGGTCGTGGTCGAAATACTCGTCGGCCGTTTCGAGGGTGCGGAAATAGGTGCCGTACTCTGCCTTGCGCCAAGTATCTTTTCCGAAGAGAACGCGGTCCTGATACTTGATGAGGAACTGGCGTGCGAAGCGGGGCTGGCGGCCGAGTTCCTCGATCACGGCGCCGATTTCGCTGTACATGTTCGGCAACTTGTCGAATAACTGGCCGAGGCGTGTGAGGTCGTTGCCCATCCAGCCCAAGTGAGCATTGATGAAATTCGTCTTCGGATGCCTCGCGAAGAGGCGGTGCTGTTCGGCCATCAGCTCCTCCCACGGAGGGTAGTTGTCACGGAGACGGCCGCGCTGCGGAAACAGTTTCAGTTCGAGCCAGCGCTCATTGGTCTTGTCCATCGGGAGGAACAGTCCGAAGGGTTCGGCGGTGTGGATGAGCACCGGCAGTTTGTGCTTGCCGGCCATTTGGAAGACGAGATCGAAGCGCGGGTCATCGACGTGGATGCGGTTCCCCTTGGTGTCCTTGAGATCCATTCCGAAATTCTTGAAGATCTTCAGGCCCTGCGCGCCGTTCTTGACATCCTGTTCGAGCTGCGCGGCGGCGCGTTGCGGGTAGCCGGGGTCATCGATATTGGTGAAGTCGATATTGGCGAAAATGGCGAAGCGCTTCGGGTATTTGCCCTTCTGGACCTGAACGTTCTTGGCCAGCCTCTCTCCGTAGCCGCCGCTGAGGTTGACCATGACAGCCAGGTTGATGTCGTCCATGTCCTTCACCAACTGATCGAGTTGCTCGCCGGCGGCGCGATTCTGATGGTTGTGGATGTCGATGACGGGGAACTTGGCGCGGGGCGTCTTGTGTTCCGGCACCACCAGCAACGATTTGGGGTTGTATTCCTCGATCGTCATGGTGGGCTTGGGGGCATCCTGCGCCCAGACACACGAACCGAGCAATGCCAGAAGGACGAAATTCATATTAGAACAGTGTACGATGCTCAGGCGGCGGTTTTGGGGAGGCCGGCGAGCATGGTTTCAATCTGATCGCGGACCTGCTGTGTGAGCTTGGAACGATCCCTCGCCGTGAGGCCTTGTGTGGGGATGGGGTCGCCGATGGCGACATAGACGCGGCCGGGAACCATGCGCAGCGAGCCCATGGGCATGATCTCGCGCGTGCCGGTGAGGGCGACGGGCACAATGGGGACTCCGGCCGCGATGGCGATGAGCGCGGCGCCTTCCTTGAATGGCCGCAACTCGCCGTCGGTGCGGCCGCCTTCCGGAAACAGCAGCACGCTGATGGCGCGCTCGCGCACGATGCGGCCGGCTTCGTTGATGGCGCGAATGGCGGCGCGGGCGTCCTCACGCGGCACGGGGATGTGGCCGCCCCGGCGGAGGTGGAATCCGATGAAGGGAATCTTGAACAACCCGTGCTTGGCCAAGAAACGGAACTGGCAGGGAATGTTTGCGATCATCACGGGCGTATCGGAGAAGCTGAGGTGGTTGGAAGCGAACACGTAACTGCCGTTGCGAACGATTTTTTCGATGCCCAGGAGTTGCACGCGAACGCCGCCGACGAACAACAAAGCGCGGGACCAGCGTTGGGCGATCGAGTGTTGCAGATCGCCGGTGGAATCGATGAAACTGGCGATCAGATCGAGTGTCCCCCAGAAGATGGTCAACAACACCACCAGCGGACCGGTGAAGAAAATGGTTCGCATCCAACTCAGCATGCAGATTTCTATTGTACGAGGAGAGAGCGGGCTTCTCCCACCAGAAACAGCGAACCGCTGATGAAGACGGCATCGGCGGAACTGGCCTCGGCGCGTGCGATGGCAAGGGCATCGGCGAGGCGGGGTACGGCACGAGCGCGAGGGTGGCCGCAGATCTTGAGCAGACTCGCTGGGTCGAGCGAGCGCGGCGAATCGGGGGCTGTGAGGATCAGCTCCTGGGCCAGCGGGAAGAGCACGTCGGCGATTTCGGCAATGCTCTTGTCGCGCATGGTGCCGTAGATGAGCCACACTTTGCGATCGGCATAGTGCTCACGCAGGTGCGCGGCGAGAACACGCACACCCGCCGGATTGTGGGCGCCATCGAGAATGATATCGGGGTGTTCGGCCACGCGCTCGAGGCGGCCGGGCCAGCGGGTCTGGGCGATTCCGGCGCGGATGGCAGGTTCCGGGATGGCAAGCTTTCGGAGTGCCAGGACGGCGGTGACGACGTTTTGTGCCTGATGCGCTCCGGGCAGGGGGCAATCGAAGAGACGATCCTCGATGGCAACCTGAATGCCGTCGCGGTGACTGCTCACGTCGAACGGGACATCGGCCGCGCGGAGCACTTCACAGCCGAGCTCTTCGGCGCGGCGCAGCAGTACGGCCTCGGCATCCGGGCGTTGCGGGGCGATGACGGCGGGAACCCCCGGCTTCAGGATGCCGGCCTTTTCACCGGCAATGGCTTCGATGGTCTTGCCGAGGAAATTCTCATGGTCGTAATCGATGGGAGTGATGACGCAGATTTCCGGCGTCACGACGTTGGTGGCGTCGAGCCTGCCTCCCAATCCTGTTTCGAGGACGACCCATTCCACGCCGCGCTCGCGAAACAAATGGAACCCCATCGCGGTCACGGTTTCAAAGTACGTGGGATGGTGCGCGATGGCGCCTTCGGCGAGCATGGACTCGGATGTTTCGTGCACGATGTGAAAGGCGCGCGCGAAGTCTTCGGCGCTCACCTGGCGGCCATCGATGCGAATTCTCTCCGTAGGCTCGATGAGGTGGGGCGACGTGTACAGCCCGGCACGAACGCCGGCCGCACGGAGGGCGCTTTCCATCATCGCGCAGGTGGATCCCTTGCCATTGGTGCCGGCAACGTGGATGAACTTCGCATGCCGCTCGGGATGCCCCATGCGCTGGAGCACGAGGCGGATGGTTTCCAGACCGAACTTCACCGCCTTGATTTCGTTGCCGAGTGAGTAGAGAAACCGGACCGAATCCGGATAGCCCTTCATCCGTTTTTATGTTCCGGGTGGGAGCAACCGTAGCTGGAGGGAACGCGGCCGCCTTTGTTCAACTCGCGAAATCCAATCTGCGTGGCGTAGTAGATGCGGCTGGTGAGTTGTTTGGCCATGCGGAAGAAGCGGTGGCCGGGCTCGACGGATGGATCGCCGCCACGGTCGAAGGTTTCGAGGATGGCGGTCTGTTGGGCAGCGGTGCATTTCAGGAATGGCTTCTTGTGCTGCCGGATGCAGTGGCCGTCGAGGAAGGCGAGCCCTTCGAGAAAGCGGGCCCGCTCGGTAGGAGGACCGTCGGCGAGCAGCAGATCGATGTAGCGGTTCACCAGCGCGGCCTTGGCGCCCGGGGTATCGGTGGCCGGGATGATGAGTTCCGTGAGCACAACGACCGTTTCGTTTTGGTGGGCATCGAAGACCGCTGGCTTCCAGACGGCAGTCTGCGAAAGCGCAGGCAGGGCTCCCGCCACGGACGCGGTGATACGGATCAAATCGCGGCGATTCATAACGGTTTTCTCATCGTAGCACCAGGCCGTCGCCACCGCTCCAGGATGCCTCTTCGGGGATTGCGCCGGCGGTAGCGATGAAGGCGCAGTACTCGACGGTGACGGAGGATTTGGCCGGAATCCAACGGAAACAGGGTTCGCCGAACATGCGGCCGCGTTCGATCATCTGGCGGCGGGTTTCCGGCATGGGAGAGACGCCGAACTCCATGCCGCGCGTGATTTCGCGGCCGTTCCACGGAGCAATGCCGCGGCTGCAATTTTCCTCCCACATGCCGAGCCAGGGGAAATCGCTACGCTGCCAAACATAACCGCAGAGCACTTGCGAGGCAGGGGCCCATGCGAGAAACCATGCTTGCCGGCGAGACGGGTCCATCAGATGGGCGGTGAATCCGCCGCTGCGCTCCGCCTTCGGATAGGTGCGCATGTCCATTGTGCCGCCGGATTTCAGGGGAACATTCGGCCAATCGAATTCGGCGGCGGGCTGGTAGACGCCGAATTCGCCGGCGAAATCGGCTTCGTAGACTTTCGACCGGGTGGCAGGCATGCGGAATTGCGTTTCTCCGCGGGCCACGAAGGGAGCGCTGAGGGAGACGTGCTGCGTCCAGGCGGTGGGTTTATCGGTGGCGAGCAGATTGGTGACCGTTTCGCGAATCGCAGCCACGTGTCCATGCAGGCGGATGCGCCGTTCGAAAGCCAGTTGCGCTTGTGGAAACTCGGCCGTTGCGATCAGCTCATCGTCCTCGACGCGAATGGTGTAGGGGACAACCGAACCTTCGCCGTGGGGGGTGAGCCCGGCTCGCGCCTCGTCCTCCGATGTTCCACCGAAGATGTCCATGCAGAGGTTGTGGCCCATGACCCCAGCAAGCAGCTTGCTTTCGCCGTGTGTTCCATAGGTTGAGCCATGCTGTCGCGGATCGAACGCGGAGGGCTCGATAGATGGCCACTGCGGAGTCCAGAGAGGGTTCACTCCAGTCGGCTTGTGCAGCAGTTCCGCCAGGTGGCCACCTTCCACCAGCATGGTGACGCGTACGTGGTCATTTTCGAGCGAAACGGCGCGCCGTCCGCGATACTTTGTTTCTCCCATAATGCAAACGCCAATATAATCGAATCTGGACCTACGATGCACCTCATCCTTCTGCTGGCGATGCTGTGGGCGGCGCCCTTCTGGGAATCCAAGACGCCCCGGGAATGGAGCGATGAAGATCTGCTGGAGATGTTCACAAATTCCCCTTGGGCGCAGATGACGCAATTCGGGAACGCTGGCCGGATTGGCGTGTATCTGGCCACTGCCAAGCCGATGCGGGAAGCCGAGGAGGAAGCCATCCGGCGTTATTCGAGCAAGCAGGCGCCGAACCAGGTGCAGGATCTGGGGGCTCGCAATGAGTACCTGGCGTATCTGGAGGAGAATCCCGGTAAGTCGATTGTGTTGGCGATTCGGGATCCGGATCCGAAGGCGCTTGCGTCGGGCGAGGAAACCAGGCGCATGGAGGAGGAGTCGCAGCTTAAAGCCGGGGGCAAGAAATACAAGATGACGGGGTATTTCCCACCGGCGGGCGCCGACCCAGTGCTGCGGCTCGTCTTCCCACGGCCGAACGGCGTGGTGAAAGATCTGGACTTCGAATTGTATGTGCCGGGCGCCAGCGCCCCCTATCGCCAGGCTACTTTCCGCGTGAAGGATTTGCTGTATCGGGGCAGGGTGGAATATTAGCAGCGCACCCGCTATCGCGGGAGGGCAAAGGCCGTGAAGCCGGCGCGTGGTCCCTTTCCGTTGGTGGTCTCGCGCGGACTCGTGGCGATGACCACGAACTGCCGTCCGTCCGCTTCGTAGGTGGCGGGAGTGGCGAAGCCGCCTCCTGCCAGTTCGTGCTGCCAGAGCACGCGCCCGTTGCGCTGGTCGTAGGCTCGCAGCATGTTGTCGAGCGCGGTGGCGGAGAAGAGCAGACCGCCTTTGGTGGCGATGTTGCCTCCACGGTTGTAGCTGCCCGTGGGAGGAATGCCTTTCGCGGTGAGTTCCTTGTACTCGCCAACGGGAACCTGCCAGAGGATCTCGGCGCGATGGAGATCGATGGCGGAAATGCGGCCCCAGGGCGGTGCGATGGGCGGATAGCCCTCCTTGTCCTCCGGACGCAGATATCCGGTGTGCTCGTAGGGGTAGCCCGCGCCATCGGGGGCTTTGACGAGCTTGAGGCTCCAAGGGATTTCGTTGTGATTCACAAACAGGATGCCAGTGTCCTGTACCCAACTGGCGCCGCCCCAGTTGGCGCCACCGTGGAAGCCGGGAAAGAACATGATCTCCTTATCGAGCCGCGGCGGCGTGTAGATGGGGGCCAATTCCACGTCCTTGAGGCGCTCGGCGGCGAGGTACTCGTGCGAGGCAGGCGAGATTTTCGCGATATCGCGCGCGGTCATCGACTGCCGCGAGAAGGGTGGCGGCTTGGTCACGAAAGGTTGCGTGGGCCAGGACTCTTCATCCGGGACCGTGGATTTCGGCGCCTCGCGTTCGGCGATGGGGTAGAGGGGCTTGCCGGTGTCGCGGTCTAGCAGGAACACCCAGCCCTGCTTGCTGACCTGTGCGACGGCATCCACCATGCGGCCGTTGTGTCGGACCGTGACCAGATTCGGCGCGCAGGGAAGATCGTAGTCGAACAAATCGTGGTGCACCGTCTGGTAATGCCAAATGCGCTTACCCGTTCGGGCATCGAGGCAGAGCACGCAGTTTCCGAACAGGTTCATACCCTTGCGGTCGCCGCCCCAGAAATCGAACGTGGGCGAGCCGGTGGCGGCATAGACGCGTTTGCGCGCGCGGTCCAGGCTGAGGCCGCCCCAGCAATTGGCGCCGCCGGATCTCTTCCATGCGTCGCGCGGCCAGGTATCGTAGCCAAACTCGCCGGGATGCGGGATGGTGTGGAAGATCCAGCGGCGTTTGCCGGTGCGGCAATCGAAGGCAAGAATGTGTCCGGGCGCTTCCGGTTTTGGGCCTTCGCCGGGACGGAAGCCGGTGATGATCATGTCCTCGAAGATCACTCCCGGCGTGGTGACTTCCAGGCGTATGGATGGATCGAGTTCACGATCCAAATGCCGGCGCAATGCGATGCCGCCGCCTTCGCCGAAATCTTTGGCAAGCTCGCCGGTTTTGGCATCGATGGCGAGGATATGCTCGCGCACGGGTGCGAAGATGCGCTCCGTGGCGCCGCTTTTCCAGTACATGACGCCGCGCGAGACTCCGGCCGCGCCGCTACGGCGCTCGGTGAGTCCCTGATTCCTCCAGAGGACTTTCCCCGTGTGCGCCTCCATCGCGTAAATGTGGAGATCGTAGCCAGGCGCGTAGAGGATGCCGTTCACGACGATGGGGTTGGATTGAATCATCCCCGCGGGCCGCGTGCGGGGAGGCAGCGTTTCCACCTGCCAGGCTAGTTGCAGTTGGGAGACATTGCCCGTGTGAATCCGATCGAGCGGAGCGTAGCGTGAGGAGTCGACATCGCCCGCGTAATAGCGCCACTCCCATGGTTTGGAAGCAGCGCAAAGAGAGAGCGGAGCAGCGGCTAGAGCGCGCGTGAAGTCGCGGCGGCGAATCGGCATTCTGCGATCATACCGGATTCGACGGGCCGGCTCCGCGCCAAGTGGCTCGTTGCCGTGCGCAGACCGTTGCGGCGGCTCTATTGTCCGCCGGGAGAAGTGGCCGGAAGTTCGGAATGCAATAGCGCCCTCAATTCCACGGCCTCAGAAGGCTCCAGGCCTGCGCCCGGCGGGCAGTTCGTGCAGTTGCCAGGTTCCTTGTTGTGGATCCGCGGCGCCGCGGGCGACATAGAGATAGAAGTGCGGCGTGGCGCGGATTTCGGGGCCTCCATTGTCGTAGACGTAGGCGGCGGGCCGTCCCAGCAGGCGATCGAGCCCGTAATACAAAGTGGCAAGCCTTCCCAGCGCTCCGAAGTCGCCAGGGACCATGGCGTAGGCAGCCTCCAAGCGCCGCACATCGAACTTGCCTTCCCGTTCAAGGCGCGATGGATCGAACAGGCTGAGGAGCGTGAAGCGCTGCTCGGGCCAACCCGCGTCATTCACCACGATGGCGGCACGCGGGGTATCGAGTCCGTACCACTTCGGGCCGTACTGGAAAAAATAGCGATAGATGGTGTGGAAGGCCTCGCCCTGGAAGTCGCCGGGGAGCCCGGTGAGAACGAGAGCGTATCCGGCGCGGGCTTTCGTATCCATTTTCTGTAGGGCTGTCGAGATCTCGAAGAATTGGTGCTGGTAGGCAAGTTCCTGGCGGTAGATGTTGCCCATAGTGAACAGTGGATAGGCCACGATCAGGACGCCGGCGGCCGCGGAGCGAAAGCGCGGCAGCCAGTGCAACGCAAGGCCGAGTGCAATCGCGAGCAGGAACATGGGCGGAATGAGATATCGAAGAGCGACTAGTGGCGGTATGACAACAAAGGAAATCAATGCAAACGCCGTCAGCCAGCAAAACAGCGCCAGGCGAGCTTCGAGAGTGTGCCGCTTGCGCCAGAGGAAATAGAGGGAAGCCGCGGCCAACGCCGGGAAAACAATGGAAAGGGTATGCAGCGGCGACGCGGGAATGAGGAGATTGCTCTGCTCGATGAGGCGCGTGAGCCATGCGCTTGCGGTGAAACCTTTCGCCCGCTCCGCACCGGCGCTGAGAATAACGATCCACGTCGCGGCCAGCAACGAGTGTGGAAGCAGGCGTATCCAGGCACGGTGGTTGTTCCATGCCGCGAACAGAACCAGCGCCGCCTGAAACACCCAGGCCGCCTCTTTGGCTCCGATTGTGAAGACGGCGAGAGCGAACCAGCCGGCGAGCCGGGCGCGGCTGAGCTTGGATACGTCGAACCTGTCGGCGGCGAGCAGGCAAAGTTGCGAGACCATGCCGAGCGCCACCCAACCATCCGGGGCGTGCAGCATGAGGGTGAACCGGGCGGGGTGGAACAGCAGCAACGACACCGCGGCGGCGCGGGCGGGCCAACCGCAGCCGAACTCTTCGAGCAGGCGGGCCACCATCCACACCGCGGCGCCGAACGCCGTCCACTTGAGCAAATACCAGAGCCAGAATTCACCACCGAAGATAAGAGTCTGTAGGTCGTAGAGAAACACGGCCGTGGGCCGAATGACGTACTGGCCGGTGAACAGGTTGTGCAGGGCGTTGCCAAAGAGCGTTCCCCATTCAATCGGTCGGCCTTTGTGGAACAGGCCAGGGGCCGTGAAGTAATCCCAGAGACCGAAGGGACGGGCCAGCGAGGCGAGCAGCAAGGGAACGAGAAACCAGCCGTACCAGGAGGCGAGCAAAACGTTACGGAGCCGCCGCGCGGCCTCGGCTGAGGACATAAACATCGATTCTAGCGGATTGCCCCGAAGCGGCCGGCGTGGGTCAATTATCGTAAAAAGACTTGTGCGTATCGAATCCGGGATCGGCGGATCATACGTTCCCACACCGAGGCAGGGTTCGGGTCGAAGACAGAGGCGGCGTCGCCTTTGACAACATGCCACGCGCCGGCCTCAATCTCGCGGTCGAGTTGTCCGGGGCCCCAACCCGAATATCCAAGGTAGACGCGGAAGGTATCGGACTTCGCCCCCGCCTCAATCATGCTTTCCAGCAGCGTGCTGCTGCCGCTGATGTAGATGTCGTCGAAGACATGGCGCGCTTCTTCCGGCTTCGGCTTGGAGCGAATCAGGGCTTGCGCGCCGGTTCGTTGCACAGGGCCGCCGAAGTAAAGCACCCCAGCGCTGTCCTTGTTGCCTTTGATCCCGGAAAAGAGCTTGGACATGGGAATGTCCGAGGGGTCATTGATGACCAGCCCCATCGCGCTGTCTTTGCTGTACTGGATCATCAGGATGACGGTCTGAATAAAATTGGGATCGCCGAGTGAGCGCTTGGCGACCAGGAACGTTCCCGGGGCGGGGACAGGAGTTTCCTGCGCGGTGAGAGTGGCGCAGCAAAGTGCGATAAGAGCGGCGCGAATCGTCATCCCATGGGCATGATACAGGAAATGCCCGTCGGCGAAAAGGTATTAGCTGGACATTCCGAGCCGCTACGGGCCTTGCGCCATGAGTAGTAACCTACGCGTATGTCCTTGTTGAAAATCCTGGGCGCGAGCACTGTGTTTGTGTGCCTCTGTGTAGCCGCTTCGCCGGATCTGATCGTCGTCGGCGCGGGGATCGGCGGGTTGAGCACGGCTCTCGAAGCGGCACGCAACGGGGCCCGCGTCTTGCTGGTGGATCAGTCCTCCGTATTCGGCGGACACGCCGTGGCTTCCGAAGGCGGTTTGTTTCTCGTGGGAACCCCGGCACAGAAAGCGCAGGGAATTGCAGACTCGCCGGACTTGGCCTATCGCGATTTCGTTGCCTGGGGGGAAGACGCGAACGAATATTGGGCCCGGTTGTACGCCGGCCGGTCACTGGCGGAGGTGCATGACTGGATGGCGGCGATGGGCGTGAAGTTCACTTTCGTACGCTTTACGCCCGGTAACACGGTTGCCCGCTTTCATGAGAATGCACAGCGCGGCTTCGGTGTGGTGGCGCCCATCTATCGCGAATGCCTGCGCACGGGCCGCGTGGAGTTTCAGTGGCACGTCAAGGTGACCAGCCTGCTGCGCCGCGAAGGCCGTGTCGTTGGAGTGGAAGGCGCACACGAGCGTACTGGCCGCCCCATGCGGTGGGAAGCGCCGGCCGTCGTGTTGGCCACTGGCGGATTCCAGGGCAGCCTGGCATTGGTGAAACAGAATTGGCCCAAGGGGCTGGCCGTGCCGGAAACCATCCTGATTGGCGGCGGCATTCACGCCACCGGCGAAGGCCACGCGCTTGCCAAGGCCGCCGGTGCGGCCGAAGACCGCATGGATCACATGTGGCTCTATGCGCGTGGTGTTCCCGATCCTCGCTATCCGGGCACGCAACGCGGCCTCAGCGTCATCAACCGCGCCGCGATCATGGTGAATCGTGAGGGCAACCGCTACCATCGCGAAGTCTCCGGAGAGAAGTTCGCGTTTCCGGCAATGGTCCAGCAGACCGGCGGCAGAGCTTGGCTCGTCTTCGATGAGAACGCCAAGCGGCACACGGTTGTTGCGGGCACCGATTGGGCGGATTGGGAGCGCGTGGAACTCGAGATCTTCGGCAATCCGAAATTGGTGCAGAAGGCCGACACCATCGATGAACTCGCGCGCCGGGCGGGCATCGCCGCGGACGGGTTGCAGCGCACCGTCGCCCGCTTCAATCGCATGATCGATGACGGAGTGGACCTGGACTTCGGACGTTTCGATGCATCCAACCCTCCTGGAAAACAGCCTTCGGGGCGGCCGCCCATTCTCGCCGTGCGGCAGGCGCCGTTCTACGCGATCCCTCTGTATCCTTTGACGCGCAAAAGCATGGGCGGGCTGGCAACGGATCGGCAGAGCCGTGTTCTCGATGCGGATCGCAAGCCGGTTCCAGGACTCTACGCCGTGGGAGAAGTGGCCGGCTTCGGCGGCATCAACGGCAAGGCGGGCTTGGAAGGCACGTTCCTTGGACCTTCCATCCTGCAAGGGCGAATGCTGGGCAAATCGCTTGCACCCGCCAAGCCACAACCGCCCGCGGCGCCGGCTAGACCCGCTACCGATACGCCGCGCGGTGCAAATGCTCCGGATTGCGCTGCCTGTCATCCGCTGGCCAAACTCGTGCGCACGCCACGCAAAGGATATTGGCACTTCGAGCGCGTGCATTCCCGGGTGATCGACAAGCAGTGGAATTGCTCGCAGTGCCACGCCGAATTGCATCCGTTTCGCGCTGCTTCCCACAAGATCGACCGCGTGGCGCAGGTTGAGAATTGCGTGTTTTGCCACGCCGGAAACGGAAAGTGATTTTACGCCGCGAATCACGATCGCGCGCCCGCGGGCCAAATCGTCACGCGCATTTCGTAAAAGTGGCCGGGTGAGACACGCGTGTAGTAGACAGTGACAACATTGCCGTCCGCAATCTGGGCGCTGGCCGGATACCCACAATCGGACTCCGGAGTAGCGGCGATGCGAAACGGCGCATCCCACGTCATGCCGCCATCGGAGGACAGCCGTGCATCCACGCCATAGTTGCCGCGATTGCGATTGCCGTACGTCATCAGAATCCGTCCGTCGCGCAGCCGGGTGAGATGGCCGGTGATCTGCCCGGGCAAGGTGAGCGGACCGCGCCTGCGCCAGGTTTTCGCGTCGTCGTCGGATGTGAACAGTTCGATGTGATGAGCGTCGCCCGGCTTCTCGAACATGCGGCTGGCGGCAACCCACTTTCCTGCCCCCGCGTGCAGAATCGCAGTCTCATTGCCCTTCGCATTCAGCTCCACCCAATCGCCCCACGTCCGGCCGTCGTCCTTCGAACGCAGCAATCCATTGTTGCGGATGTTGTCCTTGCGCGTGTACACGGACGCCACCAGCGTCCCGTCTGCGGCGCGATGAATATCGCCAAAAGGAATGAACTGGTTGTCGATGCCCGGACCCACGGGCGGAGGATCGGGAAATGCCGTGGTATGCGTCCAGGTCTTGCCTCCATCGGAGGAACGGCATACCCAAGGTTTCAGAACCTGTCCGCGCGTTGCCGGCGTTGAGATGCCCGCCGGTTCGCGGTTCGACCATCCGCTCACCAGCACCACCATGTCGCCGTTGGCGGCCACTCCGGCGGCGCAGTTCATGCGATTAGTCCGCGGTTCGTGCGGACCGGGGCGTCCGTGAAACTTCCATGTCCTGCCGTTGTCTTGGCTCGCCCAGCAATCGAGATCGCCTTCCCACTCCCCGTGGCATGGCTGATTGAAAATGGTGGCCACCAGCGTGCCATCGGACAGGCGTTGCAGGTTCGGCCATGCACACACACCCTGGATGGCCGTAAAAGTAGGTGCAATCTGCGCCCGCCCCAATCCAGCAGCCGCCAGACTGGCAGTGAACACTCTCCGCGTCAGCTTCACTCCTAACCTCCGTTTGGAAATCATACACTACGAATTCCGGCCTTCATCTGTATGAGCATGCAACTTTTCACCCCGGCGGAGCAGCGAGAACTACGCGCCTTGCGCACGCCCGGAAAAATCCAGCGGTTTCTCGATTCCGAAATCGGCTATAACAAGGAGCCGGATGGTCCCACCTGCCGGTCGCCACGCCGGGTGCTGCGGGATCGCATTGCGCATTGCATGGAGGGGGCGCTGCTGGCGTGTGCTGCCCTCGCCATGCAAGGCCACCCGCCGATGCTGGTGGATCTGGAAGCCGTCCGTGACGACGACCATGTATTGGCCGTGTTTCGCGAGCGCGGTCATTGGGGCGCCATCGCCAAGTCGAACTACGCCAGCCTGCGCTATCGCGAGCCGGTCTACCGTTCTCTGCGCGAACTGGTGATGTCGTACTTCGAACACTATCACAACCTTGCCGGAGAAAAATCGTTGCGGCGTTATTCTCGTCCGGTGCGGCTGTCGCGGTTCGGCGATTCCTGGATGACGGCGGAACTCGATGTGTGGCACATTCCCGAGCATCTCTGCCGCATTCCGCATATCCCCCTCATCACGCCGGAAATGGAACGTCACCTGAACCGGTTGGACGACCGGCTACGCATGTCGGAGCAGGTGGGGATGGCCAAGTGAGATCATTCTCCGCCGTAGCCTTTTCGCTTCCGCTCCTGCACATACTGGCGCGTGCTTTCGAAGATCCGCATATCGCCCGTGATGCGCGGGTCTCGGGTGCGGCGTTGCAGGTCTTCCAATTGGCGTTTGAGCCGCTGCTGAATGGCTGCGTACCGCGGTGAGCCTGCGAGATTGTTCAGTTCCCAGGGATCTTCTTTGCAATCGTAGAGTTCTTCACGAGGCCTTGCATCGGCGAGCAGAGGAATGTATCGCTTGATGGCAGGATGGTTCGGGTGCTTTTCCAGTAATGCGTGGAGCGGCGCGGTGCGTGCCGTCTTCTCGTACTCGCTGTCCGGTAAGCGTTTGGCGGGGTCAAGTTGCATGCGTGGCTCTGTGCCGTAGTTCACGATGTAGTGATAGCGCTCGTCGCGGATGGTGCGCGCGGCAAGGCTCACCGGGTCGAACTCTCCGTGCCACTCCAAGCCGGCGGCGGTCCAGCTACGCGAACGATCCACGCGCCCGGAACGCTTCGACGTCAGAATGGGAAGAATGCTCCGCCCGCTCATCTGCCTGGGCGCCGCCAAACCGGCAGCTTCCAGCATCGTTGGCGCGAGGTCCGTGAAGTTGACGAAATCATCGACGCGGCGTCCCGCCGGAACACGAGACGGCCACATCATCGCCATGGGCACATGTATGCCCCAGTCCTGCAAATTGGCCTTCGACCTCGGCAGTGCGGTGCCGTTGTCGGAGGTGACGATGAGCAGCGTGTTGTGTAACTCGTTGTGCTTTTCCAGCACGTCCAGGATGCGGCCCAAATCTTCATCCGCGTGGCAGACCTCGTAGGCGAAGTTGGCCCGCTCGCGGCGCACGCCCGGCGTGTCCGGAAGAAACTCCGGAGTCTTCACGTCATCGGCGCCGATGCCGTACTTCGCCAACTTACGGTGATTGTCACGGCCGTAGGGACCATGCGGCTCAGTGGTGCCCACCCAGAACCAGAATGGCTTTTCCTTGGGCTTGCGATGGAGAAAGTCTTCAAAGTTCGCCGCGTAGTCGATGTCATTGATCGCGTCCTCTCTGGTCTTGCGGCGGATCGTTTGATAGGCGTCGCCGGCGGGATTGCGTTTGCGCCCGGCGGGGGCCGGCACCCCCGGTCCCCAGCCCTTGCCGGTGTATCCGGCGTGGTAGCCGCCTGCCTCCATCAGGTCCGGCAGAACCGCAAACTTTGTGGGCAACCAGGCTTGGATGAAAGCGCCTTCTTCCAATTCCCAGAAATGGCGCCCCGTGAGCAAAGTGGCTCGTGATGGGGCGCAGGACGGCGCGGAGACATACCCGCGAGTGAACAGCACACCTTGCTCCGCCACGCGGTCAAAATGGGGCGTGGGAAGCTTCGACCATCCGTATGCACTGCGCTCGAGCCAGCTTTCATCGTCGGTGAGGAACACGACGATGTTCGGCTTTGGCTTTGCCGCCGCGGGAAGACGCGCGCCCGCTGCAAGCCCGACCATCAGGTCACGGCGCCTCACCAGCCGGCCTCCGCGGGTTTCCACCGTTCGCCTCCGAACATCATCCACACCGTCGGACGAACCTCATCGGCGGCCAGCACGACATCGTAGACCGCACGCGGAGGATGCGTGTGCGTCACCTCGCGGACACGCGCCCATGGCCTTGCCGGGGTCGCTCCGTTACGCACATCGTCGCGGCGCGTGGCGCTGCCGTAGTGAATCAGGATGTTGCCCGTCTTCGGCATGTAGTCCACATCGCCCATGGCGAAGGTAAAAACATTATCGGGGCCTTCTGTTTCTGACTCCCAGAGCAGCTTCGTTGTGCGCGCCCGTGCATCCACGCGGTATTCCATGGCCCTGGTGAACGCTTTCGCGTCCGGGGCGGGAGGCGCAAAGGGACGGGTTTGGATGATGTCGTTGTTGAACACCAGTACGTTGCCTTGCGGCGTCACCGCCGGCCCGTGCTGATGCCAGAACCATTTCGTCTCTGGCGGGGCTTTCAGCACCAGCGGTTTCAACTTTTCGTTCCAATCGCCGGGCTCGCCCAGAATCCATTGAATCTTTCCCGAGGGCCGCGCGATCTTCACAATAGCGCTCTGCTGGCGTAGGGAAAGCAGCAGGGAGTTGTCCTTTGGATCGTAATAGAGTCCGTTTCCGTGGCTCCAGTCGCGCGTGTCCGGAAAGCCGCGGATAACCCAATAGCGATTGAACGTGAGATAGCCAAGCCGGAACACGTCGAGATGGTCCATCGCACGCCAGCGCCAGACGATCTTACCCGAACGGTCAAACTCGACGATCTCATCGCCCTTGATCTTCTCCCGCCCCCGCGGGGCTTTGCCATCCGTCTCGCTGGTGTAGTAGTTGTCGATCTCACGAATCTCCGATCCAAGCACGATCAGATTTCCGTTCGATGCCTGTTCCACGGCGTGGTGAAACGTGAGTGTGTCGATCCCCACACCTTTGGGCTCTTTCACCGGACCGGATTTGGCGTACCACTCACCATGCACATTCCCGAGCCAGTCCACCTCCACGGCATGGCTATCAGCCGTGAGGTACACAATATTGCCGTTCTGCAATCGCTTGAAATCGGAAATACGGCTGTTCGTGCGCAGGTACCACACCACTTGGCCCTCATTGTCAAGGCCGAGAAGCAATCCGTATCCGGTAGCGAAGGGACTTTCACCGGCTGGGGCGCCGCCGCCCCCGGCCCCTTTTGCCTTCGCCTTTCCCTTTGTCGCGCCTGCCGCATTGGGACCGCCACCCGGGCCGCGGCCGCCGCGCCGGACGCTGATGATCGTGATGCCCGGTTCCATGGCCGCGGATTCCGCCTTCTTCACCTGAATGGGTGGAAACTCAGGGTCCTTCGGGAGTTCCGGAGTAGTGAACGGAAGCGGCGCCGGCGCTTGCGCCGACTCTCCCTTCTTGTTCCTGATGCGGACGCGAATCTCATGGCGCACGCCGGGGCGCATCCCCAGCAAGGGAAGCCCGGACTCCGGTTTCGCGGATTCGGGATACTCCACCTTCCATTGCCTTCCGCCGCCGGAAACCTCGAGTGTGGTGCGAACCGCTTGGTTCGCGGTGAAACGCACGATCGCCGCCAGCGGCACGCCGGGATTGGGGTTCTGCTGAATTGTGGGCGGCGCCTGAAATGCAGGAGCAGCCATGAGAGCGAATGCCAGTGAAGGGATCATCGTTTGTAAGGTACAACTTTCTCTCAACGTTTTGCCGGTCGCACGCGTTTCAACAATAGGAAGGATGACACACGCGGCCCTGATGACCGGAATCCCGCGCACGGTGGAATGGATGTTCGATGACGTGGTTCGCCGCCGCGAGACGCAGGTGCTTCGCACCGCGTATCGTCTCTTGGGAAATTGGGCGGATGCCGAAGATGTGGCGCAGGAGGTTTTCGTGCGACTGCATCGCCACGGCCTGGACTTCCCTGCCGAGGCCGCGTTGAACGCTTGGCTGTATCGCGTCACTGTGAATCTGTGCGTCGACCGGGCGCGTGCGGTGCGGCCTGTGGAACCGTTGCTGGATCATCGCGATGGTGCGGCTTCGGCCGAAGCTTCGATCTTGCGGGAAGAACAGAAGCACCGTCTCATGCGCGCGCTGGCCCGATTGCCCGAGAAGGAACGTGCCGCGGTGGTGCTACGGGAGTTGGAAGGGCTGGAGACAGCCGAGGTCGCCTCGATTCTTGGATCGAGTGAAGCTACCGTCCGCAGCCAGGTCTCTCGCGCGCTCGACCGGTTGCGTGGCTGGATGGAGGAACGATGAACGACGAACAATTGCGGGATTTGTTTCGGGAAATGCGCGATGAACCGTTGCCGGCGGATTCGCTGGCGCGTGTCCGTGGACGCGTTGCAGAGCGCGTTGCACAACCGGCGCGGCGACCCTTCTGGCTGCAGTGGCAATTGCTGGCGGCCGGCGGGATCGCAGTGGCGCTGCTTGTCGTATTGCTTTCAAAGCCTGATCCTCAGCCGCAGCCCCTTGTGGTCGCGAAACAGGAATCACGGCCTGCGCCGCCTCCGCCCGCGATCGTGAAGGAGGCTCCCGCGCCGAAACCGAAGCCGGCACAAGCCAGGGTCCGTCCGCGCCCGCCAAAGCAGGACACACTGATTCGATTGGAAACCCCGGACCCCAACGTGGTGATCTTTCTGGTCGCCGATGGAACGGGAGAATAGGAGAGCTCTATGAAATGGATCGCTGCGCTGGTTCTGGTGGCCACATCACTGACTGCTCAGGAGAAGGCGCCACCCGCGAATAAGGCGGATTACGAAACGGCGATTATCCCCGTGAAGACGCTCACGGGAGACTCGTTTCAGCGCCTCGCCAACATGTTGCGCATCTTCGATGCGAAGTATCAGGCCGACGACAAACTTCGAACGATCGTCGTCTATGCACCCAAGGATGTGATCGCGCACATGCGCAAAGTGATTGAAGCGCTGGACCGGCCAGGGAGCGAAGCCGCCATTGGCCGCAACATCGAAATGACGTTGACACTCCTCAACTGCGGGTCGAAGCTTCCCTTGGAATCCAAGCCGCTTTCGCCGGATTTGGAACCCGTAGCGAAACAGCTCCGAGCAACGTCACTCTGCGAAGATGTATCCCTTTGGGAAGTGATCCCCCTTCGATTGCAAGAAGGAAAAGTGACTGACCAGAGCCTGCGCCTGCCGGGCAATCTGGGAGAGCAGTCTTACCCTTACTACGCGTCCGCGAATTTTCGGATCATTCCGGAGACGGTCACGCGCAAGGACACGGGCCGGTATGTGCGGTTCGCCGAAATTCGCATCAACCTGCGCATCCCCAATGACCGGACCAGTTCCTATGAAACCGGCATTACGACGGCCGGTGAGTTCAAAGAAGGCCAAAAGTCCGTCATCGGCAAGACATCCGGTTCTGGCGGAGAAGGCTCGATCTTCATCGTGATTGAACTGAAGGTTCTCGACTAACTCACTTTCCTCAACTTCGTCACGCGCCCCACCTCCACCCACTCCACCACGAAGATATTCCCCTCGTGGTCGAAGCAGGCCGCATGGGGCGCGATGAATTTTCCGTCCGGGAATGCCTCCCGCCCTTGGGTCCGGATCCCTTCGTAGGTCTTCCCATCCGCTTGGCGCCCGTCTCCGAGTTGCGCCACAGGCTTGTTATTGCGGTCGAACAGCGTCACCACTGCCTTCAAATCCGGCATCAGCAGCAGGCCATTGCGAAACTCGAAGGTGCTCGGCCAGCGCACGCCATCCTTTACGAAATGAAGCGGCTCGCCGTTCAACCGGAAATACTGCACGCGGCTGTTGGCGCCACGCTCGCCCACCATCAGCAACGGCTCCGGCCCGCGTTCATCGATCGCGATGGCATGCGGCCAAATGGTCGTCCCCGCGGCAGTCTCCACGTTCGGATTGCGATTCATCAGATCCCGCGAACCGCCGAACGTGCGAATCCACCGCGTCTGCGCATCGAAGTGGTGAATGTAGAACTTGCCATACCCATCGGCGACGTAGATATCGCCATTCGGAGCAATCGCCAGGTTCGACGGCCGGTACTCGCTCGCCTTCTGATAATGTCCGCACATGAAGGGGCAATGCATGATCCACACGGTCTCCCCATCCAGCGTGGTCTTGCGTACGAAGCCCTTTACGTTGTCGCAATGATAGAGAAACTCCTCGCTGCCTTCCTTGCGTACGGTCAGTCCGTGCGCACCGCCGCGCATGTCCGCGCCCCAACTCTTGACGAACTTCCCATCCGCATCGAACACCGCAATTGCGTCACCGCTCTCGCTCGATTTGTGGACTGTGTGGGCGATGATCACACGCCCTTGCGAATCCACCGCCACGCCATGCGTATTGCCGAACCGCAGCTGCGGCGGCAGCACCGCCCAGTCATGCGTTACCTCGTAGGTGCGCTCGCCGCTGCCGACGATGGGCTTGCGCGGGGCGCCCTTGGCTGAGGTCACAATGGCGATGGAAAGAAGCTGCCGTCGAGTCATTCTCTCCAGCTTACGACGGCTTCGGTACTCCCCTGTTCCCGCGATTGCTGGCCCCCCCTGCTCGTCTGCGAAACTATTCACGATGAGTTCTAATCTCGCTACTTTGACACCATCCATACTGATTCATATTTCGAAGTTGATCGATGTTCCACTGAAAGGCCTTACCTCCACCATCGAGTTGCTCGACGAGGGCGCCACTGTGCCTTTCATTGCCCGCTATCGCAAGGAAGTCACCGGCAATCTCGATGAAGTACAGATCCGCAATGTGCAGGAGAAACTCGAATATTTCCGCGAGTTGGAGGACCGCCGGGCCACGGTCTTGCAGTCCATCCAGGACCAAGGCAAACTCACGGACGATTTGCGCAAGAGAATCGAAGCCGCGATGGAGAAAACCGAGCTCGAAGATCTCTACCTGCCCTACAAGCCGAAGCGGCGCACCAAAGCATCCATCGCCCGCGATAAAGGGCTGGAGCCGCTCGCCAACTTCCTCATGGAGCAGCAGCCGGGTCTGGCCGAGTTCGCCGCCACATTCGTCAACCCCGAAAAAGAAGTGAACACGGTGGAGGAAGCCCTGGAAGGCGCGCGGCACATCGTCGCCGAGCTGGTCAGCGAGAACGCGGACTTCCGCAAGAAGATCCGGCAGATGATGGCGGAGCAGGGCAACGTTGTCAGCCGCCGCATCGAGGGCGTGGAGGATCCCGAAAGCAAATTCGCGCAGTACTACGAGTTCAGCGAGCCGGCCGCCAAAATCCCTTCCCACCGCATGCTTGCCATCCGTCGCGGCGCCAAGGAAGGCATCCTGCACTTTGAAATCGATCTGCCCGCGCAGGGGCCTATCGCCTGGCTTCAGTCGCAGATCGTCAAGGGCGACAGTGATGCCCGTCCCCATCTCGAAGAGGCCATCGCCGATTCTTACGAACGCCTCCTCAACCCGTCCATTCAAACCGAAGTGCGCCTTGAACTCAAGGACCGCAGCGATGAAGAGGCCATCAAAGTGTTCCGCGAGAATCTGGAAAATCTGCTGCTCGCGCCGCCCGCGGGCATGCTCGCGGTGATTGGCATCGATCCTGGCATCCGCACCGGCTGCAAAGTGGCCGTCATCGACAGCACGGGTAAGTTCCTCGAGCACTCCGTAATCTACCCGCATGAGCCGAAAAACGACGTGATCGGTTCGGTGCGCGTGCTTGCCGGACTCATCGCCAAATACAACGTGCAGGCCATCGCCATCGGCAACGGGACTGCGTCTCGCGAAACGTCCGCCTTCGTCAACGATTTTCTCCGCCAGGCGAATCTCGGCAAGACGTTCAGCGTCGTGGTCAACGAAGCCGGCGCCAGCGTGTACTCCGCCAGTGACATCGCGCGCCAGGAGTTCCCCGATCTCGACCTCACCGTGCGTGGCGCGATTTCCATCGCCCGCCGTTTGCAGGATCCGCTCGCCGAACTCGTGAAGGTGGATCCCAAGTCCATCGGAGTCGGGCAGTATCAGCACGACGTCGATCAGAAGCGGCTCAAGCAAAGCCTGGAGGCCACCGTGGAAAGCTGCGTCAACCGCGTCGGAGTCGATTTGAATACCGCCTCCGCGCCTTTGCTGAAACATGTCAGCGGACTGAACGATCGCACGGCGTGGAGCATCGTGGAGTTCCGCAATCAGAACGGGCGGTTTCAGAATCGGACCCAGCTCATGAAGGTTCCCGGACTGGGGCCGAAGACCTTCCAACTCGCTGCCGGATTCCTGCGTATTCGCGGCGGCGAGAACCCGTTGGACATGACCGCGGTTCACCCGGAATCCTACCCCATCGTCGAGCGCATTGCCGAATCGCTGAAAGTCTCGCTCCACGATCTCATCGCCAATCCCAAGCTGATTGAGAACGTCGACATGCAGGCGTTCCGGACCGCGGAGGCCGGCTCCTACACTCTCGCCGACATCAAGGAAGAACTGCGCAAGCCCGGCCGGGATCCGCGCGACACCTTCGTACGGCCTTCCTTCCGCGAGGATGTCAAGGAAATCTCCGATCTGAAACCCGGCATGCAACTCGAAGGCGTCGTCACCAACGTGACGCGGTTTGGAGCGTTCATCGACATCGGCGTCCATCAGGACGGCCTGGTGCACGTCAGCGAGATGAGCAATCGCTTCATCAACGATCCCAGTGAAGTGGTGAAGGTGGGCCAGATTGTGAAGGTCCAGGTACTCAGCGCCGATCCCAAGGCCAAGCGCGTTGGGCTCTCCATGAAGGCCTGTGAGCCCAAACCGCAAGGCGGAGCTCCGAAACGGCCCGCGCCCAAGCAGGTTAGTCTCGAAGAAAAGCTGGCGGCGCTGAACTCGCGCTTCCGCACGCGTTGATTCGTTTACTACCGGCG
>CAYOBO010000026.1:0-16523 GCA_964402295.1 uncultured Candidatus Solibacter sp. | reverse complement strand
CGCCGCGGTTGGAACGGGGATCCCGCACCAGTTCCACCCGGCCTCGCCCATCGATTCCCCGAAATCGGAATTCCGCGGGTTGCAGCGGCATCGGCTGATTGCACTCCGAACCGCACCCATCGCGCCCGCTGGCCCGATAACGTGTGAATGCGTCCCACGTCCTGTCGAACCTCCACATCCGCCGCATCGTCCACTACGACTTCAATGGTGCACTTGCCAGAATCGCCTCCGCGCCCGGATATCGCCGCGCGCATCGCCGCATCGGCGGAACCCACCACTGCCGCACCGAACAGGCCCGCCCCCAGCAACATCAATTGATTCCATTTCATTTCTTTCTTCCTTACCCTTGGCAATGCTCCTCATCCACTTGGATACGCGAGAACGGAATCCCGTTTCGGCTCGTTTCACTGGCAGCGGCCGCCCCACGGTTACTTTGATATACTACGGCCCAAGTTACGAGTCCGATCACATTTTGTGAATAAGAGGATACTATGCGAAACATCCGAATCTGGGCATATGCGCTCGTTTGCCTGCTTCCGGCTATGCTGTTCGGGCAAACCTCCGACGGGGTGCTCGTTGGATTGGTAGTGGATGCCTCCGGAGCGGCCGTGGCCGGCGCCGAGGTCTCCGCGAAAAACATTGGGACCGGTGTGGTCCGAACCGTATCTACGAACGAGACGGGCGCATATCGCATCGGCCCCCTCGTTCCAGGTGTCTATGAAGTACGAACCTCCATGGCCGGCTTCAAGAGCAAAGTGCAAAACAACGTGACGCTGCAAACCGGCGCGACGCTCAAAATCGACTTCAGTATCGAAGTGGGAGACGTTAGCGAGCGAATCGAAGTCACCGCCGCGGCCCCCATGCTTCAGACGCAGGAGACAAGCGTTGGCAACGTGATCGAAACGGCCCAACTGCAACGCATCCCCGTAAACGGGCGCAACTATACCAGGCTGCTCGTTCTTTCGGCCGGTACGAGCGACATCCGCCGCAGCCAGGGACGCGGGGATCTTTCCGGAACACAGATGGTCTCGGTCAACGGACAGCGGACGCAGGATAACAACTACACCATGGATGGCCTGGACAATAACATGATGTTCATGAACTCGCCCGGCGGTTCTCCACCCATGGACGCGATTCAGGAATTCCGCGTCGCCACCGGCAACTCAGCCGAATACGGCCGTTCTGCTGGCGCAAACGTGAACCTAAGCATCAAATCCGGCACTCGTGACCTGCATGGTTCTGCCTACTGGTACGTGCGCAACGATAAGTTCGATGCCAACGAGTTCTTCGCCAACCGCCAGGGCCGCGGCAAGGTGCCGTTCCGGCAAAATCAATATGGTCTTGCCTTCGGGGGACCCGTTGTGATTCCAAAACTGTATCAGGGGCGGGACAAGACGTTTTGGTTCGCCAGTTGGGAGGGCTTCCGCTGGCGGCGTGGGCAGACCGCTCAGGCCACCGTGCCGCTCGAAGCAATGCGAGCGGGCAACTTCGACGGCATCGCACAGATCTTCGATCCTCTGACAGGAACCACGGATGCACAGCAGCGTATCGTTCGACAGCCTTTCGCCGGCAATGTGATCCCGCAATCGCGCATCAATCCGGGTATGCGCTTCATCGTCGACAAACTGGTTCCCGTGGCCAATCGCCCCGGCCTCACCAACAACCTGCTCGCCACGCGCGGACAGAGCAATGACCGGGACATGCTCGTGCTGCGCTTCGATCACAGCTTCAATTCCAAGGACATCGTATTTGGTCGCCTTTTGCGGCAAAAAGTGGGTCAATTGATTCCGAACGTGACAGGGCAGTTTGTGAGTGAGAACCGCTACGACGTGGATAACTACGGGATTGGATGGAGCCACATCTTTAGCCCATCCACCGTTCTGGAAGTCAAGTGGGGCTACAACAGCCCAAACAATCCGGGTTGTCCCAGTTACAGCGACGGCCTTACCCGCTCCGGAATTCTCTCAAGTGCCGGTGTGAAGATCTTTGACCCGGCGGCCCTGTGCGACACGCGGCCGTCCTTCGATGCGCAAGGTTACTTGTCCGCGGGCGGCGGTGGAGGCGAAACGATCATGGATAAGAACCACCAGTTCTCGGGCAAACTCAGCAAAGTCGTGGGTCGCCACTCGCTCAAATTCGGCGGTGGTTTTACGCGCCGCGCCATGGACGCCCAGTACTCCAACCCCACCAACGGCAACGCGCAATTCTGGACCGATGTCACATCCTCAAGCAACGTCGCGCGCAGCGGCAATTCCTTCGCCACGATGCTGTTGGGCTATCCCAGCTACATCCGCCGCGGTTTCACTATTCCGCGCTTGTTCGCGCGCCAGCCCTATTACGAATCCTTTGCGCAAGACGACTGGCGCGTGACAGACCGTCTCACGTTGAATCTGGGTATTCGCTGGGAATCCGGTATCCGTCCTTACGACGTGAACGACGCACTGGGCAACCTGCTGGTGACCCGCGATTCGGCCGGCAACTATCAGGCGCAGTTGATGTGGGCGGGTGTGAATCCGCTCCCCGACCCCGCCACCGGCCAGGTGAACGCTCCCCCTCGCAGGCTTGGCTACGGGCGCTCGCTCATGCGCAACGACTTTAATAATTTCGCACCTCGCATCGGGATCGCCTACCAGGCCACAAGCAAGACCGTCATCCGGATGGGGGCAGGCGTGTACTACAACTCCACCTTCATGCAGGAGATTAACGACCTGCGGAAATTCTGGCCCTACCTGCCCCAGCAGGAGATCAGTTTCAACCGCGGCGCGCGTCCCGATTTCAGCATCAGCGATGCCGGCCCCGGATTCGGCAGCACGCAGGCGATTGGTGGCTGGCCGCAAAATCCGGAAAACCGCACACCCTACTCCCAGCAATGGAATGTCTTCGTGCAGCATCAGGTGATGAAGGACATGGCCGTTGAAGTTGGCTATGTTGGCTCGGCCAATCGCAAGCAAATCGGCTACCACGGCTGGAACAACGCGCCGACCCCCGCGCCCGGCCCCGTAGACCCGCGCCGCATCCTCGCCAAAGCAGGCTTCATCGGCAACATGGACGGCGGCAGCAATCACTTCAACTCGGAATACAACGCTCTACAGTTGAAGATGAACAGGCGCTTCTCCAATGGCATGCAGTTGATCGGTAACTACACTTGGGGCAAGTGCATGGATGACCAGTCTTCCCTAGCCGAAGGGAAATACCAGGACTTCCTGAACGCGCGTGCGGACTGGTCCCGCTGTAGCTATGACATCACGCAAGCCTTCAAGCTCGGTTATGTGTACGACCTGCCGTTCGGTCGTGGCCGGGCCATCGGTAATGGATGGAATCGCATCGCCGACGCTTTCTTCGGCGGTTGGGCCGTCGAAGGAATCGTGCAAGTCCAGACCGGGACCGTTTCGAATGCCCGAACGGGACGCGACATCGCCAACGTTGGCAAAACCAACGAACGTCCCAACGTGCTGCGGAATCCCAACCTCGACCCCGGGCAGCGCAACATCGATCGCTGGTTCGACACCTCGGCCTTCACACTCCCCGAGCCATTCACCTTCGGTAATGCCGGCGCCTTTATCGTCGACGACGACGGCCGCCAGGTATTCGATGTGTCCATCGCCAAAAAGTTCTATTTGAAGGAGTCGCATCACGTGGAACTGCGCGGTGAGTTCTTCAATTTCCCCAATCATGTGAACTTCGGCGCCGCCGGCGTTGTGTTCGGCCAGCCGGCGTTTGGTGTGGTTTCCGGAAGTACTGCATCGCGGCAAATCCAGTTTGCGCTACGATACGCATTCTGAGATTGCACTTCACACTCGTGGCGTTTCTCACCGCGGCATGCCTGCTGGATGCGCAGGGTGTCGCGGTGGGAAACGTCACTGCTCACTCTAGGCCGAAGTTCTCCGGGCTACCGTTTCCGGTGCGATTCGAGGATGTCGCCGCCGCTTCGGGAATCGTCATGCGCTTCGTGCAAGGGCAACCCGGCCGCCGCAAGTACATCGTGGAAGCCAACGGCACAGGCGTTGCCTTTGTGGATTTCGACAACGATGGTTTCTCCGATGTGTTCCTCGTCAACGGCTCCCGGTTCACCCCATTCCCGAAAGGCGCCGAGCCCATCAGCAGGCTCTATCGCAACGATGGAAAAGGCCGTTTTCGCGATGTGACTCTCGAAGCCGGAGTAGGCCGCCACGGCTGGGGAAACGGCGTCTGCCGCGGTGACTTCGATAACGACGGCAACGAAGATCTCTACGTCACCTATTGGGGTGTCAACTCCCTGTATCGCAACCTTGGCTCCGGCAAGTTTCAGGATGTCGCGCGCGCCGCTGGGGTGGCCGGACCGGACGAAGAGTGGAGCACCGGCTGTACGTTTCTCGATTTCGACCGCGACGGTCTGCTCGATCTTTTCGTGGCATCCTATGTTGGTTTCTCCCTGAAGACCACTCCGCCTCCCGGCGCAAATGCCACCTGCATGTTCCGGGATACACCCGTCTTTTGCGGGCCGCGCGGTCTGCCACACGGGCGGATGACGCTATTCCGCAATTTGGGAGATGGCCGGTTTCGCGATATTTCAGTCGAAGCCGGCGTGCGCGGCGGGGCGCCCTGCTATGGCTTTACGGCAGCAGCCGCGGATTTCAACGGCGATCTCTGGGCCGATATCTATGTCGCTTGCGATTCCACCGCATCTCTCTACTTCCGCAATGAGGGCAACGGGCGTTTTCGCGAAATCGGAGTGGAAACAGGCGTGGCCTACAACGAGCACGGAACCGAACAGGCGGGCATGGGGCTCGCCATCGCCGATTACGACAATGACGGCTGGCTCGACATCTCCAAGACCAACTTCATTCGCGACTATCCGAACCTTTTCCGTAACCTCGGCAAAGGCATTTTCGAGGATCGCGCGGTGGCCTCCGGACTTGGCGTCAACCCTCACTACGTGCTCTGGGGCGTCGGACTGGAGGATTTCGACAACGACGGATTTCGCGACCTGCTGCAAGTCGGAGGTCATGTCTATCCGGAACTCGAAAAGCAACACCCCACCGAATCGTTCGCCAATCCACGCATCCTCTACCGGAATTTGGGCGGAACCCGGTTCGAAGACGTCTCTTCGCTGGCCGGCCCCGGTATCGCCGCCAGGCACGCCAGCCATGGCGCGGCCTTCGCGGATTATGACAACAACGGCAGCATCGACGCGCTCATCATGAATCAGAACGAGCCGCCTTCCCTTCTCCGCAATCATTACACTGGAACGAATGGCTGGCTCCAGGTACGGGCACAGGGTACGAAGTCCAATCGCGACGCAATCGGAGCGTCGGTAACAATCGAGGCCGCGGGCTGGAAACAGACCGCGGCCATTCTCAGCCAGTCCAGCTACCTTTCGGCAAACGACCTCCGGCTACACTTCGGTCTGGGTACGGCAAAGCAGGTGGATCGTATCGTCGTGCGCTGGCCATCCGGCCTCAGCGAAGAGTTTCCCGGTGTATTGGCGAATCGTCTTGTGCTGCTCGTCGAGGGGAAAGGGAAATGATTACGTGTCTTGTGGCAATACTATCCCTTTCGCAAGCGCCCACCGCCGAATCGCTCAGCGAGCAGGCGTTGTCCATGGCTCAACAGGGCCGCCCCAGCGATGCCGAAAGGCTGTGGAAGCAGGCCCTCCAACTTCAGCCCGGCTTATTTTCCGCCAATTTCAACCTCGGCTTCTTCTACTTCAGCCGCCGGCAGCCTCGCGACGCCTTGCCCCTCTTGCTACGCGCGGCGCAATCGCAGCCCGGAGATTTCAATGCGCGGTACCTGGCCGGTGCGGCTCACTCGCTGCTGGGCGACGTTGACGATGCCCTCCGTCAATGGCGTGCCGCTATCGCTTTGCGTCCTGATCACGTAAAGCTGCTGCAAGCAATGGCCGTCGAATATGCCAAGGGACGCTATTTCCGTGATGCCGCCGCCGCCGCCGAACGTGCGCTGGCGCTCGCTCCCGATGACCCCAACCTCTACCTCCTCGCTATCAAAGCGCGCCAGGATGCGCAGGACCGGGCCCAGGCGCTCCAATTGAGCGCGAAGATGCTCGTGAAGTTCCCCAGCCACCCGCGCGCCCAATTCGAATACGGATATGAATTGATTCGCGCCGGCCGTGCGGAGGAAGGCATGCCCTATCTTCAGAGGGCCATGGCATCGCCGGAAGCTTGGGAAGAGCCCTTCTATTTCTACGCTGAAGCGCTCATCGGCCAGGGCAAGTATGCGCAAGCCATCCCGTCACTCCAGGACGCCATTGCCCGCCGTCGCGACTATATCGCCGCCTGGACACTGCTCGCACGCACCCAGATCCGGCTTGGCCAACTCGAAGAGGCAAAGGCCACCCTGCTCGAAGCCGCATCCATCAACCCAAAACATCCGCAACCCCACGTCTTGCTAGCCCAGGTTTATTTCCGTCTCGGCGACGAGGAGCAGGCCGCGCGCGAGAAGGAACTTTCCATTCGGCTCCGTCGCGAAGATCCCGCCGCGCTGGAGTCACTGCCCGGAAGGACATTCCCGCCCTAGAGGCTTCGCCAATCGCCACCCCTTCGGCGGACAAAACCGGGAAGGACATTTCATGCGCCTTCAATCCTCTCGCGAAGTCAGTCTTTCCCGCCTCCATACCTTGTGCGGTTCCCCAACCGCCTTGAGTGCATGCGCGCATTCCATGAGTCACGGAGCACGTCGCTCCAACGCCAGGTGGCACACCTCACACCGTTCGCCCATCGTTCAGCTTCACGAATCGCGTGCCCGCCTGGACCCCATCGACCCCGCAAATAGCCGCATGCCTCGATGCCATGGCGAAGCAGTTCGCAAAACTCATGGCCGGCTGCCGTGCCAAGCCGCCGCGTGCCCGGAGAAGAAGACCGTTCTCGACACTCCGGTAGCGAAAGCATCTCGTTTCGTTCCCCACCGGCACCATGACGCGGGACACTGCGCAGGGAAACTCGATACCCATCGAGATGGTGCGCGCCTCCCTCGCCGGACGCCCACCCGCCAACAATTATCGGCCACAATGGAATTTCTACGGAGGCATCCAATGAAAGTGAACTGGCATGGCGTCTATCCCGCCTTGACCACGCAGTTTCGCGACGACGAATCCATCGACATTCAGGCTACGGCGTCCCACTTGGAAAAGCTGATTGCCGCGGGCATTCATGGCGTGATCCTGCTCGGCAGCGTCGGCGAGAACACGGCGCTCGATTACGAAGAAAAGTTGACCGTCCTGCGCGAACTGAAAAACGTTGTCGGCGGCCGTATTCCCGTCCTCAGCGGAGTCGCCGAAAACACGACGCGGACCGCCGTGCGCTACGCCCGCGATTGCGAACGCATCGGTATCGACGGACTGATGGTGCTGCCCGCCATGATCTACAAAGCCGATGGGCGCGAGGCAATTGCCCACTTCCGCGCCGTCGCGCGCGGCTGCGGATTGCCGATCATGATCTACAACAATCCGCCCGCCTACTACGTGGATGTCACGCCCGAAATGTTCCATGAACTCGCCGCCGAGCCAACCATCGTCGCCATCAAGGAATCTTCCGATAATCCGCGGCGGATCACGGACCTCATCAACATGCATGCGGACCGCTTTCTGCTATTCAGCGGCGTGGACGACCTTGTGCTCGAAAGCGTCATGCTGGGCGCGCAGGGTTGGGTGTCCGGACTGGTCAATGCCTTCCCCGAGGAAAACCGCCTGTTGTGGGATCTGGCCACCGCTGGGCGTTGGCAAGAGGCCCGCGAACTCTACCGTTGGTACACCCCATTGCTGCATCTGGATACCAAGATCAAACTCGTTCAGTACATCAAGCTCTGCATGGCCGAAGTGGGTTTGGGTTCGGAGAAGACACGGGCGCCTCGTCTCGCCATCGAAGGCAATGAGCGGGCGGAAGTGCTCGGCATCATTCGCAAAGCTTTGGCCACCCGGCCTTCGGCAAGCGTCGCATGCGCAAAGTAAGAGTCATCGATTCCCACACAGGCGGCGAGCCCACGCGCGTTGTCATTGCGGGCGGCCCCGATCTCGGCGTGGGATCCATGGCCGAACGGCTCGCCCTCTTTCGTGAGGAACATGATCGATTCCGCTCGGCCGTGGTCAACGAACCGCGCGGATCGGATGTGATGGTCGGTGCGCTGCTCTGCGAACCGGTGGACCCGTCTTCTGCCGCCGGTGTCATTTTCTTCAACAACGTCGGCTTCCTCGGCATGTGCGGACACGGAACCATCGGCCTCATGGTGACGCTCGCCCATCTTGGCCGCATTGGCCCGGGCGATCATTGGATTGAAACGCCGGTCGGCAAGGTCATGGCCACACTGCATGAATCCCGGGAAGTGACCGTAACCAATGTCCCAAGCTACCGCGCGGCTGCCGGCGTTCGCATCGACGTCGACTCATACGGAACCCTCACCGGCGACGTTGCTTGGGGTGGCAACTGGTTCTTCCTGGTCGACAATCATGGACAGCGGGTGGCCCTCGACAACATCGATGCCCTCACCGATTGCTCATGGCGCATCCGCCAGTCTCTGGAGCGCAACGGCATCACCGGAGATAACG
The DNA here is from genome assembly GCA_964402295.1 of uncultured Candidatus Solibacter sp. Classification (GTDB taxonomy): domain Bacteria; phylum Acidobacteriota; class Terriglobia; order Bryobacterales; family Bryobacteraceae; genus CADEFT01. The sequence continues at coordinate 7,987 of CAYOBO010000026.1, read as the reverse complement.
GCGAAGAAATCGACCACATCGAACTATTCGCTCCGGGCCATGCGCCGGGAGCGCACAGCAGGAATTTCGTGCTCTGTCCCGGAAAAGCCTACGACCGTTCGCCCTGCGGCACCGGCACCTCCGCGAAACTGGCCTGCCTCGCCGCCGACGGCAAATTGGAAGAAGGCGAAATCTGGCGGCAGGAGAGTATCGTCGGCAGTGTTTTCGACGCCTACTACTCATCGCTCGGCAACGGCAAAGTACTGCCGCGCATTCGCGGCTCGGCGCACGTGAACGCCGAGAGCACCCTGCTGCTCCATCCTGCCGATCCGTTCTGTTGGGGGATACGCCATTGAACGATTGCGCCGATGTAGTTGTAATCGGAGCTGGAATTGTCGGCGCCTCCTGCGCGTACCTATTGCATCGCGAGGGCATGCGTGTCGTGGTCGTGGATTCGGGGCCGATTGCCGGTGGCGCCACTGGTTCGGGAATGGGCCATATCGTCGTCATGGACGACAACCCTGCGGAATATGCCCTTACGTTGTACTCCCAACAACTATGGGACGAACTGCTGCCGCAACTGCCCTCACCGGTGGAATACGATCCCTGCGGAACATTGTGGGTGGCCACCGATGAAGAAGAAATGTCCGGCGTCCATGCGAAGTTCGCCGCTTACACGATGCGCGGCGTGCGGGCCGATATTCTGGACGCCCACGCCGTCGCGCAATTGGAGCCGAACCTGCGCGATGGCTTGGCCGGCGGACTGCTGGTGCGCGATGACAGTGTGATCTACGCGCCATGTGCCACGGCGTGGTTTTTGCGCGGCATTGCCGTTCGGCACGGGCGCGTCACTGAGGTCACGGGCAATGAAGTCCGCTTGCATAATGGTGATCTGCTTCACTGCGGCATGGTCGTCTGCGCCGCCGGAGCAATGACAAGCGAATTATTTCCACAACTCGATGTCCGCCCGCGCAAGGGCCACCTCGCCATCACGGACCGTTATCCTGGCTTTGTGCGCCATCAGTTGGTCGAACTCGGATACCTCAAAAGCGCCCACGGACATAGCACCGAATCCGTCGCCTTCAACGTGCAACCGCGGCGCACGGGGCAGATTCTGATCGGTTCTTCGCGGCAGTACGGAGTAGCAACTCCGGATGTGGATCCTCCGCTGCTCAGCCAAATGTTGCAACGCGCCGTGCAGTTCATGCCCCGATTGGCGGATCTCTCCGTCATCCGCACCTGGACGGGCTTTCGACCCGCCACCCCTGACAACATGCCGGCCATCGGCCCATGCCCGGGCCGCGGCAACCTCTACTTCGCCACGGGGCACGAAGGCCTGGGAATCACCACCTCGCTCGCTACCGCGCATCTGCTCGCGGATTTGATGGCGCATCGCACTCCGCGCATCGATCCCGCTCCCTTTGCTCCGGAGAGGTTGTGGCGCGATGTCTGACCGTGTAGTGGTCCGCATCGACGGCCGTGAACTGGAAGTCAGTTCCGGCGCCTCCGTCGCCGCCGCGCTTCTCATCGCCGGTGTTGCTTGTTTCCGGCGAAGCGTCACCGGCGAGCCTCGGGCTCCCCTCTGCGGGATGGGTGTTTGCATGGAATGCCGCGTGGCAATTGACGGCGTGCCTCACTGCCGCGGTTGCCAGACGCTCTGCACTCCCGGCATGGAGATTCAAACCGATGCCTGATGTCGCCATCGTCGGTGCGGGACCGGCCGGCATTGCCGCGGCCCGCGCCGTGCGCGAATGTGGCAAAAGCGCCGTCGTCTTCGACGACAACTCCCGCGCCGGCGGCCAAATCTGGCGTGGCGAAACCATCGCGCTCGAAGAACTCCGTGCATCGACACCCGTGATCGCGCCATGGCAACTCGGTTCTCGCCGTGTAATCCTCGCCACCGGGGCGCGGGAACTGTTTCTGCCTTTCCCCGGCTGGACTCTGCCCAACGTCATGGGCGCCGGCGGATTGCAGGCCTTGGTGAAAGGCGGACTGCCAATCCGCGATAAGCGAATCATCGTCGCCGGCAGTGGCCCGCTGCTGCTCGCCGTCGCCGCCACCCTGCGAAAACACGGAGCACGGATTCTGTTTGTGGCCGAACAAGCGGCCGCGCGGCAGTTGCTCCCTCTGGCGCGCCATCCCGCAAAGTTGCTTGCCGGGCTGCGTCTGCGCATGGAACTGATGGGCATTCCCTATCGCACCGGATGCTGGCCCGTGTCCGCCGAAGGCCCCGGCCGGCTGCTCGCCGTCACCATGCGCCAGGGAGAAGAATCCTGGACAGAGCGTTGCGATTACCTCGCTTGCAGCTTCGGCCTCGTCCCCAATCTCGAACTGCCCCTGCTGTTCGGCTGCCGGTTGCGCGGCGGCTTTGTCGCAGTCGATGAGCAACAGCGTACCAGCGTCCCCAACGTATTCGCCGCGGGCGAGATTACGGGAATCGGCGGCGTCGAAAAGGCTACTGCCGAAGGCCGTGTCGCGGGATTGGTCGCCGCGGGGCAGAACGCTCGCTACACCCCCTCATCGTTCCCCGAAACATTGCGCCGCGCATTCGCCTTGCGCCCGGAACTGAGGCATCTGGCCACACCCGGCGCCATCGTGTGCCGTTGTGAGGATGTGCCCTTATCCGCTATCCGTCCGTTCGATTCCTGGCGTGCCGCCAAGCTGCAAACACGCTGTGGGATGGGTCCATGCCAGGGACGAATCTGCGGCCCCGCCATCGAGTTCCTCTGCGGATGGCCCGCCGATTCCGTGCGCCCTCCCGCCTTTCCCGCGACGGTTCGGGATCTACTCGCTCAGAAGCTTCTCGATGAGTGAAATCATCTCTTCCCGCAACTGCCTGTGTAAATCGCCCGTCGACGGTCCGTCGAAACCGGCATGAATGGCGCGCACGCGCTGATCGCGGCCGATAAAGATCGTCGTGGGGTATGCTCCGAAATTCTCCAGTTGCGGCAGCTTTTCCTCAGCCTCTTCTGTGGACCCTGCCAGCAGTACGGGGTAGCGAATCGCGTGCTTTTCCGCAAAACGCCGCAACTGGCGCAAGTCCCGTTCCCTCTCCCCCGTGTACTCAAAACCCAGCGCCACGATCTCCAGCCCGCGCTGCCGATACCGCTCATACAGCTCCCGCAGCAACGGCGCCTCCTCATGGCAATTCGGACACCAGCTTCCAGTGATTGTGACAATCAGCACCTTGTTCCGGAAGCGTGCATCGGTGTGGGAAACAAGATTGCCGTTAAGGTCCGGAAACGAAAACCGGAACGGCTGCCGCGGAGTCCGGAACCGCGTGTATTGCAGCGCATCGGGAACAGCGGTGTTGGATTCCGTCCGCCGGTGGCCCCTCACCGGATACGTCGAATGCAGCAGGCCGGCCAATCCTCCATCCTCGCCTACGCTGGCCTCGAACAACAGTGCACGGATCCCATCGAAACGCGAAAGCACGATTCTGTTTCCAATGACAGAACCCGTCATCGCGCCCCAATCCCCGCTCACCGGAACCAGCGTCCCATCCAGACGGGCGCCGTTCTGCCGCAACAGCGCACGGTAAACAACGCTCTTCCCCTCCTCCTCGGCTGTCAGCATCCATTCGCCCGCTACGTTCACCGATGGCTTCTCCCCCTTTGCCGGCTGCTTTCGGGACGCATAAAACTCGCGCATCAGCGTCCGCTTCCGGTATCGCCGCAGAAAACTGCCCCGCAACACACCGTTCTCCAGACGGGCTTCCAGCACGCCATCCCAATCGCGAAAACTCAGCAGCAGACGCCCATCCGCAAAATATCCCGCCGTCGATGGAACGCGATCCGTACCGTTCACCAGATCTCCGCGCCACTTGCCTCCCGATTCACTCAGATGCAGCCGGAACCCCACTTCACCCCCGGCCGGATTGCGCACAAACGCGTGCCAATTCCCAGCCACGCCCTGCCCATTCAATCCGCCGGCAACCAGCAGCGCGATTACAACGACCCGAGAATGCGGATGCATTCGATCAGTGCACGTCCATTGTGATACGCCGATTTCCAATTCTGTCCCTTGTCTCCCGTCCCCACCAGTTTCTCGTTTACGGTGGAATGCCATTCGCCGTGCCGCCAATCCGTCTGGTATCGGTTCACGAAATCCCACGTCTTGCGGAACACGGCAAGGTAGGAAGGATCGCGGGTAAGCACGAACATCTTCAGCGAGCTGACCAATGCTTCCGATTGTACCCACCAAACCTTCTGCTTTTGGTCGGCCGGCGCGCGGAATCCGCCCGAATCGAAGAATCCGCCCCGCTCTTCATCGAACCCGTACTTCCGGCTGTAGCCGAACATCTGCCGGAACAGGTCCACGTAAGGCGACTTCGCGACATCCGCGGCATGCAGCGCATCGTCCAGCAGCCACACATTCTCGATGTCATGCCCGTAGGACACACGGTTCCAATGGTTGCCGAGACGCGGAGTCCAGTCCCGCTCGTACTTATCCGTACACGCCGCAACATCCTTCCGCACGACAGCGTTCGACTGGATGGCGATCAATTCCAGCAGACGCTCCCGTGCCAAGGGCAGCTTGGTCAATTGGTGAAACGTGGTCATCGCTTCCAGCAGGTGCAGATGCGTATTCATCAACTTCAGTGAGCCTGTGCCCCCGCCCATGTATGGTGTTTCCCCGGCGCGTCGCCGGCTTCCAGTCTCGGGAAAACCACTCGCGGTATCCACCGTGTAGATTGTCGTGGGCGCGCTCCTCCATCGCTTCGAACTGCTTCAACGCAAGCTCCGTGACATCGCGCCGTTGACTGGCCAGCGCAAGCTCGGAAAGCGCATAGAGTGCGAACGCCTGCCCGTACATGTGCTTCCCCGCGCGCACAATGTTCCGTCCCGTGGCATCCACTTCCCACAGGAATCCGCCGTGCTCCTTGTCCCACATCCAGTCGCGGAGAAATCGAAATCCCGTGTCCGCCGCCGCCAGCATCCGTTGCTTGTCTCCATGCCCGGCCCGCGCCATTCGCGCATAGAACCACATCATCCGCGCCTGCGTCACGATCATCTTCGTGCCGGGCTTCGGATTCCCCTGCGCATCGTAGTGCATCTTATATCCGCCGTTGGTCGTGTCCACGCCGCGCGGATACCAGAACGGCAGGATGTTCTCCATCGGATTCTTCCGCATCGGTTCGATATAAGCTTTCCAGTCGGCTGGAGGTTGTTGCGCCGGCAGCGGGCAACACAGTAAGACCCCGAGGAGTAGCATAGGAAGAATAGTATTCCCGATGATGCGCGTTCTCTTTCTCTTCACGATCACGGTATCCGCATGGGCCGGTCCTTTCGACGCGGCCGAACGCGTGCTGCATGAGCGTTGCACAAAGTGCCACAACCCGCAAGCGAAGATGAGCGGCCTCGACCTCACCACCCGCGCCGGCATCGTCAAGGGAGGCGCGCAAGGTTCGGCCCTGATGCCTGGCAACTCCGCAGGCAGCCGCATCTGGCAATACGTCAACGAAGGAAAGATGCCGCCCGGTCAGAAACTCGACAGCGCATCCCTGGCCGCCCTCCGTTCCTGGATCGACGCCGGCGCGCCGGAATTCAGTGGCGGCGCCAAGCAGCCCTTCTGGGCCTTTCAGCCGCCTGTGAAACGAACGCCGCCACATCTCGATCCCAATCCCATCGACGCATTCCTGCTTGCCAAACTCCGCGAAAAGAACCTCGATTTCAACCCGCCCGCCGATCGCCGCACGCTCATCCGCCGGCTCTATTTCGACATGACGGGCCTTCCGCCCTCGCCCGAGGATTTCAACCAAACCTACGAACAGGCCGTTGATAAAGTTCTCGCATCCCCGCACTATGGCGAGCGCTGGGCCCGCCACTGGCTGGATGTTGTCCGCTTCGGTGAAACCGATGGCGGCGAACATAACTTCGAGCGCTTTAACGCCTGGCACTATCGCGATTGGGTCATCGAATCCCTCAATGCCGACAAACCGTATGACCGTTTCATCCGCGAACAAATTGCCGGCGATTTGCTCGATCCCAGTAACCCGAAGATGGTTGCCGCCACCGGCTTCCTCGTGGCCGGCCCTTGGGACTCTGTCAGCGCGGTTCTGAACAAAGACGAAACCCTGCGCCAACAGGCCCGCATGGATGAACTGGATGACATGGTCACCACCACCGCCCACAGCTTCCTTGCGCTCACCGTCAACTGCGCCCGCTGCCACGACCATAAATTTGACCCCATCTCCGCGCGCGAATACTACAGCCTGACGGCGTTCTTCAGCGCCGTTGCCTTCGGCGACCGCGAAGTGGGAAGCGACGATCGGCGAAAAGCGCGCGAAGACTACCTGCGCCCGCTGCGCAAGGAAATGGATGCCGCACGCCGCGAATTGGCGGATATCGAAGATCCCGTCCGCGCCGCGCTGCTGCTCTCCCGCTATCGGGCCTTTGACCGTGAGCGTTCCGCGGAACCACGGCGCATCCCCATCAACCCAATATGGAACCGCAACCAGTTCCCGCCTGTCGAAGTAGACCGCCTTCGTTTCGTCGTCCTGAGCCAGGTTGGAAAGAAACCTGTGCTCGACTATCTCGAACTGCTCCCTGGTGGCCGGCGCATTACGAATTGGTCCACCACCGAAGCGGCCACACCGGACAAGCCGCTCTTCATCGACATTCAGGTTCCGCAGCGCACGCTGGTCTCCGGCATCCACTTCGCCAGCGATCCCGTGCGCGGCCGGCGCGACGGCATGGTCTCCACTTACCGCCTCGAGGGAATGGTCAACGGCACTTGGCGCGAACTCTGCCGCTCCCTCGATCACGTCGGCCGAAATGAGTTGGATCTGCCCGAACTCGACGACGATGCTCTCACCAACGCCCTGACGCCGTCGCAAAAAGCCGCCCGCCAAGAGGTGCTCTCTCGCATCGACTCCATTCAGTCGCGCATGGACGCCGCGCCAGCCATCGCCAAGGTCTACGCAGCCAAGCCCAAGGACCCCGAAAAATCCTTCCTCCTCGAACGCGGCAACGTGAAGCGCCCGCTCGAAGAAGTGGGCCCCGCGGTGCTCTCCGCCGTTGGCGCCCCCATGCCCGCCCTCGACTCCAGCAACCCTGCCGCCCGCCGCCTCGCCCTCGCCGACTGGCTCGCCGATGCCAACAATCCGCTCACCGCGCGGGTCATGGTGAATCGCGTCTGGTTCCATCACTTCGGCAACGGCATCGTCAATACCCCCAGCGATTTCGGCGTCAACGGCGACCGGCCTTCGCATCCGGAACTCCTCGACTGGCTTGCGGTCCGCTTCATGGAAAACGGATGGAGCCTCAAGTGGCTTCACCGTCAGATTCTGCTCTCCCGCGCCTACCGCCAGTCCGCGGCCATGAATGACAAGGCCTTCGCCGTCGATGCCGGAAACCGGCTGCTTTGGCGTATGCCGCTGAAGCGCATGGACGCCGAGACCCTCCGCGATACGTTGCTCAGCGTCGCCGGAAACCTCGACCGGAAGATGGGCGGCCCCAGCTACCTCCTCCAGAAGAAAGGAACCCGCGGCTCCTACATCTACAAGGCTCTCGAAGACGGACCCGAAACATGGCGCCGCGCCGTCTATCGCTTCGTCGTCCGCGGCGGCGAGCGCATCATGATGGACAGCTTCGATTGCCCTGACCCTTCCGTCGCCACTCCCCAAAGACCCGTTTCGAACACTCCCGTCCAAGCCCTCACACTCATGAACAACGAATTCGTCATCCGCCAGGCGGAACGCTTCGCCACACGTCTCCGCCGCGAAGCTCCGGACGGCACGGCGCCCCAGATCGGATTGGCCTACCAGTTGCTATTCGGCCGCCGGCCATCGCCTTCCGAACTGCGGCGCGACACGGCATTCGTCGCCGCGCACAACCTCCCTGCCTGGTGCCGCGCTATCCTCAACTCCAACGAGTTCGCCTACGTGCCCTGATTCGTTCTCCCCGCAAAACCCGCCGCATCGGCAGCCACGGCCTTGCAGGAGCATAATAGAAACGTGGTGCGTCCTGAAAGACGCGTTCTTCTCGCGGGTGAAAGTCCCGTCCGG
>CAYOBO010000025.1:39681-64733 GCA_964402295.1 uncultured Candidatus Solibacter sp. | reverse complement strand
GCCGTGCTGTTCGACCCGATGCTCTCGGCGACGGCGGACAAATCCGCGACCATGGCGGAACGGGCGAAGCGGTATTCAAAAACAATCGCGGCCGCCGCCGCAAGGGAGAGTGTGAGAGTTGTGGTACACACGATGAGCAGCGCCAGTTTGGTCTGAATGGATTGGCGGCCGAACCAGCGCTGGATCACTGCCGGACCTCCCGCTGCACACCCCTGGCAAGACGGATGAGCTTGGAGCTGAACCGGATGCCCTTGGGAAGAGCATTGACGGTAGCGAGTGCAAAAACAACGCGGCCGCTCTGCACGGCGAGTTCCACCATGCCTCCCCGGGCGGTGAAACCCTGCTCGTCGCTGACCGTAAGGGCAGACGTCTCCTCGATGGCGGCCCGCAGATTCGCCGCAAGTCCAGTCCCCACAAAAATGATCCGGCAGCCGGAGGCGTCTTCCGGTCTGCTCAGCCGGCTGATCCGCACCGGTTTGCCGCCGACGGTCTGTCCGCGGGCGGCCTGCGTGAAGAGGTCGATCCAGGAATCCCGTGCGGCGAGGCACACGTCGAACGTCGGGCTGGCGGCGGTTTCCGGAGGCCATTCGATGAAGTGCGCCATTTGCAGCACCACGGCGGCCTTGACATGTTGCTCATCGTGCAAGCCCGGTTGTGCGAACCCCGCCGGGCTGCCCAGCAAGCAGCCCGTAACGGCGCAAACCGCTGTTATTTTGTCCAAAAGGCGCACGCTAAAACCACCAAGTGAGGCGCGCGTAAAAGGCGCGCCGGTTTCTTTCCGGAGCAGGCCCCGGTTCCACGAACCAGCCCGTCTTGTTAGCCGTGATGTTCCGCACACCGATACTCCACTCGGTGGATTCCCTGCGGAAGGCGAGCCTTGTATCGATATGGAGATGCTGGGGCAGGATAGTGGCAGGAATCCGGCCGCGTTCGCCCATCATCGCCTTGCCGTAATAGTAGAGGTTGGTATTCCAGTTCAAGGAACGCCGCAGTTGGAGGCTGGACTGCGTTTGCCACTGGTGCACCGGACTCGATCGGGAGGATGCGGGCCAGAAGACATCGCTGCTGCCGGAGGTGAGGACGTTCTTGACCCACAGGCCAGTGTAGGATCCGCACACACGCAGCCGCGTGGAAGGATCCCAGGAGACCACCCCTTCCCCACCCCAGATATAAGCGCCGGCGAGGAAGTCCATCTCGTACCAGGCAATGGGGAGTTCGTTACGCATTTCGAAACGGCGGAACTCGAAACTCCTCAGGTGGTTGTAGCGGTTGCGGAACCCGGCCAGGTCAAAAGTGAGTTTGTTGCGGATCGAGGCGCGGTAGCCGGCTTCGACGGCGAAGAGGGTTTCCGGTTGCGTCGTGCCGCCACGGTAGGCAAAGCCGGAGCCGGGATAGACCCGCTCAAATCCCGCCTCGAGCCGGGAAGAGGCACGGATGGCGCGCGAGACAGCGGCCCACACGGATTGCAGCCGGGAGATGCTCCATTGCCCGCGCACGGTCGGCTGGAGCGACCAACCGCTGAACGGTGTCCGTTCCAGACGGGCGCCGGTGGTGAGTTGGACGCGGCCGCCCCAAAGGGAAATGCCATCCACCATCGAGACATGGCCGATGCCGTAGCTGCGTTCGGAGGGAACAAACCGGGCAAACTCGGTGCCGGAAGTGCGGTCGGCGATGCCCCGGAATCCCGTACTGAAACTAAGTTCGTGGCGTCCGCGGGTTCGGCGATGCTGCATTTCGGCGTCCATGACGTCGACGTCCACATCGATATCGTTGGAAAAACGGTTCACCTCGTCGTAGTAGCCCTGGATGGTGGTTTCGGCGCCCGATCGGTGAGTGACCGACCAGCGCCCAAGAAAGCTTCCAGCATTGCGATGATTGTCGTACCGCGTGACGGAATTGGGCAGGAAAACGGGGTAAGAGGAGTGCTCGAATTCGAAGCCGGTCCCTTGGGCGATATCGCCCTGAAACATGAGAGTCTGCCCTTCCTTCGGGGCGAATTCCAGCCGGAACCCACCCTGAAGCGTGCCCCAATAGGAATCGCCAAAGGATGGGCTGGGGGAGAAAAGAAAACGGTGGGAATACTGCCCGTAGACACGGTAGGCGCCGGTCTTGCCGAACGCTTCGCCGTGCCGGAAGCGCGTAATGCTGCGCTCTTCCGTACCCGTTGTGACGCTAAGCAGATTGCCCGTGGTTTGGCTGGCCGGGCGGGTGATAATGTTGATGACGCCGTTGACCGCGTTCACACCCCAGATGGCGGCGGCCGGCCCGCGAATGACCTCAATGCGCTCTACATCGTCGAGCATGACGTCTTGATCCCACCACACACCCGCAAAAAGCGGCGAGTAGATGCTTCTGCCGTCGATGAGAACCAGCAATTTGTTACTGAAGATGGAGTTGAAGCCACGGGCCGTGATCGCCCACGTGCGCGAGTTGACACGCACGACGTGTAGACCCGGAGCAAGCCGCAGCGCCTCCGGAATGGAGGTCGCCCCCATGCGCCGGATATCTTCCTGGGTGATGACGAAAACGGCCGCCGCGGCACGGTCGAGGCGTTCGCGCTTTTTCCCCACACTGGTGACGTCCAGGGCGAGCAGTTGTTCGAGGGAAAGAGAGGATAGAGCGTCCGCGGCCTGCTCGGCTGGAAGCGGGAAGAAGGCAAGAACCACCAGCAAGATTGCACACTTCACACAAGACTTATCGGCCGGGGCAGCGGATCTTGGTGTGGCGGAGAAAGTTGATTGCAGGGACCGGGTCTTGCTACAGTAAAAGAGTTCGGGGCGTGGCTCAGCCTGGCTAGAGCGCCTGGTTCGGGACCAGGAGGTCGGTGGTTCGAATCCACTCGCCCCGACCATTTATCCCACAAGTTCTCATAACGATACGCCGATCCGGAGGTCGTCTCCGCGATCGGCGTTTTTGCTGCTGTGACCTGATTTGCGCCCATCCTTCGCCTCCTCCAGCCTTGTTGCGTTATGCACATAAATATGGGAATCTCGTGGCGTATTGCCACAATCACCGGAATCCCGAATCACGACCCTTGCACAACGCCTCGACGTCGTTCGCCCGCGCGACGTCGAAGCCGCGGGCATCCCGCGCGAATACCTACTGCGCTTGATGCGGCGCGGCGTGCTCGAGCGCTCGGGACGAGGACTCTACCGGCTCGCAGACGCCCCCGTGACGGAACATCGCTCGCTCGCGGAGGTCGGAAAACGACTTCCGAACGCAACGGTCTGCATCCTGTCCGCGCTCGTGTTTCATCGGATCACCACCCAGAATCCCTCGGAGGTCTGGATCGCGCTTCCTCCCGGGAGCCGCACGCCGCGCTCGAATGGGCAGCGGCTCCGGGTCGTCCGATTCACTGGACAGGCGCTCACCGAAGGACGCGTGGAGCATCGCATCGAAGGCGTCCCGGCCGCTATCTACTCGGCCGCGAAGACGGTGGCAGACTGCTTCAAATTCCGAAACAAGATCGGCCTCGATGTTGCGCTCGAGACCCTGCGGGAATGCCTGCGGCAGCCGAAGGCGACAATTCGCGAGATCCACGCTTTGGCCAAAGTCTGTCGTGTGGCACGCCTGATGCAGCCGTACCTGGATGCACTGTAATGAACACGGCGGCCTCAGTGCCGGCGCATCTGCTGAACCTGAGCAAGCAGTCCTCAACCGGTACGCCATCGAGCGCTTTCTCTACCGGCTTGGCGCGAGCGATCCGGTGGATGAATTCATTCTGAAGGGCGCGATGCTCTTCGTGGCGTCCGAGGACGCCGAGTACGATGGCGTTCGCGTGAAACTTGCAGCTTCGCTCGATCCGGCCGGCATCCGCATGCAGATCGATATTTGCTTCGGTGGTGGATCCGGCGCCCATGGCCAACGCCGATTCAGGCAGTTTGCTGCTCCGGCGCGGCGGGCAACATAATAAGGCCCTTCTTCGATTCCTCGGAAGATGCCGGCATGGTGAGGCTCTCATAGGTCTCCACGCCTTTGACGCTGATCTGAAAGCGCCCGTTGTCCCCAGGCTTGATATCGCCCCGTTCCTTGAGGTACCAGATGGTGAATTCCAGGTGCTCACGGGGAATGCCAATAAGATCCTCGATTTCACGCAGGTTCATGCCGGGCACATTGGGACTGAACTGGCGTTTGCGGTACAGCACGGCGAGCACGCCTTCGCGCTTCTTGCGCTCATCCTGCTGATCGTTCGGCTCAGCCGACTGGTTGAAGATCTTCCAGTTCAACCTGACCTGCGCACGGTGCTTGGCGTCGTAGGCGGCGCGCGATACCGGGTCGCTCAGCGTCTGATAGGCCTTGAGCATTTGCTGGAACAGCGGCTCATTTCCCGTCTCCGTGTTGTCAGGATGATAGCGCTGCGCCAGAAGCCGGAACACACGCTGGATTGTGTCGAGTTCCGCGTTCGGGCTGACCTGGAGAAGTTCGTAATAGTCCGTGAATTCCGACGATGCAGTGCTGCTCATGGCCCTGCCTCTATCATCGGCGGAACGCGAACCGTAGGGCATGAGGTGAATTGCTTAGGCAAACTTAGGTATCCTAGCTTGCGATGAACTGGAATGACGCAGCAGAAGACTTGCTACAGAACATTTTGGCGGCGACCCCGCGGCCGGTGCGCGAGCGCACGGAAGAGGATCTGCGAAACGCAGCCGAAGCCATCGCCGAAGAGGAAGGCAAAAACCGTGTGGGCGTGCAAACGGTAGTCGAGGCCTGGGTGAAGAACACGCCGGAGGCGCTACGGGGCGATCTGGGCCGGCAGATGGAACGCTTCGGACTCGATGCTTCCGAATACGAACATCTGTTCGAGTAGCGGCTTACTCGGAGGCGGACATTTGCTGGTCGGCGTCGCGCCAAGCGCTGATCTTGAGGCGGCGGCACACCCAGCAAAGATTCTCGCTCGAATTGGGGGCCGCGTCGCTGCCGCACACCGTGCACTTGCTCACGCGGGTCACCCGGTCGGCATGGATGGCCAGCTTAGCCTGTTCCATGATTGCCTTCGAGATGACGGGTGGTTCTTCCTTCGGTTTCTTTCTCATGAATGTGAGCCTTGCACTACTCCAATGAAAGCACAGCACGGCCGAAAGAGCAAATCGGATGTTCCGGGGCTTTTGGAATCGATTTCTGCTTACTCATAACGGAGGGCTTCCACCGGGTCCAGCCGCGCGGCCTTGTTGGCCGGCCAAATGCCGAAAAAGATCCCGATTCCGACGCTGACAGCAACCCCCAGAACGACGGCCCACACAGGCACGGCTGTCGGAAGATCGGGAAACGCGAACCGAGCGCCGCGCGAGATCAGCCACCCGAGCATCATACCCAAGATGCCACCCATACCGGTGAGAACAACGGCTTCGGTGAGAAACTGTAACACGATATCCGCGCGCTTTGCCCCGACCGCCTTGCGCACTCCGATCTCCCGCGTGCGTTCGGTCACGCTCACCAGCATGATGTTCATGACCCCGATGCCTCCCACCAGCAGGCCGATCGAACTCAAAACCACCATCACCAGGGCGGTGACCGCGGTGATTTTACGAAAATCCTCAATCATCTGCTCGGCGCTCGATATGAAGAAATCGTCGGGCTTGTCATGGGGAACACGGCGCTCGGCGCGCAACACGGTGCGGATCTCATCGGATGCCTGGGCGAGCCGCCCGGGCTTGGCCATCACCACCAGCATGTGCTCCTTGGCTGCCGGAAACATCTTCCGCATGGTGAAGTAAGGCAGCAGGACGCGGTTGTCGCCGGCGCCCGGCGGACTGGCAGCCGGGCGATTCATCACGCCGATAACCTCGAAGTGGTGGCCGTCCACCTCAATCGTCTTGCCTACGGCCTCGACATTGGAAAACAGGGCTTTGTAGACATCCTCGCCGATGACCGCCACGGGCAGGCGGCGGCGGTTTTCGAAATCGGTAAAGAAACGCCCCATCTTCATCTCCGCCTGGCCCCCGGCGGCGTAGCCTTCCTCCGTGCCGCCGATCTCCAGGTTGAACGTATCCGCGCCTTTGTACTTGGCCATGTGGATGCCCCGGCCGGGAAACAGATAGGGGCTGACATGTTCCACCGACGGGCACCGTTGCTGCAAGGCATGGGCGAGTTCCAGCGTCAGCGGCTTGCGCGTGCGCTCTTCCGCCGTGAGATCGCCCGTGCGGATTCCGATCTTGAATTTGAAGACGATCAGCGTATTGCCGCCCATGCTGCGCAGTACGTCCGTGATGGCGCCGTCGAAACCCGCCAGAATCGAGCCCACACCGATGATCGTGCTGGTTCCGATAATGACACCGAGCGTGGTCAGAAAGGCGCGGAACTTGTGCGAGCGGATGGCATCGAGGGCGAGTCCAATACCCGAGCGGAACGTAGCGCCGGTCATCGTTCCGCCCTCAGCGCTTCAATGGGATCGAGTTTCGAGGCCTGGCTGGCCGGATAGATACCGAAAAACAGGCCGACGATGGAGGACAGGCCGACCCCGGTGATGACGGCATCGAGAGGCATGGCCATGGGCACGGGCGTGAAGTTGCGCACCGCCACCGCAAGAACCCAGGCCAGCATCACACCCGCCAATCCGCCGCTTGCGGCCAGCAGAGACGATTCCACCAGAAACTGCCCGAGAATATCCTTGCGGCGCGCGCCGAGCGATTTGCGGATGCCGATTTCGTGCGTGCGCTCGGTAACCACGGCCATCATGATGTTCATGATGACGATGCCGCCGACCAGCATGAACACGCTGACAATGGCGACGGCAGTCGCGGCAATGGCGCTGGTCATGCGTTCCCAGACCATGGCAAAGGAATCGGAGCTGACGATGGCGAAATTGTCATCCTGCCCGGGCGGCAGTTTCCGCCAGGCGCGCAGCAGCATGCGGATCTCATCCTGGGCCTGGAACATGTGGGCATGATCGATGGCCAGCGCGGCATAGGCCACACCCTGCCGCGAGCCAAACATCTTAAAAAATGACTCGATGGGGATCATCACGAAGTTATCGCGCGATTGGCCGAAGACACTACCCAGCGTTTTCGCGGCCCCCACCACTTCAAAGGGGCGTCCGTTGATTTGGATCGTCTTGCCCGACGGATCGACGTTGGGGAAGAAAGTGTCCTTGAGGTCCGCTCCGATGACGGCCACGGGCAGGCGGCGGCGGTTTTCCGTTTCCGTGTACATGCGGCCCGAGGCAAGCTGGATGTTGGTGATTTCAGCGAGGTTCGCTGACGCGCCCTGCACGCTGACCCCTTGCATGTGCTGCCCTTCGGCCGAGACACGCCCCTGCCGCGAACTGGTCATGCCGAGCGCCTTCACCAAGGTGGCGCGCTGCTGGAGGAAAGTGAATTCCTCGGGGCCGAGTTCCGGGTTCTTCTTCAGGAATTCGAGGAACTTCTTGGGATCCCAATTTCCGAAGAAAGCCATGCGCACGATGCGGAAGCCGTCCGCTCCCATGTCGGAAACCGTTCGCGCGATGTAGAGATCCATGCCATGGATCAGAGCCATGACGCCGATCAGGGTGGACGTTGCCAGGATGATACCCAACAAGGTGAGGAAACTGCGCAGCTTATTGGCCCGCAGCGAATCGAACGCGGCGAGCGCCGCTTCCCGGAATGGTGCGCCGGAGTGCATCGAATCTGTTACCAGTATCTAAGTACGAAGTCAGCCGCGCGCTTGTTCCCGTAACCATGCCGCAAGCACGGAATCCACCCAGAATCGGTGACCGCCGCGGGCGAGGAAGCCCACATGCCCGCCGTGGGCGACGGCCAGCAGCCGCAGATTCGGCTTCTTGCGAAATGCGTCCTGCTCGTAGACACGAAACGGAATCATCGGATCGTCTTTGGCGTGCAGAAACAGGGCGGGGATCTCGATGGCATCGAGGAAAAGCTGCGAGGATTGCGTGCCGTAGTAGCCGCCTGCGTTGCCAAAGCCGAAAAACGGCGCCGTGATACGGTCATCGAAATCGTAGACGGTGCGCACGCCGGAAAGCCCATCCAGGCGAAAGACGCTGGGCATGTGGGCGTGGCGGCGGCGCAGGCGGGCCGCCATGTGCACGACGAAACGCCGCTGGTAGAGCCAGTTGCGGGGATGATTCAGTTCCAGGGCACAGGCATGAAGATCCAGCGGGTTGGAAATGCTCACCATCCCCGCCAGCAGACCCTTGCCTTCCCGGCCGAGTTCGCCGGCAAGTTTTGTGACCATGTTCGCACCCAGCGAAAAGCCCGCCAGAAAGATGGGCCCTGCGCCGGATGCGCGCAGGTGTTCGGCGAGATAGCGGATATCGGTGGTGAGTCCGGCGTGGTAGAGCGTGTTGCAGAGATGCTCCGTGCCGCCGCAACTGCGGATGTTCATGCGGTGAACGGCAAATCCGGCGTCCAGGGCTGCCGCGGCGGCGCTGCGCATGTAGCCCGCTTCGCTCGACCCTTCAAGGCCATGCACCAGAATCAGTTCGCCGTGCACGCGCCCTTCTGGCCGCTGGCTGCGGACAAGAATCTGCACTTGCGGCTCCGTTTGCAGGAATTGGTCCGCGATCGGGGTGCGCGGGAGCGGAGGGCGGCGCCAGAAGCGCCCGAGGATGGTCTGCCCGTGTGGATTTCGGATGAGGGGATGAAACGGCCGCAATCTTCTCGATTGTAGCCCGGGATGGCGGCCTGGGCGACGCTGCTACACTGGCTGCTATGCTGACTGCCATCGATACGAAGGCTTTGCCTTGGGAAGAGCGCTACAACGAGTTTCTGGGAAAGACCCTCTACCGGAAGAATCTCGTGAGCGATCCGGATACGGGCATGGAGGTGCGCCTGGTGAAATATCCGGCGGGGGTGATCAACAAATTGCATACGCATCCCTGCGCGCACGGAATGTACGTTCTCGAAGGCACTCTGGTGACACATGCGGGCTCCTATGGGCCGGGGCATTTCGTGTGGTTTCCCGAAGGCGAGGCCATGGAGCACGGCGCCACCGCGGAGCAGGATGTGGTGGTGCTCTTCATCACCAACAAGCCGTTTGAGATTCACTATGTCAAGTAGGCCGCGGAGGCGAGAAATGTTTCGCAAAGTGTTAGTGGCCAACCGCGGCGAGATCGCCGTGCGCGTCATTCGCGGCTTGCGCGAGATGGGCATCGGCAGCGTGGCCGTCTATTCCGATGCCGACCGGAACTCCCTTGCCGTGCGCATGGCCGATGAGGCCGTGCGGATCGGTCCGGCGCCGTCCAAGGAAAGCTACCTCCGCATCGACCGCATTCTGGATGCGGCCGCCATGACCGGGGCCGAAGCGATTCATCCAGGCTACGGGTTTCTGAGCGAAAACGATGCCTTTGCTTCGGCTTGCCAGGAGGCGGGTGTCAAGTTCATCGGACCTTCCCCTGGCGCCATTCGCGCCGTGGGTTCCAAGACAGCGGCGCGGCAACTGGCCAAAGCCGCCGGAGCGCCGATTGTGCCCGGAATCGAAGAACCGGTTTCCTCCATCGAGGAGGCACGGCGTGTGGCGCGCGAGATTGGCTATCCCGTGCTGCTGAAAGCGGTCGCCGGCGGCGGCGGAAAAGGAATGCGGCGCGTCGACCGGGAGGCCGATCTGGATGCAGCCCTCCGCGATGCCTCGAGCGAGGCCGAACGTTCGTTTCGCGACGCCGCCGTGTACATCGAAAAGCTGGTCGTCGAGCCGCGCCATATCGAGATTCAGGTGCTCGGCGATGAGCATGGGCACATTATCCATTTGGGCGAGCGCGAGTGCTCGCTCCAGCGGCGCCATCAAAAGGTGATCGAGGAATCGCCGTCACCGGTCATGCTGCGCCATCCGGAATTGCGCGAGGCGATGGGCGAAGCCGCCCTTAAGGTGGCCCGCGCCGCCGGATATTACAATGCCGGAACCTGCGAATTTCTCGTCGATTCCCAGCGAAATTTCTATTTTCTCGAAATGAATACGCGCCTTCAGGTGGAACATCCGGTGACCGAACTCGTCACCGGACTCGACCTCGTGGAGTGGCAATTGCGGATCGCCTCCGGCGAGCCGTTGACGGTGCGGCAGAGCGATGTGGCGTGGCGCGGTTCGGCAATCGAATGCCGCGTCTACGCCGAAGACCCGGCCGCGGATTTTCTCCCGTCGCCGGGCCGCATCGAGTCGTTGCGGGAACCATCCGGACCGGGGGTACGGCTCGATTCCGGCGTGTACGCCGGAATGACGGTGCCCATGGAATACGATCCTCTACTCGCCAAACTGGCCGTGTGGGCCTCCTCGCGGCAGCGGGCCATTGAGCGCATGCGCCGCGCCATTGCGGAGTACCGCGTGGGCGGCATCAAAACCAACCTGGAGTTTTTCGCGCGCGTGCTGGCCGACGAGGAGTTCCGCACGGGGAGTTTTCATACTTCCTATATCGCGGAGTTCTTCGCCCGGGCCGGGCGCGCTGTGCCGCCCAGCGATGAGGAAGTGGCCGCGGCGCGGGCCATCGCCGCATTCCACGCGACACCGGCAAATCCCCGGCCGGCGGCGGCGGGCGTATCCCAATGGCGTAGCACCCATCATGCGGAGGTGTTGCGATGAAGCGGCTGCCCGAGAATTGGCAGGTGGTGGAAATTGAACCGGGCTTGTATTCCATTCTCGACGGAACCCGGTCCCTCGAAGCGCGCGTCAGCCGCAACCACGCGGGCTACGTGGTGGATTTGAACGGCCGCGTCATTCCCGTCGAGATTGAGGATGATCCCCGCGAGTTGCGCAAGGGTGCCCGGCATCATGGCCGGGCCGGCCGCGCCGATATTTCGGCCCCCATGCCCGGCAAGGTCGTGCGCGTGCTGGTGGCGGTGGGCGATGCGGTCCAGGAAGGGCAAGGATTAGTGGTGGTGGAGGCCATGAAAATGCAAAACGAGATGAAGGCCCCCAAGGACGGAACGGTCGTCGCCGTCGCCGTCAACGAAGGCGCCAGTGTCGCGGCGGGTCAGGTTCTTGTCACACTGGAGTAAGTATGTCCGATACATGTCCTGTTTGCGGCGGCACCGGATTCCGCATTATCGAGCGCGACGGCATCACTGCCGCCGAGCACTGTCAGTGCGCGCTCGCCGAGCGCTCTTCGATCCTGCTCGAGCGTTCGCAGATCCCGCTGCTCTATCGGAACGCTTCCCTCGATAATTTTTCCCTGCCGCAGGATAATCCGACGGCCAACCGCGCACTGGGGCAGGTGCTGACCACCGTGCGCAGCTATGCGCGCGAGTTCCCCGGCCTGGACAAGCCCGGACTGCTGCTGATCGGCGATCCCGGAACAGGCAAGACGCACCTGGCGGTGGCCGCCTTGCGGCTGCTGATTGCCAAGGGATTCGAGGGGATTTTCTTCGATTATCAGAATCTATTAGAGCGAATCCGCTCCGGCTACGATCCCAATTCCGGTTCGAGCGATAAAGAGGCGTACCGGATTGCCCTCGATGCCGAGGTGCTGCTGCTCGATGACCTCGGGGCGCACCGGGTGACCGACTGGGTGGAAGACACGGTGACCTCGATCATCACCCATCGCTGCAATAACCGCAAGGCGACCATCGCCACAACGAACCTCATCGATCAGGACGCGGGAACCGTAATCGCCGACCGGACCGCGGCCGCCATGGGCGTCAAGATCACGCTCGCCGAGCGCATCGGGATGCGGGCACGGTCCCGCTTGTACGAAATGTGCCGCATCATCCGCATGCCGGCCGTCGAGGATTACCGCATCCGGCGCAGCCGCCAGGGGTTTTGAATCGGCAACGCCTGCGCCTCGGGGGTATCCTATTAATCGTGCCTACCGCCGTCGACCGCATCCTGCAGTGGCACCGGAATATCCGTTCGCCACACCTTGGCGAGAAATTGCGCCGCCTGTGCGATTCGCCTTTCCGCTTTTATCGCGGCACGTTCTTTCTCTTCGCCGCGGATGTGAAACACTTCCCCACCACTCCAGCGGAGGGGCTGATCGTGGGCGACGTGCACGCCGAGAATTACGGCGCGTTCCGTTCGGTCAGCGGCGGCATTGTCTACGACATCAACGATTTCGACGAGGCCACGCACGGAGCTTATGAGTGGGACGTGCTGCGTCTCACCGTAAGCCTGATGCTGGCCACGCTGGGACAGCACCGCTACGGGGATACGCTCCATGCCGCCGAGGCGGCCGTGCGCGCATGGCTCGATGGGTTGCGCCAATGGCGGAACTTTTCGCGGAGGGCCTTCGAGGAACTGCCCGAGGCCGCCGAGGTGCGCGATCTGCTCGAAACTTCCAAAGAGCAATCGCGTGTGAAGTTCCTCAAGAAACGGGTGAAGCCGGATGGGGACAACGGCTTCTGCTTCGAGGGAGACGATGATTACACGCGCGTGCCGGAGGCGGTGGCAGCCGTGCGGCGCGCCTTGCCCGGCTACCTTGCCGGCTGTCTGGCGCCGAACAACGCCGTGCCCTCCCGTTACATTCTCATGGATGTCGCCACCCGCCTGGCCGGCACTGGCAGCATGGGGCGTCACCGTTACGCGCTCTTGCTCGATAAAGGGATCCAGGACAAGCCGGAGTACTCCTCGCTGCGCTTGGTGGAATGGAAGCAGGCGCTCGATTCCTCGCTCGACGCGCCGCGGCCTCGCGCCGGGATGCGGCGGGCGCACCAGGTCTACCAGTACACTACCCGCTTCCAGCTTTTTCCCAAGCGCTACCTGGGGGCGGCGCGCATGAGCGGCTTGCCGATGCAGGCCCGCGAGATCGGCTCCAATGACCGGCGCTTTTCCCCTGAGCGGTTCGCCACTCCGGCGCGGCTATCGAAGGCCGCCTCCATCTTTGGGGCCATCCTGGCCCGTTGCCATCTGCTGGGCGCCGCTCGATCGGAAGGTCCGCGAGCCATCCCGAACCGAATCGCCTTACAGGAAGACCGCTATGTGAACCGCTTGCTGGGCTTCACGGCCGGCTATGCGGCACGGGTCTGCGATGAGCATGCCGAATTGCTGGCGCGGCGTGGGGAGGTGGAACGCGCATGGCGCCGGTGAAGCCATCGTTGTCCGCTCTGGCTTCCATCTATACGAAGCTCGGCAATACGACATTCGGCGGCGGGGATCCCACCATCGCCGCATTGCAGCGCGAATTAGGAGAACGGCGCGGGTGGCTCACACAGGATCAGTTCGCGCTCGCCTTCTCGCTGTCGCGCATCACGCCGGGTACGAATGTGCTCGCCTTCTGCGCCGCAACGGGGTATCAATTGTCGGGTTGGGCGGCATCCCTGCTCGCCGTACTGGGCGCATCGGCGCCGTCGGCGGTGCTGGCCGTGTGGCTGACGCTGGGCTTCGAGTCGGCGGGGCGCAATGTCTACACCAACGGTGCGATCCTGGCGGTGCTGGCGGCCGTGACGGGCATGATGGTGGCCTCGTCGTTCCTCCTGGCGCGGCCGAGCCTCAACCGGCGCTCCTGGCCGCGCGTCGTTCTGTTGACGGGTGGCACGCTGTTGCTGCGCGAGTTGTGGAACCTGTCCCCGTTGCAGATCATGGCGCTGGCCTCGACCATCGGCGCACTCTGGCTGGAGGACGGCGAACCGTGAACCTGCTGGTACTCTACCTGCTTCTCTTGAAAGCCAATCTGATCAGCTTCAGCGGACTGGCTTCGTTGCCTATCGTGCACGCGGACTTCGTCCAGAACCACCGCATTCTCACCGAACGCCAATTGAACACGGCTGTGGCGGCGGGCCGGTCCGGGCCGGGACCGGCAGGCATCTACATTGTCAGCGTGGGCTACCTCGCCCGCGGCGTACCCGGGGCGATCATGGGCTATCTAGCGGTGATTACACCGGCGTTTCTGGTAATCCCTTTGCTTCGCCTGATGCATCGTCGCGCCTCGCATCCACGACTGCGCAGCGCCATCCGCGCCATTCTGCTGTCCGCGGCCGGTTTATTGTTGTCCGCCAGCATTCCCCTTGGCCGCGATTCGCTCACCGGATGGTTCGCGGTTGCCATCGCCGCGGCATCCTTTGCATCGTTGTCCTTTACGAAAGTGGAGACCCTTTGGGTGATCCTGGCCGCCGCCGCATTGGGCGCCGGCTCGGTGTGGATCGCCCACTAGAAACCCGCAACATGATTTCCCAAGCCTACGATTCCGTCGATTCGCTGCATGAGATGATCCGCCGGCGCCTGGTGCCGGCCTTCGCGCACTTCCGCCAGTGCCGTACCAGCGAGGAGTTACACAACCACCCGGTCTACCGCGAATTGGAAAGCGAGATCCGGCTCGCGCTGGAAACGCCCCAGATGGGGGACTTCCGCCGCTCGGAAGCGCCCGCAAAACAGCGCTACCGCTGCGTGGCCTGGAACATCGAGCGCGGCACGCAGTTGGACGGCCAGTTGCACGCCTTGCGCCACGATCCCTACCTCCGCGATGCTGACCTGCTGCTGCTGGTCGAGACCGACGCCGGCATGGCGCGGTCCGGCAATGTGGACGTGGCGCGCACGATGGCCCGCGAATTAGGCATGTGCTATGCGTTCGTGCCCTGCTATCTGAGTCTGGTGAAGGGCAGCGGCGTGGAGCGCGATACACCGGGGGAAAACGACCTCGGGCTCCACGGCAACGCCATCCTCAGCCGCTATCCGCTGCGCGATGTGCGGGGCATCGGCCTCGAAAACGGCATCGACAAGATCGCTTCCCGCGAGAAGCGCCTCGGGCGGCAAACCACCATCGCGGGAGTCGTGGATTTCCCCGGACAAGCGGTGGCCGCCGCCTCCGTCCATCTGTGCGCCCAATCGAGCCAGCGCCACCGCATGCTTCAGATGCGGACAATCCTCGAAACGATGCCCGAGTCGCTGCCGGTGATCCTCGGCGGCGATTGGAATACCAGCACCTACAACTCCTCGCGGGCGTTCCATGCCATCTGCGGCTTCTGGCTCCGCGTCTTCATGGGCGTCGATTCCGTCATCCGCAACCACTACCTCCATCCGGACCGGATGTTTGAGCGTGAGCTGTTCCAGATGCTGGAGAGAGCCGGGTACAACTACCGCGATGCGAATCTTCTCGGCCGGCACACTGTGCTCTACGACATGCGTGACCCCCGCGCCGCCGGCAGCCTCGCCGAATGGGTGCCCGGCTGGTGTTTTCCCTTCATTCACTGGTCCCTGCGCAACCACAACGGCCGCTGCCCGCTCAAGCTGGATTGGTTCGCCGTGCGCGGAGTCCTGCCCGAGCATCCGAAAATCCTGCATGAGAAACGTGACGGCTCTCATGTGCCGCTCTCGGATCACGACGCCGTGGGGTTGGATGTGCGCCTGAAGTGGTGAAGGCACAGAAAAAGCCACCGGTCTCCCGGTGGCTCTTCCCTTACTGGACTTTTGTCGATGACTAGTCGCCGAAGCTGCCGACTTCTTTTTCTTCTTTTTGGGGAGCCGGCTTGGCAGGGGCGATCGTGTGAATGGGTACAAACTCGACGTTCTCGGGTTCCTTCAGCACGTGCTTGCGGTACAGGCGAGCCATTTTCTGCTGCTCGGCCTCGTCCGCCAGCTTCGCGTCGCGGGCGCGGATCTTTTCTTCGCGGGCCGTCTTGGCGATGCCCAGCTTGTCCAGATCCTTCTGGCGTTCCTTCGTGACGATCTCTTCCCGCAGCAACATGGAGTGCTCCGTGCTCTGCATCTTCACCGACTTGCCGCCGGCGAAGATTTCGTGGCGCCCGCGCTCGTTGTACCACTTCGTCAGCGTGGCGGTCATGTGCATCTTCTCGATGATGTTGCGCCATCCGATACCCGTGTTGTACGCGCAGAAGCTGATTTCCCCTTCCTGCGTCGCGTAGGGGATGATGCACTGTTCCGTGCGGCGGAAATCGTAGTTGAACAGATCCTGGAACCACATGCCGGCGATGAACAGGAAGTTCCACCGGTCATTGCGGCGCTTGTCGATGTCAGCCCGGGTTCGCGTGCCGTCCACCTTGCCGTAGCTCTTGCCCGTGGCGCCGAAGGTCTTATCGAACTTCTTCAGCAGATCGATCATCTTGAAGTGCTTCGGCGATTGGAACGGATCGTAGTTGCGGCACACCGCCAGAGCCATCCCGAGGATGGAGAGCCACTTGCCGCGCGCGGCGTCGTTGATCCTGGCCACGTCCTTGGCCAACCGGTCCGCATTCAGGAACGCAGTCACAGCCACGGCTTCCTTGGTTTCCTTGTCCACCATGACGCCCATGCCGACGCCGCAGTTCGGGTGGCAACCGCAGCTCAACTGGCCCCAGGTGGCGTCCGGACCGTGCGTCAGGTCGGACCAGTCCGAGAACGTGCTCATGAAGGAGATCGGGAACCAATCGCGAGTCGGCTCGCCGATGCCCATCTGGTTCTTCACATCGTGCGCCAGGTGCGACAACGTGTAGCGCTGCGCTTTGCGGCGCTCATCGGTCACTTCCTCGTCGCGGCCCGTGAAGCTGACCGGCTGGAAGCTGAGGAACGGAATCTTCTTCGGATTGTCCAGCGCGAACTGGATAATGCGCCCAACCTGCTCATTGTTCACACCGTTCACGATCGTGGTGACCGGAACTATGTCGATGCCGGCATTCCAGGCGTTTTCAATGGCCCGCAGCTTCACATCGAACAGGTTGCCCACGGCGCGGTGCGAATTGGCCGCGTTGCCGATCCCGTCGAATTGCAGATAAAGGTAACGCAGACCCGCTTCGGCGGCCTGCCGGGCGAATTCCGGGCTCTTGGCAAACTCGATGCCGTTCGTGGCCGCCTGAACGCTAGTGTAACCTACCTTACGGGCATACCGGACGGCATCCAGGAAATAGGGGCTCAGCGTCGGCTCGCCGCCCGAAAACTGCACCGACATCTGGCGCCGCGGCTTAATCGAGATGGCGTTATCGAGCAGTTGCTTAATATCGTCCCAACTCAATTCATGCACAAAGCCAACCTGGTTGGCGTCCATGAAGCAGGGGTCGCACATCATGTTGCAGCGGTTGGTCAGATCCACCGTAAGTACCGACCCGCGGCCGTGGGTAATCGTGGACGAACCGTGGTTGTGGAGCTTGGAATCGTTGTGGGCGCGGATGTCGCGGCCCGGAAAAACCTCTTCCAAGTGCTTGAAGAACGCCGGGTCGATGGACATCACGTCCTCAAACTTGCCGTGCACCGGGCATTCCTTCACCATCATGATCTTGCCGTCGCGCTCGATGATCTGCGCCTTGATCTCGCCAACCTTCTCATGCAGAAGGTCTTTCCAGTCCTTTTTCCCGTCGAGGATCTCACGGCGCGCTTCGGGAACGCACTTCGGGCAAAGCGAGTCGGTCTCACGGGGCCAGCCGAGCGTAGGCTTGGTCTTCTCCCAGGACTTCAGGAGCGGCTTGTCCGACCACTTCGGGGTGAACGAAGGGTTCGGGTTGATGGAGTTCAACTTGTCGAAGACCACCCAAGCTGCGTTTGCGGCGTACGTAAAGGCCTTCTCAGCGTACTTGATCGGTTTATGCATTCCTTTATCTCCTCATCCTTCCTAGGCTTAGGGGCCGGCTTAGGACCGGGCGGATGTTCAAATCGACTACACGGATACCAAGCATGAAGTATACCCAGGACCGCCGGGGGGTGACGAGGGGGATCAATCGAACAGTCGTTTTTGTCATTGTAAGGTGGGAATGCGGGATTGAACGGATACGGTGTTCGCCTCCCGGCACTAAGCCCTCAACCCGATGCGTGTCGCCTGATTCGGCAGGACTTAGCATCGCCCCCCTGTGCTAGAATCCCCTTCTGGCAATGGCGATTCCGGCCCACAACTCGCAACCCAACGCTCTCCACGCCAATCACGTGAAGCAAGCCGCCTTGGCGGCGGGCTTCGACTTGGCCGGCATCGCCGCTGCCCTCCCCTCCCCCGATGGCGAACGCTACACCGCCTGGGCACGGCGCGGATGGGGCGGCCGAATGTCCTATCTTTCCGATTACCGCGCCGGCGTGCGCCTCGATCCCCGCCAACTCATGGCCTCCGCCCAATCCATCCTATGCGTCGGGTTGGTCTACAACAGCCCGCGTCCATATTCAACTTCCCGTACAGAGGAGGAATTGGGCTGGATCTCGCGCTACGCCTGGGGCGAGGATTATCACCGAATCCTCAAAGATAAACTGGAAATCGTGGCCGCCACGTTACGGCGCGAAGCGCAATTCGAGTACAAGATTTGCGTCGATACGGCCCCGCTGCTCGAACGCAGCTACGCCCGGCTCGCCGGACTGGGCTGGATTGGCCGGAACACGTGCCTGATCCACCAAAAGCTGGGATCGTGGATCTTCCTCGGCGAAATGCTGTTGTCGCTGCCACTGGAACCGGACGCGCCCCCTCCCGGCCGCTGCGGAACCTGCCGCCGCTGCATCGATGCCTGCCCCACCCAGGCGCTGGTACAGCACGACGGCCGTTGGGAACTCGACGCGCGGCTCTGCATCAGCTACTTCACCATCGAATTGCGGGGCGCCATACCCGAGGAGCACCGCTCCGCCATGGGCCGCCACGTCTTCGGCTGCGACATCTGCCAGGATGTGTGCCCCTGGAACCGGCGTGCCGCACTCACGCGCGAACCCGGTTTCCTGCCCGCGCACGAAGCCCCGCAACTGGAACGGCTGGCCGCGGTAACCCCCAGCGAGTTTCGCGCCATGTTCCGTTCGAGCCCCGTGTCGCGGGCCCGCTATTCCGGTTTCCTGCGCAATGTCGCCGTGGCCATGGGCAATTCCCGCCTGGCGCGCTTTCGCGAACCGCTGTTGCGGCTCTGCGCCAATGAAGACGCCGTGGTCGCCGAGCATGCCCGCTGGGCGCTCGCGCAATTACAATCGGAGTAGCGTGCTGATTCCTTTCCTCCTGGGCTGGCTCTCTTTGGCCGCGCAATCGCCGGCCGAAAAGGGCTACGGCCATTTCTACAACCTCGAGTTCGATGAGGCCATCGCGGTCTTTCAGGCCGCCCTCAAGGCGAACCCGGAGGACGCCGAATCGCACAATCACCTCGCGCACGCGATTCTCTATCGCGAAATGCTGCGCAGCGGCGCGCTTGAAAGCGAACTGGTCAGCGGCGCCAATCCCTTCCTCCGGCGCGGCAAGATGAAGCCGTCCGTCGAAGATCAACAGCGTTTTGAGGAAGCCATCCGCCGGTCGATGGAGTTGACCACGCTCGCGCTCTCACGGAATCCGAAGGACACCAACGCCATGTATCTACAGGGCGTCGCCTACGGCTTGCGGGGCAATTTCAACTTCCTCGTCAAAAAGGCCTGGACCGACGCCTTGCGCGACATCACCTCGGCTCGCAAGCTGCATAACAAGGTCACGGAATTGGACCCCGGACGCATCGATGCGCGCCTCGTGCAGGGCGTCCACGATTATGTCGTCGGCAGCCTGCCGTGGAGTTACAAACTCCTGGGCTTTCTCATCGGCTTTCGCGGCAACAAAGAGGAAGGAATCAAGACCCTGCAACTGGTGGCGCGCGAGGGCAAGCAGAACAGTACGGACGCCAAGGTGCTGCTCGGTGTGGTCTACCGCCGCGAGCGGCGTCCCGGCGATGCCATCCCGATCATCAAGGATCTGCTCGAGCGCTATCCGCGCAACTACCTGCTGCGCCTCGAAATGGTGCAGATGTACGGAGATCTGGGCGACAAGGAGAGTGCGCTGGCCGCCCTGCGCGAGTTGGATGCCCTCAAGAAAGCGAACACCGCCGGACTCCGCGCCATGCCCGCCGAAAAGATCAACTACGCCCGCGGCACGCTGCTGTTCTGGTACCGCGATTACGATGTGGCCATCGCCGAGTTGCGCAAAGCCGCCCTCAAGGCAAAGGATCTCGATCTCAATACCGGCTCCATGACATTCCTCCGCCTCGGCCAATGCTACGACATGCAGATGAAGCGCGAGGATGCGCTCGCCGCCTACCGCCAAGCCATCGCCATCGCCCCCGATTCCGACGCGGCCCGCCAATCGCGCCAGTTTCTCTCGGAGCCCTATCGGCGGGGCAAGGGGTGAGGCTGGCAAACAGCAGCTCGCCGGCAAGCCCACGTTTCGCGATGTCGCCTACGCCAGCACGGATCGTCACCATGGATCGTGGCATGCCGCGGCGAGCCGTCCGGGGAGCCACCGCGGCAACGATCGAGGTACTCGGCATCGGCAACTCTACCGGTACGTAACCCAAATCGGACTCGACCACGCCAGTTCCCCATTCGCCTGTTCCACCCGCACGTAATACCAGTGCTCCCCCGGCGTGGGTGCACGGTCCAGAAACTCCACATTCGCCTCGCGCGTCCCAGGAGCCGCCTTGTGGATATACACCCCGTCGCGAATGATGTGCACCGCCGCAATCGGCCCCGTCCCCCGCGCCTCGATCCGCATCGGCTGCGGTTTCGCCGCCCGAAACACATCGCCCATGAAATGTTCCCCCATCCGGAAATCCAGCACGATGTTGTCCGTGGCGCCATAGGCATGGCGCTTCCTCATCGCATCGAAGATCGCCTTCCGGTCCTGCCGCGGCGTGTACACCATCGCATAAGATATGTGCGTCGAAAAATGATCCGAACTGGCGATCACGCCCAGCTTGTACCCCTTCTTCCAGGCATTCCAAACCATCCCCGCCGGTTGGAATCCGCCGATCGCCTTCTTCTCTTCCCCATCCCTCACGCCGCGCGGCGCATTCTTGTGTTCGTAGCTGTGCCGGTCGCCCTGATAAATCTCCACCAGCGGCTCCAGCGACGGATCGTTATCGCGCCAGTCCGTACCCATGCCCGCGCTGCCCGAAGTATGGGGAATCGCCATGCCGCCGCTCTTGCGCAGCTCCCCATACAGCAGCTTCGTATCGTTCTCAATCCCGCCCCCATAAGAGTTGCTGTTGAACGTCAGCAGTTCCCCATCGGGCATGTCCGGAAGCAGAAACTTGTCGTCCGGACGCTGGAAAAACGGCACGATCGGGTAATCCCGGGTCGTATGAATAATGTTGCGATGCCCGTGCGGAAAACCCAGATTCCGCTCGTAACCGTACAGCGGAACGAAGCGCTCCGGAAAGTGATACATATCGGCCATCTTCAGAGTGAGGAAGTTCCAGTAGTCGATGCCGCCCGCCTGATGATCCGTCGAGGCCCCGAAATCCATGTTCGCGGCGTCGATCATGTAGCGGTAAAACTCCGCCAGCGACCCATCCTGATATCCCCCCTGATCCTGCGAGAACTCCGTGTGCCGGTGCAGATCCCCGCGCACGATGCGCAGCGTCTCTTTCCCAAGCCTCACACGGTGCTCGCGAATCGTCTTCAGATCGCCGGCTTCATCGCTGTGCACGGGCTTGCTGTTACTCGGCGCCGGCACATACGCCCCCAACCGTGCCTGCGCGGCCGGCGCCGGAAGCGGCAGCGAACCGGCGATCACCCGGTGCGCGCGCGGCCGGCTCATGAATCCGTATTGCCTCCCTTCCGCGCTCCAGAAAAACCACAGCCGCCCGCCCGATTCCGCCATCGCCATGCGTGTGCTCTTGCGCGCGGCGCTGCGCGGCAGCAGCACCGGCTGCATCCAGCCCTCGCCCTCCACGCGCGTCAGAAACGTCTCCCAATGCGTCGATGGATTGCGCGCCAACCGGCTGTATCGCCGCTTGAACGTCATCCACACCGTGCCATCGCTCGTGGCATGCAGCAAGGGCCGGCTCGTGCTGTTGGCGCCTTCCTCCAACGGATCGCGAAACGCAACCGGCGCCGGCGATTTCCACACCCCCTGATCGAGGCACACCACTTCCACGCGCCGCGTGTCCCCCAACACCGACCCATTCTGCCGCGGACTCAGCGGCCCCGTGTCCTTGCCCCAATTCGGCCCACCCGTCTCCCAGGCAATCCACGGCCTTCCGCCCGCATCGACGGCAACCGAAGCATACGCCTCCATGCGATCGCTCACCGCCACCGATTGCACCGGCGTGAACCCCGACCCCGGCGCGAAGCTCCGCGCTTCAATGTCGTAGCTCGCCGCATAGCGGTCCCAGGCAATCCACGCGCGGCCGTCTTTGCCCGCCCCCACGGCAGGCTCCCAATGGTTGGCATCGCCCGATGTCACCGCCAGAGGTTCGCTCCATTGGCCGCCCTTGCGATAGGCCATGTACACCTGAGACCAGCGTCCCTGCATCGATTGCCACACCACGTAGATCGTGCCGTCGCCGGCGCGCGCCACATGCGGTTCGATATCGGGCAGCGCACCGCGGCTCAGTGCCACGGCATCGCCCCACGCGTTCACTTCCCACGGCATCGCGTAGATGTCCCAATTGCCGTCCTTCTGTTGCGACCACACGAGCCACGGCTGTCCGCCGTCGTCCGTGACCGCATGTGGACGCCACAAATCGGCGGAGGCCCGCCCCACGGGAATGAGGCGTGTCCAACGCCCTTTGAAATAGCGGCGGAAGTTCAACTCCTCCTGCCGGTCGTGATAGCTCAGCCACGTCGCCCACAGCGTGCCGCCGGGGCCGCTGCCGATGGACGGAAAATCGTGCTGGCGCAGTTCCGTGCCGCTCAAATCCGTAGTCGCGGGCACGCGTTGCACGGCGATGCGTCCGCCCGCGCACCATTGCGAAGCCCCCGCCGCGATCGCCGCCGGTTCAAATTCGCAGTTGCCTTGCGCAGTCGTGGCCGTGACGCGGCTTGCCGTCCCTCGCAACAATACGCCCTTCGGCAGCAATTTTTGTTCGCGCCCCTCGGGCCGCGTCACACGCTCGATGCGCGTGCTCATGCGCCAGCCCCCTTGCGGCAACATGCGGTCCGGAAGCTCGAAGCGATACCCTTCGATCTCCAGCAATTCCCCGCCCTCCACGCGCACCGAACCGTTCCATTCCGCCGGCTGCTTGTCGCCCACGCCCATCAGCACCAGCACTTCCCACATCTGTTCCTCGGCCGTACCGCCGGGCTCGGCTTCAAAACCAGCGGGCCGCTCCTGCCCAATCAACACCAGCGCCACCACCGCGGCAATCGAAATCAGGCCTGATTTCGCCATGTGCACCCCGTGTTCGTTGCGTTTCTTCTCGCGGGCTGTTCGCTCGCCCTCAGATCCGCGGCCGGAAAGCGGTTGTCCTGCCATCGGATGCGCGCCTGATCGTCCATCACGCGCGCCTCGCCCGTGGCGGCGTTGCCGGCAAACAGGCAATCCACGGGCGCCAGCGAAGCCTCGCTTCCGGCGGAGTAGCCGATCGCCGCCACCTCCGTGCAATCGACGATGGTGTTGTGCGCAATCAGCGCGCGTTTGACCTGAAAATAGCCCGTGGGCGGCGAATCGGGAATGCCGTTCATCAGGCAAAGCGCCGCGCGCGTGCCCGTGCCCCGCAGTCCTTCGAAGTAATTGCCCAGCACGCGGTGATCTTCCCCAATCACGCGCACCCCGCCCGTGTTGCGCTTGCCATGCCCGTAGAACTGATTGTCCACCACCAGGCAGCGGTCGCCGTGCCGCAGCGTCAGCGTGCCCGCGCAATTCTCAAACGTGTTGCCGCGGAAAACATTCTCGCAGGATTTGTTGGAGATGATCTCCAGTTCCCCGTCGCACCGGTCAAAGTAATTGTGCTCCACAAGCGTGTAGCTGCGCACCGCCTGCGTCGCGCTGTCGCCCACGCGAATCGTCTCCCCGCCATTCACGCCCAGCACCGGGCGCGGGCCGAAGTGGTTGTGATGGATCCAGTGGTAATTCGGAGCGCCGCCGTTCGTCAGCCAGACCACCAGCGTCGTGCCCAGATTCTTCTTCCCCTCGAAATAACAACGATCCACCTGGTTGCGCTCCCCGTACAGCGAAACCCACTTTGTATTGGTCGCGGCATCTGGCGGATTCGAATCGACGATGGCGCAATCGGTCAGTCGGCACTCC
This sequence comes from uncultured Candidatus Solibacter sp., assembly GCA_964402295.1. GTDB lineage: Bacteria > Acidobacteriota > Terriglobia > Bryobacterales > Bryobacteraceae > CADEFT01. Next base: position 41,011 of record CAYOBO010000025.1, on the reverse strand, counting down.
ACGGCCGGCCGCGTGGCGCTTGTGCGAAACCGGATGAGATCGCTCTCCGTGATGGCCTCAACAAACTGGATGCCGCTCACTTCCACGCGCACCCCCGAAATGCTCAACGTCGACCGGCCCGTCAGAATCACCCTGCCGGGAGTTTCCGCTCTCACTACAATGTCCTCGCCGTGGATGGCAAGCGCCGCATCGCGCCATTCCCCGTCGCGCAGCACAATCGTATCGCCAGGACGCGAGTCGGCCACCGCGCGAGCCAGTTCTCCCGCGTTCGCCGCCATGCGCGTATCGCCGGCGCGGCACAGCGCTGGCGTACAGGCCCATAGGAACCGGCGACGGTTGCAGATCATCAACGCTCATTCTATGCCCGCCGCAAGGCCCGCTACAATTAATGGACGCCCTATCATGCAACTCCGCTTGCAGGCTCCCACGCCGCTGGTCCCCATCGCGCTCGACCCAGCGCTTCCGCCCATCTGGACCAAGCTCGAATTCCTCAATCCCTCCGGATCGACAAAGGACCGCATCGCGCGATTCATCCTCGAAAAAGCCTGGCGGCAGGGCCGCATCGGACCCCGCACCACCGTCGTCGAGGCATCCAGCGGTTCCACCAGCATCGCCATGGCGCTCGCCTGCGCGCAGTTGGGCATCCGCTTCCTCGCCGTAATGCCCGAAGGCGTGTCGAACGAACGCGTCCTCATCATTCGCGCCTATGGCGGTGAGATCCGCTTTTCGCCCAAGGACAGCGGCATTCAGGGCGCCATCCGCATCGCCGAACAAATCGCCGCCGAAGACGCATCCGTGTTTCTCCCGCGCCAGTTCAGCAACCCCGACAACGCGCAGGCGCATCGATTCCTCACCGCCCGCGAAATCATCGACGAAATCCCGTCCGGCCGCGCCGACGCGGTAGTGAGCGGCGTCGGCACCGGAGGCACACTGGTCGGCCTCTATGAAGGTCTCCGCGATTCCGGCTGCGCGCCCGTTCCCGTCTTCGCGCGCCCCGTGAACCTAAGCAAACTCGCCGATGTCGAATGTTGCAGCTTCTCCTGCCGTATTCCCGGCGTGGTCGAATGCGCCTCCACCATCTTCCAGCCGGATGCGCTCCCCGGCCTCGAAACCATCGAAGTGTCCGACAGCGAAGCCCTCGAAACCACCCGTGCATTGATGCGCAAGGGCTACCCCGTGGGCGCCAGCTCCGGCCTCAACTACCGCGCCGCGCAACTCTACCTGGCCGCGCATCGGGACCGCGATCGCATCGTTATCACCGTCTTCCCCGACCGCATGGAGCGTTACTTCACCACTGACCTCTTTCAGCCCTTCCGCTAAGGCAAAGCCT
>CAYOBO010000025.1:0-39581 GCA_964402295.1 uncultured Candidatus Solibacter sp. | reverse complement strand
CCTTCCGCTAAGGCAAAGCCTCCCGCAACGGCCTGCTCCGCACCTGCACCCGAATCTGCTCCACCCCCCGCCGTGGCCGAATGCGCCGCCGGCCACGGCGTCGGGCGATCCTTGAACGACACCACACGCAGGTACTCCAACGGCCGATCCTGCGCGGTAGCCGCACCCCGTCATGAGAAGTGGCCAGATCATACGATCCCCCCATGGTAAACTGTCGGGTTGAACCTTACAGACCTACGCCGCCTCACCATTCGCAAACAACTGCGCATTCGCTGCCAATTGCCCAACGGCATGGAGTGTATCATCGACGAGCACGGGCTCGCCAAGGTGCCCGGCCTGAAGACCGTACCCGATTTCAATCTCCAGGAAAGCATCGAATCCGTCCAGCGCTTTCGCATTGAACCCCTGTCCGGCGACAAGCCGCACGATGCAGGACGCGAGGATCTGGCCAAACTGGTCGCTTCGGTCGCCCCCGGGCAGGCCGCCGCCGCGGACCATGACGACTAAGCCATGATCCGGATTCTGCTTCTCACTACAGCAGTACTGTCCGCCCAATCGCGCGACGCGCGCGTTGCCCAAAAAGTCGATGCCATGCGCCCCACTCTCGTCGAGACACGCCGCGACTTTCACATGTACCCCGAGCTCTCCAATCGCGAGGAGCGCACCGGCCGCGTCATCGCCGAGCGCCTCCGCAAGCTCGGCTTCGATGAAGTGCGCACGGGCGTGGCCAAGCACGGCGTCGTCGGCGTCCTCAAAGGCGCCAAGCCCGGCCCCGTCGTCGCATGGCGCGCCGACATGGACGCGCTGCCGGTCACCGAAACCCTCGATGTCCCCTACCGCTCCCGCAACCAGGGCTTGAAGCACGCCTGCGGCCACGATGTGCACATGGCCGTGGCGCTGGGCATCGCGGAACTGCTCGCCGGCATGCGCCAGGAACTCGCCGGCAGCGTCAAATTCCTCTTCCAGCCCGCCGAAGAAGGCCCACCCGAAGGCGAAGAAGGCGGCGCGGCCCTCATGATCAAGGAAGGCGCGCTCGACAATCCGCGTCCGCGCGCCATCTTCGGATTGCATGCCGGCGCCATGGGCCCCGTCGGCACCGTGGGCTACGCCAGCGGACCGGCCTTGGCTTCCGGCGACGAGTTCACTCTCACCATCCGCGGCAAAAAGAGCCACGCCGCATGGCCGCATCAGGGTGTCGACTCCGTCACCATTGCCTCGGAATGCGTGCTCGCCTTGCAATCCATCCGCAGCCGCCGCATCGATCCGCTTCAGCCCATGGTGCTCACCATCGGCACCATCCATGGCGGCGAGCGCCATAACATCGTCGCCGAATCCGTCCAGATGCGCGGCACCATGCGCACGTTCAACGAAGCCGTTCGCGAGAACGTGCGCACCATGATGCGCCAGACGCTCGATGGCTGTACCGCCGCCCACGGCGCCGGCTACGATCTGCGCTGGGGCACATCGTCCTATCCGCCCACCGTCAATGAGCCCGCCATGGCGGCCTGGAGCGCCGGCGTCCTCGCCCGCGTGCTGGGCAAAGACAACGTGCATCTCACCCCGCCCGTCATGGGCTCGGAGGATTTCAGCTATTTCCTCAAGGAAATCCCTGGCTTCTTCTACTGGCTGCACGGCGGCAACGAAGCCCGCGGCATCACGCACGGCAATCACACCGCCGAGTTCGACATGGATGAAGACTCGCTCGCCGTCGGCGTGAAAACGGGCGCGGCGCTGCTGCTCGATGCCCTGGAGCGCAAACCGTAACATCAACGCCTCCGTCCCGGTTTAACACTGGTAAACTCCTTTCCCCCCGAAGATCCGCTTTCCTCTCCCCTTCCGCGTGTAATTACAGAGACCCAGTGCGCGAATTGTAAACAAAGCAGGTTCCGCCAGCGAAGCTGAACCAAAGGAGAAGTTGTATGAATCGCTATTTCCGCGTTGCCCTCGTCGCAACGCTTTCCGCCGCCGCGGTCTGCGGCGGAGACTTCCTTCCCCTGGCGCAGGGGAACACCTGGACATACCGAGAATCGGCGTCTGGCCAGACGTTCACCGTTCGCGTGGGTACCCCCGTAGCCATGCAATCCGGACGCGTCTATCACGCCCTCACCGGATACGTGGACCGGCAACTGCTCGTCCGCAACGACGAAAACCAGCAACTCATGTACCTCGATGAAGACAGCGGGCAGGAGCGCTTCCTCACCTCCTTCCTCGCCGACGGTCACATCTGGGCCGCCCCGCATCGCAATTGCACCAATCAAGGCCACACCCAGAACAGGCGCATCCCCTACACCGGCCCCGCCGGCAGTTGGGAGCGCACCCTCGAGATCCGCTACATGGGGCAGTGCGCCGACGCCGGCCTCGAGTCCGAATCCTACGCCGAAAACATCGGCATGGTCCGCCGCGTCGCTCAAACCATCGCCGGCCCGCGAGTCTTCGAACTCCTTCACGCACGCGTCGGCACGGTCATCGTCGAAGGCGGCGATCGCGGCCGGTTCACGCTATCCGCCGTCCAGAATCCGCTGCAACGGCTCTGGCGCGTCACCCTGCGCGTGGACATGGGCCTCGCTCCAGGCCTCAACGTGCGCTTCCCGTCTTCGCAGGATTACGACGTGATCCTGCGGGACAAAACCGGAAAATCCGTCTTCACTTGGTCCGCCGATAAGGCCTTCCTCCAGATGGAACGCATCGTCAACATCTCCAGCGGTTGGAGCGCGACAGTCGATGTTCCCTTCCCCGTGGGATCCACGGACCTTCAGTATTCGCTCGAAGCGTTCCTCACCACCTCGCCCGATCAGCCGAAATTCGCCGCGGCCACCACCGTGATGGTCCCGGAAGTCACCATCGGCTTGCAGTAAACTGGCTCCCAATAACCCATGCACGCCACACGCACTTTGCGATGCGTGGAGCCGGTCCGGCGCGCAACCGGACCGGCTCGCCGCAGTGCTCTAGCTAACTACGCCCGCCGCAGCTCCGTGGTGCGGAACGGCTCCAGCTTGTCAATCGCCTCCAGCCCATCCTTGGGCAGCCACTTGAAGAAGCGAATGACAATCCGCTCCGCCGTGAAATCGGCAATCAGAAATCCGTTTTCCTCCATCGCCGGCAGCCGCTCTTCCACCTCGATCGCCTGCGAAGGATACGGCCGTGTCCGCCGTCCCCCGCTCGGCCATCCATTCCCCGTCCCCAGCGCTCCCGACAAAAACACATTCACCGGATTTTGTTTCAAATCCACCGACGCCCCGCGCACCAGCCGGGCCTCCCCGTGCGCGTGCATGTCTCCGCTGATCCAGATCGGAATCCGTCCCTTCATCTGCGAAAGCGTCTGCATCAGCCGGTCATGCTGTTTCAGCCAGCCCTGCTGATAGTAGGGCTTCTCGATCTTCGTCGTCAGCTTCCCGTCCGGACCCAGAATGTCCGGATACCAATCGCCCCATTTCCCGGCGCTGAACACCGGCGGCATCGACGACAGGTTCACCAGATGCCCCACCCGCGTATCCGCCGCCCTCGCCTTCAGCCATCCCTCCACCTCCGGCGGCACGATCCACGCATTCGGTCCCGCCAGCGACAAATACCTCCGGCAATCGAACAACACCACCTCCGCAAGTGACCCGTACCGGATCGTCCCGAAGCTCTCCCCTACACCCTGTGGCTTGTCCGGCGCCGACGCACCCGGCAATCCCAGCGGCCGCTCCGCATCCGGCAGAAACTCAGGAAAATACAGTGACCGTGTCCCCCGCCCCAACTGGAGCATGAAATGATCCGGCGGAAACGTCACCATCTGCGCATTCGCATCGTCGTTCTCGAAATAATCATGATCGTCTTGCAGCATGAACACCGGCGTGCTGCGGAACCGCGTGCCGTACAGCTTCCCAATTTGCTGCTCGCAAACCCGCTTCAACACGTCCTCGTTCGGCGTGCCCATCACCGGCAGCGTGCGCTCAAACCGCCCGATCGGACCAACGATTTCCTCCGTGTACCGCGGCGGCGCTCCCGTCTGCCGCAAATCCCAATAGATGTGGTCGCCGTTGCCCACAATGGCGTCCGGCGCAAACGTAAGGGCGCGGTCGAACAGCCGCTGCCGCGTCGCCAGCGGCAGAAAGTTGCTCACCCCGGCCGCTGTCCGCAGCCGCTCATCGCCGCCGGCGCAAGTATAGATCAACAGCCGGAACCGCCCCGGCGAATCCCCCGGAGCCGGAAACGTCTTCACCGTCCACGGATCGCACAGCGCGCTCCTCCCATCCACAAGCTCCAGCGAATAAGGCTGCCCCGGCGCCAGTCCCTGCAAATCGAAAGACCAGAAGTAGCCCTGCGTATCCGTGGCACGCCCCGCCACCTTCAGTTTTCCGGAACGCAGCACCGGTTGCCGCAACTTCCGCCGGAAGGATGCCTTTAGAAGAATCCGGTTGTGGCTCGCCGTCGGCATCAGGTGCGAAACTTCCCCCGCTTGCCAGACGGTTCCGCTTGCCGCAACGGCGCCCGCAGTGGAAAGGATAAAGGTTCTGCGATCCATAGACCACCGAATCTTATCACCCTCATCGGGGTGTAGCGGTATCCCCGGCGGACACCGGATCCCAAGGAATCCACCACCCTGCTAAGATGAGAGCGGCACTCGCGCGGACAGGCTCATTGACGGGAAGTCCTCGCGGGGGTAGTCTAAAGTTAGCGGAGACGGGATGACGCGTTACTTGCCCACCAAGCAATATCAATATGCAGGGGTCGGCGCTCTTGTACTGGCGATGTTTTGCGCGGCTTTCGCCTTTCAATTTCCCTTGTCATGGGTGCCTACCGGACTCCTCCTCGCCACCGGCGCGATGATGCTCGTGCTCGGCGGCCTTCCTGCCATTGAAATCCACGAATCCCACCTCGCCATCGGAAGCAAGATCATTCCCTGGGAAGACATCAGGCAGGTCGATCGCACCGGCTTTGTCAGCCCCTTGTTGCTCTATCTCACGCTGCGTGGCGGCAAGCGCATCCTGCTCGTCTACCCCGGCGGTATGGAAGCATCCAACGCCTTGTTGCGCCATCTCCGGCGCATGTCCCGCGAAGCCACCATCGACGGTATTCCTTACCGCCAGTTCTGGGGCGAAGCAGCCACTGCGGCCGGCGAACGCCGCGCCCTGCCTCCCCCCAAATACCAACTCCTCCGCCCCGAAGATGAAGCCGAAGTGGAACGCCTGTTCCAGCGCCTCAAATCCGTCGGACGGCTGGACCGCACGGAAGAATAGCCTCCCGCCGCTTTGCGCCGCTTCCCCGTCCGATTCCTTTCCCTGCTCGTTGCCTTCGCCCTGGCGGCCTTTTTCACGCATCCTCTCTGGCTACCCGCCTTCGGTACTTTCCTCGTACAAACCCAACCGCCACAAAAAGCAGACGCCGTCATTGTCCTCGCCGGCGATTACTCCGGCAGCCGCATCCTGCGCGGCGCCGACCTGGTGCGCGATGGACTCGCCCCCTTCGCCCTCGTCAGCGGCCCCTGGGAGATGTACGGCCACAATGAAGCGCACCTCGCCATCTCCTTCGCTGTCTCCAAAGGTTTACCCCAACAGTGGTTCCGCCCCGTCCTCCACCGCTCCGATTCCACGCGCGAAGAGGCCGTCGTCTTCCGCGATTGGCTCGCCCGCGAGCAACTGCGCCGTGTCCTCGTCGTAACCAGCAATTTTCACACCCGCCGCGCCGGCGCCATTTTCCGCCGCACCATCCCAGGCGTGGAGATCGTCATGATCGCCGCGCCCTGGCCCGGTCTCGACCCCGCTTCCTGGTGGACCACCCGCGCCGGCCGCAAAGTCATTTTCCAGGAGTGGGTCAAGACTCTGGCAGACTGGTGGAATATATGATTCCGGCCTTCCGCAAGATGTGGCCCTATCTCTGGCGCTACCGCTCCGGCCTCGCGCTCGGCTTCCTCTGCCTCATCGTCAAGGATCTGCTCGTCGTCGCCCAGCCCTTGTTGATCAAAGCCGGCATCGATTCCCTCACCACCGCCTTCTCCATGCGCACCATCCTCTGGTTCTGCGCCGGACTCATTGTCCTGTCCCTCCTCAAAGGCCTCTTCCAGTTCTACATGCGCATCGTTCTCGTCGGCATCTCCCGCGATGTGGAATTCGATCTCCGCAACGATCTCTGGGCACACCTGCTCACCCTCTCGCCCGATTTCTTCTCCCGCTATCGCACCGGCGACATCCTCTCCCGCTCCACCAGCGATCTCAACGCCGTCCGCATGATGCTCGGCCCCGGCGTCATGTATTGGTTGGAAACCGTCCTCACCTTCCTGCTCGCCGTCTTCGTCATGATGAGCGTGGACTGGCGCCTTACCCTCATCGCCCTGTCTCCGGCCCCGCTGGTGAGCATCGCCGTCATCTTCTTCGGCCGCCGCATTCATGACCGGTTCGAAAAAATCCAAACCCAATTCGCCGGCATCAGCAGCCGCGTTCAGGAAAACCTCGCCGGCGTTCGCCTCGTCCGCGCCTACACCCAGGAACGCGCCGAAGTCGCCTTATTCGACAAGCTGAACCGCGATTACGTCCACCAGAACATCCAACTCGCCAGATTGGGCGGCCTCTTCATGCCTCTGCTCCAGTTCCTGGTCGGCGCAACGTTCCTCGGCGTGCTGTGGGCCGGCGGCTACGGACTCATCGAGAAGCGCATCACCCTCGGCAGCTTTGTCATGTTCAACACCTACATGGGCATGCTCGTCTGGCCCATGATCGCCTTCGGCTGGGTCGTCAATCTCATTCAGCGCGGCATGGCCAGCTTCAACCGCATCGACGACATCCTCCATCGCAAACCCACCATCGCCGCTCCCGCCGACCCAACGCCACTCCCCACACCCGTGCGCGGCGCCATCCACTTCCAGGGAGTCACCCTCGCCTACCCCACCGGCGAAGCCCTGCGCAACATCCACCTCCGCATCGAAGCGGGTCAAACCGTCGCCATCGTCGGGCACACCGGATGCGGCAAAACGTCGCTCGCCCAGATGATCCCCCGCATGCTCGACCCCACCGCCGGCGAAGTCACCCTCGACGGCATCCCCCTCCGCCGGCTCGATCCCGAGCACCTCCGCCGCCACATCGGCTTCGTCCCCCAGGAGACATTCCTCTTCAGTTGCACCATCGCCGAAAACATCGCCCTCGGTGTCCCCGATGCCACGCGCGGCCAAATCGAGCGCGCCGTGGAAATCGCCGGACTCACCGCCGACCTCGCCGCATTCCCCAAAGGCCTCGACACCATGGTCGGCGAACGCGGCATCACGCTCTCCGGAGGCCAGAAACAGCGCGTCGCCATCGCCCGCGCCATCCTCCGCAACCCGCGCATTCTCATCCTCGACGATGCCCTCTCCAGCGTCGATACCGTCACCGAAGAGCGCATCCTCAACGGCCTCTCCGGAATGCTCGAAGGCCGCACTACCATCCTCATCTCCCACCGCGTCTCCACCATCCGCCAGGCGGACATCATCCATGTGCTCGATCGCGGAGAAATCCGCGAAAGCGGCTCCCACGAAGAACTCCTCGCCTGCAACGGCCTCTACGCCGGCCTCTATCGAAAGCAACTCATCGAAGAGGAACTGGAAGCCATCTAAACGTGGTATAGTCCCTTCTCATGCGGATCCTTTGCCTCGCTCTCGCCTTGTCTTTGCCGATGGGATGGCTCGCCGCGCCCGCCGCGGCCCAGTTTAACGAAAACCTCGATGTCCCCTACGTGCCTTCTCCCCAGGAAGTCGTGGACGCGATGCTCAAACTGGCCGGCGTGAAAAACACCGACACCGTCATCGATCTCGGCTGCGGCGACGGACGCATTGTCGTCACCGCGGTGAAAAAATTCGGAGCCAAACGCGCCATCGGCTACGACCTCGACCCCGATCGCATCGCCGAAGCCAACGAGAATGCCAAGCAAAACGGCGTCGCCGATAAGGTCCAGTTCATCGAGAAAAACCTCTTCGACGCCGAAATCGCTTCCGCCAGCGTCATCACGCTCTATCTGCTGCCCGGCGTCAACGAAAAACTGAAGCCGCGCCTGCTCAAGGAACTCAAGCCCGGCACCCGCATTGTCTCCCACAGCTTCTCCATGGGCGACTGGCAGCCCGTCAAACAGGAAGACATCGGCGGCCGCCGCATCTATCTCTGGATCGTCGGCAAATAGCCACCCTTAGCTGCCGTCGTAGTTGCCGGGGGTGATCCAGCTTGCGGCCAGGGACCCACCTTCCCACTTCTGACCGCATGGCAGCACGTCGCCTGTGATCAGCGAGCCGGTACGCTCTCACTGCTGCGCTTCCCAAACAAGAGACCTACGGCCTCTCGTTACAGATGCGTCGCGCATCGGTGTCTATTCCGGCAAACATCGCCGAGAGACTCCGTCGTTGAAGCAAGGCGGACAAGGCTCGCTTCCGGAACATAGCCGAGTGCTCCGTCAAAGTTAGCGCAGGTGCTTCTCAAAAAAATCGAGCGTGCGCTGCCACGCCAGTTTCGCCGCGGCCTCGTCAAAGCGCGGTGTCGTGTCGTTGTGGAAGCCGTGGTTCGCGCCCTCGTACAGATACGCGGCGTAGGAAACCTTGTTCGCCTTCAGCGCTTCCTCATACGCCGGCCAGCCATTGTTGATCCGCGTATCGAGCGATGCGTAGTGCAACAGCAACGGGCACTTGATCTTGCCCGCATCCGCCGCCGGAGGCTGTGAGCCATAGAACGGCACCGCCGCCGCCAGGTCCGCTCCCATACGCACGGCCAGAGCATTCGCGATTCCCCCGCCGAAGCAGAATCCCACCACACCCACCTTGCCCGTCGCATCCGAACGTTGCTTCAGCCAGTACGCCGAGGCAAGGAAATCTTCGAGCATCTTGCCCCGGTCCACCTGCCCGAACAGCTTCGCCCCTTTCTCGTTATCCCCCGGATATCCCCCCACGCTCGTCAAACCATCCGGCGCATAGGCGATGAAGTTCTTCAACGCCAGCCGCCGCGCCACGTCCTCGATATACGGATTCAACCCGCGATTCTCGTGAATCACCAGCACCGCCGGCAGTTTCCCCGATGCCGTCGCCGGACGCGCCAGGTAACCCTTGATGCTCCCGTTGCCCTGCGGCGACGCCACCGTGGCGTACTCCGTCTGGATGCGGCTGTCGTCCGGCGGCACCTGCTGGGCCCAGGCGTAGTTCGGCCGCAGGCTTTCGAAAATCGCCGCAGCCGTCAGTCCGCCGGTCGCGAATCGGTTGGCGCCTTCCAGAAAATCCCGGCGCTCAATCTCGCCGTGCACGTACTTGTCGAATAAGTTCAGCAACTCCTGCGGAAAGTCAGAGGCTTTTTTTCGTTCCATGGATTGCGGGTATCCTTTGCTTCGGCAAAGCATACCACAACCTGGCGCGGCATCCCGTCAACCCCGCCGCGCCATCGCCTCCAGATATTCCGCCTCCACCTGTGTGCGCTCGCCCCGCGCTCGATTGTGGCCCGCCCACAATTCCGTCAGTTCTTCATGCAGGCGCTGCTGCCCGCCCTCATCGAGCGTGGCGAACGCCCATGTCATCGGCCCGTAGTTGGCGCGGAAAAAATCCACCACGCCCGCCGGCGTGAACGGATAGTCGAAGCGATACGTCCGCCGCGTCATCTCCGGAGCCCAGTTCGCCATCGCAATCACCCCGCCCGGCCGGCACACGCGCGTCAACTCCGCCGCCACCAGATTCTGCCGTGGCGCAAACATCGCCCCCACCAGCGTGGCCACCACGTCAAAGCTGCCATCGCGGTACGGCAGCGCCTCGGCGTCGCCTTCCTCGAACGTCACCGCCAACCCCTCGAAAAAGCGCCCGTTCCCGAGCCTTCTCCTGCCAGTTCGTGGCAATATCGCAGCCGGTGACTTGCGGCGCCGGCGCGGGCGGCGGTCAACGCCAGTTGCCCCGCCCCGCAACCAACATCCAACAGCCGCGCGGCCGGATTCACCGGCAAACGCCGGAAAAACTCCTCAGCATCCGCCTCCATGAACCGCGCCAATACATCGTAGCGCCCCATCCGGAATCGGCGGAACCCCAGCCGTCCTCCCCACCGCAAGTGTGCGAGAATCCGCTTCGGGGCTATCGAAATGAACACTCGCTATCCGTCGGTCGATGCGCTGCGCGGCCTCATCATGATCCTCATGGCCATCGACCATGCCAGCGCCTTCCTCGCCCGCCAGCATTCCAGCGAGTTCTGGGCCGGCGCCATGAGCGCCTACTCCAGCGCGTTTCCTTTCCTCACCCGTTGGATCACTCACCTCTGCGCCCCTGGATTCTTCTTCCTGATGGGCGCCGGCATCTTCTGGTTTGCCGCCTCCCGGCGCGGCGCAGGCTGGACCGAAGCCCAAACCATCCGCCGCACCGCGATGCGAGGCTTGGCCATTCTTCTCACCGGCCAATTGCTCGAAAATCCCGTCCTGTTCCTCCAGGGCATGATGAAGCCCGCCGCCGTCAGCCTCAGCCGCGTCACCGCCCCGCCGCCCATCGATGGCTCGGACCTATACTGGGGCTTCATCACGCTATCGGCTCTGGGATCCGTCATGATCGTCTGTGCCGGATTGCTTCGTTTGCCCCCCTGGACGTGGCTGGCCATCGCCGCGCTCTGCGTCTTTGCCACCAACACCCTTCTCCCCGCATCCGGCAAGCCCGGCCCCCTCTGGCACGCCCTCCTTCTGGCCCCCGGACTCTCCCAGCATGTATTCGTAGTCTATCCGGTCATCCCGTGGCTTGCCGCCGCCGCGGCAGGTATGTACTTTGGCCACTGGTGGCGCACCGATCCGCTCGGCAACGAGAAGCGCATCTGGATCGTCGGACTCGCCCTCCTCGTCGCCGCCGTTGCGCTCCGTGCCGCCGGCGGTTGGGGCAACATCCGCCCCCCGCGCGACGCCAACTGGATCGAGTTCCTCAACAACGTGAAATACCCGCCCTCGCTCGTCTTCCTCGCCATGTCGCTCGGCATCGACCTGCTGCTGCTCGCTCTGCTCGCAAAACTGCCGCGCGCCTGGAAAGCCGATGCCTCTCCGCTCATGGTCTTTGGACAAACGCCGCTATTCTTCTACCTCGCGCACTTCTATCTGCTGATGCTCGCCGGATTCGTCTTCTTCCCCGAAGCCGGCTCGCTCGAACAGGCCTACCTCGGGTGGGCGATCGTTCTCGTGGCCTTATATCCGCCCTGCATCTGGTACCGCAAATGCAAAATGTCGAAACCCCGCGAATCCCTCTGGAGACTCTTCTAGCATTCCTGGCGTGCGCTCTCCAGCTCTACGGAAACACCAGCGCCGCCGAATGGATGCAATACCGCAGTCCCGTCGGCTCCGGCCCATCCGGAAACACATGCCACAGGTGCGCATCGCACCGGAAACTCGGCCACCCCGTCCCCGAATCGAACTTCGTCTGCGAATGAAATAGCGCCGTGCCGCCCGCCTCACACCGGCAGGACCCCGGACCACCTTCGCCACCAGTCTCGCCCCCATCGCCTCACCATCCGCCGAAAACTCCACAATACGCACGGACTCCCCAACCTCCGCCACCGGCTTCACGGCAGGCCGCTTCACCGCCCGCCGTTCCGCCTCCGCGACGCCGCACCCGGCAAGCCCCGCCGCACGCGCAACCACCCACCAGCCACGCATCAAAGCGCCAGCTTCCCGCCGTACATCATGTTCTTCAGCGGAAATTTCGCCTTCACCTCCATCGGACCCGCCTTGAACTGGAACGTCACTTCCTTGTCCGCCATCTCAATCGGCGTCGTACGCGGGAACAAAAACACCACCGTCAGCTTTTCCCCGTTGCGTACGAAACCCACATCCGCCGCCGCAATCGGATCCTTCCCTTTCCGCTCGATCCGCGCCGCCGACGCCAGCCGCTTCCGCATCTGCTGCGCATCCCCTTGCTGCCCGCGCATCGGGAACCCCTGCATGCTCACGACATAGGAATCCTTCGCCCGCGACTCGGCATAATCCTTCTGCTCCAGCCGCATCCGAGCCTCATGCACCGGAGCCGCGCTGTCCCAAATCACCGTAGCCATCATTGCCGGCGGTCCGCCTTCCATCCCGCCACCGCCGCCCATCCCGCCACCGCCGCCCATCCCGCCGCCACCCATTCCGCCGCCACCGCCCATTCCGCCCGATTCCGCGCTCATGCCCCCGCCCATGGCACCGCCGCCACCCATTCCGCCGCCGCCCCGCCGTCCTCCGCGTCCACCGCCGCCCATCCCCCCGCCGCCACCCATCTGCAAAGCGACCTCCTTGGCCCACGGCGAGCGGGTCATGATGCGTTTTGCCTCTTTCTCGGTCCAGTCGGCGGCCGGTTTGGCAATCCAGAAATCGGCGGCCAGCGAAACCGAAGCAGCGACAATAAGAACGGACAGGATCTCCCCTGGTTTCATGCCAATTATCATACTCTGGAATTAGGTTGATGAAGCGCCTCAAATCCAGTTTCCTGCTCTCCGGCTGTCTGTTCCTCGCCGGCTGTCAACTCGGTTCCATGGGCGAGGGCCGCATGCACTCCATCGATGCCAACCTCGGCTCCTTGCGCCATGTCTCCGGCCGCCTCGCCGATTCCCCCTTCAAAGCCTGGTTCCAGCAGATGGATCTTCAGTTGATCGAAGAGACCCCTTCCGAAGGCAGCCCCGTGCGCCGCCGCTACTACTTCCACAAGAACGCCCTCTTCTACTTCCGCCAATGGAACGGCACTACCATCGAACGCCAGTTCTTCATCGACAAACACGGAGCCATCCGCAACACCCACCCCACCCCCTACCCCGAAGCCGATCTCCAGTTCGCCCGCTCCCGCGCCGAAGCACTCAACAAAGCCGCCTTCGCCCGCGCCGGCCAGATGTTCGTCTTCCCCCTCATGCGCAATCCCTGACTGCCAGCCCGACCCCCTGCCCCTCAAGCCGAATCGACTGCCGCCACATAAATACAAGCGCTCACCAGCCCCCCATCCACTTCCACCTCCGTCACCACTCGCCGGTACCCCGACCCTTCAAACTCATCCAGCCGCATCCAGTGCTCCGGCAAATCCTCCGACTCGAACACCTGTACCTCCACCACCGCCCCGTCCGCATCCAGAATCAACGCCGGATATCCCTCCCCGCTTCCCCACCCCGACGCCAACACCTTGCCGCGCACGGTTCCTCGCCGCCATCGCCCCCGCAACCCCGCCAGCTCCCCATGATTCACCTCCCCCGGAGCCAGCGTGCCATACACCGCCAGCCGCCTCTGCGCACTTCCATCGCGGTCTGCCATCCTTCCACACTCGCACGAGTGGCGCTCCGCCCGCTGCCGGTATACAATCGAACCCATGCTCAACCGCCGTTCCTTCCTCGTCCTGACCGCTTCGGCGCCGGCCTGGGCCGCCAAAATCGATGTCCCCACCCGCTCCGTCAAAGTCGAGCAAGCCTTCAAAAGCCCCGGCCCCAAGCCCAACGGCATGCAGGCCACCAAGGACGGACTCTGGATCCTCGACCAAGGCGACAACAAAGCCTACCTCGTCGACTATCGCGGCAAAACCCTCCGCGCCCTCGAAACCGAATCCAAAGCAGGCAGCGGCATCACCTTCGATGGCGAAGCCATCTGGCTCGCCTCCACCTATTCCCGCGAAATCATCCGCGCCGACGCCAAAACCGGAAAAACCCTCGCCAAATTCCCCAGCCCCGGCGCCGGACCCGTCGCCTGGACCGCCGGCCGCACCTCACCCCTCGCCCCTCCTCCCAAACCCGCCCCAGCCGCGCCCAAGAAAAAATCCGCCGCCCCACGCCAGGCCACCGGCGCGCACGGCCTCGAATGGAAAAACGGAAAGCTCTGGATCTCCAATCCCCCCTCGCAGCGCATCTACCGCATCGATCCCAAAAGCTTCCAGGAGGAATTCTCCTTTGCCACCGCCGGCGACCGCCCCCACGGCATCGGCTGGGAAGGCGATTGGCTCTGGTGCACCGATTCCAATCTCAACGCCTTCTACAAACACGACACCCAAACCGGCAAAATCCACGAGTGCATGCAACTTGCCGACACCGATCCGCTCCCCCACGGCATGACCATCTGGAACGGCACCGTCTGGTACTGCGACGACGTCGGCGTCGTCTGCAAATTCCCCTTGCGCTCTTAACTTTCCGATCATCTCGGAACGCTCACGAACGCAAACGCCCGGCCCCCGCAAACCCGGCCGCGAAATCGCCTCCCTCTAATTCCCCAACCGGCCCCACCGCGCTCAAACTCTACCGTTCTTCGCCGATCTGGAAGAATGGGAGGAAACGATTGGATCCGCGCCAGGAAGGTTTTGCCGCCGCTCCCTTCGCTTATCACGAAATCGACTTGGATGGCCACGTGCGTTTCGTCAACCAAGCCGAATGCACCCTCCTCGGCTTTACCCCGCAGCAGATGATCGGCCGCCCCGTCTGGGAATTCGTCGCCCCGGAGGTTCGCGCCGAATGCCAGAGCGCCGTCCTCGCCAAGCTCCGCGGCGAGCAGCCGCTGGCCCCCTTCGAACGCGACTACATCGACGCCAGCGGCCGGCTCCGGCGCATGGAAATCCATGAGTCCCACATTTCCGCACCCGGCGGCGGAATCGCCGGCATCCGCTCCTTCCTCATCGACATCACCGCCCGCATCGCCGCCGAAACCCGCCTCAAACACAGCGAGGCCCTTCTGCGCGAAGCCGAACAGATGGTCCGTCTCGCCCACTGGGAATGGGACCTCCTCTCCGGCGCCGAAACCTGGTCCGAGGAAGCCTACCGCCTCACCGGCTTAAGCCGCGCCGAAGACCTCCGCCTCGAACGCTTCCTCGAAATGGTCCATCCCGAAGACCGCGCCGATTTCACCCAAGCCGTCGAAAAAGCCCTCCGCGACCGCCGCCCCTACGACTTCGAGTTCCGCCTCACCACCACCTCCTCCGATCTCCGCGTCTGCCGCGCCCGCGGCAAAGCCGTCTTCGATTCCGCCGGCAAAGCCACCCGCCTCTTCGGCACCATCCAGGACATCACCGAGCAGAAGCAGGTCGCCCTCAAACTCCAAACCGCCACCAACGCCCTCGAAGGCGAGCGCGAAGTCCTCAAAATGCTCGCCGGCAGCGCTCCCCTCGATCAGGTGATGACCGCCATCGTTACCAACATCGACTACATGTGGCCCACCTCCTATTGCACGCTCCAGTTGCTCGATGAATCCAAGCGCCGCTTCGACCGCAACTACATGCCCTCCCTCCCCGTCCAGTTCCTCAACGAATTCGGCCAGCTCCCCGTCTCTCCCGGCAATGGTTCCCCCGCCGACGCCGTCTACTTCAACCGCCCCGTCATCAGCGAGGATATCGGCCGCGACCCTGCCTGGCGCCACGTCCGCCCCCTTGTCCTCCAGCAAGGCCTTCGCGCCGCCTGGACCGTCCCCGTCCGCGACCGCCAGCGCCGCGTCCTCGGCGCTCTCACCGTCTTTCACGCCGAGCCCCGCACCCCTTCCGCCGCTGAACTCTCCGCCATCGAAGCCGCCGCCGAACTCGCCGGCCTCGCCATCGAACGCCGCAAAGAAGAAAGCATCCTTTACGCCAGCAAACAACGCTTCGAAGCCCTCACCCGCAACGCCCCCGTCGGCATCTTCCTCACCGACGCCCAGGGCAAAATGCTCTTCGTCAACGAACGCTGGTCCCAAATGGCCGGCGCCACCCCGGACGAAGCCCGCGGCCAGCTCTGGACGCAAAGCCTCCTCGCCGAAGACCGCCCCACCCTCCTCGCCCTTTGGGAGCAAACCCTCCGCCACGGCGGCGAATTCCAGGCCGAGTGCCGCCTCCAAACCCTCAACGGAAAAGCCGTCTGGGCCAGTTGCCGCGCCGTCGCCCTTTATTCCGAAACCGGCGAACTCACCGGCTATCTCGGCACTCTCGTCGATATCGACGCCCGCAAAAAAGTCGAGGAGGCCCTTCGCGCCTCCGAACAGCAACTCCGCCTCCTCGTCGAAAATCTCCCCGCCGGCGCCGTCTTCCGCAAAGGCGACTTCCTCCTCCTCAACCGCCAGGTGGAACATCTCACCGGCTACCGCCGCGAGGAAATCTCCTCCGTCGACGACTGGTTCCGCCTCCTCGGCCGTTCCCGCGCCGCCGAGGCCCGCCAGCAACACGAAAACGCCCGCGCCAAAGGGTTCCCCGCCCCCCGCCTCGTCCGCTTCTACCGCAAGGACGGCGTCGAACGCTACTTCGAAATCGCCGCCTACGCCTACGAGGACGGCGAGGTCTGGCTCCTCCAGGACGTCACCCGCCGCAAACAGCTCGAACGCGAACTCCGCGCCGGCAAAGCCCGCTTCGAACTCGCCGTCCGCGGCTCAAGCGACGGCGTCTGGGATTGGGATATCCGCTCCGGCAGCATCTACTACTCCCCACGCTTCCTCGAACTCCTCGGCGTCGATTCGCGCGACGTCGCCGACCCCATGACCTTCTTCACCTCCCGCCTCCATGAGGAAGACCGCCCCGTCGTCCAACAAGCCCTCCGCGACCACCTCCGCCACCGCGTCCCCTACGACGTTGAATGCCGCGTCCTCCTCGCCAACGGCCAATACGGCTGGTTCCGCGCCCGCGGCCTCGCCGTCTGGGGCCCCGACGGCCGCGCCCGCCGCATGGCCGGCTCCATCAGCGATATCACCGCCCGCAAAATCGCCGAGCAGGAGCTCCAGAACATGGTCCTCGAACTCCGCGCCGCCCACCGCAACGCCGAACTCGCCGCCCGCGCCAAAAGCGATTTCCTCGCCCACATGAGCCACGAAATCCGCACCCCCATGCACGGCGTCCTCGGCATGACCGGCCTACTGCTCGAAACCGAACTCAGCGCCGAACAGCGCGAATACGCCGAAACCGTCCGCCATTCCGCCGAATCCCTCCTCACCGTCCTCAACGACATCCTCGATTTCTCCAAAATCGAAGCCGGCAAGCTCCACATCGAACGCGTCCCCTTCGATCTCGAATCCAACCTCGGCGAAGTCGTCAACCTCCTCGCCCCCAAGGCCCGCGAAAAAGGCATCGAACTCCTCATGAACATCGGCCCCGACGTCCCCCAAACCCTCATCGCCGATCCCGCGCGCCTCCGCCAGATCCTCCTCAATCTCGTGGGTAACGCCGTCAAATTCACCGAGTCCGGCTATGTCAGCATCAAGGCCTGCGTCTCCGCCTGGACCGGCAACCGCGCCGAACTCTGCGTCGTCATCAAGGACACCGGTATCGGCATCCCCAAGGACAAACAGGGCCAGTTGTTCCAGCAGTTCATGCAGGCCGACGCCTCCACCACCCGCAAATACGGAGGCACCGGCCTCGGCCTCGCCATCTGCCACCGCCTCCTCAACCTAATGGGCGGCGCCATTCAAGTCGAAAGCGAACCCGGCAAGGGCGCCACCTTCACCTTCTCCATCCCCGTCGAAGTCCCCCACGACGCTCCTACCTTCGGCAAAGCCTGCGGCCTCCAAGCCGGGCACCGCCAGAATGTCCTCGTCGTCAGCTTCCACGAACCCGCCCGCGCCATCCTCACCGAAATGCTCGCCGCCTCCGGCCTCAACGTCTCCCAGTGCGATTCCGCCCTAGCCGCCCTCGACATTCTCCGCCACTCCGCCCAGGCGGGCGCACCCTACCGCCTCGTCATCGTCGACCACAGCCCGGGCGCCGATGCCTACGAGCTCGCCCGCTCCCTCCAGGCCGACCCCGATCTCTCCTCAGTCCACGTCATCGTCCTCACCGGCTCCCGCCGCCGCGCCGACCGCCTCATGCTCGAAGCCGCCGGCGTGGAAAGCATCCTCAACAAACCGGTCCGCCCCAAGGATCTCCTCCTCGCCGTCGCCGGCAGTCTCGGCGTCCGCAGCATCGAGGCCGCCGTCTCCGAACCGCGCCTGCTCCGCCCCCCGGCCGAGAATCTCCCGCCACCCATGCGCGTCCTGGTCGCCGAAGACAACCCCGTCAATCAAAAACTCGCTTTGCGTCTTCTCGAAAAGTCCGGCTACAGCGCGGACCTCGCCGTCAACGGCCGCGAAGTCCTCTTGCGCTGGGAATCCGCACCCTACGATCTCATCCTCATGGATTGCCAAATGCCCGAATTAGATGGCTACGAAGCCACCGCCGAAATTCGCCGCCGGGAAAAGGCCCTCAAACGCCCTCGCACCCCCATCGTCGCCATGACCGCCAACGCCCTCGAAGGCGATCGCGAACGCTGCCTCTCCGCCGGCATGGACGACTTCCTCCCCAAACCCGTCCAACTCGACCACCTCCGCCAGACCCTTCACCGCTGGTCCCAACACAACTTGCCCCAGGAAGTCCTCTAACCACTCCGCCCATCGGCGCACGCGGCCTTTACCGGCTAATCCTTCTTCGCCGAACTCGAACTCTCCGTCTTCGCCGCGGCCGGCTCACTCTTCGTCTCACTCTTCGCCGGCTCGCTCTTTGCCGGCTCACTCTTCCCCTGCCCTGACCCCGACCGCGCGTAATCGGTGATATACCACCCGCTGCCCTTGAATTGCAGTCCCGGCGCCGAAACCAGCCGTTCCACCGCCCCGCCGCACCCCTCGTGCACAGTCAGTGGCGGATCGGAAAACTTCTGCATCACCTCAAACACACCTTCACACTGCGAGCATCGATATTCGTAAAGAGGCATACCCTAATCTTTCCCTAATTTCAATTAAGCGCCGGCCGACGCCCGAACCCGCGGAGTAACCCTCCGAGCCACGGGCTTGCCCGCGTTCAAAACTTCAATCGCTTTCTTCAGCAGCACATCCTCGCCGCTCTTCACCTGCGGCTGTGCCGGCTGTTCCGGCTGCGTCTCATCGTCCGGATCGCCCGCCGGTTCCGATTCCACCAGCGGCACGCTCGGCGTTACGCCCGTATCTTGCAGCGCCTTCCCCGAGGGCGAATAATACTTCGCTGTCGACAGGATCACGGCCCCGCCGTCGTCCATCAAAATCGCCTTCCGCACCGCCGCATCGCCGTACGTCCGTTCCCCGATCACTTCGCCACGCTTGTTGTCCAGCAGCGCTCCCGCGGCCACTTCCGCTCCATTCGCCGTACCGCGATTCGTAATCACCGCCAGCGGCCCTTTCCAGATCGCCTTCGACGCCGTTGCTTCGAAATCCTGCCGCGGCGTTTTCTGCCCCACCAGGTAGCCGATCAGTCCCTTTTCCAGAAACAGATTCGCCAGCGCGATGCCTTCCTCCGGCGTCCCCGACGCCGCGTCGCGCAAATCGAGAATGATCTTCTTCGCCCCTTGCTTCTCCAGTTCCTTCACCGCCGCCGCCACTTCCTTCGCCTTGCCGGGCTCCACGCTGCTCAGCGCGATGCGCCCGATCTGGTCCTGTTCCATCTTCGCCATCGCCGGCGCGAACTTCGTCACCGCCCGCACCAACCCAACCTTCTGCGGCTCCGTGCTGCGCCGCACGCGCAGCACCGTCAACTCCACGCTCGTGCCCGGATCGCCGTGCAGCAGCATCTCGGCATATGCCAGCGGCATATCGCGCGTCGAAACCGACCCGATCGCCTCCAGCACATCGCCCGTCGTCAATCCCGCTTTCGCCGCCGGCGAATTCGGCACCGCGTCCACCACGTTGAGATACCCGTACTTCTTCGACAGAATCAGCCCCACATCCGCCTTGCGGTTGTCCTTGTACTTCAGATACTGCTTGTATTGGTCCGCGTTCAGATAGCTGGCATAGGGATCCAGCGATTCCAGCAACCCGTTCAACGCGCCTAGCGTGACATTCTTCATGTCCGGCTCTTCCACGTAGTCGCTCTTGATGCGCGACAACACTTCCGTGTACACCGCCAGATGCTTATACGCATCTTCCGGCGACGCGCTGCGGCCCATCGCCGCGCCGAACAGTAACAGCACCACCAGGCAACTGGAGGAAGTAACCACAAACAGCTTGAACCGGCTATTCATTTTCGAGTTGGAGCCTTTCGCGAAGAGGAATCCCAGCTCCCCTCCGTACATAATTATATCGCTATAGAGACGGATGCGCCGCAGTCTCGTCTCGTTGCGCCTTTCCGCCCCCATGCGTCACCCGCCCGTCACCTCGCTGTCTTCCGTCCGCCACCCGATTCTGTCATGCTGTGGATCATGCTAGCCGTCCTCTTCGCAATCCTCCTCCCCGCCATCCCGCTCGCCGCCCAAACCCCAGGCGCCCCCGTCCGCGCCGTCACCGATCCCGGAGTCATCACCACCAGCCAGGCCATCAGCCCCGCCGGTGTTCCCGCTGTCTTCAACGGCCGCGTCTGCGCCGTCGACTTCGGCCGCGGCGCCCACGAAATCTGGGTCGCCACCGCCACCCACGTCTACCGCCTCGATTGGCGCGAAAACCGCGTCCTCGAACAAATCCCCCTCGGCGGCGCACCCGGCATCCAGAGCCTCCGCTTCGACCCGGCCGCCAACCGCGCCCTCGCCACCAGTTCCATCGACCGCAAACAACTCCGCCTCGGCGCCTTCTCCGCCAATTCCCAAACCATCCTTCAACCGAATCTCGGCACCGTCAATTCCGGAGCCATGGCCGTCGCCCCCAAGCCCAACCCCCAAGGCATTCGCGTCGCCGCCATCCCGCTCATTTACAACAACCAGCTCGCCGTCGTCGACGCTGCCACCGGCAGCCTTCTTCACAAAATCAAAACCGGCATCGCCCCCTTCGGCGTCGTTCTCAACGAAACCGGAACCGTCGCCTGGGTCAGCAACTGGGGCGGACCCGTACCCCGCGGCGGCATCCTCACCGGACCCCTCGGCCGCAATCCCGACGCCGACCGCATCTCCGTCGATGCCCGCGGCGTCGCCAACTCAGGCAACGTCGTGCGCATCGATCTCACCTCCGGAACTCTCACCCACACCGTCCCTGTCGATGCCCATCCCAACGCCCTCGCCTGGGATGAAAAGCGCGCCCGCCTCTACGTCGCCAGCAGCAATCGCGACACCGTCACCGTCATCGACACCAACACCCGCCGCATTCTCCACCGCCATCCCGTCCAGCCCTTCCAGCGCGACGCAAAAGGCATCGCTCCCACCGCCGCCACCCTCAACGCCGACGGCTCCCGCCTCTACATCGCCTGCGGAGGCATCAACGCCGTCGCCGTCCTGAACACCGCCTCCGGCAAAATCGAAGGACTCATCCCCACCGCCTGGTATCCCAATGCCGTCGCCCTCAGTGCCGATGGAAAACATCTCGCCATCGGAGCACTCCTCGGCGCCGGCTCCGCCTGGCGCGACGAGCCCAAACAGCGCTTCGTCCACGCCTACCGCGGCGCCGTCAACGTCGTCGACATCCCCGATGCCGCCCAACTTGCCGGCTACACCACCGCCGCCGCCCATAACAACCGCATGTCCCTCGGCCCCAAACAGCCCGAGCCTGCCCCCATCGCCGGCCGCGCCCCAACCGCCATCCCCCGCCGCGCCGGCGAACCTTCCTTCATCGAACACGTCGTCTTCATCGTTAAGGAAAACCGCACCTACGATCAATTGTTCGGTGATCTGCAAAAAGGCAACGGCGATCCCTCGCTCGTCATGTTCGGCGCCGACGTCACCCCCAACCAGCGCCGCCTCGCCGAGCAATTCGTCCTCCTCGACAACTTCTACGCCACCGGCGGCAACAGCGCCGACGGCCATCAGTGGATCACGCAGGCCAACGAAAATGCCTACGCCATGTGGCCCGGCTACCATGGCCGCAGCTATCCCTTCGATGGCTCCGACGCCCTCGCCATCAGCGAAAGCGGCTTCCTCTGGGATGCGGCTCTCGCCCGCGGACGCACCGTCCGCATCTACGGCGAATACGCCGGCGTCACCGCAAGCCCCAGCTCCCGCCGCCACGAATACCTCGAACGCTGGCAAAAAGGCGAAAAATTCCTCAACGAATGGAAAACCGTTTCCCCCGTCGCATCCATGAATCAGGTGCTCGCCGCCAATTACCCCGCCTACTCCACCGCCATCCCCGATGTCGTCCGCGCCGATATTTTCATCGAAGACCTCAAAAAATGGCAAAACGGCGGCAAGATGCCCAACCTCGTCTTGCTCCAACTGCCCAGCGATCACACCAACGGCGCCCTCCCCAACGCCTCCACCCCCAAAGCCATGGTCGCCGATAACGACCTCGCCACCGGCCGCATCGTCGAAGCCCTCAGCCACTCCCCCTTCTGGAAAAAAATGGCCATCTTCATCACCGAAGACGACGCCCAGAACGGTGTCGACCACGTCGACGGACACCGCACCGTCACCCTCGCCGTCAGCCCCTACATCCGCCGCGGCCACGTCGATTCCACCTTCTACGCCCACCAGAGCCTTCTCAAAACCATCGAGCTCATCCTCGGCCTGCCCACGTTATCGTTATTCGACCTGATTGCCACCGAAATGCGCGCCAGTTTCACCGACACACCCGATTTCACCCCCTACGACGCCGTCACGCCGAAACAAAGCCTCCTCGAGCGCAACCCGCCGCGCACCGCCCTCAGAGGCAAAGCCCTCGATGCCGCCATCGCTTCCGAAAAAATGAAATGGCACCTCCCCGACGCCGCCCCCACCGAACGCGTCAACCGCATCCTCTGGGGAGCCATCCGCGGCTGGGACGTCCCCTACCCGGCTGTCAAAAACGCCGTCTTCGCGCCCCTCTCCCTCGACATCGACGACGACGACCGCTAGCGTCGCCATCGACAGCCCCAGCCGCAACCCGCATCGGCACCCAAGCGAGTCGCCGCTGGCCTCACCCCTGGCGCCGCACGCGCCCGGCCTGAATCGCCTCCAACAGCGCTTTCACCCGGCTCTCCACCACCGCCCGCAGCGCATCCTCCGCCGTCATCGGCGCAGTCGCCGACGCTTTCCCCTCCACGGTCGCCACATTCGCCATGTACCCATCCACGTTGACGTTGAACTGCGCCTTCACCTCGCTGGTCCTGCCCTGCTGCGTCAGCTTCACCAGCTTCCCGAAGATCTGGAACCCCGGGCTCTTGGTCTCGCCCACCGGCGCTTCCCGCGGCTCGAATCCCTCCGTCCGTTTCACCGTCCGCCGCGCCTCGTCGCCCATCGCCTCGGTAAGCGGCTTCGCCATATCCTTGCTGATCCCTTTTTCGGCCTTCCATGGCCCCAACGTAATCTCCATCGGATTGCACCTCCTACCTCCATAAGCGAAAACGGCGCGGATTTTGATCCCCCCCATCCGCATCCGTGCGAATCCGCGTGCGTCTCTGTCCCAAACCTCGTCCGCCCGAACCGCGGTCACATTTTCCGAAAATATTTTCGATTAAACCAAATCAACAACTTAACCATCGCCCATACGCCACAAACCGCATCCTCCTCCACCCGCCCTGCTACCGTCATCGTCAGGAGAGCCCCATGCAATCCCTCACCGCAAAACAACTCGAAGTGCTCGAGGCCCTGTCATCCGGCCAGAGCGTTGCCGCCGCCGCCGCTGCCTTCGGCATTCACCGCACCACCATCCATACCTGGTCCCGCACCAATCCCGAATTCCACAACACCCTCGAAGCCTGCAAGCAGGCCCGCGCCGACGCCATCCGCGACCGCATGAATCGCCTCGTCGACCCATCCTTCGGCTTCCTCGAACGCATCGTCCTCGACGAATCCGTGTCCCCGTCGCTCCGCGTCCGCACCACCATGTCCATCCTCAAGTTCATGGCCACCTACCAGCAATCGCCCGCGCCCAAAACCGCCGCTTCCGCCGAACTCCTCCACGAAGCCTTCTCCGAAGGCTACCAGGCCGGACTCGCCGCCGCCGCACCCGCCGGCGAACAAACCCCAATTCATCACAATTCATCACTTTTCAACACAAAAACGGAAAATCCCTCCCCCACCGCTAACCAGACGCCCCGCAATGCCCTTTGCCCCTGCGGCAGCAAACTCAAATTCAAGCGCTGCTGCGGAAAAAATGCCCCGCCCGTGCTGTCCCGCGCCGCCGCGCCCAAATTTGAGGAGGCACGCTCATGAGAACCTACGATAGCCGTCCCGTGCGCAACAAGCCATCCCGCTTCAAGGGGGTCTACCTAACCGAAAACAAGCGCTGGCAAGCCATTCTAAACACCGGCAAGCAATACCTCCGCCTCGGCACGTTCGACACCGAAGAGGAAGCCGCCATCGCCTACGACCGCGCCGCCCTCCAGCACCGCGGCCCCGATACCTTCCTCAACTTCCGCGACCTCGGCCGCATCACGGATCCCATTATCGAAGCCGATTCCGCCCTCATTCCCCTCAAAAACGGCAAGTATTTCCGCATCGATAAGGCCGACTTGGACGCCGTCTCCCGCTACTACTGGCATGGCACGAATACGATCCGTGGCGCCAACGGCAGAAACGATAGCATCGCCCTCCACAGTCTCCTCCTCGGCCATGTCCCGTCCACCCACCGCGTGGTCCACGTCAATGGCGACCGCTACGATTACCGCCGCGCCAACCTCATGATCGTGCCCCGCGTCCTCCACCAGGGCATGTCCCGCAAAATCGCCGGCGCCAAGCACTCCCGCTACAAGGGCGTCAAGCGCCGCAACGCCACCACCTGGCACGCCCGTTTCCTCGGCAAACACATCGGTGCATTCCCCACCGAGGAAGAGGCCGCCCGCGCCTACGACGACGCCGCCCGAAAACGTTACGGCGCGCTTGCCGCCCTCAACTTCCCGCTCCCCGGCGAACGCTCCTGCCTCGATCGCGCCGCCTGATATGATGAGCGGGATATGCTCCGCCTTCCTGCTTCTCTCTTTCTCTGCGCCATCGCCATATTCGCCCAGAACAACGTCGTTCTCGAAAACGAACACGTCCGCGTGCTCAAGGTTACCTCCAACCCCGGCACGCGGACCCGCATGCATGACCACAAAATGAACCGCGTCATGATCTACCTCCAGCCCGGCGCCCAGGACTTCGAATTCCAGGACGGCAAGCGCTCCTCCATCCAGTGGAAAGCCGGCCAGCCCCTTTGGAGTCCCGCCGCCCCCATGCACGTCGCCATCAACCGCAGCCCCGCGCCGGTCACCATCGTCGAAATCGAACTCAAGAACAAAGGCACTGCCGCCAGGGCAGCCCAGTCCCCGCTCGACCCGCTGCGCGTCGATCCCAAACACTATACCCTCGAATTCGAGAACGATCAGGTCCGCGTCGTGCGCGTCAAACTCGAAGGCAAGAACGCCATCCCCATGCACGAACACACCATGTTCCGTGTCTCCACCAACCTTACCGCCCAGGACTTCCGCGTTACGGCCGCCGACGGCACAGTCACCGATGTCAAACGCGGCCCCGGCGAAGCCGCCTGGGGCGCCCCTTCCAAACACAAGGAAGAAAATCTGTCCGCTCAGCCCTTTGAAGCCATCATGGTCGAACTGAAGTAAATCCCCGGCTGCGGGTTGTAAAAAATACCATACACTCCCTCAGCCCTTTCCCCGATCCACCTGTTGCCAACCACTTAGCGCCGCCGCGAAAGTTGGCATGCTACCTGCTCACGCTTCCCGCAAAGGAGGACGCGTATGTTTACTGCTCGTCTCACCACTGCGGCGCTGGTCTGCGCCCTTTGTTTCCCGGTCTGGGCTGCCGGTGACGATGACGGCGATAAGGATCGCGGCAAAGGCGACAACCGCCGTGTCTATCAGGCGGAGTTCGTTCCCATCGCCTCTCTCGGCGTTCCCATCGCCGCCGGAACCGATCCCCTCAAGGACGGCGCCGTCACCGTTACTGCCCGCGGCGAAGTGAAAGTAACTCTCGAAGGCGCGGCCGCAAACGCTTCCTATACCGCAAGCTTCTGCCGCTTCGCACTCACCGCCGTCGGTTGCACCGGGCTTACCAATGGAACGTTCGCCACCAACGAGAACGGCCGTGCCCGCGCCGACATGGAGATGCCACTGCTTTCCGCCAATTGGTCCGGCGTCTTCCTCATCGCCCGCGATGGAGTGCCCCAGTTCGCTACCGCCTTTGCCACCCAAGGCCCGGCAGTGCCCGCCGGCGCCGAAATCGAGATCAAGGGCCGAATCGGTGCCCTCGATCCGGCATCGAACAGCTTTCGTCTCGACAGCCTTTCGGTGCCGGTATTTGTTACTTCCCGCACCCATCTTGTGAAGTTCGACTCCCTCGGGGAACTCCGCATTGGGGACCGGGTGGAGGTCCGTGGCGTGTCCACCAATGGACGCATCGAAGCCACACGCATCAAAAGCGAGGATTGACATGTCGCTCGAAGTCCCTCCCCGAGAGCCTGCCTTCTCCGCCGGGAAGCTGTGGCCCGTTGCCGCAGGCTCCTTCATCGCGGTCCTCGGTCTCGCTTATGGGTTGCGGGGCGGAACCGAGGATCGCGACATCCTCACCAACCAGCACACGCTCAGCGTCTCCGTCCATCAACTCCGGCAGCAGGTCAAAGACCTCTCCGAGCGGCTCGCCGCCCTTAACGCCCTGCACGAGGAGCGCGCTCTCATCATCGAACCGCCCGCCGCCCAGCCGGCAACGCAACGCGACAAGCACCCCTTCCAACTCATGCGCTCCACCCAGTTCCGCCGCGCCGGACCCGTCAGCCTCGCCCTCCGCAAGGTGGATACAAAGCACAAGCGCTATGACATCGACCTCCTCATCAACGGGGTCAAACTCGAGAAACGAAACGTCAATCTCTACGAACCCGTCGTCCATACCGCCGGCGGCCAGACCATCGAACTCGTCGCCACCGAAATCGCCAGGGATCGTATCGGAGGCTACCTGAGTCAAACCCGCCCGCAGCGGGCCTCACGCTAGCGCCGGAAGGCGTATCGTGGAGGATATGAGGCCGCTCTGTATCCTTCTGATCCTTACCGTCCTTGCCCCAGCCCAACAGCCGGACCGCGCCCCGCTCGCCGACGAATGGGGCTACCGGCCCGCCGAAGGCGAGACCGTTGCCCTCAACCCACCCTCGCTCTCCTGGGTGCACGAAAAGGCCGCCAAGTCATACACCGTCCAATGGGCCAACAACCCCGAGTTCCGCAATGCCACGGAGGCCACCGGGATTCCGTGGTCCGTCTATACGCACCACCAGACCCTGGCCCCGGGAACCTATTACTGGCGCTATCGCATCCACACCACCGGCGCCCCATCCCCCTGGAGCCGTACCCGCCGCTTCACCATCCCCCCATCGGCCACCGCATTCCCTCAGCCCACGCTCGCCGAACTCAAGACCCGCATCGGAGCCCATCATCCGCGCCTCTTCTTGAGCAGCAACGATCTGCCGCGCCTCCGCGCCTATGCCAACGCCGACGGCAAAGCAGCCTTCGCCGCCCTCCTCAAACGCGCCGATCAACTCCTCGACTCGCAGCCCACCCCCGAGCCCACCGTGCGCGGCAACTCCCGCGACCCCCAGACTCGCGATCACTGGTGGTCCAACCGTGTGCAGACCCTGAAGGCCCTCAACGAAGCCGAAGTCCTCACCTTCGCATGGCTCATGACCCAGGACAAGAAGTACGCCGGCCCCGCCCGCGACTTCACCCTCAAGCTCGCCGCCTGGGATCCCGATGGCCCCACGCAGTTCGCCCTCAATTGCGAAGCCGCCAAGCCCATGCTTCATCGCCTCTCGCGTGCCTACGATTGGGCCTACCCGCTCTTCACCGGCGATGAGCGCCGGCGCATCCGCCAGGTCATGGAGCGCCGCGCCCGCGATGCCTGGGTCAGCGGCGAAGTGCGCGAAGGCGTCGGCCATCTCAATCAGCCCTATGGCAGCCACGCCAACCGCACCTGGCACAAGCTCGCCGAGAACGCCGTCGCCACCCTCGGCGAAACTCCCTTCGCCGACGAGTTGCTCCACTACGCCGTCACCAAGTTCTATGCCGCTTACCCCGTCTGGTCCGACGAAGACGGTGGCTGGCACGAAGGCCTATCCTACTTTGCCGGCTACATGTCGAAGGTCACCTGGTGGATGCACCTCGCCTCCCAAACCCTCGGCATCGATGGCTTCCGCAAACCTTTCTTTAAGCACTTCGCCGACTACGCCATGTACAGCGCCCCGCCCGGAACTCCCGATCTCGGCTTCGGCGATCTCGCTTTCGGCCAGCCCAACCGCGGATGGGCCTTCCTCCAGTTCTTCATCGCCCACACGAAGAACCCACACTGGGCATGGTGGGCCCGCCAGTGGAACCTCCCGGAAGATGTCGATGAACCCGTGCTCTCCTTCCTCTGGAGTTCGCTGGGCCGCGTCGAGCCGCAAAAGCCCAACCTGCCGCCTTCGAAGCTCTTTCGAGGCACCGGCATCGCCATCCTCAATACAACCCTCGATTCCGCGGACAACAACGTGCAGGTGCGCTTCAAGTCCAGCCCCATGGGCCGCTGGAGCCATGGCCACGATCCCCACAACTCATTCACCCTTTCGGCCTATGGCGAAGCCCTCCTCGTCAACAACGTCTACCGCGACATCTACGGCAGCCCGTTCCATAAGGATTGGGTGTGGACCACACGCGCCCAGAACGCCGTGCTCGTCAACAACGCCGGCCAGAAGGAACACTCCGCCGACCTCGGTGGGCGCATCCTCAAGGCCGACTTCCAGGATGACCTCGACTACGTGGTCGGCGATGCCACCGAATCCTATCAGGGCAAGCTCAACCGCGCCTTGCGCCACATCGTCTTCG
The DNA here is from genome assembly GCA_964402295.1 of uncultured Candidatus Solibacter sp. Taxonomy (GTDB): domain Bacteria; phylum Acidobacteriota; class Terriglobia; order Bryobacterales; family Bryobacteraceae; genus CADEFT01. Next base: position 11,083 of record CAYOBO010000025.1, on the reverse strand, counting down.
TCAAACCGGACATCGTCCTGATCGCCGATGAACTCGCCGCGCCCACCCCATCCACCTATCAGTTCATGCTCCACGGGCACGAGGCCTTCCAAGTCGATGAGTCCAATCGCCGCCTCGTGCTCGATCGCGCCAAAGCCGGCGTGGTGGTCGATTACGTGACGCAGTCCCCCCTCGCCTTCCGCCAGTGGACCGGCTACACACCGCCGCCCGACAAGGCGTACCTCGACTCCATCAACCGCCCCATGATCCCTCCGCAGTGGCATGTCGAAGCCGCCACCCTTGAGCCTTCGTCTCGCAACCTCACCTTCACCGTGCTGCGCCCTTACCGCAAAGGCACGAAGCCTCCCGATACAGCGGTGCGGATGGTGACCGCCGAGGATGGCGTCCAGATGACCGTCACCGGCGCCGGCGGCGTGCCTGTCTCGATACAGTCGAGCCGCGATTCCATTCTCATCCGCAAGGGCGCCCGCGAGTGGACCCTTCAGCGCATCAGGGATTGAGGAGTTCCACGGCCAGCAGGTACACCATTGCCCCGCCCCTCGGATCGGTGCCGAAGATCGCCTTGCGCTTGAGGTAATCCTCGAGCGACTTCTGCGCCCCCGTGGACTCGCACACATCGACCAACTCGCCCTTCGAGGAAGTGCGCGCCTTCACGCCAGTCCAGGCACGGAGAATGCGCGGCTGATACTCCCTGGCCGCCAGCCACCCTTTGCGCACGCCCACCAGCATCGCCCGCGCGATCATCGCCGTCGCGGAGAACTCCTCGTATGCTCCGCCATGATCCACCACCTGCCGCCACATTCCCGAGGGCTGCTGCTGTTTGGCCAGCGCCGCCGCCAGCGAACGGTAGTCGCGCAACATCTCGGCATGCCCCTCATGCGAAGCCGGCAGATCCACCAGAGCCAGCGCCATGCCGAGCAGCGCGAAGGCGTTGCCTCTGCCCCATGCCGCCTCATCGAGCGGCGAGTGCCGCCACAACCCATCGGCCCGCGCATCCAGCTTCTTCATGAAGCGATAGTGCTTCACGGCCATATCGAAGTACTTCCCTTCGCCGGTGAGCTTGCCCGCCTTCACGAGGATCGGGCAACCCATGAACACCGAATCGCTCATCTGGCTGTGCAGCGGCATCGATTCCTTCATCTGTCCATCGGCGGTGAAGCCGAAATCCGCCGCTGCTTTGACGCGGGCGATGTAGGCGGGCTTGCCTGTACGCTCGGCCAGTTCGGCAAAGAGCAGGTGCCCCGAGAAGTGGCTCGAACTCGGCTTGGCCAGGCTGTCCTTCTCCCCCGTAATGTAAGGCTCGGCAAGGCGCTCCACATCAGCCTGATGCCCCATGCGCAGGCGTGCGATCAAAGAGAACGCCGGGATGTAGACCACATCCTTGAGCTCATGCCCGTAGATCGGCTCCAGCTCTTCCGCCACCTGTTTCGGAGTGCGTGCCAGCCGCCGCTCCATCTCCTGGCGCGCTTCCGATTGCCGGTCCACCTTGAGTCCGCCGAGCAGGCCGGGCTTTGCGTCGACGCGCCGCACGGCAACGCGCCCCTCGCGGGCGAGCGCCTGTTCCAGGCCATAGGGATCGGCGCCAACGATCAGCACCAAGTCGGGCGCCGTCGTCGCGATCTTCCGCCACACCCTGTGCGAGGCTCCGTTCTCACGATAGGCATCGCCGGTGGGTGGAAACACCATCGTCTCCTTCATCGGGTTCGCCGGCGAGACCAGCGTCACCGACATCGTCTGGGGCGCCCGTTGCACCTCGCGGGCAAGAACGGAATCCACCGTGCCGTCCAGGCCGGCAATCACCAGGATCACTGGCAGCATGCTCACTCCTTAGCTCTTTCGTTGGGTAATCAGGAACAGCGGCTCGCCGGCCTCCACCAGAGGCTTGGCGTGCACCAAAGCGATCACACCGCTTACCGGCGCATGAAACTCCTCGATGCTGTGGCCTGTCAGATCCACCAGCCGTCCCAACGGTTGACCCTTTTCGACCGCTTGCAGTACGGCGAGGTCCGTGATGAGGAAGCCGCAATTGGCGGTCGTGATCGAGGCATCGACGTTGCCGTCCCCGAACAGGTGATGCTCCACGGGGACGGCCTGCGGCGCACCCGGAAGGATACCGAGATAGCGCAGCACGTTGTTGAGGCCGCGCTTGAGGAAGGCCAGGTCGTCCGGATGCACGCGGCCGGCCCCGCGCATCTCCGTATAGATCCACGGTATGCCACGCGCTTTGGCGGCCGAGACGGTGCGCCCCGGCGCAATCGCCGGATGGCCCCACACCACCGCCGAGCCGAAAGCTTCAGCCAATGCGAGCGAAGCGGGATCGGCGGCATCGTAACCCACCAGCGTGGGCATCGCGAAGCTCGTGCCGGCGCTGTGCAGATCGATGTAGGCATCGGCCAAGGGCAGCAGTTCGCGCTCGAAGCGCCAGGCCAATACCTCGGTGGGCGATCCGTCGGGTTTGCCCGGAAAGACGCGGGCGAGGTTGGCCCCATCGAGCGGGCTGCACCGTGTGCCTGCTTTGTAGGCGGCCACATGCAGGATGGGCACGGCCAGCACATTGCCGCTCAGCTCATCGGCGCGGAGCGACTCGAAGAGGTCGTAGATGGCCCGCATCCCCTCATACTCATCGCCATGGACGCCCGCTGTGATCAGCAGCGTGCGGCCCGGCTTGCGCCCGCGGGCCACGAGTACGGGTATGTTCGGCGGGTACAGAAACCGGTGGATTGCTCCCTGCGCTAACTCGGCAAGCTGCATTATGCCGGGAAGTAGGGCAGCAGCTTGTCGAAGAAACTGCGCACGAACTGGCTGGCCACTTCGGTGGCTTTCGCGTCATCCATTCCTTCGCGGATGGGAATGGTGACCTTCACCACGGCTGTGTCGGAACGATTGTAGCGAAGGGCATCGACGACCGTGTAGATCTTGGCCGTATACTCGCTGGCGATGGTGCGGCGGGAAGTCTGATACCAATAGAGCACCAGCGATTTGGCATCGCCGCGGGCAACGATGTAGCGGTTCGTATGGACGGGCTCGGCGCGCCCCGGAATGTCGATGGTAATGCGGTCATTGACCACGGGCAGCCAACCCGCGCCGGGCAGACAGTTCTTGGGTGAATGCGGCGCCTTGCCGGTGCGTTGTGTGTTGAAGTAGGCGATGAACAGATGCGCGGCCTGCTGCGCGCCCAGATCGGCGTAGGTCCGCGTCACCACGTCGTCGGCCTTGAGCACCTCCATCACTTCCTTTTCCACCACGCCTTCATTGGTCATCTGCCAGTTGCCGAACTCCGTGGGGAAGCTCGCCAAGGGCTTCACGATCCGGATCTCCTCGGTGCGCGACATGCCGTAGAAGGCCGCGGCCTGCACGAGGAAGAACACGGTCAATATCTTCGCGGGCTTCGAACGGAGGAACTCAAACATTGCCCTGCGCTCCTTTCGATTTCCATGCAATGGCGCGGTTGGTGAGCGAATGCACGATGGCCAGAAACACCAGAGCCACCATGAACACCACCCATCCGGAGGCGCTGTGATAGACGCCGGAAGCGTACTCGGTGTTGATCTCGCTGAGGATGCCGGTGAGCGTCACGCGGCAGGCGTTGGCTGTAATGGCGATGGGTACCGTCGCGATCAGCAGCCACCATTTCATCCAGGCCTTGTTGTCGAAGAAGAAGCCGTAGACCATGGACAGGAAGGAAAGCGACAGCAGCGAACGGATACCGCTGCAAGCTTCCACCACGGAGAGCTTCTGGCTCGGCAGCTCTAGAACGTTGCCGTCGCGCAGCACGGGAATGCCGATCACGCTGAGGGCGAACTCGGCCACGCGGCTGGCCAGCAACTGAAGCGGGAAGGTGATCTGATTATAAATGATGGCGGGAATCGGGATCATGAAGAAGAGCAGGAAGAGGGGGAAGGAGAGAACCTTGATAGCCGGCATGCCGCCCATATACAGGACGGTCCCGATGACCGAGAACAGGAACGCCGTGCGCGAGACGAACAACTCCGCCCCCAGCGTGCCGACGATGGATTGGGCCGCGGCCACCGCCAGGATGACCAACCCGAACCAGTTGCTCTTGAGCGGCGCGGCGGCGAGCTCGGCCCGCTTCTGCCAGGCGATATAGCCGGCGATGACGGGAACAAAAAAGCCGTGCCCCATGTCTTCATCGATCATCCAGTGATTGACAAGCGAATAGAGGATCGGGATGTAGCAAAGAATCAGCAGTCCGGCGAACCATACTAAGGCGGGGATGCCGACAGGTAGTTCGGCGGGACGGATGTCCTGAGCGCGCTCGGTCTGCAACGTGGTGTTCATGAACTTCCCGGGAGTAGTCTGATCAATGATTTCAGTAGACCATAGGTTTATCGTCCGAACAACTGACTCCCAGGAGGGGGGAGTACTGAGGCAATTGGGCTACAGCCCCTGTCATAATCTTAAACAGATGACAATCCGGTGGATCATCGGGCTGCTGGCAGTGGCGGCCTACGCCCAGACTTCTTATATGCCTGTGCGGGATCTGCGCGCGGGAATGAAGGGCTACGGGCTGACCGTTTTCCAGGGTGAGAAGGTGGAACGCTTCGATGTGGAGATCCTCGGGGTGCTGGAGAACGCGGGTCCGAGGCAGGACGTGATCCTCGCCCGGCTGAGCGGCGGTCCGCTGGCCCATACCGGCGTGATGCAGGGGATGAGCGGCTCTCCAGTCTATATTAATGACAAGTTGATCGGGGCTGTGGCGCTGGCCTTCACGCTGTCGAAGGATCCGATCGCCGGTATTCGGCCGTTCGCCGAGATGCTGAAGGCGGAAGCTCCGCAGAGGCGGGTGGAGGCCTGGCAGCCGTGCTTGCTCGAAGGCAAGTGCGCTCCGGAGAAGGTGTATGCGGCGCTCGCCGCCGAGCGTGACGGCTTCGCATGGGGTGAGGCACGGATGACGGAGATCGCCACGCCGGTATCCTTCAGTGGCTTCACCGCCGCGACCCTGGAACGCTTTGCGCCGATGCTGAAGAGCTTCGGACTGGAGCCGCGGCAGGGCGTGACCGGAGGCGGCGCCTCACGGTTGCCGGCCGGCGATCCATCCTCGCTAAAGCCGGGATCGATGATCAGCGCCATGCTGGTTGCGGGCGACATGAGCGTGGGCGCCGATGGCACGGTGACCCATATCGACGGCAAGACGGTCTATGCCTTCGGGCACCGCTTCGTATCGATCGGAGAGGTGGAGATGCCGTTTGCTTCCGCGGAAGTGTTGACGCTGCTGCCCAATCTCTCCACTTCGTTCAAGATCTCGACGGCGCGGAAGATGCTGGGCGCGATCACGCATGACTACAGCACGGCGGTGCGCGGGGAGTTGGGGCGTACGGCTTCGCTGCTTCCGGTGAGCATCACGGTGAAGGGGGAGGGGCGATCCTCGCAGTACCGGATGGAGATGGTGCGCGATGCGGCGCTGACTCCGTTCCTGTTGCAGATGACCGCCTATGCGGCGCTCGATGCGACGGAGCGCACGATTGGGCCGGTGAGCTTTGGACTGCGGCAGACGATCGAGTTCGGCAACGGGGCGACGGTGCAATCCTCGAACATCTATTCCGGCGAGTTCAACGTGCCGATGCTCGCGGCGCAGAGCGGGGCAATCCCCGTCGGTTATGCCATGCAGACGGGCTTCGCGGACCTGGCCGTGAAACGCGTCGTGCTGGAGTATGAAGCCGCGCCGCGCAAGCGGCAGACACAGATCGAGGACATTCTGGTGGCGCGCAAGACGGTGCGTCCAGGGGAGACGATCCCGCTGATCCTCACGTTCGCGAGCGAAGGCAAGCGGTTCACGCGCACCCTGCCCTATGCGGTGCCGAAAGGGTTCTCGCCGGGCACGATTCACTTCACCGCCTCCGATGCCTTGATCGCAAATTACAACGAATTTCGCTTATCCATTATGAGTCCTCCGCGTTCGGCGGCGGCGGTGTTAAAGCTGCTGCGGTCGCTGCGCGACAACACGAAGGCCTATATCCGCGTATGGCGAGCCGAACCCAGCTATCAATCGCAAGGCGAAGACCTGCCCGCGCCGCCTCCTTCGGCGGCGATGGTGCTCGGCCGTTCGCAAGGGGCAGGGTCGATCGGCGTGGGCTACAGTTCGAAGATCGAGGAACTGAGCGTCGCGCTTGGCGATGCCATGGTGTCCGGGACACATACGGTGAGCGTGGAAGTGAAGGAATGATGAAGCTGCGGCATATGGTCCCGCTCGTGCTTGCGGTTGCGGCTCCGGCGGCAACGACAACGTATTGGGAATTGAACAGCTATACGGACTTTCTCAAAGGAAAGCTGGAGGGCGTGTCGCTGGCTCGCGACGGGCGGTTGCGGCTGGCTCCGAAGACAGAGACGTTGTTCACCGGAGAGCAGCCGGTGATCTGGAGCCTGGCGCGCGGGCCGCAGTCTTCCGTGTACCTGGCGACGGGCCATCTCGGGCAGGTGTATCGTGTCGATGGAGCGGGCAAGAGCGAGTTGATCTGGACGGCGCCCGAACCCGAGGTGTTCGCCATTGCCGTGGATGCGAAGGGCGTGCTCTATGCGGGCACGTCACCGGATGGGAAGATCTACCGCATCGAGGCGGGCAAGGCGGCCGAGTACTTCGCTCCGCAGACCCGCTACATCTGGTCGCTGGCGCTGGCCGCCGATGGGGCGCTGTATGTGGGCACGGGCGATGGCGGGAAGATCTTCCGCGTGGCGGCGGCGGGCAAGGGCGAGGTTTGGTATCAGTCGGGGCAATCGCATGTGACGGCGCTGGCGCTCGATGGGCAGGGACGATTGCTGGCCGGGACGGAGCCGAACGGGATTCTTTACCGCATCACGGCCAAGGACAAAGCCTTCGTGCTCTACGATGCGAACCTGCCGGAGATCCGGGCGATTGTGCCTTCGGCCGATGGCGGGATGTATGTGGCGGCGCTGGGTGGAGCGTTTGGAACGAAGCCCGCGGGGGCGGCCGGCGCGGTATCGGCGATCGGCACGGGGGCGGTGGTGTCCACGACACCGACCACGATCACCGTGGAAGCGGCGCAGACGCAGGCCGGCGTGGAGATCAAGCCCTCCGCTCCGCAGCAGCCCTCACCCACTCCCTCGGTGACATCGAACATCGTGTCCACACCCGTCATCGATATGACTGGCGTCGAGAAGGCAGCGCTCTACCGCATCGGACAGGACAACATGGTGGAGACGCTGTGGAGTTCGAAGGAAGAGAACATTTACGACATCGCACCCGTGGGCAAGACGGTGTTGTTCTCCACCGACGGGCAGGGGCGCGTGTACCGGCTGGAGGAAGATCGCAAGGCGACGCTGCTCGTGGAGACGCGGGAAGGCGAAGCGACACGACTGCTGCCGACCCCGGAAGGGCTGCTGGCGGCGACGAGCCATGCGGGACGGCTGCTACGGCTGGGTTCGCAACCCGGCGAGGCGGGCAGCTTCGAGAGTCCGGTGCACGATGCATCGAACACGGCGCGGTGGGGACGCATCCGCTTTGTGGCCGATACTCCACAGGGAACGAAGTTGGCCTTGCGGACGCGGTCGGGCAACTCGGCCAAACCGGATGCGACCTGGAGCGATTGGTCGGAGCCGATTGCGGTTTCCGGCGCGGCGATTGCGAGTCCGAATGCGCGCTACATCCAATGGAAGGCTGAGTTCACGGGCACGGGCGGACGAACGCCGGAACTGGATCAGGTGACGATTGCCTATCTGCCGCAGAACACGGCGCCGGTGGTGAAGTCGGTGACGGTGACCTCGCAAGCGGCGGCGGCATCGGCAGGGAAGACGGCGGCGGCATCGGCTTCGCCCACTTCGGTGTACACGGTGACGGTGAGCGATAGCGGCGATGCGGCGGCGAGTTCGGCGGGCACGCCGGCGCAAACGGTGTCGCGGCCATCGAGCGGACAGCTTGTGATTACGTGGCAGGCGGAAGATACCGACGGCGACCGCATGGCTTACACGATCGCCTTCCGCGGCGAGGAAGAGCGCGAGTGGAAGGTGCTGAAGAAGGATTGGACGGAGCTGGCACTGACGCTCGATGGCGATGCGTTTGCCGATGGGCGGTACCGCTTCCGGGTAACGGCCTCGGATGCGGTATCGAATCCCGAGGCGCAGGCGCGGGAGGGCGAACTGACGAGCGCTCCGGTGCTGATTGACAATACGCCACCGGTGGTGAAGGTGGTTTCGAAACGGGATGGATCGAACGTCGCGCTTGAGGTGAGCGTGGAGGATGGAGCATCGGTGGTGAAGCGCGCCGAGTATGCGGTGGATGCCGGTGTGTTCCATCCGCTGGCGGTGGAGGATGGCGTGGCCGATTCGTCGGTGGAGCGTTTTCGCGCCGTATTGCCGAACGTTGCCCCGGGCGAGCACCTGGTGGTGGTGAGAGCTTTCGATACGGCGGGCAACTCCGGAGTGGCAAAGGTTGTTCTAAGATAATGCGCTGTTTTTGGTATTTATTGGTGGCCGTGGCGGTTTGGGCCGCGAAGCCGGAGAAGGATCAGCCGGGCGAGGCGATTCAGTATTACGTGGAGAAGCGGGCTCCGGTGGGGCAACGGCAATTGCCGCAGGAGCGGTACATCGAGGCGCGAGAGAGGCTGCGGCGGATGCCCGTGTATTCGTCGAAGGCGCGGCGGCGGATTGCGGTGGAGCGCGACGCCAAGGGTCGGGAGCGCTTTGTATCGCTGGGGCAGTGGACGCCGCTGGGTCCGGGGAATGTGGGCGGGCGGACGCGCGTGCTGCTGATTCATCCCGAGCAACCGGAGATCCTGTATGCGGCAGGCGTGGCCGGAGGAGTGTGGAAGAGCGTCAATGCGGGCGAGCGTTGGGAGCCGCTGAACGACTTTCTGCCGAACCTCGCCGTGTCGGCGATGGCGATGGACCCGGCGGCGCCGGATACGATTTATGCGGGAACGGGCGAGGGTTTTTCCAATTTCGACGCCGTGCGCGGAGCGGGGATCTTCAAGACTACCGATGGCGGGGCGAATTGGGAGCATCTGGCGGCGACGAAGACCCCGGACTTCCACTATGTGATGAAGATCGTGGTCTCGAAGGCGGACCCAAACCGCGTGTATGCGGCCACGCGCACGGGGGTCTGGCGGAGCCTCAATGCGGGCGAGACGTGGGAGCGCGTGCTGGACCGCAGACCGCCGGCGGTGGGATGCCAGGATCTGGCGATCCGGACGGATGTGGAGGACGATTATCTGTTTGCGGCGTGCCAGGGCGATCCGCAGGGATTCATTTTCCGCAACAAGCGGGCGCAGGCGGATGGAGAGTGGGAGCGCGTGTTCACGGGTCCGTATCTGGCGCGCACGTCGCTGGCGATTGCGCCATCGCGGCAGAGCGTGGTGTATGCCCTGGCGGCGAGCAATGAGCCGGGGACGTGTCCGTCGAATCCGGGGCCGAATCCGCCGGGACCTTGCTATCGCGACGGGCTGCAAGGCGTGTACCGTTCGACGGAGAACGGCGATCCGAATACGTGGGAGACGCGCTTTCGGCCGACCGAAGGCAACCGCATTGGGTCGACGTTGTTAAGCAATCCGATTCTGTTTTTCGACGATCTGTGTTCGACGAACGGGCAGAAGCGGTTTTCAAGCCAGGGGTGGTATGACAACGTGATCGCGGTGGATCCGGTGGATCCGGAAAAGGTATGGGCGGGAGGGATCGATCTATTCCGTTCCGATGATGGTGGGGCGAATTGGGGGATTGCGTCGTATTGGTGGGCGCGGGGTGTGCCGCAGTATGTGCATGCCGATCAGCACGCGATTGTGTTTCATCCGCGCTATGACGGTGTCGAGAACCGGGTGATGTACGTGACCAACGATGGCGGCGTGTACCGTACGGACAATGCGCGCGCGGCGACGGCGGCAAATGAACGGGCGGCGTGCAATCCGGGCAACGGGGGGATTTTTTGGACGGCGTTGAACAACAACTATGCGGTGACGCAGTTCCATCACGGGTCTGTGTATCCGGGCGGCCATTTCTATTTTGGCGGCACGCAGGATAATGGGACGAATCGGGGTACGGATGCGGGGGGAACGGAGCGATGGACACAGATACAAGGCGGAGACGGCGGCTACACGGCGATCAATCCCAAGGATACACGGGTGCTGTATGCGGCGACGACGCGGTTGTCGTTGCGGCGTTCGACGAACGGGGGCGCGACGTTTTTGAGCGCAGTGGAGGGAATTACCGAGCCTTCTTCGAATTTCCTGTTTATTGCTCCGTATGCCATGGATCCAAGCGAACCAGAGCGGCTGTGGATCGGCGGGCAATCGTTGTGGCGCACGACGAACGGGGGGCGGAGTTGGACGCGGGCGAGCGCGGTGCTGGGGACGCGGTGCGTGGGCAGGAGCGATTGTCCGGCGACGGCGATTGGAATTGCGCCGAGCGATCCGAACCGGGTGATGGTGGGATTGCGCGATGGGCGGATTTTTAGGAACGCGGCGGCGCTCGAGTCGAATGGGGAGACAGAATGGGTTTCCGTGCAGCCTCGGTTGGGGGCGGTGACGTGGATTGCATACGATCCGTTCAACGCCGATGTGGCGTATGCGGTGTATGGCACGTTCAACTCGGCGGCAACAGACCGGCATGTGTACAAGACGGTGGACGGCGGCGGGACGTGGGTGTCGATTGACGGCGAAGGGGAGACGGGGATTCCGGATATTCCGGTGCACACAATCCTGATCGATCCGCGGAAAACGGACACGTTGTATCTGGGAACGGATTTAGGTGTTTTTGTTTCGCTGGACGGCGGCTCGACGTGGGCGAAGGAAGACACGGGATTTCCGAATACGGTGGTGGAATCGATGACGCTGGAGCGGCAGGGGGAAGGGGCGCTGCTGACGGCGTTCACGCGTGGACGCGGGGCGTGGAAGGTGTTTCTGGGTCCGGGGGAGGCGTGTTCGTATGCGCTGAGTGCTCCGGCAGTGAAGGCGGGGTTGGCGGCGGGGACGTATACGGTGGAGGTGCGGACGGAGGCGCATTGCGCCTGGAGCGTGCTGCCTGGGGCTTCGTGGGCCGTGGTGGATGGAGTGCCGAACGGGGTGGGTCCGGGAGTGGTGAAGTTGCAGGTGAGCGGGTTGAATGCGGGGCGGCGGGAGAC
>CAYOBO010000024.1:0-66125 GCA_964402295.1 uncultured Candidatus Solibacter sp. | reverse complement strand
CCCGGACGGGACTTTCACCCGCGAGAAGAACGCGTCTTTCAGGACGCACCATGATGCCATCATAGCGCTGACCTCACCCACGCACCGCTATTCCAGCCCCAATGCCCGATCCAACTCCGCTTCCACGGCCGCGAACCCCGCGGGATCCCGCAGCACATTCCCCAACCCCGTGCTCGCCTTCATCTCCACCAGCTTCTCCGCCGCATACAGCGCCAGCGCATACGCCACAGCCGCATGCTGCGAGCTCATCCGCGACCAGTTCTGCCCCAATTGCGCCAACTTCGGCAATGCCTTCGCCTTCCGCATCTCCTCGATCCTCGCCCGCAATCCCGGCTGCAAGCTCTCCCCCGAAAACTTCTGCGCCAACCCCTCATGCAGCCAGCTCGGCCAACGCCCCAATTCATGCAAACACGCATGCACCAGCTCATGCGCGAACGTTCGGCGAGTCTGCGCGCTCACCTGCCGCGACTCCGTCACCGGCACATGAATGCGCCCATCGTACAATCCCCCGGTCCACTCCGCGGCCTGCGTCGAAGCGAAGTAGCTCTCCCGGCTCTGCGCCACCGCCGTCACCTTCTCGCTGGCGCGGCACCCCAATTCGTACGACACCCGCATATACTCCTCATCCAGTACGTGCAGCATCGCCTGCGCAAACGGCCCCGATAAAGCCGCGCGTTCATAGCGCAGCACCACTCGATTCCCCACCATCCGCTCCGACCCACGATCCGCCGCCTTCTCCCGTTCCGCCCGTTCGAGCATCGCCGCAACCGAAGGATTCGCCTCAATCGCCGCCGACTCCTTCCAGTGCAGGATGGCCCGGTCCAGATTATCCATCCGGTAGTAGGCCATGCCCGCCACCGCGTGCAAGTACGGATCCACCGGATACCGCAGCAAATCCTGCTCCAGCATGCGCAGTGCCTCGGCGGGTTGATTGGCCTCGATCAATGCCCAGGCCTTCGCCGCCGGATGCTCGCGCCCCGATTTCGCCGCCGCTTGCCGCACCACCGCTTGCACCTGCTCCGATTGCGCCGCGTTCGATCCGCCAAGCCCGCGCGCCGCGCGCCGTGCCTCATCGAACGCTGCGACGCTCGCCAGCGCCTTCCCCGCCACATAGCCGCTTACTTCCCGGCCGTCCACCTTGGCCGCGATCTTGTAACATGTCCCGATCCCCCCCGACAGCGCCGACCGCACCTCCACCTGCGTACCCGCAGGCAATACCGCCACCGGCGTGTCCTCGGCTTCGCAGCCGGTGCGAACCACCGACTCCGTTTGCAGCGAAACCGCACTGACGGCAAACAGCGCAAACCAAAAAGCCATGCCCCATCGTAAGTTGGCCTACAACGGAAGTCCCTCCGGTGAAAACCTGAGCCCCATATACCGAGTCCCCCTTTTTCCGCCATCCCCCGCACGACAGGTCAAGAAAACTAAAAAAACACAGGGTCCGGGAGAGAGAAACCCGTGGCAAAACCCACTAAGTATGCAAAGAGAGAGACTGAGCCGGTAAACTCCGGCAACCCAAAAAACCTGTTTCCAAGGGAGGTCCTAGCGAGAAAGCACATTTCCGTCTTCCGAGAGAAACGACAAAAGAGAGACTGCCGGCGCCGGACGCCTAACAACGTCCGGCGTTGTCAGTTTTGCGCCTCCTTACTCGCCATTCCAGATCGCCAGGATCACCGCCACCGCAGTCCGCGGAGTCCCCACTCGAAATGGTCTCGTGCTGCCCTGGGATCCCTTCGACACCGCGCTACACGACGTCGCATTCCTCCGGAAGGCGCGGGCCACGCGCAGGGCGCATGAGGTTGAAGTGGGATATTCACATCTGATAGTCTCACCTCATCCTGACAAAGAGTCCGGGGTAAGTAAGTAGGGGGGTTCGATGAAAATCCATCTATCAAGCATTGCATTGGCGTTTTGTTTGGCGGCCACATCGATGTTGGCGCAAACCGAAAGAGGCAATATTACGGGAGTGGTGACAGACCCGGCGGGCGCCGCGGTGCCCGGAGCGGACATCACGATCGTCAACCGCGACACGAATGCGACATCGAAGACGGTGACGACCAATACGGGAGAATATAACGTTCCGAATCTTTTCCCGGGGGCATACCGCATGGAGGTATCCGCCGCCGGATTCAAGCGTTTCCTGCAACAGAACCTGATGGTAACGGCGGGCGGAACGGTGCGCGTGGACGCGACGCTACAGTTAGGCCAGGTGACCGAACAAATTGAGGTTTCGGCGGCGGCCTCGACCGTGCAGACGGATAACGCGAAGGTTTCGACGCTGGTGGAGAACAGGATGGTGGACGAGTTGCCGCTAGTGGTGGGCGGATCCATGCGCAGCCCGTTCAACTTGGTGGCCGTGGCGGCGGAAGCGCGCGGCGACGGCACGACATTGTCGCTGGGCGGCGGGCAGGCGGCGGCGTGGAACGCCACGCTCGATGGTTATAGCGTGGGCACGAACCGCTCGGCCGACGCGGCGGAGGCGGCGTTGAACACGCCGTCGGTGGAAGCGCTCACCGAGTTTAGCGTGGACACCAACGGGTTCAAGGCCGAGTACGGCCACGCGGGCGGCGGGGTGATGACATTCGCGTCGAAGTCGGGCACGAACAACTTCCATGGTTCGGCGTACGATTTCTTGCGCAACGATGCGCTGGATGCGCGGGGATTCTTCGCGCAACGGCGCGGCGTGTACCGGCAGAACGATTACGGGTTCACGGTGTCGGGTCCGCTGTATATCCCGAAGGTGTACGACGGGCGGAACAAGACGTTTTTCTTCGTATCGCATGAGGGGTTCCGCAACCGTGTAGGCGCGAATGCGACGATTCTGTCGGTGCCGACACCGGAGATGTTCTCGGGCGATTTCCGCAACTGGGTCGACCAGAACAACCGTCTGATCACGATCTACGATCCGGCCACGACGACGCAGACAGGGACGGGTTTTACGCGGCAGCCGTTTGCGGGGAACCAGATTCCGACGAACCGTTTTTCGACGACGGCGAATCAGATCGCGGCATTCGGCAAGGCTGTGCAGCCGAACCGCGGATTCGCGCCGGGAACGAGCGGCTATGTGCGGCAGAACTACATTGTCAACGCGGGCACGATGACGACTCCGACGGACAAGTGGAGCGTGAAGGGCGATCAAGTGATTGGCGACAACCACCGGGTCAGCTTCATGTGGAATGCGACGGAGTTTCGCAACAAGCCGGGCGCGCAGGGACCTCCGGGACTTCCGGTTCCTCTGTGGAACGGGCAGATTCAGGCCTGGGATACGGAAGCCTACCGCGTGACGCATGACTGGACGATCAACTCGCGGATGGTGAACCATTTCTCGTGGGCGAAGAATATGTTCACGAAGAACAGCTTTTCGGCGAACGTGGACCAGAACTGGAAGGACAAGGTCTGCATCAAGAATGTGATCGACTGCAACCAGAATTTCCCAGTGACGAATTTTACGGAGTTCAGCACATGGGGCGGGGCGTCGTATAACGGGACACACCAGCCGGGCTGGGGATTGAAAAACGACTTGAGCTACATCAGAGGAGCGCATACGTTCAAGTTCGGCTACCAGCATCACAATCAGAACGCGAATGGATTCGGGCAGCAGGATATTGCAGGGCGCTCGGATTACAGCTTCCTGGGCACGAGCATTCCGGGTTCGACGAGTTTTCCGAACAGCGGCGGGAGTTCGTTCGCGTCGTTCCTGCTGGGATACGCGCACCTGGGGCGGACGGAAACCATCCGCGCGGTGACGCAGAAGTATCCCTATCACGGTTTCTATGCGCAGGACGATTGGCGCATCACGCGCAAGCTGGTGCTGAACATCGGGCTGCGGTACGACTTCACGCTGCCGCCGACGAACGAAAAGGACGAGTATTCGGATTTCAATCCAGACCGTCCGAATCCAGGCGCGGACGGGAGGCTGGGAGCGCTGTGGTTTGCGGGCTTCGGACCGGGACGCGAAAACCGGCGCAGCCTGGTGCCGGGCTGGTATGGCGGCTGGGGGCCACGGTTTGGGCTGGCCTATTCGCCGGATGGAAAGACCACGATCCGCACCGGCTTCGGGCGTTCCTTCGCGCGGGTAACGGCGGTGGCGGGCAGCGGACACTTTGCCGGGTTTATCGGCCAGTACGTATTCAATAACACGTCGCAGGGCGTGCAGCCGACGTTCCTACTGGATCAGGGACTGCCGCCGTATCAGCTTCCGCCGTCCATCGATCCGGCGTTCTCGAATGGAAATACGGTGGATTACTGGCAGGGACAGGAGGCGACGCGGGCGCCGGAGAATTTGTTCTGGACGATGACGATACAACGGCAGGTGGCGGACAACACGGTACTGGAGATCGGCTACAACGCAAGCGTGGGCACGCATCTGCAAACCGGGTTGTTGACGCTAAATCAGGTTCCGACCTCGGTGATGGAGTCGATGGTGGCGCAGTTTGGACAGACGCAGGCCTTTAACATCCTGCGTGCGGACATCAATTCGGCACTGGCCGTGAACAACGGATTCCGTCCGCCGTTCAGCGCCTTTTCGCGGCAGACTGTGCGCACGGTGGCGCAGTCGTTACGGCCATATCCACAGTATCAGGCGATCGTCACGGATGGGCAGAATGGGGACAAGAGCGGCCATTCCTCTTACCACGCGTTTGTGGTGAAAGCGGACCGGCGGTTCTCGAAGGGTCTGACGTTCCAGTGGAGCTACGTGCTGTCGAAGTTGATTACGGACTCCGACACGTATTACGCGAACGGGGCTGGGTCACAGGATCATTACAACCGGCGGCTGGAGAAGTCGATCGGGGCGTATGATCAGACGCACCAGATCAAGTTCTCCACGCTGTACAATCTGCCGTTCGGAAAGGGGAACCGGTTTGCGACGAACGGGATTCTGGATCAAGTGATTGGCGGCTGGCGTTTGGCGGCGATTCAGGTGTACAACAGCGGGACGCCGCTGGCATTGACGCGGAACAATCCACTGCCGATCTTCAATGAGCAGGTACGTCCGACCGTATCCACTTACGAGGGTTGGCGGGCGCCGATCGCGGGAGATGAGTTCGACCCGAACCGGGACCGCTTTCTACAGCCGACGTCGTTTTTCGGGGTGCAGCCGGCGAATTTCGGGAATCTGACGCGATTTAATCCGAAGCTGCGCTCATTCTGGGGTGTGAACGAGAACGTGAGCCTGGCGAAGACGTTTTCGATCACGGAAGGGATCCGGCTGGATTTCCGGGCGGAGGCGTTCAACCTGTTCAACCGCGTGGTGTTCGGGGGCCCGAGCGCGAACCTGAACGCGGGGAATTTCGGGCAGGTGATCAGCCAGGGGAACACACCGCGGCAGATGCAGTTCGGATTGAAGCTGTACTGGTAGGGGTTTCAGACCCAATAGCGGACATAAGGCGGAGAGCCGGGCTGCGCGGCGGCCAGGCGATCCGCCTCTTCTGTTTGGGCGCAGTCCGGGCCATCGGGGTAGCGGTAGCGGGCGACGAAATCGGGCTCCATCTGAAGACCCCAGCCGGGAGCGGAGGGCAGGACGTAATGCCCGTTGCGTACTGCGAGGGGGTGGAGGAAGACCCCTTTTTGGAGGAATTCGAGGTATTCGAGCCAGCGGCCTTCACTGCCGAACCAAGCCTGATCGAAGACGGAGAGGGGTCCGACGAGCTGGCCGAGTCCGATGCCGCCGCTGTGGGGGCAGACGGGCACGTTGTATTTGGCGGCGATGGCGATGATGGCGAATAACTCATTGACGCCGGCGACGCGAGCGCCATCGATCTGGCAATGGGTGAGTCCGCCGCCGGCGAGCATCTGCTTGAAGGTGACGGCATCGGGGGCCTGTTCGCCGCCGGCGACGCCAATGCCGAGGGGGGCGAGGGCTTCGCGCAGGCGGATGTAGCCGATGACGTCGTTGTAGGCGATGGCCTCTTCGATGAACAGCGGATGATATTCAGCTAATTCGGCCATATAAGAGGCGGCATTTTTCCAATCGCCGAGATTCTGGTTGGCATCGGTGAGGAGCAGGGCATCGGGTCCGGTGGATTCGCGGATGGCGTTGAGCATGCGGCGGTCTTCGTCGAGGGCGCGGGGGCGGTCGTATTGCTGGCCTCGGCCGACCTTGGCCTTGAAGGCTCGGGTGCCTTGCCGGTAGAGGGTGGCGCAGATCTGGCGCACTTCATCGAGCGGGCGGCCGGACCATCCGGCGGTGCTGTAGACGCGGGGACCTTGGAGTTGGAGGCGGGCGAGGTTCTGCTCTTTGGCGGCGGCGCGGGATTCGAGCATGTGGAGGAGTTCGTCTTCGGTGAGGGCGTCGCGGAGGTGATGGAAGTCGATGGATTGAACGATGGTTTTGGGGGGAAGGCTGGTGAGGAGTTTCCACATGGGGAGGCCGTCACGGATGGCCCAGAGATCCCAGAGGGCGTTGATGACGCTGCCGGCGGCCATGCGATAGGCGCCGAGGGCGAGCCAGCGGAGTTGGTGATGCTCGACGAGCGATTGGGCGAAGAGGCCGGGCTCCTCGATGAATTCTTCGAGGGAGCGGCCGACGACGAGGCGGGCGAGGGCTTCGATGGCGGCTTTCTGGACCTGGGTGCCGTCGCCGCAGGTGAAGACGAGGGAGCGGCCTTCGAGTCCGGAGGAGGTGCGGAGGATGGTGACGGCGCAGGAGTAATTGGGGGCGAGATGGCGGGGGTCGGAGCCGGCCATGCCGAGTTTGACCGTGGGGTAACGGATGTCGAGGGTTTCCAGGGCGGTGATTTTGTGGGTTGTCATCGGGATTGGGAGGCGGCGGTTGGAATGGAACCAAAGAGGTTCCTATAACTCAGTCGCTGGACTTTAGATTATCAGAGTTGCCAGGGGATGCTACGGTTTGCGCCAAGTGATACCCGCGTCAGAAAGCATGTTGACCAACGTGTCGAGACAAAACCGGCTGATCTTTCCGCGCGTAAGATCTGAGATTCGCGGCGGACTTACCTTGAGGCGCCTGGCCGCTTCTGCCTGCGTAAAGCCTTCCTGCTCGATAAACTTTCGGAGGGCGGCCATCATCTCCGATCGGATTCGCAGGTTTCTGGACTCGGCGGGCGAGAAGCCGAGGTCGGCAAAGACATTGCCGCTGCCCTTGGGGATCGCCGCTTCCTTGGTCGATTTCATATGCGTCCTTTCCTCGCTCCGGCATGGCGGCGTAGAGTTGCAAACGAGCCGAGCTGTCGCCGAGCCAGGCGATCGGCCGCATTTTGGTTTTGGATGATTGTCAAGTCGTCCCCGTGTGAACCAGGGTGCCGGCCATGCGGGGTCAGAAAGCAGGAGCGCTATCGGCGATTGGATCGTAGTACCACTTCCACCAGTCGTGCTCTCCGCCGCGCTTCCGCTCCTCGATGCAGCGGCGGCCATACGACCGCAATGACGCAGCGCCACATCCTTCCGGACCAATGAACCTCTCCCAGGTTTCTTCGAAGCGCCGGAGGGCCTGTTCCTTGCCCGCTCTGGTCATGGAGGAGGCCATGTATGCGTCGCGATTCGCGCGCAGTTGCAGTTCGGCGCGGTTAGCGATGTCAGTGGCCGAAGTTTTGGCAAAAATGCCCATCATGACTGTGAGAATCAGTGTGTTCATTGGTGAACTCCAAGGGAGAATTTGGAGAACTATTTCGGTTTTGCCGATTTTACCTGAATCAGGAGTGCGAACGCACGGGCGCTTGTGGGCGCTGCCGAAGGTCACGCGCAGATGTTGGGGAATGACGGTTACTGGAGAGATATGGAGCCGGCGGTCGGAATCGAACCGACGACCTTCTGATTACAAGTCAGATGCTCTACCAACTGAGCTACACCGGCGCGATCGGGGGACAGGAATGGAGCGGGAGACGGGAATCGAACCCGCAACCAACAGCTTGGAAGGCTGTGACTCTACCATTGAGTTACTCCCGCAACTCGTTGGGCCGAATTCCTATTGTACGGAAACCAAGGGCCGCATGCAAAATCTATTGCGGCGGGAGGAGGCTGCCGCCACGAAGGACCACCCACTCCTTGGCTCCGGCGGCAGGATCGACGAAGGACCGGGGCACGATCAACGTATTCACCTCATCGTGCAGGATGGCCGCGGCTACTTCATAGAGGCGGTCGGCCTCGAAGGTGCGCCCGCTCTTGCGGCTGACATCTCCCAGTTGCACCAGCGCATCGAACACACGTACCGTTTCCGTTGTCGATTGCATCGTCTCCGCCCTCCTAATCGTAGAGACGCGCGGGGATGGGCGAGAGTTCCTAAATTTGCGCGGCGGCGCGCTGGAGCCAAGCCTCATGCACCAGACGGTCCTTGCGGCGCTCCCATTCCGCATCCGGGAAAACGTGGAGACGGCGGCGATCGGCGGCGGGGATGGCTCGGCCAATGGCGAGCGTTCCGCCCTCGCGGTCGTAGGTGGCGTAAAGCGGATCCATGGGCACGTTCCCATCGGCGGTCCAGCCGGCGATGCGAGTGACGGGGAGCGCGGCGATGCGGGCTCGCATGGGCGCGGGGAGTTCGAGCGCGGTGCAGAGCCAGAGCGCGGCCGGTTTGGTGACCACCAGGGGGCGGTGGCTTGCGGCGGGGAGGAAGGCATACTCGAACGGCGTGCCGGCGCCGCCGAGGAGGCGGGTGACGCGTGCGCGGAGATCGGCGAAGAAGGATTCGCCAAAGTTGGGTATGGAGACCACGGTGTCTTGATCGCCGTTGTAGACGAACGTCGGTCCTCGGAGGGCATGGAGGGCGTAGAGCTGCGCGGCGCGATCGCCGAGGAAGGAGAGCGAGCGGTAGGGGATGCCCTGGCACATGGGCTTGGATCGGTCCCAGTAGCCGTCGGGTCCGTCGAGGTTTCCGCCTCCGGTGAGCAGGCAGGCTTTGAGGCGCGTTTCGACGGCTCCGGCGAGCGCGAGCACAAAGGAACCCATGGAGTAGCCGGCGGCGGCGATGCGGGCGGGATCCACATCGGGGCGGGAGATGAGGTAACTGACGGCTTGCATGACGTCGCAGATCATGAGGCCGCCGAGCCAGCGGCCGATCTCTTCGGGTTCGACGATGCGGTCGTGCGCGCGGGTGCCGGAGCGGCGCTGGGGGTTGCGTTCGCCTTCGCCGGCGGGATCGTAAGTCAACACGACGAACCCCTGGCGGGCGTAGGCGGCTCCGGCGTAGAGGGCATACCAGGCGAACTTGTCGCCACCGTGGCCGTTGACGACGATCAGCGCCGGGCGGCGCGTGCCGGATTCGGCCGGACGGTAGACGATGGCCGGAACAAGCATGCCGAGTTGCGTCGTATAGGAGATGCGTTCGACGGTGATGTCGGGGGCAAGGCGGAACTCGCCATGGTGTTCGGTGTCGAGAGAGGGGAGAGGTTGCGGAACGTGGAGCGTATTTCGTATCTTGCGGCGCGTTTCTTCCACGGTGTCCATTTTGCGATGCCCTCCTGGTGACGAGTGTCTCAGAAATGTACACTGGTGCGTGCATGAACCATATACAAACTGTGCAGTCGATTTACGGGGCTTTCGGACGGGGAGATGTTCCTGCGATATTGAGCCACTTGGATGCGGATGTTGATTGGGATTACGGTGTGATGGACGGGGGCGCGCCCTGGATCAAGCCTCGGCGGGGGCGGGACGCGGTAGCCGAGTTTTTTCAGGCACTGGATGCGGTGAGTTTCACTCGATTCGAACCGAAGATGTTTCTGACAGAGGGGAATGTGGTGGTGGTGCTGATCGATTTGGGATTTGCCGTGAAGGCTACGGGGAAGAACGTGAACGAATCGGATGAAGTGCATATCTGGCACTTCAACGAACAAGGGCTGGTGAGCCGGTTTACGCACAAGTGCGACACCCACCAACACTGGCTGGCTACGCAGGAGGATTAAGTTGAGACGCCGCGATTTCCTTTCGTTGTTTGCCACGGCGGCCGCGCCGTTCCAGGCGCAGGCACAGCGCGCGGTGGGGCGCATCAAGATCACCGATGTGAAGCAGGTGAATCTGCGCGTGCTGCGGGAAGCGGGAACAATGGAAGCAGCCTGGGATCCTGGCAATCGCCGGAAGTACTTCGTGGGCGGCGGATCGGTGGTGCAGGTACATACCGATCGGGGGTTGACGGGAATTGGGCCGGGGGTGGATGAGGGGCTACTGGCGGCGGCGAAAGCACGGCTGGTGGGGATGGACCCGTTCGACATCGAACAGCACGCCGCGCGGCTGCGCTACTACGTGGCCGGCACGCATTACCGGGGTGGCTCGAATATCGACATCGCGCTGTGGGATTTGATTGGGAAGGCGTGCGGACAGCCGCTGTACAAGCTGTGGGGCGCGGCAAAGGACCGCGTGATCCCGTATGCGAGCATGATTCGACTGGAGACTCCGGAGGAACGGGCGCGGATGGCGACGAAGCTCTTCGGGGACGGATTCCAGGCGATCAAACTGCGCTTGCACCATGAGAGCATGCGGGACGATCTGCGCACGGTGGAGGCAGTGCGGCAGGCCACGGGCGGGAAGATGACAATCATGGTGGACGCCAATCAGGCGCAGTCGAGCGGGAACTGGCAGCCGGGTGTTTTGTGGGATTACCGGCGGGCGCTCGATACGGCGAAGGAACTGGAGCGAATGGGTGTCTACTTTCTGGAGGAGCCGCTGCCGCGCTATGAATTCGCGAAACTGGCGGAATTGAACCGGGAACTGTCCATGCCGCTGGCGGGGGGTGAGAACAATCGCGGGCTTCATGAGTTCCGGCAGATGTGCACGGAAGGGGTCTACGACATTCTGCAACCGGAGCCCCTGGTGACGGAAGGGATCACGGGTCTGAGGAAGATCGGGGCGCTGGCGGAGGCGTTCGGCAAGCAAATCATGCCGCATCATGGCGGGGGAAATATCGGCACGATTGCGACGCTGCACTTGGTGGCGTCGTGGCCGCACGCGCCGTACTGGGAATTACTGCACGATCCGCCGGTGGGTTCGTATGAGAACCGCTTTGCGATTTTCCAAGACCCGCCTAAGGTCGGTAAAGATGGCTGGATTGACGTGCCACGGGGGCCGGGGTTGGGCGTGGAGATCGATCCGTCGCTGATTGTCTGATTCCGCGCATCGGTTCCCATTTGCGGACACAAATGAGCATTGCTGTGCGCCATATGGGGCAGTGGCCCCCGGCGTGCAAGTTTGAGCGGTGGAATTCAAACCATGCGAACCATCATCCAGGATCTTCGTTACGGGCTGCGATTCTTCCTACGTAGCCCTGCGTTGACCGCGGTGGCGGTTGTCATACTGGCGTTGGGAATCGCCGCGAACACGACGGTGTTCAGTTGGATTGACGCGTTGCTCTTGCATCCGTTCCCGGGGACATCGGTGAGTGGGCAACTGGCGGTGCTCGAATCGGCTTCGGCGACGGCGCCGAACGGGGCGAACCGGCTGTCGCTATTGGAGTACGAAGATTTTCGCGCCAACCTGCGCTCGGTGGCCGATCTGGCGGCGCATCGGGAGGACGTATTCACGCTGGGCGATGCGAGCACGAACGCACAGGTGTTGTGGGGCGAGGTTGTTTCGCCGAACTACTTTTCCTTTTTGGGTGTGCGTGCGTATCGCGGACGGCTGTTTCGCGAAGCGGACGAGCAGATGCAAGCAGTGGTTGTGCTGAGCCACCGTGTCTGGCGGACACGATTCAACGCCGACGAGCGGCTGATCGGGAAGACGATCCGCGTGAATCAACGAGACTTGGTGCTGATTGGCGTGACAGATTCGGAGTTTCGGGGAACGATGCCAGGGCTGGCGATGGACCTGTGGATCCCTTTTGCCACGGGCCGCGGGTTGGGTGTGCTGCGGGAGAGCGATTTCAAGGACCGGGATAGCCGCTCCGTGTATGTGCTGGCGCGATTGGGCGATGGCGTGGCGATGGGGCAGGCGAACGCGGAAGCGGCGACGCTGGCGGCGGGGCGCGCGCGGGAGTATCCGAAATCGAATCGAGGCATCGGAGCAACGATCCGGCCGGTGTGGAGATTACGCAGCGGGGCGGCGGATCTGCAATACCGCCCGCTGATGATCCTGATGGCGTTGGCGGTGCTGGTGCTGTGCATCGCCTGCGCCAATGTGGCGAACCTGCTGCTGGCGCGGTCGGTGGCGCGGCGCAAGGAGATGGGCATCCGGCTGGTGATGGGCGCGGACGCGCGGAGACTGCTGCTGCAATTGCTGACGGAAACGGGAATGATTGCGGTAGCGGGGGCGCTGGGCGGCATTCTGATGGCGTTCTGGATGGCGGATCTGCTGCCGTCGCTGATTCCGCCGATCAACGCTCCGGTGGCGATCGGGTTCACGCCGAGCCTGCGCGTGATGGGATTCACGGCAATGGCGTGCGTGCTGGCAACGCTTCTGTCGGGCGCCGCGCCGGCGGTGTATTGGATGCGTGCGGATGTGAACGAAGCGCTGAAGGAAGGCGGGCGCGGCGGGTCGCAAGGGGCCGGGTCACACTATCTGCGGAACGGGCTGATTATCGGCGAGGTGGCGCTTGCTTCGGTGGCGCTGATTGGCGCGGGCTTGTTCCTGCGCAGTTTTCAGGCGGCGCGGGAGATGCATCCGGGCTTCGAGCGCAGGGGCGTGGAGTTGACGCGGTTCTACCTGTCGGGCAGGGGTCTGACGCGCGGCGAGTGGAACGAGTTCACGCGGCGGCTGCGCCAACGTCTGATTGGGAATCCGGGCGTGGAGAGCATTGCGTTTGCCAACGATGCTCCGCTGGGGTCGAATGCGGGGCCGTTCACCAATATCGAATTCGAAGGATACGTGACGGCATCGGGGCTGCCGGACGCGGTGAACCATTACCGGGTGACGCCGGGCTTCTTTTCCACGCTGTGCATTCCGCTGCTGGAAGGGCGCGATTTCGATGAGGGGGATGATGAGAAGGCACCCGCGGTGTTGATCGTGAACGAGGCTTTCGCGCACCGCTATTTTCCGGGTGTCAACCCCATTGGCCGCAAGGTGCGCTGTTTCGGGAATTGGGCGACGGTGGTGGGGATGGCGAAGAATGGCAAATACTTTCATGTAGCAGAGGCGCCGCGGCCGCATATCTTCGCGCCGTTCTATCAGCAAAAGGGCATGCCGCAGCAGTTGTACGCCTTCTTCCGGATGAGCGGAGCGGTGGAGGGGTTTCGCAAATCGCTGCGCCGGGAAGTGGCGGCGATGGAGCCTCGGGCGGCGGCCTTCGATCTGATGACGCTGACAGCATGGACGGAGGTCACTTTGATTCCGCAGACGGTGGCGGCAAGCCTGCTGGGGGCGCTGGCGGCCTTTGCGGTTGCGCTGGCTTCGGCAGGGTTATACAGCGTGATGGCGTACGGCGTGACGCAGCGGACGCGGGAAATCGGGATACGGATGGCGCTGGGCGCGCGGACGCCGAACGTGCTGGGGGCGGTAATGCGATGGGGCATGTCGCTGGCGGCGGCGGGCCTGGCGATTGGCGTTGTGGGGACGATGGCGGCGTCGCGTCTGATCGGAAGCATGCTGATCGAGGTAAGTGCTACGGATTGGCGGAGTTTCGTTGGAGCGGCTTTGCTGCTTTCGGCGGTGGCCGCGGCGGCCTGCTATATGCCCGCGCGGCGCGCCACGCAGGTGGATCCGATGACCGCGCTGCGGGCCGATTGAGACGAAGGCGCACGCACCCTTGATAAGATACACAGCATGTGGAAATGGCTAGTGGCCTTTTGGGGCGCGGCGGTGTCAATGGCGCAAACGCCGGATGGCTACTTTGAGAAGAATATCCGTCCTTTGTTTATTGCCAAATGCAATGCCTGTCACGGCGGAGCGAATCCGGCGGGCGGGTTATCGCTGTTGACACGCGAAGCCGTGCTGAAGGGCGGCACACGTGGAGCTTCGGTGGTGGCGGGAAAACCCGCCGAAAGCCTGCTGATGAAGGCAGTGATGCATACTGCGGGAACCTTGCGCATGCCGCCGGGGCCGAAGCTGAGCGACGCCGAACTGGCGCAATTGGCGCAATGGATCGAGATGGGGGCGCCGTGGGGATCCACGGCTCCGGCCGGGGCTAAGCAGGAGGGGAGCGGGAAATTCTGGTCGTTTGTTCCGCCGGTGGAGTCGAAACCACCGGACGTATCGGGATGGGGGAAGAATCCGATCGATGCCTTTATTCTGGCCAAGCTGCGGGAGAAGGGCTTGCAGCCGGCTCCGCCTGCCGATAAGCGCACGTTGATCCGGCGCGCCACTTACGATTTGACGGGCATGCCTCCGACGCCGGAAGAAGTGAAGGCCTTTCTGGCGGACGATTCGCCGCGGGCGTTTGAAAATGTGGTGGAGCGGTTGCTGGCTTCTCCGCGTTATGGAGAGAGATGGGGACGGCACTGGCTGGACGTGGCCCGCTATGCGGACTCGAACGGGCTGGACGAAAATCTGGTTTACAAAAACGCGTTCCGCTATCGGGATTACGTGATTCAGGCGTTCAATAAGGATAAGCCGTACGATCAGTTTGTGCATGAGCAACTGGCTGGAGATTTGCTGCCGGAATCGAGCGATCTGGAGACAACCTTTGAACGGTGGACGGCGACGGGATTCCTGTCGCTGGGGGCAAAGATGCTGGCCGAAGACGATCCCGTGAAGATGGAAATGGACATCATCGATGAGCAGATTGACACCATCGGCCGTACGTTCATGGGGTTGACGGTGGGCTGCGCGCGGTGCCATGACCACAAGTTCGATCCGATTCCGCAGGCGGATTATTACTCGCTGGCGGGCATTTTCAAGAGCACGAAGACCATGGAGAATTTTAAGGTCGTGGCGAAGTGGCATGAGCATGTGCTGGCTCCGAAGGCGGACCGCGACCGGCTGCAAGCGCACCTGGCGAAATTGGAAGCCAAGAGCCAGGAGATCGGCAAGATCACAAAGGCTGAGAACGAGAGGCTGACGTCGGCGGCCAAGCGGCAAGTGGGCGCGTATCTGCTGGCGGCACACGAGGTGCGGGAGACCGCTCCGCTGGCCGTGCTGGGGGCGAATGCGGCAATTCTTGTGGAGCGGGAAGCATCTTCGTTCGACGCGGGCAATGCGTCGAAGCCCTTGGAGCCGAAGAAGCCGAATACGGCGAAGGGCGCGAAGGGGCCGTTCTGGGCGGAGTACAAGATCGCCGTGGAACGTGCCGGCGATTATCAGATGGAACTGCGAGACGAGGAGCGCGGAGCGGGCACGGCCGATCTCTACATTGGCGGCATTCTTGTGAAAAAGGGTGAGGGCGCGGTGGAGAATCGGGAAGCTTCTCCCGATGCCGGGGGGTGGGCGCCGCTGGGCATTTTCCGCCTGGAGCAGGGAGAGAACACGATTCGGCTGCAACACAAGAATCGCTTCCCGTATTTTTCGAAGCTGCGGGTTGCGGCCAGTCCCCTGCCCCCTGGCAAGGCTGCGCCGCGGACGCCGGTGCAGATTGCGCGGCATTACGGCATCAATGCGAGCATTCTGGATCAAATGGTGGAGCATCTGGAACGGTCGAATGGCGCTCCCGCTTCGGTGCTGTATGCCTTTGAGAATTTCGGCAAGCCACTGACAGGGTGGTCGTCGCCGGCAGCGAAGCTGTTTGCGGGATTCACGGCGCGGACGCGCGAGGAGATGGCGGCGCGGTATCAGGAGTTGTTTGCGGAGGTGGCTGACGGCGCACCCGAGAACGATGCTCCGCGGAAAGCGTTACGCGAGTTGTTGACCGAAAAGTTTGGGCCGTTCCGGGCGCCTGACGATGCCCGCGACTACTATCCACAGAGTGCGTTGACGGAACTGGCGCGTTTGGAAGAAGAGCGCAAGAAGCTGGAGCAGGAAACGCCGGAGTTCCCTCAAGCAATGGGCGTGCGCGACAACGATACGATCACGGATCTGCCGATTCACCTGCGCGGGAGCCACATCAACCTGGGGCAGGTTGTGCCACGGCGTTTCTTGCGGGCGATTGCCGGAGAGAACCAGACGCCCATCGGGCCGAAGACGAGCGGGCGGCTGGAACTGGCGCAGTGGATCACGGGAAAGGATCATCCGCTGACGGCCCGCGTCATGGTGAATCGCATCTGGCGGTGGCATTTCGGACGGGGCATTGTGCCCTCGACGGACAACTTCGGCAGACTGGGCGAAATGCCTGTGAACCAGCCGTTGCTCGATTGGCTGGCACTGCGCTTCATGGAGCGCGGCTGGAGCGTCAAGGCGATGCACCGCCTGATCATGGCATCGAGCACGTACCAGATGTCGAGCAGATACGACGAGCGCAGCTTTGAAACGGATCCGGAGAATTCGCTGCTGTGGCGGTTCAATCGCAAAAGGCTGGAAGCGGAGTCGGTGCGGGATGCGATTCTCACGGTTTCGGGCGGATTGCAGTTGGTGAACGGCGGCTCCATTCTGACTTACAAGGACCGGCAATACGTGGCGAATACGTCCAAGCGCGGCGGTGTCGACTACGACCGTGCGATTCGGGCGGTGTATCTGCCGGTGGTGCGCAGTTCCATGTATGAGCTGTTCACGGCGTTCGATCTTCCCGACCCATCGGTGCCGCAGGGCGACCGCAGCGCTTCGGTGATTGCTCCGCAGGCGCTGTTCATGATGAACGGATCGGTGGTGCTCGCGCATACGCGTCGCATGGCGGAGCGGCTGCTGGCGTTACCGGACGCCGATGACGCGGCGCGTGTGCGGGAGGCGTATGAACTGGCGCTTTCGCGGCCGCCGAGCGGCGCGGAAGTGGATCAGGCGCTGACCTTCATCGGAAAGATCGAGAAGGAACTGCCGGCGGAGGCGCCGGACAAGGCAACGCGGAAATGGCAGAGCTTCTGCAAGTCTCTGCTGGCGTCGAACGAATTCATATACATTAACTAGGACAGCACATGAACAGGCACTGGAATTCTTATCTCAACCGGAAATTGTCACGGCGCGATCTGCTGCGGGTGTCGAGCGCGGGGTTCGGGAGCCTGGCGCTGGCCGGGCTGCTGGGCGCCGAGGGGCAGGCGAATCCGCTGGCGGTGAAGCCGCCGCATTTTCCAGCGAAGGCCAAGCGGGTGATTTTTCTGTTCATGCATGGCGGGCCGTCCCAGATCGACACGTTCGATTACAAGCCGCTGCTGAAGCGCGATCATGGCAAGCCGTTGCCGTTCGCCAAACGGCGTGTCGTATCGGCGGAGACGTTCAACCTGCTGCAATCGCCGTGGGCCTTTCGGCAGTACGGGCAGAGCGGGGCATGGGTAAGCGATCTGTTTCCGAACATCGCCAAGCACGTGGACGATCTTTGTTTCATCAAGTCGATGTGGGGGTCGAATTCGCGGCACGGCGGAGCACTGTTAGAACTGCACACAGGTAGCGACACGTTTGTGCGGCCGAGCATGGGATCGTGGATTACCTACGGATTGGGCAGCGAAAACCAGAGCATGCCGGGGTACGTGACGATCTGTCCGACGCAAAGCCACGGTGGTGCAAACAACTACAGTTCGGCATTTCTGCCGGCGCCGTATGCGGGGACGCCCGTCGGTTCGGTCGGCGTTCCGGCGCGGGAGGCGCGCATTCCGTTCATTGAGAACAAGGAGACGCCGCGCCACATTCAGCGCATGGAAATCGACTACACGCAGACGCTGAACCGGCAACAATTGGAGAAGACCGGCCCGGATGCGGCGCTGGAAGGACGCATTGAATCGTTTGAACTGGCGTTTCGCATGCAGTCGGCGGCGCCGGAGTTGCAAGATCTTTCGGGAGAATCCGAGACGACGCGGAAGATGTACGGACTGGACAATCCGGTCACCGAGGATTTCGGCCGGCAGTGCCTGATGGCCCGGCGTTTGAGCGAGCGCGGAGTACGATTCGTACAGGTGAGCCACACGTATAAGTGGGACCAGCACGCGAATCTGAAGCGGGACCACGAGGGCAACGCGCGGGAAGTGGATCAGCCGATCGCGGCATTGCTGACGGATCTGAAGGGCCGCGGGCTGTTGAAAGACACGCTTGTGCTGTGGGGCGGCGAGTTCGGCCGTACGCCCACGGCGCAAGGCTCCGACGGCCGCGACCACAATCCCGAGGCATTCACGATGTGGCTGGCGGGCGGCGGCGTAAAGCCCGGGTTGAGCTACGGCGCAACGGACGATTACGGATATTATTCGGTGGAAAAGAAAGTCCATTTCCACGATTTGCACGCCACCATACTGCACTTGCTGGGATTGGATCATTTGCGCCTTACGTACCGTTTCGCGGGGCGGGATTTCCGGCTGACGGACATCCATGGAAACGTGGTCACGGACATCATCGCCTGATTGGATTACAGCAGGAGCACACATCGCAATGCGTTTGCTATGGACAGTGGCCTTCCTATTGCCGGCTGCGGTTGCCGCGCCTCCGAACTATCGCATCGAGGACCTGAAGATCCAGGAACTGGTGGAGGATCCGGAGAACTTCTTTCCGAGGCAAGCATCGACACGCGCGGGAAGGAAGCCTTGGCCGTGTATGTGCGGCACCGCAAGCTGCGGGATACCGACGATGGATCGATCCTGTCGATCGTGTCGCACGACGGCGGGCGGACCTGGGATCGGCGATCCTTGGTGGTGGCGATGCCGGAATCCCCGACATGGGGTTTCACGTCACCGGCATGCCTGATCTTGAAGGACGGCACGATGCTGGTCTTCGCGCTGGCGAATACGGCCGTGGGGCAGAGAGCCGGCTCGGAGGCGCGCTTCCGGGGCGGGTATGTGGCGCGATCGACGGACGGCGGCAAGACGTGGAGCAAGCCGGAGCAGATTGATGCATGGCCGCTGCGCGTGGCGGGGACGTGGGACAATCCGCTGGAGATGCCGGATGGGACGCTCTTGTTGCCGGTGTATGGCGCGTTGGATTCGGGATATGGCGTCGGCACGTATCGCGATCCTTCGCGGGCGACGCTGCTGTGGTCGGATGACAAGGGGACCAGTTGGCATGCCTACGGCACGATTGCATACGATCCAAGCGGGTTGCGGCAGTTCTATGAGCCCAGTGTTGCGCGCACGCCGGGCGGGCGGCTGGTGGCTTTGTCGCGCGATCGGCTGGGCGTGTTCAGCAATAATCCTCCAGCGGGCTATCTGTTCTTTTCGGAATCGCTCGACGGCGGAGCCACATGGACGCAGCAACAGCGCACGGAAGTTTGGGGCTATCCGGCCGATCTGGTCACATTGAAGGATGGCAGCATCCTGAATATTTACGACCACCGCAAGGATCCGATGAGCGTGAAAGTGGTGGTGTCCGAGGACGGGCGCACGTGGAAAGAGGCGAATGCGAGCGTGCTGTACAATGCTCCCAATTACGATACGCGGGATCTTGGAAGTTCGCGTGGCGCGATCGACACTGGATATCGGCACATTGGCTATCCCTCGGCGAGCGTGCTGGAGGACGGGACGGTGGTGGCGGCGTTCCACTCGTTCAACCAGCAGCGCAAACAGATCGTACTGGTGGCTCATTTCCGCATGGTGAAGAACTGAAGGAGGATTGGCGATGCCGCACTGGACGCGGAGAAACTTTGCGCGAAGCCTTGCCGGGGCGGCGGTGGCCGGCCCACTTCCGGCCCAGAACAGGGGGGCGGGCAAGCTGAAGATCGTCGATCTGAAGTGCGCCATTATTGGGCGGAATCCGACGGTGCGGATCGTCACCGATCAAGGGATTTCGGGGTATGGGCAGGCGGAATCGTCGAAGCCATATCTGAAGCCGATGGTGCTGTTCTACAAGGACTATCTCCTCGGGGAAGACCCCACCGATGTGCAACGCGTGATGCTGAAGATCCGGCGCATGGGCGCATCGAAGCCGTGGGGGGCGGCGGTGAGCGCGATTGAGATCGCACTGTGGGACATCGCGGGACAGGCGGCGGGGATACCGGTTTACAAGCTGCTGGGCGGCAAGATGCGCGACCGCGTGCGTGTTTACAACGGCGGCGTGCGCTTCCCGATGACCGGCCACACTCCGCAGCACTACGCCGAGAACATGGCGAAGATGAAAGAGGCCAAAGAGGGATTCACGCTGATCAAACAGGCGGTGGGTTTCCACAACGGCGCGATGATGCGCGCCATTCCCGATGCCTGGTACGATGAGCCGCGGCGCGGTGCTCCGCATCCCGACAAGGGCATGCTGACGGAACGCGGATTGCGGCACATCGTGGCCTGCGTGGAGGCGATGAAGAAGGTGCTGGGGGATGAGGTGGGCCTGGCGCTCGATTGCGGACCGGGCCATACGGTGAAGGATGCGATCACGTTCGCGCGAGCCATGGAGCCGCTGCATATCGTGTGGCTGGAGGATCTCATTACAGGCGATTACTCGGTGTATCCGAACGCGGAATTATTCCGCGAAGTAACGCGCAGCACTTCGGTCCACATTCATACGGGCGAACAGATTTACTTGCGGGAGAATTTCAAGGATCTCATCGAAAAGCAGGCTGTCGATGTGATCGGCCCAGACCCGGAGGACGTTGGGGGAATCGCCGAGTTGAAATGGATTGCCGAGTATGCGGATCTGCATGGGATTCAAGTGGCGCCGCACGGCATCTTCGATGGGCTGATCGGGCTTGCGGCACAGGTGCACATGTCGGCGGCGATGCCGCAGAACTATATCGCTTTCGAATACCCCGTGGGACAGCCCGAATGGTGGTACGACATTGTGGACGGATTGCCGGACCCGATTGTGAAACGCGGGTTCATCGATGTGTGGGACAAACCGGGGTTGGGCGTGAGCTTCCGCGTGCAGGCCGCGAAGGCGCGACTTTCGCCGGAAGACCGGGGATTCTTCGATTAGCGCTTTGTTTTCGGCGGCGGTGGCTGCACATACGACGACTCTTTTGGCTGCTCGTTGGCGAATTGGTCGTCATCTTTCATTTCCTTCTTGAGGCTCGCCAGTTGCTGCTTCAGCCGCGCCACGGTTTTCTGGGCTTTCGGATCGCTGTAAATGTTACGCATCTCGCGCGGATCGGCGACGAGGTCGTAGCATTCCCACTGATCTTTCTTCCAAAAGTAGATGAGTTTATGCGTGGCGGTGCGGATGCCGTAGTGGGCGCGCGTGTTGTGATCGCCGGGGTCGTGGTAATAGCGATAGTACATGGCGTTGCGCCAATTGCGCGGGGTCTGCCCCTTCCAAATAGGAACAAAGCTGCGCCCCTGCATGTCTTTCGGCACGGGCTGGCCGGCAAGATCGAGAAACGTGGGCGCGAAGTCGCAATTGATCCCGATGGCGGTGGAGGTGCTGCCGGGCTTGATACCGGCCGGCCAGCGGACCAGGAACGGCATGCGCAGAGCCTCTTCGTACATGAACCGCTTGTCGTACATGCCGTGCTCGCCGAGGAAAAAGCCCTGGTCGCTCGTGTATATGATGACGGTGTTGTCCTTGAGTCCGTTGGAGTCAATCCAGTCGAGCAGCCGGCCGACATTGTCATCGACGCTCTGTACGCAGGCCAGATAATCCTGCATATAGCGCTGATACTTCCAATCTTCGAGTTCCTTGCCGGTCAGCTTTTTCTTCACCCCACCCACCTCGATTTCGACTTCGGTGGGCTTGGTCTGGCGCCACTTGCGCAATTCGTCCCCGGCCAGACCCGGCGGTGGGGTGAGTTTGAGGTCGTTGCGCGTCATGTCGCGGAAGACGGACTGCTGTTGTTCGCGGATAGCGTCGGTACGCGTTGCGTAATCGTCGCGGAGGTTGGCGGGTTCGGGAATGTGCTTGTTCTCGAACATTTTCCTGTGTTTTTCCGAAGGGGTCCATTCGCGATGCGGGGCTTTGTGATGCGACATGATGAAGAACGGCTTGCCCTTGGGACGGTTCTTGAGGACATCGATGGTAAGATCGGTGATCACGTCGGTCGCATAGCCGGGATAGGTTTCCGAGCCGTCCTTGTCGTATAGAACCGGATTGTTATAGACACCTTGGCCGGGGAGGATGTTCCAGTAGTCGAAGCCCGTAGGATCGCTGCCGAGATGCCATTTGCCGATCATGGCGGTGTAGTATCCGGCCTGGCGCAACAATTGCTGCACGGTTTGTTGCGAGCCATCGAAGCGGTTGAACACGGGGACACCGTTGAGGTGGCTGTATTTGCCGGTGAGGATGGTGGCGCGGCTGGGAGTGCAGATGGAATTGGTGGCGAAGACGTTGTCCATGCGCATTCCGGCGGCGGCGAGGCGGTCGAGGTGCGGCGTGTGGTTGATCTTGCTGCCGTAGCAACCGATGGCCTGAGCGGCGTGATCATCTGTCATGATGAACAAAATGTTGGGCCGCTGCGATTGGGCTTTTGCCGATGGCAAGCAAGAGCATGCCAACCATGGCAGCGCAAGCACACTTCGGCGGGAGAGGGTTTCCATGCAGTTCATCTTACAAATTCTCAGCGGACGAGGGATGGAGTACGGCCGAACTGCTTCTGAAACAAGGCATGCATCCACTGGCGATGCGCGGCGAGAAAGGCGTCGAATCCTTGCGGGCGCGATGGATCGAATTGCGGCGCCTGCCAAGGAATGGCGGGAGGCTGCACCGCGGCATCGACGATGGCCTTCGCATCGGCGGGACGGTGGACATGGGTACCGTAGTAGCGATTGCCTTCGAAGACGATACCGCGCGCCTGCCCATAGCCTGGAGCAAGCTGGTGGCGGCCTTGCGGGTCGCGGATTGCCTGGTGCCCGTATGCCGCGCTCCCTTCGACATGGAAGTGGTTATTGCGGAAGACGGCATCCTTCGCCCAGCCCTTCCAGTTGCCGAGAATCATCATCTGCACGCTGAGGTTCTTGCCGACGTAGATCGCGTTGTCGTGAATCTGGGTGTTTTCGGTGGGTCCATTCAGATCGAAGATGCGCTCGCGGTCGTTGCGGCTGATGTTGTAGCGGACGATGGTGCCCATGGTGCCGATGTTGAATTTGGGAGGGTGGCCGCCATCGTTGCAAATGAGGATGAATCCCCCTTCGTTATCGTGGCCGTAATTGTACTGGAAGATAGTGTTGCGTGAGTTGTAGTCGGAGTCGAAACCGTGGCCGTCTTTCGCCGTTCTAGTGAAAGCCGATTCGTTCAATTGCAGAAGCGTGTTGTCGCTCGACCAGGGCCAGATTCCGGCATTGTAGCTGTCGGCACGGCGGTTGGCGTCGTATGAGACATTGTGCTCCACCAGTGCTCCATCGCAGGCCCACACTACAATGCCATCGCCGCCGGTGTCCTGGACGAAGTTGTCGCGCACAACGACATTCAGGTTCGGATGCCACCGCTCGCGGGCCCAATAATAGCTGTGCAGCAGGATGCCGGATCGGTCGACCTTCCAGACGATGTTCTTTTCGACGAGGAGGCCTTCAAAACGCGTTGGTCTCTTCTCTCCCTGGTTGCGAAGAATGATGCCGCCGTTGCCCTTCTCCTTCTGGGTCCCGTTGACGTCGTGCACGTAGAGGCCGGAGAGAACGATGCCACGCGCGGGGCCGAAGTCGTCGAGAAGGACGTATGCACCGCGCCGCACCGCAACCTCGGCGCCGGTATTGGTGAGTTCGAGGTTTCGCAGTTCGACATGCTCCACGTTGTGGAGAAAGACGGCGTTTTCGGTGCGGCCTTCGGCATCGATGCGAGGGAGCGGACCGCGGCCATAGCGGTCAATGACAAGCGGCTTGCCGGCGGCGCCGGAGGAACGAATGGTCAACTGGCCGGACCAGCGGGATCCGCTGCGGAGAAGGACGCGATCGCCGGGGAGGAGACGTGCATTGTTCACTTTCTCGATCGAGCGCCATGCAGAAGCGGGCGATGTTCCCAGGGCCGCATCGTCGCCGCGGGCGGAATCGACGTAGTATGTAGTGGGAAACGCAGCGCCGGCGACACACAGCAGCAGCAAACCCCTCGGCAGCATGTCACGATTATGGCTTTTTCGAAGGGGGTTGTGGCGGCTGCTCCTGAGTAGCTTCTTCCGGCAGCGGATCGGGGGTATCGAACTTGATGGTGGCCTCGGCGCCGAATTTGCGGTAGAGGCGGAATTCCACTTCGTTTTTCACGAGGTTCTTCCCCTCGCGCATGCGGATTTGCGCGCGCAAGGGAAGCACGTGCTCTGCCTCTCCAATCTTGATGAAATCGAAATCGAGCAATGTGGAAGCCTGCTGGACGGGGAAACTGGGGGGAATGTTCACCGCCTCCATTGTAATGCGGCTCACCGAGAGGTAATCGGCATCGACGTAGATCTGGCCTTGATAGGCGGGGACGATGCTCATGGTGCGCTGGTAATCGATGCGGTATTTGGACTTCGCTTGCGACACCGCGTAGCGGTAGACATGGTTACGGCGCCCGCGCAAGGTCACCCATCGATCCCAGCGGAAGGTGGTTTCGCTTTCCGGCTCGAAGATTTCGCGCATGAGTGTTCCGAATTCGCCGGAGGAAGAAGAACCGCCGAGTTTGTCGTGGGAGATATCCGTCGGGCGGCCGTTGATGAGCACGACTTTGTAGTCTTCCTTTTGTTCGAAGTAGGTGAGGCGTTCGGTGATGGTGTCGAGGGTGCGCCAGAATTCGAGACCCGTGGGGTCGTCGTAGCGGCGCGTCACCTGGACGCAGATGAAGTCAGGGAGGCGTTTGGAATAGCTCAAGGCGTACTTGGTGACTTCAGCGAGGATGCGCTGCTGTTCTTCGGGGGAAGGGGGAGGAATGGTGGGCGCAACGGGCTTTGGCGCGGGCGCCGCCGGCTTCGGTAGCGACTTGGATGCCTCGGCCATGGCCCGCAGCATCTCGACGGTGCGCGGACCGATGCCGAGGCCCTGCCAGGTTTCGATCGTCCGTTCGTCCAGGCGCTCGCTGAGCGAGACTTTCTTGAGGTATTCGGCAACCTGCTTGTCGGGGTGCTTGAGGCGGATGGAAGACTCCACAAAGCTGGTGAGCTGACGGATGGTCAGCTTCATCTGCGCCAGGGCGGATACGGCAAACAGCAGAAATGGAAAAGAGACGCGCAGCAGCCTCATGCTTCTATCATCGCTCAGGATGGCGGCCGGCACGCGGGCCGCTCAATGTTTCCCGTGGCTGTGACGGATCAACAGCATCATCTTGAGATTGATCGCCACAAAGCGCCACACCTGCCAGGGCAGGAAAGTACGAAGGAACAAGGTGAAGCGCGTCGGTTTTGTAGCATAGGTCCAGTGGGGGCTTTCCATACGTCACTCCGGAATCAGCGACCACCCGGGCCGCATTTGCGCTTTGTACAGGAACATGTGGTGGAGCAGAATTTTGATCCAATGCCCGGCGAGTCCGATTTCGCCGAAGGAGAGGTCGATATCGCGCCCGTAGTCGGGGTATCGCTGGTAGTCGGGCACGATGGGAAATACGGTAATCGAAGCTGCGGTACCGCGGAAGGGATTGGCGCCGGCCGATGCGACGCAGGCCGCGCCCATCTCCGCGAGTGAGGCCGTATGCGTCGGCTTGCCGTGCCCGCCGATCATGTCCACGATGCTGCGCGCGACGGCCTTGCCGATCATGGCGGACGGCATTCCGGTGCGGGGCGGCGCGGGAGAAATTACAATGCCGTCGGCGGTCGTGCGAAGACGGGAGATGGGATGAGGAGGGGCAAAGGCAATGCCCGCGGCGAAGAGATTGGAATAGGCGGGGCTTTGGTAGAAGCGCGGCCAGTCGCTCGCCCGCCACTGCTCGTAGGGCTTCTTTTGGTAATCCGCGTCCACTTTCATGAATCCGTTTGGGGCGAAGATTGTTTCGGTGATTTCCGCGCGGTCGCGGGCGTACGCCTTGATTCCCACACCGGTGAAGGGGGGCAGCAGCATCGCCATGTCAAACGCCACTTCGCCTTCGCCGCCATCGAGCGTCTGGTAATAGGCCTTGCCCTTTTCGACGCCGTGCACATGGGCGCGAACGATGGATGCGATGCCGCGCTCGGCAAACAGAGACTCGGTGAAGATCTTGCTGGGCGTGATGTAGCCGCCTTGCCGGATGTGCACTCCATCGATGCCGAAGTCGCCCAATTCGTATTCGTTCGTGAGGAAGACGATGTCGGCCTTATCGCGAACTCCGTGGGCGCGCAGTTCAAATTCGAGATTGACCACGTACTCGAAGGCTGCCCCTTCGCAGGTGCAGGATCCGTGCCCTGTGCCGATCAGGAACCGCTTCCGTTCGCCCTTCTTCATCTGCCGCACGAGATCGAGAAAAACACTGGCCGTCTCTTCGGCATGATCGGCGGTGCACACGGAAAGACTGTTCTTCCCGGGGCCAAGGCCACTGGTGGCAGCGAAGTTCAACTTCGGTCCCGTGGCATTGATCAAAAAATCGTAGGGAATCTGCTCACGCCGGCCGGCGCTGTCGCCGGTGGACTCCACCTCAACAAAAGGCTGCTGGTTCTCGCCGAGGCCTTCTGGGTAGAGGGCAACGGCGCGGGCCTGGCGGAACACGATCTCTTTTTTCCGGTAGACGGGGGCGAGCGGGAAGGTCACCTGCTGCTTTCGCAACAGGCCGACACCGACCCAGATGTTTGAGGGAATCCAGTTATACTCCGCTGACGGAGAAACAACCGTGACCTCGTGGTTCGTGGATAACCACTTGCGCAGAAACGCCGCGGCCGTATGTCCCGAAATGCCCGCACCCAAGACAACAATGCGCGCCATTTGGTGTGCTCCTGCCAGTTCAGGATTCAGTGGGCATGGAAAAGTGACAGGCGGTGAGCGACTGCTGGACGATGGCTCCGAAAGGTGTGGCCACGCCATTGTGCTGTAGGTGCGGCTTGTCTGTCCAACTCCAGGCAGTCCACCCCATGCCCAGCTTGTCGAAATAGCGGGCCAATTTGCTGCCCCACTGGAGATGCCGATCCCAGCCGCCCCACTCCGCGGCAAACACAGGCCTCTGTTTCGCGGCGCCGCCGAAGGCCTTTTTCCAGGGGGCCTGCTTGTCCGGATAGACGTGCGTCGAATAGACAATGCCGGGTGCATCGACGTGGACGCCGCGCAGGTCGTAGCCCCAATCGAGCCCGGAGACGAAAATCAACGCATGAATGTGGACGGCGCGAATGGTATCGGTGAGGAGCGTGGCGCAGGCGTTCCACTGGGCAGCGGATACATCGTGCGGCTCATTGTACAGGTCATACAGCACGGCGGGGTTGTCGTAATAGCGGTTGGCGAGCATGCGCCAGAGACGCGGCGATTGCGCATCGGGCAGCGGGGCAATCTCGTCGACCAGCCACTGTAGGTCGAGTAGAGTGTAGGCGCCAAGTTCCGCGGCCAATGCGATGGTCTGGTCGATGCGCCGCAGGTACGATTCTCCCAGGTCAAAGACGCGCTGTTGATTGAAGGGCAGGCGGATGATGTTCGCCTTCCAGCCGGTAACGATGGTGGCGATTTCCTCGGCTGTGATGCCGGGATCATCGGCGTATTCGAAGCCGCTGCGGTTAACGCCGCGCAGCAGCACCGGTTCGCCGGTGTCCCGGCGCACGATGCGATTGCCGCAAGTAGTGAGCACGGGCAGCACGCTTCACGCTCGCAACGATTCGATGGAGGCAACCGCGTAGGGCGCGAGAGACACCTCGATGTTGGGCGAAGCGAGTGTGACGGCAACGGTTTTCGCGCGCCGGTAGTCTTCGGCGGCGAGCGTCGCTTTGCGCACGGTGTGTTCGTCGAGCTTGCGGATGGCGACGCGGGGATCGGCGCCGGGCCAGGCGAAGCGAATCGCCTGCACGCTGTCGGTCATGTTCGCCAGCAACACACGGGTCTGTGTGCCTTTGCGCAGCACGATGGCATCGAACTGGAGCGGGGCGGAGGACTTCGAGGCGAGCACCGTGCCGCCTGCGTACTCCAACACATCGGCGAGCACGTGATAGAGCGGAAACACCTGCCCGCGTTCGGATGGAAACAGCGCGCCCCAGCGCGAACCGCCATCGCGTTCGAGAACGCCCATCGCTCCAGCGGTCTCATAGTAGGTGATGCTGGAAGCGCCCGATTCGGCGAGGTATTTCAAGCTTCCCAAAGTCCAGGCGGCGCCGAACAAGGAAACCTGCCGCGGGTCCACCGTCGCGGGCAGTGAGCCGGGAGCGGGCGGGGCTTCGGCAGCCGTGGCATTGGGATTGAACCGCGGCTTGAAGGTGACCGGCGTCACGACGATCGGCTTGCCGCCGGCGAACAGCCGCGCCGAGTTGACGGTGTCGGCTTGCGCCGCCAGATTCTCCACGAGGCTCGCATTGTCGAAGGCGTGCACCTGCGGATTGATGGAGTAACACAGGAAATCGAGGGGAGCAGTGTCCGGACGTCCGCGATTCAGTTCCGTGAAGTAGGCATTGCTGCCCGCGCCCACTTGCGCCGCCGGAAAATACGTTTTGGCGAGCGCCGCCCATTTGGCATTCGTGGAGCTTTCTTTCCGGTGATAAATGAGCAGCCGGGCGATCCTGGCGGCGCCCAGCGATTGACGCAGCGCCTGCAATTCTTCAGCGGGGTTGGCATCGAGATGCACGGCCACTTCGACGGGCAGTTCGAGCGCCAGCCCTTGTTTGAGTTGCTGGGGCGAACGGCTGTCGACGCGCAGGTGCGCGGGCTTGAGGGCGAGTACGCGATTGGCCTCGCGCCATGTGAGGATGTCGGCGGTTGCTCCCAATCCGATTTTGGGAACAGGCTTGACGGCGGCGGCGTCGATGCGGAGCGCGAGTTCCTTGCTGCGCGGCCGAAAACGCAAAATGGCGGGCGCCTTGGCGCCGGTCAGCTTCACGGCGATGCTCTGCGCGATGCGTGTTCCTTGCGGCACGTCTACTGGATAAGGTTTCTCCAACGGTGTGCAATACGTTTTATAGTTGGCGTCGGTCCAGTTGCGGTGGTCCTCCATTTCGAAGGTCTCGCCTGCAAAGAGAACTTCGGCCTGCACGCCAGGCTCGACCTGGTGCGAGATGGCGGTGATGTCCTTGAACGGCTGGTGCGGCGATATCGCCAGCGGAAATTTGCCGCTCTCACGTACATTGCCCGAGTGCACCACCGTGCACGGTTTCCCGGCACAACCCTCGATCGGATGCAGCACACAGAAGCCAATGCGATTGCGGCGGAAGGCAGTGCGGGCCTCGCCTTCCATGCGAAAGGTGACATGGCTGGAAGCTTCGCCGGTAATGGTTCCGCGCCACTGAAAATCAATGGGAGGTTGCGTGCAGGAGACATCGAAGGTCAGGTGGAACGCCGCGCCGCTGGTTTCGAGCTGGATGTTCGACACGCGGGGTGCGACGGTGCCCCAATTCTCATCGCGCACCGCGGCGTAGATGCCTCGAATTACCTCTTTCTCGCCGTAGCGGAGGTAACGGAGAAAGCCGAGTTCCGGTTCAAAGACCATCGTCATCTCGCCGGCGCGCAGTTCGATGGCCTTGCCGAGCGGCACGTCTTTGCCCGTGTAAAAGCTCTGCCAGGCTGCGGCTGACCCGCCGGCGAACATGCCGAGTGCGG
Source organism: uncultured Candidatus Solibacter sp. (assembly GCA_964402295.1). Lineage (GTDB taxonomy): Bacteria > Acidobacteriota > Terriglobia > Bryobacterales > Bryobacteraceae > CADEFT01. The sequence continues at coordinate 36,813 of CAYOBO010000024.1, read as the reverse complement.
CGCGCCGGCTAAGCATGGGATATATACTCCACATCGAGATACTGCACGCCGCCGGCATCGAGCACGGCCGAAATCTGACCGGGGCCCTTCGGCAGGGTCACGGCGGTGAACTTCGCGGAAACCGCGCCGGCCGGGACGTCGGCGGACTGCTGCACGGAACCGAGTTTGAGATGCACTTTGCCTTCGGCGCGAGTCTTCGCCATACGGACGGTGATATCGTACTTCCCCGCCCTGCGCACATCTACTTCCCAATGCCCGTTGCCTTTGCCATCCCAACTGGCCGAAGGGCCGCGCCAATCCTGCCGCGTGAGGGTGACGGGATTTTCCTGCTCGGCGCCGAGGAAGATTCTTGGCGGCGCAAAATTGCGCGTGGCTGAAACATCGGCGAACCAGGCGTCATACTCACCGCGCAGCCTTTTGGCGATATCCGGATGCTGTGGGGCGAGATCGTTTTTCTCCGCGGGATCGTTCACGAGGTCGTAGAGTTCTGTTCCGTTCACCAGTTTCCATCGCCCGTCATGCGCGGCGGCGTTGCGATGCGGTTCCGGGCGGTCGCCGCGGTGCCATTGGAAGAACAGTGTGCGGGGTTTCCATTCCGCGCGGCTGTTGGCGAGGAGTGGATTTAAGCTGCGCCCGTCAATCTTGCGGTCTTGCGGCAGCTTCGCGCCGGCGATCTCGACGAGCGTCGGCATGACGTCTATGTGCGCCGCCAGTTGGTGAATTTTCGTCCCGGCCTGCAAGCGCCGCGGCCACTTCATCAGGAACGGCACGCGCAGTCCGCCTTCGTAGGTGGTGCCCTTGCGGCCACGCATCCCTGCATTGAAACGATCCGCCTGCGGGCCGTTGTCGGTGAGGAAGATGACGATGGTGTCCTGCTCGATCTGTAGTTCGCTGAGCTTCTTCAGCAAACGGCCGACATTGTCGTCGATGTTCTTCACCATCCCGTAGGTGCGCGCATCGCGGTCGGAAAGGCCTTTCTTGAGGAACGGCTGCACGTACTCATCGGCGATCTGGAGCGGATCGTGCGGCGCATTGGTCGGGATATAGGCGAAGAAGGGCCGCGAGCGGTTCGCTTCGACGAAATCGAGCGCGGCATCGAAGAAGATATCGGTGCAATAGCCTCGGCGCTTTTCCCATCTGCCGTTATGGCGCAAGTAGGGATCGAAGTAAGTATTGCCGGGAGGATCGGACGGTTGCGTGAGTCCGCCTCCCGTGCAGTTCAACGATTCCTGAAAGCCCTGGTCGATGCTGCGCAGCGGGTAGCAATCGCCAAGATGCCACTTGCCGAACAGGCCCGTTTTGTACCCCACACCCGACAGTACTTCCGCCACCGTCACTTCATCGTTGTGCATCATGGAGCGGCCGAGGAAGGTATCGACAACGCCGGTGCGGTAGTAATAGCGGCCCGTCATCAGGCTCGCGCGGGTGGGAGAGCAGACCGGGTTGACGTGAAATTGCGTGAACTGGACGCCGTCTTTCCCGATGGAATCGATGTGCGGGGTTTCCAGGTGTGGATTGCCGTGCAGGGAGAGGTCGCCATATCCCTGATCGTCTGTCATGATGAGGATAATGTTCGGTTGCCGGCGCGGCGCCTGTGCGATCGCGGGGGCGGCGCTGGCGGCAGCGATTCCCGAAGAAATAAAATGACGTCTGTTCATGCTCTCAAAAGTTTATAGTATTGCCGGCTTGCTGGCGGCCCTGCCCGCGCTGGCCCAAGTGGATTTCACAAAACAGGTGCATCCTGTTTTAACGGCCCGATGCACGGCCTGCCACACGGGCGAAAAAGCGCAAGGAGGGCTGGCGCTGAATACGCGCGCGGAGATCCTGCGGGGCGGCCTGAACGGGCCGTCGGTGGTTGCGGGCAACAGCGGCGCGAGCCTGCTCATCCAGCGCATCACGGGCGAAAAGACACCGCGCATGCCGATGGGCGGCGCACCCTTGTCCTCGGCCGAAGTGGACCTGCTGCGGCGCTGGATTGACGAAGGAGCGAAGGGCCCGGAAGGCGTTGCCGCGGAACGCTGGACTCCGCCGCTCGGACCGCGCAATCCGGCGCCCCCCCACGCGGCCACGAACCTGGTGGACTCCTTTCTCAACGTTTCGGGCGAGGCGGTGTCCGATGCCTTGTTCGCGCGACGGGTTTATCTGGATCTGTGGGGCCTGCTGCCGACGCCCGAACAACTGCGCAAATTCGAGAATGACCGCGATGCGAACAAGCGCCGCAAGCTCATCGATCAACTTCTCTCCCACGATGAGAATTACTCGGGACATTTCATCAGCTTCTGGAACGATCTGCTCCGCAACGACGATGGGGTGGTGTACTACGGCGAACGCAAATCCATCACCCCATGGCTGCGCAAGGCGCTGGCAGACAACATGCCATACGACAGATTTGTCGCCACTCTGCTCAATCCCGCAAAAAAAGGCGATCCCGAGGGATTCATCCTCGGCGTGACATGGCGTGGCGAGGTGCCGGCCTCCGAGCGTCCGCCGCTACAGGCCGCGCAGAACAGCGCCCAGACATTCCTCGGCATCAATCTGAAATGCAACTCCTGCCACGACAGCTTCATCAGCAATTGGAAACTCAAGGATGCCTACGGGCTGGCGAGTTTCTTTTCTCCGGAGCCGCTGGAACTGGTGCGCTGCGACGTGAAGATGGGGGAAATCGCCAAGCCGAAATTCCTCTACCCCGAACTGGGCGAAGTGAAGACGGAAGGCTCGCTGGAGGAGCGCCGCGCCGAGGCAGCGCGCATGTTCATCATGAAGGAAAACGGCCGCCTGCCGCGCACTCTGGTCAACCGCTATTGGAAACGGCTGTTCGGTCACGGACTGGTGGAACCGGTGGACGATATGTCCGCCCAGCCTTGGAATGCCGACCTGCTCGACGCGCTGGCCTACGATTTCGCCGCACGCGGATACGATCTGAAGCACCTGCTGCGGACGCTGATGAACTCGCGCGCCTACCAGTTGCCGAGCGTGACCGATGCTCCGAATCCGGGCGAGCGGTACACGTTCCGCGGCCCGCATAGCCGGCGCCTGACCGCGGAGCAATACGCCGACGCCATCGCCAGCCTCACCGGCGACTGGCGATACAAGCCCACCAACACGCCGGCGCCCACTCGCTTCGTGCGCGAGTGGGAATTGAAGAGCAGTGTCCTCACCCGCGCCCTGGGGAGGCCCAATCGCGACCAGGTCGTGACGGACCGGCAGGATCAACCCACGACACTGCAATCGCTGGAACTGGTCAACGGGCAGTATCTGGCCAACTGGCTTCGGGAAGGAGCACGGCGTCTGGTGGAAAATCCGCCCGCGCCCCCCGAGAATCTGTTCGACAGCGGGTTGGTTCGGCGCAACGCAGTGAAGGCGGACGTCTCGCTCAAAGGCGCGAAGAAACTCTGGCTGATTGTGGAGAACATCGACTCTTACGACGTCAAGCGCGTTACCGCCATGTGGAAAGACGCCGTGTTCGTCAAGGGCAAAGACAGCGTTCCCTTGCGGGAACTGCTTAACGGCGCCGACCCGGAGAATCTGCGGCTGCCGGCGACGCTGACCGTCGATCTGGCGGGCAAGAAATTCGATCGTTTTCAGGCCACGGCCACCGTCGCCAAGCAGAGCATGGAAAGCGACATCGGTCCCGCGATCCGCTTCTTCGTCTTCGACCGCGAGCCTGACCGAAGACAGATGGTGCGCGTCGCCGAGGACACTCCCGTACCTCGATTGCGCGAGCGCCTCACTCCCGACTCGCTGATCACGCGTCTCTACCGGCATGCGCTACAGCGCGATCCGGCGGACACGGAACGGCGCGTGGCGGCGGAGATTCTAGGCAACAAGCTGGAAGTGGACCCTGTGGAAGATCTGTTGTGGATGCTTCTGCAATCTCCCGAATTTCAATACATCCGGTGAGCAACATGAAGGAACAGGAACTGATACGAAGTCTGAGCCGGCGCAATTTCATGAGCGCCGCCGGAGCGGCGATGCTGTCGGCCTTGACGGCCGGAAGCCCGCGCGAACTGGGCGCCGCCGCAAAGCCGCAGGCCAAAGCCGACACCATGATTCTGCTGTGGATGGCAGGCGGCATGGCGCAAACGGAGACCTTCGACCCCAAGGCGTACACGCCTTTTGAAAAGGGGCTGGAATCGAAACGCGTGCTGAGCACCTTTCCCGCCATCGACACGGCGGTCGACAACATCAAGCTGTCGCAAGGGCTGGAAAATGTGGCGAAGATCATGGACCGCGCCACGCTCGTGCGCACCTACCAGGCGGGCGATCTCGGCTTCATTCTTCATTCGCGCCATCAGTATCACTGGCACACCGGCTATGCGCCGCCGCTGTCGGTGGCCGCTCCGCACATCGGCTCCATGATCGCGCGCACGCTGGGCCCGAAGAATCCCGACGTGCCCGCGTTTGTGGACATCGGCCAGAACCTGGACATCGGCGCCGAAAGCGATGCCGTGAAAGCATTTCACACCGCGGGCTTCCTGGGCTCAGAGTACGGGCCGTTTCTCGTGCCCGATCCGGCCGAAGCGGCGGCGGTGGTGCGTCCTCCCGCGCATATCGGCACATCGCGATTCGAACGCCGCCAGCAGCAATACCGCAAGCTGCTGGAAGCGAATCCGGTGCTGCGCCACGGCAGCGATTATCAGCAGCAGTCGTTGCTGCGCTCGGTGGAGAATGCCTATCGCCTGATGAGTTCCCCAGCGGCGAAGGCGTTCGACATTTCGCTGGAGCCGAAGGCGAGCTACGACAAATACAACACCAGCCGCTTCGGCCTGGGATGCCTGTTGGCGCGGCGTCTCACGGAGGCGGGTGCGCGCTTCATCGAGGTGACGACGGAATACATTCCCTTCCGCCACTGGGACACGCACGAAAACGGCCACACGCGCGCCCGCGATATGAAGAGGGAAATCGACCTGCCGGTTGCGCAATTGGTGCTGGATCTGGAAGAGCGCGGCCTGCTGGACCGGACGCTGATCGTCCTGGCCAGTGAATTCGGCCGCGACATGATTACCGAAGGCAAGCCCGGCCGCGAAGTGAAGGATCAAGTGAAGCAACCCGAAGTGATACAGGAACTGAAGCACTACGGCATGCACCGGCACTTCAGCGAAGCAGGCTCGGTGTTGCTCATAGGCGGCGGCATGAAGAAGGGCTATCTGTACGGCGTCACGGCGGACGAACGTCCTTGCAAGGTGGTCGACAAGCCGATCCGGATCGAAGATCTGCACGCTACGATCTACACGGCGATGGGGATCGCCCCGGATCATGCCTACGAAGTGGAGAAGCGCCCGTTCCACGTCACCAAGGACGGCAAGGGCAAGCCGGTCATGGAGCTGTTCGCGTGACGTTCACCGAGTTCCTGCGGCTGCGGGTAGCGGAAGAACATGGCGACGGGGTAACCATCGAATGCCCGCTGGAGCCGTTCTACTTCAATCCCGACCGCACGCTGCATGGAGGCATTATCGCGGCCGTTGCCGATGAGGCCGTATGGTACGCGCTGGAGCACGTCTTGCAGCAATCGCGCCATTCCACCACCACGGAGTTGAAGGTGAACTACCTGCGCCCGGCGATGGATACAGCCTGCGTGCGTGCCCGCGCGACGCTTGTCAAGACGGGCAGAACGCTGGTGGTGGGAACCGTGGAATTGCGCGATGAGCGGGGGACGCTGTGCGCCATTGCCACGGTCACTTACATGCTGTTGGGGGAACGATAGCTGCAATCTAACGCTTGCCGATGCGGTAGAGGTGCGTATCGCTGCGCAGCAATAAAGACCGCGTGGTAGACGCAAGCCAGACACCGGCCCTCCAACTGACTGTTCGCCAATTGCCGAAATTCCTTTCCCGGCGCCAGCACCGCGGCCTCGCATTGTTCGCTCAAGAAGTAAATCCGACCTTCGGCATAGATCGGCGATGCCGAAAAATTTCCGCCCAGCCGCTGCCGCCAGTGCTCTTTTCCGGTCCGCGCATCGACGCACGTGGCCACACCGTTGTCGCTGACGAAGTACAGTTCGTCTCCAACCAGAATTGGAGAAGGCGTCAGCGAGACGCCGCGAGAGTTGGTCCAGGCGATGTGCGTATCGGTCACATCGCCCTTCCCATCGGACCGCACGGCAATCAGGCTCGCCTTGTCGAAGCCGGTACAGAGGAACAGCAGTCCGTGGCCGAAGACGGGACGCGGCACATTGGAATAACCCGTGCCGTAGCGCACGCGCCACGGTTCTTCTCCCGTGAGCGGATCGTAGGACGCAGCGAAGTGCGCCCCGCACCATCAACGGTGTCGCGTAGGCTTGATAGCCCTTGCGATCCCGCCGCCAAAGCACGCCGCCATCGGAACGCAACGCCGTGCCATGGGCGCCGAAGTGCACGTAAATGCGATCGCCTTCCAACGCCGGCGCTCTGGGCCGAAGATTGGCTCCAATTTCGCGGGCCCGGCGGATAGGGCCACCCCACGGAGACGGACTTCCAATGCCCATCGCCCGTGGCTGTGGTCACGTAAATGCGTCCACCCGACACCACCGGGGAAGACCAGCCGACGCGCGGGATTGCCGTCCTCCACAGCACCTTGCTGGTTTCGCCCCACTCCACGCGAAAGCGTCAAGCCCACTAAGAGGCGCATCGCGGATCTCTCGAATGTACCGCATTCCACGGCCCGCCACGATGCTCTCAAGCTTGATACAATCGAACATTCGGATGCCAAAAACAGAGCGAGAACTGCGGCAGGATATCGTCGAGGTCGGCCGCCTGGTCTTTCAAAAAGGTTGGGTCGCGGCCAACGACGGCAACATCAGTATCCGGCTCGACGAGACACGAATCCTCTGCACGCCAACGGGTGTCAGCAAGGGCATGATGCATGTCGACGACCTCATCGTCTGCGACATGAAGGGCAACAAGATCGAAGGGCGCAAAGAACGCACTTCGGAGATCATGATGCATCTCACCATCTACGGACTGCGCCCCGATGTACGAGCCGTCGTTCACGCCCATCCGCCCGTTTCCACCGGCTTTGCCACCGCGGGCCGCGCTTTGAACCAGGCGCTGCTGCCGGAAGTCATCATCGGCCTCGGTTGTGTTCCGCTTGCCGCTTACGGGTTGCCCGGCACGGAAGCACTGACCGAACCGATGCTGCCCTACATCCCGAAGTACAACGCGTTGATGCTCGCCAACCACGGCGCGGTCGCCTATGGCGAGGAAGTGTTCCAGGCCTATTTCCGCATGGAAACCGTGGAACACTACGCCCGTATTTCGCTGGTGGCGGAATTGCTGGGCGGACCGACTGTGCTGCCCCGCACCGAGGTGGACAAACTCATCGATGCCCGCACGCGTTACGGCATCAAAGCAAAGGTTTCCGGCGAACCGGGTTGCCCGGTGGTAGCCGAGGATATGTCCGGTTCCGATGGCAAGATCACGGTCACGCGCGACGAACTGGTGGCCCTCGTGGAAGAGGCGCTGCGCGCCCGCGGCATGGCTTGACAGGCATCGCGGCGGAACACAATGATGGAAATTCGATTGGAGGTTGAATGGGGGAAGCTCTAGGAATGATTGAAACCCGCGGTCTGGTGGCCATGATTGAGGCCTCCGACGCGATGGTCAAAGCCGCCAAGGTGACGTTGGTGGGCTGGGAAAAGATCGGCTCCGGTTACGTGACCGCGCTGGTGCGCGGAGATGTTGCCGCGGTGCGCGCCGCGACGGATGCCGGCGCTGCCGCCGCGCGCCGCGTGGGCGAACTGGTCAGCGTGCACGTCATTCCGCGTCCGCATCCCAGCCTGGAAGACGTTCTGCCCATCGGCAAGAGCACTAAGTAATGATTCTTGCCCGCGTGGTGGGGAATGTTGTCGCGACTCGCAAAGACCCGCGTCTCGAAGGCAAGAAACTCCTCCTCATCAAACCCGTGGCGCCGGATGGGAAGGAAGACGCCAACTACGTCATTGCCGTCGATTCGGTGGGCGCGGGCGCGCGCGAGTTGGTGATCGCCGTCTCCGGCAGCAGCGCGCGCATGGCGGAAGGGTGCAAGGATCATCCCGTCGATACGGCAATCATCGGCATTGTCGACAGCGTCTCGCTGGACGAGCCTTCGAAGAAGAAAGGGTAGGGGCGCGTGTTTCTTGCTGAGGTGATCGGCCGGGTCTGGTGCACGGTCAAGGATCCGAAGCTGGAAGGCCAGCGCATGCTGATCGTCCAGCCGGTCACGCCCGAACTTACCCCCACTGGGAAGCGCATCGTCGTGCTGGATTCGGTGGGCGCCGGCGCGGGTGAACTGGTTTATTGCTGCCGCGGCAAGGAATCCAGCTTTCCCTTCCTGCCCGCGGAAGTTACGACCGATACCTGCATCGTAGCCATCGTCGATGAACTCCACGTGCGGCGCCCGCCCAAGGAGCCCGCATGCTGATCGCGCGCGTCATCGGAGAGGTGGTGTCCACACAACACCACGCAAGCCACGATGGACAGAAGGTGCTGATCGTGCAGCCGCTTCATCTGGATGGTTCCGACCGCGGCGATGCCGTGGTAGCGGTGGATGCGGTGGATGCCGGCATCGGGGACCGGGTTCTTCTTGTCACGGAAGGCTTTTCGGCGATGACCAGCGTGGGGCGTCCGAACTCCCCCATCGATATGGCCGTGATCGGAGTCATTGACCGCATCGATATGCTCTAATCAAGAGATGGTTGTTTCTTTCGCCATCCTTTTTCTGCTGGCGCCGCAGGTTCACCATCAGAATCACCCGCCGCGAAGCCCTGAGGAATACGCCAAGGTTCTGGAACATCCGGACCGCGATGCCTGGCAGAAGCCCCACGAAGTCATCCAGGCATTACATCTGCGTAGCGATGAAACCATCGCCGATATCGGGGCGGGTTCCGGCTATTTCTCGCGCCGGTTCGCGCACCACGTCAAGCAGGTCTACGCTGTCGATATCGACGCCAAGCTGCTGGCCATCGTCGCCAAGCAGGGCGCGCCAAATATCAAGAATATTCTCGCCGCGCCGGATAACCCTCGGTTGCCTGACGCCAGCGTCGACACCGTTTTCATTTGCGACGTCCTGCACCATATCGACAACCGGCCCGCCTACTACACCAAGCTCGCCAAGGCTCTGAAACCGGGCGGCCGCATTGTTATCGTCGATTTTTACAAGAAGCCGCTTCCCGTCGGCCCGCCGCCGTCCATGAAACTGAGCGAGGACGAAGTCACCGCGGAGTTCAAGGCGGCGGGTTTCAAGCTGACGGAATCGCACACGTTCCTGCCACACCAGTATTTCCTGGTGTTCCAGAAATAAGCAGTGGAATCCATTTACTTCGTCGCCTCGTGGCTGTGCCACCGCGAATGCCCGCATTGCTATGAGCCGCGCTTTCATCCCTATCGCGGCGAGGAGCGGCGAAAGCTGGTGGAACAATCGCGGACCAAAGTTCCGCGCATCATCCAAAACTTCCCGGCGCGGCACACGTACCTCGATCCCACCGATGGTGTCGAAAAGCCCGGGCGTGTCATCCTCGCCGGCGGGGAGATCCTGCTCGATGCGGTGCGCGAAGCGGTGCTCTATCCGGCGATGGAACAGTTGCGGGCGCAATACGCCGCGCAAGGTGGCGTGCGGGTCATCATTCAAACCACCGGCGACATCCTCACCCCGAAGATCATCGCTGAGTTGCTGCAACATGGCGCATGGCTGATCTCGGTTTCGGGAGTGGACTCTTTCCACGCGGGACTGGAGTCCGAGGAAGCTCGGACACGGTTGACGGGCAAACTGGAAGCGTGGTTTCGCGAGGCGGGTCTGCGCCCCGATCCGGCTTGGCACGATGCCCGCGCCACCGGGCCTTTCTACTACTTCTTCGGCGCAACGCCCGAGTCGTGGATCGGCAAGCTGTGGCCGCGCGGGCGAGCCATGCAAAATGAATTATCGCAAGCCACGCTGGCCGATAATTTCTGCAACCAGTGGTCGGGTGGACTGGGCTTTCTCGCGCACCGCCAGCGCGGGTCGGAGGTGTCGGTGGATCCCGAAGGCAACGTCTACCCCTGTTGCCTGAAGACGCGTTCTCCGATCGGCAATCTGCTTACCGAATCGCTCGACGGCATCCTGGCGCGCCTGCAAGGCCATCCTGTCTACGAAGCCATTTCGATGGGCCATCCCGAGCGCATGGGCATCGCGTACGGCTGGACGGTGGAGGATTTTTACGAGAAATCGAAGGTCATCCTGCCATCGGGGCGCGTCTATCGGAACATGTGCATCGGCTGCGACCGTTTTCACGAGGAGAAACTGCGCCCATGAAAGCGTTTCTTCTGCTGGCTGCGCTTCCGGCGTTGGCCATCGATCATTCCGCATGGGACGGGTTGCTGAAGAAATATGTCAACGAACAGAACCGCGTCGACTATGCGCGCTGGAAAAGCGCGGACGTGCCCGCGCTCGATGCCTATTTGGCCGTGATCGCCGCGCCATGGAAGAATCCCGACGACAAGGCGTCGCTCATCAATGCTTACAATGCCCTCACCGTTCGTTGGGTGTTGACACATTACCCCATCGTCAGCATCTGGAAAACGAAGAAGCCTTTCCGCGAGGCGCGCCACACGGTCAACGGCAAGAAGGTATCGCTCGACGAAATCGAAACGAAGCTTCGCAAAATGGGCGATCCGCGCATTCACTCGGCCTTGGTCTGCGCCGCGCGCAGTTGTCCGCCCCTGCGCCGCGAAGCCTATACTCCCGATCGCCTGGATGCACAGTTGAGCCAGAACACCGCTGCATGGCTGGCGAATCCGGCTCTGAATACCTTCGATGCGAACGCGCGCAAAGCCGAGATCAGCATGATTTTCAACTGGTACAAAGAAGACTTCCCGGCGGTGGAAGATTTTCTGGCCAAGTACGTACCGCAGCAAAACTGGCTGAAACCGGGAATCAAGATCGCTTACAAGGAATACCGCTGGGGCCTGAACGACAGCGGGCCGCTTGGCGAGAGCTACGGGGGCGCCGCATTTTACTGGGACGCCCTTCGCAACCGCTGATGAATAGCGGTTACGCCTTCAGCAATTCACCCAGCCGCTTTCCGACCACGCGATGTTCGCTGCCGTGCATCATCCACACACTCACCATCAGCGTGCGCGGGCCGCGCAGCAGCGTGTAGATGGCCGGATCGCCTTCGAGCAAGCGGTCATGCACCTGTTTCGCGGTGACACTGCGTCCTTCGGCGAATTCCATCGCCAGGTGCGGCACGGCGTTGGCAATCTCCGGCACGTACCGCGACAAGGCGATGCCCTCGGGCTTGCCAATCAGCTTCATCATCTCCGACACACGCTGGTCGAGGTGGCGGGCTTCGGCCTCATGATCCACGCGCAGGAAACGCTCCACGGCGGCCACCATTCCCACAATCTCTTCCTTGCCCACTTTCATGCCGCGCCCGATGCCGCCATACGGACTCTGGCCCTCGGTCGCCGCTGCAATCAGATCGTTTCGCCCCAATAGCAATCCCGCCGACTGCGGCCCTTGCAACCCCTTGCCGCCGGAAAACGCGACCAGATCGAAGCCATCGCGGTTGACGTAGTTCCAGAGATTCTCCTTGGGGGGCACATCCGCCGCCGCATCGTTGAAGGTGGGAACGCCCCGCTCTTTGGCGATGCGGATAAACTCGGCCCGCTGAATCTTTCCTTCTTTCTCTGCTTTATTCATGTAGAACAGCATCGCGGTCCTGGGTCCGATGGCCCGCCGCAGTTCCTCCGCCGTTTCCACCATGACGCGTCTTCGCACCGGCCATCTGCATTTGGTGCTCATAGCCGGAGCGGTGGGTTTTCTGCATGATCACATCGCGCACTCCGTCGCCCGTATCCGGCAACTCGCGCAGCCGCTTTTTGTCGCCCCTGCTCAGACAGGCGATCGGGCCCACGGAAATCGACGCCGCGGCGCCACCGGTGACCATCGCCGCCGGCACGTTCAGCAACTCCGCCAAGCGAGCCCCGGCCTTCTTCTGCAACTCCGGCAGATGGACGAAATGTTTCGCCGCATCGTCCATCGCCCGCACCACTTCCGGTGGCATCAGCGATCCGCCCAGCACGGTCACCGTGCCCATGCCGTTGATGATCGGCTTCACGCCCAACCGCTCGTAGACAGCGTCGGAGTTCGTTCTCGTCGAATCGGCGGCCCCAAGAGCGGGAGCGGCGGCAGCGGATTGCAGCAACCGGCGGCGCGTCGTTTTCATAGGCTTTATTCTACTGCCACTCGATGTGCCGGCAAGCACTCGCGTAATCTGGTGACATGCCCGTCGTTTTCTCCCGCCGCGTCACCGAACGGACGATTGTGAACGTCCTCTATGGCGGCTTCGGACTGGTCCTGCTGCTGCTGCTGGCAGCGGGCAGCGTAGCCCTGCGCAACGGACGAGAGATTCAATTCCACGCCGAATCGCTGCTGCGGGAACAGGCTATCGCCGCGAAACTGATGGAAGAGATCCGCGATGAGCAGGCCGTTCTCAACTCGGTCGTTCTGCAATTGGCGCAGGAACCGCAATCGCCGAATGCGGGGGAACTGCTGCGCCGTCTCACGGCGGCGGACGAGACCCTCAATCAAATCGCACGCGATGCAGGGAATCGCCCGCGCGCTCCGCTGTGGCGCAATCTCTCCGATTCCGCCCAGGCGTTTTCGGCCGAAGCCCGCCGCCTCCTCGGCCGCTCCGACATCGACAGCGTGTCGCTACGGCCGCTCATTCGCCATCATCAGAAGGTTGTCGAGCTAACCGAGAAACTCTCCGAGGCCAGTTCGCAGCGGGCGCTGACGGCGGACACCGCGATCGCCGCCAACGCCGGCGACCTCATGCAGGAATCCGTCCTGCTGCTGGGCGCCTGCATGCTGCTCGCCCTCGGCGGTTCGTTCCTCACCATCCGCACCGTGGCGCAGTTGTTCAGCAACGCGCAGGAGCATTCCAACGAACTCAACCGCGTTTCCTGGCAGATGCTGAAAGGCCAGGAAGAGAGCGTACGGCGCTTTTCCCACGAACTCCACGACGAACTGGGCCAGGGACTCACCGCTTTGCGATCCAACCTCGAAGCGCTCGATGAGAAGGATCTTGCCTCACGGCGCGCCGACGCCATCGCCGTGGTGGATGAATGCATCGACAACGTGCGCGAGATGTCGCAACTGCTTCGGCCGGTCATCCTTGACGATTTCGGCCTCGCGCCCGGCTTGCAATGGCTTGCGGAGAATTTCTCGCGCCGCACGGGAATCCACGTCGCTTGCTTTCTCGACTTTGAAGGCCGCCTGGATGAGGATATCGAGACTCACCTCTTCCGCGTGGCGCAAGAAGCCCTGACCAACGTCGCACGCCATTCCGGCGCAACGCGAGCGGAGATCCATCTTACGCGGACGAATGACCGCATCACTCTCAGCATCATCGATAACGGACGCGGACTTCCGCCGGCGGCAGCGGACAAGGCCCCCAGTCTTGGTATCCTCGGAATGCGGGCCCGTGCCCGCCATGTGGGCGGCGATCTCACGATAACCAACCGCAAGGAAGGAGGGTTGGCGGTGAGTATCTGGGTCCCCTCGGTGCGTTATGCAGACCAGGAAACTTCGCATCTTGCTGGCCGATGATCATTCCCTCGTGCGCGAGGGCTTCCGCCTCATCCTCGATTCCCAATCCGATATGCAGGTAGTCGGCGAAGCCGGCAACGGCAGAGAAGCCGTTTCCCTGGCCGAGGAACTGCAACCCGATGTGGTGGTCATGGATGTCACGATGCCCGAATTGAACGGCATCGAAGCCACGCGCCGGATCGGAGAAGTGGCGCCGCGCGCGAAGGTTCTCGCCCTCAGCATGCATCGCGATACCGTCTATGTTCGCGAGATTCTCAAGGCCGGCGCCAAGGGCTACCTTCTCAAGGCATCCCCGCGCAACGACATGTTGGACGCCATTCGCTCCGTCGCCTGCGGGGACGGATACTTAAGCCCGGCCGTCTCGGAAGCGGTTCTTTCGGATTATCGCCACCACGTCACCAACCCGATTGACCGCCTCACCTCGCGCGAGCGCGAAGTGCTCCAGCTTGTTGCCGAAGGACGCACGAACAAAGAGATCGCCACGATGCTAGGCATCAGCGTCTACACGGTGGAGGCGCATCGCAGCCGCATTCTGGATAAGCTGAATTTGCAGAGTTCCGGCGAACTGGTCCGTTTCGCCATTCGCAATGGACTCATCCAATAGATTTACACTGCCCTTTCTCTTACGCTATCCTTGAGCACGCGCCGAAGAATCTTCCCGCTTGGCGATTTGGGAATCTGTTCCACGATTTCCAGCCGCCGGATTTTTTTATAGGGCGCAACACGCTCGGCCACGAATTGCATCGCTTCCTCGGCCGTCAATTCGCCGCGCAGCACGATGAACCCTTTTGGCACTTCGCCGGCTTCCTCATCGGGAACGCCGATGACCGCCGCATCGGCGATCATCGGATGCGTCAGCAGCAGAGCCTCCAATTCCGCGGGCGCCACCTGAAGGCCCTTGTACTTGATGAGTTCCTTGGCGCGGTCGATAATGTAGATCCAACCCAGTTCATCGAGCCGCGCGATATCGCCGGTTCGCAGCCAGCCGCCGGGCTGAATCGTATCGCGCGTGGAATCCGGCTTGTTGTAGTAGCCCTTCATGATCTGCGGCCCGCGCACCCACAATTCGCCATCCTCGCCTGGCGCTGCCTCTTCGCCCGTGGCCAGATTCATGAGCATCGCCTCGGTATTGGGACACAGCGGACCCACCGATCCGTGGCGCACCGGATCGCCATCGAGCGGGTGCCCGCAAATGGGTGGCGATGTCTCCGTCATCCCATAGCCCTGGCGCACCTTGCATCCCAGCCGCTTCTCACACGCCGCGGCAAGTTCGGCATCGAGCGGCGCGGCGCCGGAGAAGACCAGCTCCAGGCTGGAAAGGTCGTACCGGTCCACCAGCGGACTCTTCACTAGGCCCAGTACAATCGGCGGCACCACGCATACGCGCTGGATGCGATGCCGCTCGATAGTTTGCAGGAATTGCTCCATGTCGAATCGCGGCATGGTGACGATCGTTCCCCGATTCAGCAGGTCGAAATGCACAATGGCGTGGAATCCGAAGATGTGAAACATCGGCAGAATTAGCAAACTGCGCACGGGGCCGCTCGAAAACAGGCGCTCGCACTGCAACAGCGCCGCCACCAGATTGCGATGCGTCAGCATCACGCCTTTCGGCAGTCCGGTGGTTCCGCTGGAATAGAGCATGGCGGCGACGTCTTCGGCCGGGTCCATGGCCAGTTCGGGCGCGCGGCCTTGTTCCTGAATGTACGCCGCGAAGGGCTCGCAGCCTTCCGCGTCGCCAAAACAAATTGTCCGCTCGATGTGGCAACGCTCCGCCGGCCCACGAACCTTATCGAGCATCTGCGGAATCGTCAACAGAAATTTCGCCCCCGAATCGAGGAGCTGATGCTCGATCTCAGCCTCGGTGTAGAGAGGGTTCATCGTTGTCACTGTGCCGCCGGCCATCATCGTTCCCTGCACGGCGACTGCGTATTCGGGCAAATTGGGCGCCAACACCGCGAGCCGGTCACCCTTGCCAAATCCACGCCTGGCCAATGCGGCGGCTACTCGGTGGGAAGCCTCGTGAAGCTGGCCGTAGGTGATCGCGCGGCCCGTGGGCGCGTCGATCAACGCAGGAATGCCGCGCACCGCCTCCAGATCGCGAAACAACAATTCGGGCAGTGTCACGGAGGGCACGGCCACATCGGGATAAGGAGAGCGAATGGGCATAGGCCCGTATTATACTTGTCTCCCATGCAAGAGCTGAGCTACGCCACAGGCCCTGTTGCGCCATTGCTCGACATGACCCTGTCGGAAGCGCTGGCGCGCACGGCGGCGCGATTCCCTGAGCGCGAGGCGCTCGTCGTCAGGCACGCCGGCACGCGTTACACCTGGCGGGAGTTCGACGATGCGGTCACACAAGTGGCCCGCGGGCTTGCCGGACTCGGGCTGCAACCACAGGATCGCGTCGGCATTTGGTCATCCAACTGCGCTGAGTGGGTGTTTCTCCAATACGCCTGCGCGCGGGCCGGATACGTGCTGGTGAATGTCAATCCTGCCTATCGCTCGCATGAACTTGCTTACGTGCTCGGCAAGTCGCGCATGCGGGCGCTGTTTCTCTGGGAACAGGATGCCCGCGCCAACTACCGTGAAATCCTTGGGCAGGCCGATGCGCCGGAAACGTTGCATCGCGTGATCTACCTCGGAACGGCCGATTGGGACACCATGCTCGCAGCCGGCCGCGATCTGCCTTCGCACCCCGTATTGCCGGACGATCCCACCAACATTCAATACACGTCCGGAACTACCGGATCGCCCAAAGGGGTTCTGCTGACGCATCGCAACCTCGTCAACAATGGGTTTCAAACGGGCGAGTGGATGGGTCTCACCGAAAACGACCGCATGTGCGTTCCCTTCCCGCTCTATCACTGCGCCGGATGCATTTGCGCGGTCTTGAACTGCGTGACGCATGGGACAACGATTCTCCTTCCGTCGGCGAGCTTCGATGCGCTTGCCGTGCTCGAAACCGTGCATGAGGAGCGAGCCACGGCTATTGGCGGCGTGCCCACCATGTTCATCGCCGAACTGCAACACGCGGAGTTCCATCGCTTCGACCTCACTTCGCTGCGCGCCGCTGTGATGGGTGGCGCGCCCTGCCCCGTCGAGTTGCTACGCCGCGTCAATGCGGAGATGCATTGTTCCGATGTGTGCGTTATCTATGGCCAGACGGAAGCATCGCCCGTCATTACCATGAACGCACCCGGCGATACCTTGGAGCAGCGGACCTCCACCGTGGGTTGTGCCATGCCCAACGCCGAAGTGAAGATCGTCAATGCCAACGGCGAGACGGTTCCGCGCGGAGAATTGGGTGAGCTTTGCGCGCGCGGCTATCTGGTGATGCTCGGATACGATCAGGAGCCCGAAGCCACGGCGCGAGCCATCGACGGCGAGGGCTGGCTGCATACGGGCGACCTCGCCATCATGCGCGATGACGGCTACATCAACATTCGCGGCCGCGCCCGCGACATGATCATCCGTGGAGGTGAGAACATCTACCCTGCGGAAGTCGAGAGCTTCCTGTACACGCACCCAAAGATCGCCGAAGTGCAGGTGGTGGAACTGCCCGATCGGATTCTTGGAGAAACGGTGGCGGCCTGGATCCGCCCGCGCACCGGCGAGTCCATCACACCCGAGCAAGTGCGGGCATTTTGCCATGGCAAGATCGCCCACTTCAAAATTCCACAACACATCCGCATCGTCGATTCGTTCCCGATGACGGTTACCGGCAAAGTGCAGAAATTCCGGATTCGTGAAATGGAGGTGGAAAACCTCGGTTTGGCCAGTCACACGGTGGAAACGGCTTGAACCGTTCGATTGTGGAGCATGGCGCGAAAGCCTCGCCCTACCATCCGCACTATCCTTGCCGCGCAATGCATTCCGCAATTCAGGCTGTGCAAAAAGTAGTCAGCGATTCTGGTACGATGCAACTTCGTTAGGAGGCTTCCATCATGCACCGCATTCTGTACGCTGTTTCCGCAGTTACAGCCCTCATCGCTTCGCTGGCGCTGTTCTCGCAGCAGGGGCAACCCGGATCGGCGCCGCGCAATGAACTGATGGACGGCCGCACGGTCGCCGTCCGCGTGGAATTCGGACTTCGCGACACAGAGCCGCGTGACTGGAAAGGCAAAGTCACGGCCCGTTCCGGCGATTTGCTTTCGGTGCGCAACTGGCGTCCACGGCCCGGCGACAACGTAAGCATGGCGGGGTGGAACCTGCGCACGCGGCCGGGCATCAACTTCGCGCGGCGGGCGTGGGAAATCGAGCGGCTGACGGACCCGGAGAAATACCTCAACATCCCCGGCGTGATCATCGACGTCAAGGGATCGGCGGCAACGGAACTCGACATCGAGACCGTGCAGGGCAAGTTCACGGTGCGTCCCTTCGACCTTGCCTTGGGCTCTCCCGTAAAGATGCTGGACAATCGCGTGCGCGTGCAGCGCGTTGCTCCCGCCGAGCGCATCTCGCCTCCCGAGATCAACGCCGATTTCCCATCCATCGCCAATCTCGGCGAAGGGCGGTTGATGGCCGCGTGGGTGGGCTATCGCGACCAGCGCACCGCCGTCTTCACCCGCGAGTTCGGCCCGCACAATTGGGGCCAGCTCAATGTGCTGAACACGGGGCACTCCGATATTCATCAGATCGCCGTGGGACGAGACCGGCAGCGCCGCGCCGTCGTTGTCTGGAGCGCGCAGGTGGATGGCAATTGGGATCTCTACGCCAGTTACGGTACGGGCATGAATTGGTCGGCGCCGGAACGGCTCACCACAGCGCCGCAGCCGGACATTTTCCCTTCCGTCGCCTTTGAAGCGCCGAATACGCTGTGGCTCACCTGGCAGGGATTCCGCAACGGCAAGTCCGACATCTTCGCGCGCTCGTTCGATGGAACCAAGTGGAGCCCTGAACAACAGATCTCCACCTCCGCGGCGAACGATTGGTCCCCGGCCATCGCCACGGGCCGCCGTGGCGGTGTGTACATCGCCTGGGATACCTACGACAAAGGCAACTACGACATCATGATGCGCAAGGCCACGAACGGCCAATGGAGTGCGGTGACGCCGATCGCCGATTCGTTGAAGTACGAAGCGGCGGTTTCGTTGGCGGTCGACGGCCAGAATCGCCTGTGGGCTTCGTGGAATGAATCAGGGATGGATTGGGGCAAGGACACCGGTTTTCTGCCGCGCAAGCAGGGCACGGCGCTGTATCGCTCGCGGTGGATCAGCGTCGCCGTCCATGACGGGCAGCGGTGGATGGAGCCGGAGCACCCGTTTGAAACCGTACTCCCTGCCAACATGCGGGAGTTCAACGATTACCCCACGCTGGCGGCCGACAACGCAGGCCGTGTGTGGCTCTTCTTCCGCCACCGCAACCTGCGCATTCAGGACACGCCCAGCGACACACCTGCCCATCGCGCGGCGTGGGAAATCCATGCCACTACGTATGAGGAGACCGGATGGCGCAAGCTGACGCCGCTGCCCTTCACGCAAGGCCGCCAGCATATGCGCATGGGGCTCGCGGTGCTGGAAGGCGCGCTGGCTGCGGTCTGGCCGATGGACAATCGCGACTACGAGGAGTTTCTCTATGAGCGCGCCGATGTCTACGCCGCGCGTATCCCGGTTCCCGCGGGCGGCCAAGGCTCGCTGCGATTCAAACCGCGCATTCAGCCGGAGTTGAAACTCTTCCCCACGCATTATGAGGAAGCGAAGGACTTGGCGCGCATTCACGGCTATGAACTCGCAAGCGGCGGCAAGCAATACAAGATCTATCGCGGCGACACGCATCGCCACACCGAGTTCTCGATGGACGGCAATAACGACGGCAGCCTGCTCGACACATACCGGTACGCCATCGATGCGGCCGAACTGGACTTCCTGCTCGTCAGCGAGCACAACGGCGCCAGCGGTCCCGACAAGGACTACATCAACTACCTGCTGCAACAGACCGCGGACATTTTCAGCGTGGCCGGCAAGTTCGTTCCCTTCTACGGCTACGAGCGCAGTCTCAGCTATCCGAACGGCCACCGCAACGTGCTCTTCGCCAAACGCGGCAATCCGACGCTGCCGATTCCGCCCGAGGAACAGAAGGCGCAAACGGGAGCGAAGATGCTGTATGAATACCTGAAGAAATACAACGGCATCGCCATCTCGCACACCTCCGCGTCGGGTATGGGCACGGACTGGCGCGATAACGACCCTGAGGTGGAACCGCTGGTCGAGATCTATCAGGGCGACCGTGTGTCGAACGAGTATGAAGGTGCGCCGAAGGCGGCTCACGCAGGCAATCCGGCATCGGCGCCGGGTGGCTTCCGTCCCGCCGGCTATGTGTGGAATGCATGGGCCAAGGGGTACAAGCTCGGTGTGCAGGCGGCATCGGATCACCTGTCCACGCACATCAGCTACGCCTGCACGATCGCCACGGACTTTACGCGAGACGGGTTGATCGATGCGATGAAGAAGCGGCACTCCTACGGCGCGACCGACAACATCATCCTCGACTACCGCATGAAGGCGAACAAAGCCGAGTATCTGCAAGGCGACATCGTCGATGGGAAAGGGCCGTTTGAATTGACGGTGAAGATCGTCGGCACGCAACCCGTGCGGCAGATTGACATCATCCGCGGCAAGGAGTTTCTCATGACGAAGAACCCCATGCTGAAGGAAGTGGACTTCAGCTTCCGCGACACCGCGCCGGTGAAGGGGGAAACATTCTATTACGTGCGTGTCATTCAGGCCGACGATCAGATGGCCTGGAGTTCGCCGATCTGGGTGAAACGGTAAATATGGTCTCCATATCAGAACCGAAACCGCAGCCCGAGTTGGATGTTGCGGGGGAAGTTCAGTTGGGCGACCGGCAAGACGCCAAAATCCGCAGCGGAAGGATTGCTCGATGGCGGATCGCTGCGGATCGGCGTGTTGAAGGCGTTGAATGCTTCGCCGCGGAACTCGACCTGATAGCGCTCGCCGAAGTTGAACTTCTTCGAGAGCATGATGTCGATTTGCGGCGAAGCCGGTCCGCGCAGGCTGTGGAACCGTGCAGGCAACTGGACGTACTCGAACGGACGCCGCTGGCGCCAGCACTGGCTGAAGCGGGACCGGTCGTTGAAGAACCAACTGGTTTCACTGCGGCTGGCGACCACGGGATCTCCGCAGAGAAACTCCCAGCCAGTCCAAGCGGCCAGAGGGACGCCGGACTGATAGATGAAGTTGCTATTGGCGGTCCAGCCTCCCAGAGCGAATTGCGCCGCCCGGTTTGCCCCGCTCAGATAAGCGCGGCCTTTACCGAAGGGCAGGTCCCAGATGCCTGCGAACGTGAGGTTGTGCGAGCGATCCTCGGCGGTCACTTGATTGACCGGATCGCGCCAGAGCATGGTGGCAGTATCCCGCCAGCGGCGCTCCATCTGCTTCGACCACGTGTAGGCCATCACCCAAGTGACGGCGCCGGTGCGCGATCGATCTCCGAGCATGCGCTTTTCGAACCGGGTTTGCAGACCGTGATACCAGGCCCTCCCCCACGGGGCTAGGTTGTTGGTGAGGCCATCGAAGTGCGGGAAAGGCTGGAAGAGGGTCTGGCGGGAGAGGTCCGGAGAGACGCCGCGTCCCACCGTGGCGGGGAAGATACCCCGGAAGGGATTAGGCACACGCTGATTGTAGAAATCAGGGTTCGTTTGCGCGGCTTCCCAATGCTCCATGGCCATGGAGTTGAGATTGATACCGACAGGTTCCTTCACGGTAGCGCTGCCGCTGTAGCTGGCCTCCAGCACCATGTTCCAGGGCAGTTCGCGCTCGAGCGTATACGACCACTGAAACGTGCGGGGAATGCGGCGCGACGGTGAGTCATAGGAGACGCCGGTACCGATATTGGTCGTAATGCCATTGGTTGCCCCGGCCGGGCGGATCACACCGCCGGGCCAAGGATTCTCGAGCGAGTACGGGCCAGTGAGTCCAGCACTGGGGAATTGGCCCGCCGTGAGTGTGTTAATAAAAGGGGTTCCGATGCTGAATCCCGTAGCCAGGTTGTCTTGCGTTGCGGTGCGGTGATAGATGCCGAATCCGCCGCGCATCACGGTCTGTTTCAGAAAGCTATAGGCAAAACCGAGGCGCGGCTGGATATTGGAAAGATCGGCATTGTAGACACGGCGCGGTTGGCCGTTCACACCGGCGAAGGTCATTCCGCCGACCAGCGCTTGTGGTGGAGCGGGCATGGTGGGGTTCGTAGCCCGGAGCCGGTTCCATTGCTCCAGGACAGCGCCGCTGGTGGGCTGCACAGTGGCGAAATCCCAATCCCGGTTGAGGCGGTTGTGAATTTCGTACATGCCGAATTGGATGTCGTAGCGCAGACCGATGTTCAAGGTCAGCTTGCGGGCTATTTTCCAGTCGTCCTGAAAAAAGATGGCCCAGTATGGCTCGCGCCGGAAGAATGTGTCGTTGTATTGCAGGTTTCCGCTTTGGATGGTTCCCATGAGGAGGGACGCGACGGAACTACCGTCGAGCGCGCCTTGCCCGATGGCCTGATACTCGCGGGTCCAGACAGCATCGAAGCCGAGTTCACCCGAAGAGCGGCCGGATGCTTTGTTATGGCGCATGAGCTGGGCCACTTCCGAACCGTACTTGACGATGTGCTTGCCGCGAGTTTCCGAAAAATTGGCCTGGAAGTTCAACTGCTGGCGTGAACTCTGGTTGACGAACTGGTTGCCGAATAGTTCGCGGAATCCGCTGACCGTAATGCGCGGCATGAGGCGGCTGGGGAAGGTATCCACCTGCGGGATTGTCCGGATGCCGACCTTGTCATAGGTGAAGTCGGGGTCGGAAACGTCCGGGAAGTTCTGGACGAAGCGGTTGAAGCTTCCCTGCATGTGGAGGAGGCGTGTGGGGCTGAGCGTATGGTCATAGGACAGCACATAGTTCATGTCGCGGCGTACCGTGCCATCCATGTTGCCGAATCGGGCGGGCGGATCGAAGCCGTTCTGATCGCGGAACTCGCTGCCGTCCTGGAAAGTAAAAAGAAAATTGAACCGGACGTTGTCGGTGAGTACCTTGTCGTAGCGGGCCATGGGCTGTTCATAACGGTACTTGCCGAGGTTGTCGGGCCGGGTGAAGTTGTTGACCAGCGAATCGGGCTGGAAGTTGGGCGCGGGATAGAAGTTGAGGATCGCGCGGCCGATGGGACTGATGCGCGAGGCAGGCAGTCTGTTGCCAGGGAAGGGTTGGCGGCGGAACAGTCCGCCCGCACGGCAATTGAGCCCCGGCGTAGTACAAGGTTGCGAGGTGAGCGGATCGAAGATCCGCAGGACGCCGGTTTGGCGTTGCGGGATGAAGGAACTGAAATCGCCGCCGCGAATCTCCATCGGCGGGACGCTCACGTTCGAGGGGAATGGCACACGTTCGCGCCAACCTTCGAAGGAGAAGAAGACGAAGTCCCTGTTCTTTCGGATGGGACCGCCAACGGTCCCGCCAAACTGA
Organism: uncultured Candidatus Solibacter sp.; assembly: GCA_964402295.1. Lineage (GTDB taxonomy): Bacteria > Acidobacteriota > Terriglobia > Bryobacterales > Bryobacteraceae > CADEFT01. Next base: position 13,816 of record CAYOBO010000024.1, on the reverse strand, counting down.
TGCTGGTTCCGGAAACCGCGCCCGACGCCGAGGGCGTTGTTCTGGCGGGTGTTGGCGTCAAGCTGGCGGTTGCGCCAGAAGTCGAACATTGTGCCGTGCCAGGCATTGGTGCCTGATTTGAGGGTGGTGCTGACATGGCCGCCTCCGGAACGGCCGTATTGCGAGTCGTAGGTATTGACCATCACCTTCATCTCCTCGACCGCTTCCACATTGGGGGCGAGGTTAAAGGTACCGTTCGTGGAGATCGGCGCGCCGTTGAGCAGAAACTGATTCGTGCCGGTTCGTCCCCCGTTCATCGTGAAGGCGCCGTTGACGTCCCAAGCGCGGGTGCCGGAAAAACCCGTGCTCCCGAATGTGCGTTGCGTGAACATGACACCGGGCGAGAGGCGCATCAGCATGTAAGTTTGGCGTCCGTTCATGGGGATTTCCTGCATCTTGATGGGATCGAAGACGAGGCCTCGGGACGCCGTCGCGGTTTGGATCAATTCCTGTTCACCGACGACGGTGATCTCGGTGGTAACCGCACCCAATTCCATCGAGATCGGAAGGTTGAGCTTTTCGGCAACCTGAAGGACAATGCCGCTTCGGCGGACGGTCTGGAAGCCGGCCGCGGACACGGTAATGTCATAGCGCCCAGGATCGAGAGCGGGCAGAGTGAAAATGCCCTGGTTATTCGTTACGGTTTCCTTGCTGATGTTTGTATCTGTCTTCGTGGCCTTTACCGTGGCGTTCGGAATGGCGGAACGCTGGGAATCGGAAACCTGGCCGAGAATGGTTGCGCGGAAATCCTGCGAATGGAGAATCCCCGCGGCAAGAATATAGTGCAACAGAGCAGCTTTACGCATCACAGTCTCCTGACGATGAAAAGCCGCAGGCTTGGAGTGAAACTAACCCAATCCCCAATCCTACGAATGCCGCCCAGTATACACCGTAACAATGCCGGCGACAAGACACTTTGCTCCTTTATTCCTCGTGCTCCGTGTTTGTTCCAATCGCCGAAATGATGTCATCCGTCGCGCAATGACGGTACAATATCCGTTTCGTTATGGCAAACATCTTTCGCGTGGGCATCACGCCGGACTTCTACACCGATGCCAAAGGCCGTTTCGAAGCGGCGCTGGAGAGCAAGTTGCAAGGCGTGCAGGGGCTCGAGTTCGCCCCCATTCCGCCGCAGCCGGGAAAGGCCATGACGCGTGAAGCGGCGGATGCATTCGATGCCATCTTCGCCTTGGGGATCCACTTCACGCGCGAGAGCGTGGAAGGCTGCAAGCGGCTGGCGCTGATTGCCCGCTGGGGCGTGGGCTACGACATGATCGACATCCCGGCTATCAATGAGGCAGGTGTGGCGCTGGCGATTACGCCGAATGCCGTGCGGCGTCCGGTGGCCGAAGCGATTCTGGCATACGTATTCGCGCTGTCGAAGAACATGATGGAGCAGGACCGCATCGTGCGGCAAGGCAAGTGGCGCGGGCAATTGAGCCGGCTGGGGACGTGTCTGGCGGGGCGAACGCTCGGGTCGATCGGCTGCGGCAATATCGCGCAGGAGATGTTCCGGCTGGCTTCAGGTCTGGGATTCACGCGCTTCCTCGCGCACGATCCGTACGCCGACCGCCAGGCCGCCGCGCGCCTCAATGTCGAATTGACGAGCATGGAAGATGTGTTCCGCGAAAGCGACTTCGTCGCTGTGAATTGCCTGTTGAATGAGCAGACGCGCGGCTTGATCGGAGCCGAGCATTTCCGGCTGATGAAACCCTCTGCGTTCTTCATCAACACAGCGCGCGGAGCGATTGTGCGGCAGGCCGATTTGACGCTGGCGCTGCGCGAGAAATGGATTCTCGGCGCGGGCATCGATGTGTTCGAGAAAGAGCCCGTCGATGCCCACGAACCGCTCCTCGAATTGGACAATGTGATTCTCGCTCCGCATGCGCTGGCGTGGACCGAGGAGATCGCGCGCGACAACGGACTGGAGGCTTGCGATAACATACTCGCGTTGTTCCGCGGCGGGATTCCCCATGGAGTGGTGAATCGCGAAGTGTTGCAATCGCCCGCATTTTTACAAAAATTAGAAAGGCTGAAACAGTGAAAGAGAACCGTTTCAAACGAGTGGTGGCCGAGGGCCGGGTGCCGGTGGGGCACATGATCATGGAGTTTGGCACGCGCGGGCTGGCGATGATGGCGAAGGCCGCCGATCTCGACTTCGTGCTGCTCGATATGGAGCATACGGGCTTCGATATGGAGCGCATGGCGGACTTGGCCGCGTTCTTCAAGGCGACGGATGTGGCGCCGTTCGTACGCGTGCCGCAACCGGTGTACCACTTCATGGCGCGCTTGATGGACGCGGGCGTGCTGGGCATCATGGTGGGCAACGTGGAGACTCCGGAAGTGGCCAAGTCGATCGTCGATGCGGTGAAGTATGCGCCGCTCGGCAAGCGCGGGCTGGGGCTGGGCACGGCACACAACGACTACGTCGCCCCGGACATCGGTTATCTGCGCACCGCCAACGAAAACACCACCATCATCTGCCAGATCGAATCGCCACTCGGGCTCGAGAACGCCGAAGCCATCGCACAAGTGGAGGGCGTGGACAATCTTTGGGTGGGGCATTTCGATCTTTCGAATGCGATGGGGATTCCGGCGGAGTTCGAGAACCCGCGGTTTATTGAGGCCCTGCGGCATGTGGTGGCCGTGGCTAAGAAGTACGGGAAGACCGCCGGCATCCAGCCAGGAGACGAGAAGCAGGCGGAGCGATGGATCGGGCTCGGGTTCAACGTGATTTCGTGGAAGGCGGATATCGCGCTCTACCGCGGAGCGCTTCAGAAAGAAGTGAGCTGGCTGCGGGGAAAGTTGCAGTAGGAATGAGATTCGTCGCGTTGGGACTGCTCGCGGGTGCATTCTGCATGGGCCAGACGGTGGATGGTTCGAAGGCTGTCGACCTGACTTACACCTTCGATGAGAAGACCATCTACTGGCCTACGTCGCCGGGGTTTCATTGGGAAAAAACGCAATGGGGAAAGGCTCCGGGCGGATATTTCTATTCATCGGCCAACTACGGCGCCAACGAACATGGAGGAACGCATCTGGACAGTCCCATCCATTTCGCCGAGGGCGGAATTTCGACGGAACAGATCCCGGTGTCGAAGCTGATTGTTCCGGCGGCGGTTGTCGATATCGCAGCGGCGTGCGCGCGCAACGCGGATTACCGGTTGACGGTGGCGGATATACAGGCGTTCGAACGGAAGCATGGGCGGATTGCCAATGGCACCGTATTGCTGGTGCGTACAGGATGGGGACGATTCTGGCCGGACAAGAAGAAGTATCTGGGGTCGGACAAGCCGGGCGACGTGGCGAATCTGCATTTTCCCGGCGTATCGCGCGAGGCGGCGGAGTTTTTGGTGAAGCAGCGCTCCCTGGTGGGACTGGGAATTGATACCGCCAGCATTGACTACGGGCAGTCAAAGGATTTCATCGTGCACCGCGTGTTGTATGGGGCGGGGTTGTACGGGCTGGAAAATGTGGCGAATTTAGAGAAAGTGCCGGCCAAGGGGGCGACGCTGATCGCATTGCCGATGAAGATCAAAGGAGGCACGGGCGGACCGGCGCGAATTGTGGCAATCTTGCCGTAAACCGGCCGTTACCGGCGGAAGCCCGCACCGGAGAGGATAATGCCGAGCGTGCGGATGTCGCCGGGGATTTGAAAGGTTCGGTCAACCTCGATCGTGAGCACTGCCGTATCGCCTTCGGCCTTTACGGGCGGCGTGCGGATCTTGCGTACGCCTTTCGCATTGAGCGGAGCTTCGAGAATCTGTTTGCCGTCGAGGGTGACGGTGAGCCGGGTAGCGGTGGCGGCATCGGGGAGGAAGACGTCAATGTCGATGGGAGTCTCACCGGCAGGCGGCTTCAAAAGCAGCACTGCTTTGCCGCTCATCCAGCGGTAACGGTTATCCTCAATGGGATCGAGCCCGCTGACAATCTGCGCCGCGGATTCGGGGGCGTTCATGGATATGTAGCTGAGCGTGGGTTTGCGCTGGGCCACGGTCTCGATTTGCAGGACGTCGATGGGGCCTCGGCGCACATCGAACGGCAGCCGGCCGGCCTGGGCGGTGCTATAGGCGGATTCGCTGTTGAGTCCGGCAAGACGCAACGGCACTGCCGATTGAATGGGGATGGAAAGCAGCGGCACGCGGAGGCCGCTGTTGACCGGAATGCTGACCCACTTGCTGGTGACCACAATGTCTCCGGGCCGCAGCGGCTGGCCACGCTCGAGCGCAAGCGCGCCCGCGGATTCGGCATAGTGGCGCAGGCCCATTTCGCCGTTGATGTAGACGCGCTTGTATTGCCAGCTCTTTTCGAGGCTCGCGATCGCGCGGCGGTATCCATCCCAGTGATCGTAATTGGCCAGAGCCATCGCCATGGCAAGCGCCGTTTGCATGGCGATGAAAGCGCCTAGCGGCGCAGGCTTGAGTTGATTGGCGATGAGCAGTGCCACAGGCAGCGCGAGCGGCAGCAGGTAGCGCGCCGAGCCGGCGAAGAACAGCACGAGAGCGGCGGCGAAGAACAGCAGCACCCATTGGGCAAGATAATCGCGCCAGCGGCGGATGCAGTAGGCGATGGCGGCCACACCGGCAAGGATGGGGACGATGGCGAGCAGTGGGCGAAAAAAAACCAGCGGCAGGGCCGGAAACACCATCGTGCCAAGGTGGGTAGTGAGGGCGATGGCATTGCGCATCTTATTGTCGAGCGAATGCAAATTGTAGCGGGTGAAGTATCCGGCGAGTACTGCGGCGGGGAGTTGCTCCGCGGTCAGACGCTCAAAGAGCTGATATGCACCGAGCGTGGCGGGGACGGTGAGTAGCGCGGCCCAGGCCGGTTTCCAATCGCGGGCGGTACGCCAGAGATACAGTGCGAGTAACGGCAGCAGCAGCACGGCCTGGAACGCCATCATCGCGGCGAGGGCCATCATGAGGATTGCGGCGGCGAGGCGCCGAGTGGAGCGCCGGTCCGCGGCTTGCACGAAGAAGGCAATGGAGGCGAGCCAAAAGGCGAGAAACGGGATATCGCTTTCGAGCGAATTGCCGTTGATGACGAAGGCAGGTGTAGCGAGGAAGAGCAGCGTTCCCAGTAGAGGATGCCGGCAGAAACGCCGGGAAAGCGAGAGCGCGGCAAATGCAGCAATCAATGAGAACACGATGTAGACGGCGTGATAGGTCGCCTCATGGATGTCGCCGGTGGCGGCGAGCAGAGCGGCGAGCACCCACACGTTGCCGGGCGGATGCGGATGGCCCCGCATGCTGACCTTCTGTCCCTGAAAGATGAATTCGAGGTGGCTGGGGTGCAGCGGATGGATCTGCGCATACTGCGCGGCGCGGAGATAATCGGCGTCGTCGCCCTGAATCGCCTGATCGAGAAACGGAACGCGCAGCAGCAGGACGAAGAACAGGACTGCCAGCGACGCTCGCAACGGGGATCCCTAATCGGCGGCTTTGTTGACCGCGGGCTGCGGCTTCCAGCGCAGGATGGGTTTGCGCGCGGCGGTGGTTTCATCGACGCGCGGCGTGCGCGTGTGATGCGGCGCCTTGAGAACGAATTGCGGGTCGGTGTCGATTTCCTTGGCGATGGCGATCATGGCTTCGATGAAGGCATCGAGTTCGGTCTTGCTTTCGGTTTCGGTGGGCTCGATCATCAGAGCGCCGTGCACGATTAAAGGGAAGGCCACGGTGTAGGGATGAAAGCCGTAATCGATGAGGCGCTTGGCGATGTCCATGGTCTTTACGCCTTTGGCGGCCTGGCGGGTGTCGCTGAAGACACACTCATGCATGCTCGGGCTGGTGTAGGGCAGATCGAAATACGGCTCCAGCCCTTTGCGGATGTAGTTGGCATTGAGCAGCGCGTCGAGCGTAGCGTTGCGGAGTCCCGGACCGCCGTGGGCCATGATGTAGGCGAGAGCTCGGATGAGCACGCCGTAGTTGCCGAGGAAGGCGCGGACACGGCCGATCGAGAGGGGGCGGTCTTCGGTGAGGTGCAGCATGTCGCCGATTCGGATGACGCGCGGGATAGGCAGGAATGGCTCCAGGTGCGCCTTGACGGCAACGGCTCCGGCGCCGGGTCCGCCTCCGCCATGCGGAGTGGAAAATGTCTTGTGCAAATTGAGGTGCATCACATCGATGCCGAAGTCGCCGGGCCGCGTGATGCCGACAAGCGCGTTCATGTTGGCCCCATCCATATAGACCAGCGCGCCTTTGGAATGCATGAGGGACGTGACTTTGACGATGTCCTCTTCGAACACGCCGATGGTATTGGGGTTGGTGACCATCAGCGCGGCGGTGTCTTCGTCGACAAGTTTCGCCAGCGCCTCGACGTCGACCAGTCCTTTGGCATTCGACTTGAGATTGGCGACGGTGTAGCCGGCGAGCGCGGCAGTGGCTGGATTGGTGCCGTGCGCGGAATCGGGGATGATGATCTTCTTGCGGGCATTGCCCCGCGATTCGAGCAGCGCGCGGATAAGGAGTACGCCGGTGAGCTCGCCGTGTGCTCCGGCCGCGGGCTGAAGCGTGACGGCGTCCATGCCGGTGATCTCGGCGAGCGCCTTTTCGAGTTCGACAACGATCTTCAGCGCGCCTTGGGAGAGCGATTCCGGCTGATAGGGATGGGCCCAGGCGAGCCCTTCGGTGCGCGCCACCGTTTCGTTGACGCGCGGGTTGTACTTCATCGTGCAAGAGCCGAGCGGGAACAGGCCCAGATCGATGCCGTAGTTCCAGGTCGACAAGCGCGTGAAGTGGCGGATCACTTCCACTTCGCTGACTTCCGGGAAGTCGGTAATTTCCTGGCGCGTGTTGGCCGCGCCGAGCACGCCCACCGGGTCCACGGCAGGAACGTCGAGCGCCGGGAGTTGATAGCCCTTCTTGCCCGGCGAACTCATCTCAAACAGCAGGGCTTCGTTCTGGCTGATGTGATTTCTGGTTTTCCCTGGCATTAGACGATGGCCCTCTTCACTTTGTCCATATGTTCGCGTTTGCTCATTTCCGTGGCGCAGAGCAGCAGGCAGCCGCTGAGTTCAGGGTAGTATTTGCCGAGGGGGAGGCCGCCCACGATTTTCTCTTCGAGGAGGGACTGATTAATGGCGTCCGGCGACTTCCCGTTGGTATTCACGACGAATTCGTTGAAAAAGGCGCCGGAGAAGCGGCGGGGCAGACCATCGGCGAGGTAATGCGCCTTGCTGAGGTTCTGGATGGCGAGTTCGCGAAGCCCTTCCTTGCCGTACACTGAGAGGAACACGGTGGCCATCAGGGCGATCAGGGCTTGATTCGTGCAGATGTTCGAAGTAGCCTTTTCGCGGCGGATGTGCTGCTCACGGGTGGAGAGCGTGAGGCAAAAGGCGCGGTTGCCGTTGGCGTCCTTGGTTTCGCCGGCGAGCCGTCCGGGCAATTGCCGCAGGAACTTCTCCTTGGTGGCGATGATGCCCGCATACGGGCCGCCGTAGCTGGGAGGATGCGCGAAGGATTGCAGTTCGCCGACGACGATATCGGCCTCATGCGGCGGTTCCAGCAGGCCCAGCGATACGGCTTCCGTGAAGGAGAACACAAGCAGCGCGCCTTTGGCGTGGGCAAGAGCGGCGATCCTGGCGGTGTCTTCGAGGCAACCGAAGAAATTGGGAGATTGAATGATAACGGCGGCGGTTTCGGTGTCCAGTTTCGCGGCGAGGTCGTCGGTATCAAGCTGGCCGGTGGATGGATCGTAAGCGATTTCGGCAACAGGCACGCCTTGATATTTCGAGTAAGTGGCAAGCACTTCGCGGTATTCCGGGTGCACGGTGCGCGCCACCAGCACTTTGTGGCGTCCGGTGATCCGCATGGCCATCATCGCCGCTTCGGGAACGGCTGTCGAGCCGTCATACATGGAGGCGTTCGCCACATCCATGCCCGTGAGCTGGCAGATCATGGTCTGGAACTCGAAGATCGTGGTGAGCGTGCCTTGCGCCATCTCGGCCTGGTATGGCGTGTAGGAGGTCAGGAATTCGCCGCGCGAGACGACGACATCGCACATCACGGGGCGGTAGTGATAGTACACGCCGGCGCCGAGGAACGACGCGTGGCCAATGGCGTTTTCGTCGCCGCGGGCGCGGAACCAGTCGATGATTTCGTATTCGGACTTGCCGGGTGGAATGTCCAGCGGCCGTTTGAGGAGGACCTCTTCGGGCAAATGGGCATACAGGCGCTCGATGGAATCCACACCAAGCGAGGCGAGCATTTCCTGGCGCTCGGCTTCGGATTTCGGAAGGTAACGCAATGCTGAACTTACTCCCCTATGTATGCTTGATAATCCGCGGCGCTCATCAGATTGGTTATTTCTTCCGGTGCACTGAGGCGGATCTTGATGAGCCAGGCCGCGCCATGCGGATCTTCGTTCAGCTTTTCCGGGGCGGTGGCGAGTTCTTCATTGGCGGCTACGACTTCGCCGGAAACCGGAGAATAGATGTCGGAGACGGCCTTGACGGATTCAACGGAACCGATGGTCTTGCCCTGTTCGACGGCATCGCCCAGTTTCGGGAGGTCGACATAAACGATGTCACCGAGTTCCTTCTGGGCGTGAAAGGTAATGCCGACGGTTCCGGTGTCGCCTTCCACCAGCACCCATTCATGCTCTTTTGTGTAACGGTAATTGTCCGGATACATGTTTTAGCTCGCTCTTTTGTAGAAAGGAATTGGCCGGGTGACGGCTTCGACCGGCTGGTTGCGAATCATGATTTGAATCTCGCGCCCGGGCTGCGCATTTTCCACTGGCACGTAGCACATGCCGATGTTCTTATGGAGCGTGGGCGCGGGGCCGCCGCTGGTGACCCAACCGGCGGGTTGTCCATGCACGTAGACTTCGTAGCCATCCCGGCCGATGCCGCGCGTGGTCATCTCGAAGCCGGTGAGAACGCGGGTGATGCCGCGTTCGCGCTGCGCGAGAAGGGTGGCGCGCCCGACGAAATCGCCTTTGTCGAACTTGACGATGCGGCCGAGTCCGGCCTCGAGCGGAGTAATGGAGGCGGTGATTTCATGGCCGTATAGCGCCATGCCGGCTTCGAGGCGGAGCGTGTTGCGGGCGCCAAGGCCGGCGGGCTTGATGCCGAACTCTTCGCCGGCGGCCATCACCTTCTCCCAGACGGCGGGAGCTTCGGCGGCGGGAATGTAGGTTTCGACGCCAATTTCTCCGGTGTAGCCGGTGCGGGCAATGCGCGCCGGAACGCCTGCAAACTCGCCATCGGCAAAGTGGTAGTAGCGGATGGGGGCGAGATCGACCGGGGTGAGCTTTTGCGCCGTTTCGAGTGCGTGCGGGCCCTGAATCGCCAGCAGAGCATATTTCTCGCTCGCGTATTCCACCTCCGCATCGAACCGGTTGTGGGCCGCGATATGGGCGTAGTCCTTCTCCTGATTGGACGCGTTGACGCAGAGGAAATAGTGATCGTCGGCGACTTTGTGAACGAGGATATCGTCCACGAATCCGCCGTGCTCGTACAGAAGAGCGGAGTATTGCGCCTGGCCGATTTTGAGCTTGGCCACGTCGTTCGGGGTGACGTAGTTAACGAGGTCGAAAGCCTGGGGCCCGCGGATTTCGATTTCCCCCATGTGGCTGACATCGAAAAGGCCCACGGCGCGGCGAACGGCATGGTGCTCCTCTATGATGCCGGAGTATTGCACGGGCATGTCCCAGCCGCCGAAATCCACCATGCGCGCGCCCATCTGGCGATGGATGGCGTTCAAAGGAGTCTGTTTCAAGGGACCCGGGGCGTGTTCGCTCATGAACTCTTCAATCTAGCACACAGGGGGTGGAGCGAACGAAGGATCTGTAGGGTGCGGGGCGCATGGGAGCCGGCAGGCCGTTGATCGTGTGTCTGGCCGGCGAAGGAAAACCGCCGGCCGTGTTCTCATACAATAGGAGAACTCATGCCGGAGCGTCCGCGCGATACTGACGAAGCCCCACCGTTCCTGAAAACATGGCCGCGTGTGTATGCCATGGTGCTGCTATACCTGGCGCTGCTGATTGTGTGTTTCTACGCCTTCACGCGGTGGGTCTCGCCGGCGGTGGCGGAATGAGCACGCTCGATTGGCTGGTGCTGGGCGGCTGGATTCTGTTCACGGTCGTCTACGGACTCTACCGCGCGCGCGGGGGTACGACCACGCATGAATACCTGTTGGCGGGAAAGTCGATGCCGTGGTACGCCATGGGGCTGTCGATCATGGCCACCCAGGCCTCGGCGATCACGTTCATTTCCACAACCGGTCAGGGCTACGCCGATGGGTTGCGTTTCGTGCAGTTCTATTTCGGACTGCCGCTGGCGATGGTCCTGCTATCGGCAACGGCAGTGCCGATCTTTCACCGCTCCGGCGTGTATACGGCGTACGAATATCTGGACCGGCGGTTCGACCGCCGCACGCGCTATCTGGTGAGCATCATCTTTCTCCTGTCGCGAGGGCTGGGAGCAGGGATGGCGCTGTATGCTCCGGCGGTGGTGCTCTCCGTGATTCTGGGATGGCCGGAGCAGGCCACCACGGCGGCGATGGGAGCTCTCGTGATCGTGTACACAACGCTGGGGGGCGTCAAGGCAGTGACCTGGTCGGACGTGCAGCAAATGCTGCTCATCTTCGCGGGGCTGATCCTGGCGCTGGCGATTGCCGTGTCGCGCTTTCCGGAGGGCGTTTCGCTCGGCGACGCGATTTCGCTCGCCGGAGCGGCCGGGCGCATGAACGCGGTGGTGACCAGCTTTGACTGGAACGACCGCTACAACCTGTGGAGCGGGCTGATCGGCGGGATGTTTCTCGCGCTCGCCTATTTCGGGACCGATCAATCCCAGGTGCAGCGCTATTTGACGGGGCGTTCGGTGGCGCAATCGCGGCTGTCGCTCATTTTCAATGCGATGGCAAAAATTCCGATGCAGTTTTTCATTCTGTTTATCGGGACAATGGTGTTCGTGTTTTTCCATTTCGAGCGGCCGCCGCTCATTTTTCAACCGGCGGATCAGCGGCGGCTGGAGGCATCGGCCCAATTCGCAGAGATCCAGGCCCGCTACGAGGCGGCGCACGTGGCCCGAAAGCAAGCGGCGATCGAGTACATGCGCCACGGCCGCGGAGTGAAGGAATACCGCGCGGCGCAGCGCGAGGTGGACGCCGTCCGGCAAGAAGCAGCGAAAGCAGCGGGAGCGGGTAGCGATACGAACTACATCTTCCTCAGCTACGTCATTCGCTACCTGCCGCATGGAGTGGTGGGGCTGATCGTCGCCGTAATTTTCGCGGCGGCGATGTCGACGATATCGGGCGAGGTGAATTCACTGGCCACGGTGACGATCATGGATCTGTACCGGACGTTGCGGCCGGGCGCCGCGGACACGACGCTCCTGCTCGCCTCCAAAGGGGCGACGGTGTTCTGGGGATTGTACGCGGTGGTGTTTGCTGGGTTCGGCAGCAGTCTGGGGTCGCTGATTGAGGCGGTGAATATCGTGGGATCGCTATTTTACGGGGGAATGCTGGGGGTTTTCGTGCTGGCGTTCTTCGTGCCTCGCGTTGGGGCGCCGGGCGCCTTCTGGGGAGTCGTGGCGGGGGAAGCGGCGATCTTCTACTGTTTCGTGTTCACGAAGATTTCCTTCCTCTGGTACAACGTGATCGGGTGTGCGGTGGTGATCGCGGTGGCGCTGGCGCTGTCGATTCGAACTAATGCGGGAGCGCGCACCGCTCGCGAACCCGGGCAATGACGGCGCGCAGTTCCGCGGGATGGAAGGGTTTGTTGAGGTAGTCATCCATGCCGGCTTGCAGGCATTTCTCCCGATCGCCTTTCATGGCATTGGCGGTCATGGCGACGATGGGAACGCGCGAAGAGGAGGCTTGCGAGGCTTCGGCGCGGCGAATGGCTTCGGTGGCGGCGAGTCCGTCCATCAGAGGCATTTGCACATCCATGAAGACGATATCCGGATGTTGCGCGAGGCAGGCACGGACCGCATCTGCTCCCGTACCAACCACCTCCACCTGATGGCCCAGTCGTTCGAGCAAGGCGCGAGCCACCTTCTGGTTCACAAGATTATCTTCGGCAACAAGGATGCGCAGCGGTGTCTCGCCCTTGGCATTGGCCGGCGGGAAAATCTCGTAGCCGGGCGCGCCGTTCAGCAGTTCGACCAAGGCAAGGCGCAGTTCTTCGCGGCTGGCCGGTAGCGTCAACGTGCGGCAGGCGGCCGCCGGCGGATCGCTGGGCTGGCGTAGCAGCAGGACCGGCGCTTCTTTGCGGCGCGGAGCGCAGTGGCGTAGGGTTGTGGAGTCGAGCAGGAAGGCGTCCTCCGGTCCAGAGAGCAATTCCCCCGCAGCAGCCACCTCCACACCGAGCAGGGCGAGATGCCGCGCATAGCGGGAGGCGAGGGCGGAGTCTTCCAGGGCGAGTCGGATGCGCCTGCCTCGCAGAGAGGCATCGGCGGAGTCCGGAGTCCAGTTGGCGGTGCGGAATTGCACCCGAAAGAAGAAGGTGCTGCCTGCGCCCAATTCGCTTTCCACCCAGATCCGGCCATGCATCAGTTGAACGATTTGGCGGCAGATGGCCAATCCGAGGCCCGTTCCGCCATAGCGCCGCGTGATGGAGCCGTCGGCCTGCGTGAAGGATTCGAAGATCTGCTCCAGTTGGGCGGGAGCAATGCCGATGCCGGTGTCACGGACGAAGAATTCGAGCTCGACCATTCCGGCGCCGGCGCCGGCGAGACCGGCCGAGACCGTGATTGCTCCATGTTCGGTGAACTTGAGGGCGTTGGCGATCAGGTTGCGGAGCACCTGCTGGAGGCGGCCGGGGTCGCCGTGCACGCGCAGGGGTAGATCTTCGGCGATTTCATAATGGAGAAGGATATCCTTTTCGCGTGCCATCAGCGAGAAGGCTTGTATCGTTTGGATGATGGCATCTTCGGGGGAGAAGGAAATCTCTTCGAGCGTCAGTTTGCCGGCCTCGATCTTGCTGAAGTCGAGGATGTCGTTGAGCAGGGTGAGCAGGCTTTCCGCCGACTCGTAGGCCGATTCCAGGTATTCGCGCTGGTCGCTGTTGGAGGCCGTGGCAATCGCGAGGTGGGTCATGCCGAGGATGCCGTTCATCGGCGTGCGGATCTCATGGCTCATATTGGCGAGAAACTCGCTCTTGAGGCGGGCGGCATCTTCGGCGCGCTCCTTGGCTTGGAGCAGTTCGGCGGTGCGTTCGGCAACCTGCGCTTCGAGCTGTTCCCGGCTGGCGCGGAGGCGGGCGTCGCGGTCCTCGATCTGCTGGAGCATGTTGTTAAAACACGCGATCAAACGGCCGGTTTCGTCCGCCGGGCCGCTCCGGGCGCGGATGCTGTATGCTCCTTGCTCCGATACCTGCCGGGCGACGGATTCCAGATGGAGGATCGGTTGCGAGATGACGCGTTGGAGCCTGACAGCGAGCACAAGTGCAATGGTCAGGCTCACCCACAGAACGGCGCCCAGCATAGCCGCGTAGCCTCGCAGTCGCGAGTTGACCTGGGCGAGGCTGGCCCGCAGAAACACCCACCCGATCGTCTTGCCTTCGAGCTTCACGCGGCGGAAGATCTCCAGATGGCCGTCCGTGAAGACGTGCCCCTCGGCGATGCGGCGGCCGCAGGGTGAACGCTCCATCCCGCGAGCGGGGTAACAGGCCAGAGCTTCCCCGGCTGTGTTGAGGATGGCGGCCTCGACGACACGGGCATCCATGCGCAGCGCACCCAGGTTTTCCTCCGCCGTGAGGCTGTCGCGGAAGGCGAGAGCCGCCGTGCTGTTCGACCCGATGCTCTCGGCGACGGCGGACAAATCCGCGACCATGG
>CAYOBO010000023.1:0-69827 GCA_964402295.1 uncultured Candidatus Solibacter sp. | reverse complement strand
GTCTATGGAAACGGGTCAGCCGTAAGGCTGAAACCGCGCCATAATCTACCAATGGGCGCTCTTCCGGTTCCAAAGATGACAGTTGAGGAATATCTTGCGGCCGATCAGGTGTCGGACCGGCCGCTGGAATACCACGACGGGGAGATTTTCCCGCTCGCGGAAGCCAGCATTCGCCACGCGGCGATTGACTCGTGTCTCCATCGAATGATGGGCAGCCAACTCGCTGCGTCCTGCCGGGTTCTCGGGACGATGCGAGTGCGCATCAGCCCGACGCAATACGTGCAACCGGACCTGATTGTCTATTGCGGCCGGCCCGAACTGACGACGGAATCCGACCCGAGCCTGACGAACCCGAAAGTGATCGTGGAGATCCTCTCGCCCTCCACCGCGGGTTACGATTATGGCGATAAGTTCGAACTCTACCGCCGGCTTCCTTCCTTTGAGGAATACGTGCTGGTGGCGCAGGACAAGCCGCGGATCGAGGTGTTCCGCCGGATGGAAGACGGCCGCTGGCTGCTGAGCACCTACGAGGGGGAGGCGGCAGTTGCCGTCGTTGAATCCATCGATGTTCGCCTTCCGCTTGCCGAAATCTATGCTGGGCTGCCTTAGAGGACACGCGCAGCAAGGATGATCACGCTTCAAGTTTAGGCCGGCCCGCGTCGGGATGACTCGCCGAGCCTGCGGGCGCGCCGCGCGCCATCGGGGTAAGTTTTTGCGAATTCGCGCGGGGCGAACGCGGCTTACACAGCCGAACCGGCAAGAGGCATGATAGAAAGCATGACGATTCGTGCCGCCCTGTTGCTGCTGGCTGCCGGCGCCGCCTGCGCCCAAACCCGGTATACCGCCGAACGGCGCGGGGAGTTGATCGTATTGGAAGATGGGGAAGCGGGCGTACGGGCGACGATCGCGCCGGGGCAGGGCGGGGAATTGTGCGGGCTCGCATACAAGCACGGCGGGCAATGGGTGGAACTGCTGTACAAGGCCTGCGATTACACGGCGTCGGAGGGATGGCGCGGGAAAGCTCCGCTGTTGTGGCCGGCTACGGGGGCTACGATCGCTCCCGGGGAGCGCGCCGCCGGGCAGCGTTCGGGACGCTATACGGCGCTCGGCAAGGAGTACCAGATGCCGTTCCACGGGTTCGCGCAGAACATGCCGTGGAAGGCGGATATCGTCAAGGCCGATGCGCGCGAGGCGCGGGCGCTGCTGTCGTTGGCGGCGACGGACGAGACGCGGAAGATCTACCCCTTTGACTGGCGGCTTTCGGTGGAGTACAGGCTGCGGGACGGGCGCCTGTTCCTGGTGTACAACGCCGGGGCTTCGGAACAAAACAAGGGCAATATGTTTTTTTCCATCGGCAACCACATCACCTTCCGCACGCCGTTTCTCGCCGGCTCGGATGCCACGAAGATGACCATGGAAACCAATGCCGGGTATCTGCTGGCCAAGGATGAGCGGAATCTGCCGAATGGGAAGACGGCTCCGAATCCGTATCGCGGGCGCGTGGAGCTGACGCGTGTGCCGGTGGGCGTGGCGCAATCGCTGGGCGGCTACAAGGGCGATCCATACATTGTGCTGGCCGATCCGGGCGGCTTGTGGGTGCGCATGAAGCACAGCGCCGAAAGCCTGCCCGCGCAGCCGCTGGTGCAATTCAATTTGTGGGGCGATGTGAAGGCCGGATTCTTTTCGCCAGAACCGTGGGTGGGGGGGCAGAATTCATTTCATTCGAAAATCGGGCTTGTCGAACTGCGGCCCGGCCAGGCGTGGCAATGGACCATCGAGATCCAGCCGATGGCCGCGGCGCGCATGTAGGCTGGCGATTGTGAAAGGATAATCACGATGAGAAGAACTTCCAAATGGATGACGATGGGCGCCGCGTCGCTGGCGCTGTTCGTGTTGATGGGTTTCCAGGCGGCGAAGAAAGCCGCGCCCGCACCGGCCGATCCCATCGTTGCGGGATTCAAGAAATCCACCGTGGCTTCGGTGGCCGATGCCGTGGATCAGGTGGTGGGCAAGCGCGGCTTCATGGATCATTCCATGCGCCCGCGCGTGGTGGGGCAGATTGTGGGCCGGGCGCGGACGGCGTATGTACGCAAGTCGACGGCGGCCGAATCGACGCCTGCCGCGGCCGTGAAGCACTCGGTGGAGATGATTGAGGATGCCAAGCCGGGCGAAGTGGGCGTCATCGTGATGGAAGACGGATTGAACGTGGCCGCCCTCGGCGGGTTGATGGCGACGGTGGCGAAGGCTCGCGGGATGGCCGGCGTGGTGACCGATGGGGGGGTGCGCGATCTGGCGGAGATTCGCGCGCTGGGCCTGCCGGTCTACGCGCGGAGCGTCATTCCTTCCACCGCCGTGGGCCGTTATGTCACGGTGGGGCGCGATATCGAAGTGGAATGCGCCGGGGTGAAGGTGAACTCGGGAGATATTATCGTGGCCGGCGAGGACGGGGTGGTGGTGGTCCCCAAGGACAAGGCCGCCGAAGTGCTGAAGCGCTCCCAGGAGATCGATGAGCGGGAGATGAACATGGTTCCGTTTATCAAGCAGTTCCGGTCCCTGACGAAGGCCATCGAGAAATTCAACCGGATTTGAGAGAATATCGCCGCGCGGCGGGCACTTTTAGACCAGGAGGTAATGCGTGCTGTCCTGGCTGAAAAGTTTGACCCATCCGGAAGTGGCGCTTCCGATTTTGACCGGCCCGCTGCGCGGATCGAAGTGGATTCTCAGTTCGAGTGTGCGGTCCTGCGTGCTCGGGACCTATGAGAAGGACAAACTGGCGCAGGTGGTGACGCTGCTCCCTCGGGGTGGGGTTTTCTACGACGTGGGCGCACAGGCGGGCTACCACACGGTGCTGGCGGCCAAGCGCGCTGGGGGGGAGGGTGCGGTGTACGCCTTCGAGCCGCTGCCCCGCAATCAGAGTTATCTGCGCCGGAACCTGGAGTTGAATGGCATCCGGAACACGACGATGGTGCCGGCGGCGGTGTCGGACCGCGACGGGGAGTTGTGCTTCGATCCGGGTCCGGGGTTCATGGCGGGCCACCTCAGCGAGGACGGCGAGGGGTTTCGGGTGAAGGCGGTGAGCCTCGATTACTGGCAGCGGACGGAGCAGGCGCGTCCGCCGGATTTAATGAAGATCGATGTCGAGGGTGCGGAACTGAGCGTGCTCAACGGCGCACGGCGGTTGATTACGGAACGTCGTCCTGCGATTCTCATCGACACGCATGATTTTCTAGGGGACAAGCATGTGGGATTGCATGAGGCTTGCCTCGGCAAGCTGCGGGAGATGGGGTATACGAAGCTGGAATCGGACCACAGCGGGCGGTTTGCGGGGAGCATCCTGGCGATGCCGTAGCTATTCGCGCATGGCGTCGATGGCTTCGAAGATTTCTTTCAAGGGGAGGACGAAATCGGGCGGGCCGGCGCGGAGATTGCCGTCTTTGCACTCCTCGATGGAGTCGGGGCGGTAGACCCAGGCGCGGCGCGTGTCGGGATCGATGAGCCAGACGAATGGAGTGCCCATGGCGAGGTAATCGTCGATGCGCTGCTGGATGCGGCTTTGGCGGTCTTCGGGCGAGAGGATTTCAATGGCCACAAGAGGTGGACTCTCCAGTATCGGTGTTCGCGGGAGTTTCTTGACGATGACTACGTCGGGAACACGGTAGCGCCCATCGCGAACCCGCATGCGCAATTCCACGCAGGAGAACAGACCGAGTTGCCGGCAGTGATTCATCACCCAGCGATTGATTTCGCCTTGCAAGATACTGTGATCGAATTCGCCCACGTTTCGCTCCTCCAGGACTCCATCCACGAAATCCACATCGGGATCGTAGCTGGACCGGAGGTACTCCGCTTCGGAAACCAGTGTTGCGGGAGTCATGCTTCGATTTTACCGCCGTGGCGTGCCACAATAGCGGGACCAGGAGAATTTCCATGAAACTGCAATTTGTGCCGGGGCGGCACTGGTCTTCGCCGCAACGCTCAGCGGCCAGAATCCACTCACCACGGAAACGAAAGCGCTTCATGACAGCGTGAAGAACAACCTCATTCGCGCCGCCGAGAAGATGCCGGAGGAGAACTACGGCTTCCAGGCGACGCCGGATGTGCGCTCGTTCGGGCAGTTGGTGGGGCATGTGGCCGATGCGCAGTATCTGTTTTGTGCGCCGGTAAAGGATGAGAAGAAAGGCCCTCCGGGAATTGAGAAGACAAAGACCTCGAAGGCGGAACTGGTGGCCGCGCTAAAGGAAGCTTTCGAATACTGCGACGGCGCCTATGCGGCGATGGACGATGCCAAGATCACAGCCACGGTGAAGTTTTTCGGGCGCGAACGGCCGAAGCTGATCGTTCTCAATTTCAACACATCGCACAACAACGAGCATTACGGGAATATCGTTACGTATATGCGGCTGAAGGGACTGGTACCGCCGTCGAGCGAGCGGCGCTAAACGAGCCAAGGGCTTCGCCCTTGACTTCGAGCAAGCGCGAGCGTGTGGCCACGTCGATCCCCGTACTGGTCCGCTTTGCCAATATTGCTGCTGGCAGCCAGTTCTGACTCGACCGGCTCCAGCAACGCGGTCGCTGACGACCTCGACAAGCTCTTCGCCAAGGCGGTACGCAAGATAGCCGCGTGAGTTCGCGAAACGCCAACAACGTTCTTGCTATCGCTTGTATAACGGCCTAAAAGCGGTAATTCATCTCAATAAACCCCAATCCGCCGTTCTTCCCCTTCGGGTAGATCGACGAAATCACGCTCCGCCCCGCCGCGTAGCCGTAATAGAAATTGAAGGACAAGTCGGGCCGCGCGCGCCAATCGATGCTCGTATCGTAGAGGTTCGCCAGCGACCGGGCGCCATTGCTGCCGCGTCCCACGTAGCCGAACGTCCATGGCTGGAACACGCCGCCGCCGAGGTACCACAGATCGTTCCGCGCCGTAAGGCTGAGGGCATGGAATTCATTGCTAATAGTTACGTTCTTGTGCGGACGCAGCACCAGCGCACCCATGATGTCCCGGTTGTTGATCATGTCGAAGAACGGAAAGCGCGCAAACGGGCGCGGCGTCGGCAACATCTGGAAGAACGAATGGTGTGTGCGGTCGTTGGGATCATCGTCGCCACTGCCGCTGTACACGCCTCCGCGGATCCATGGCTTCAGCTTTGTCCATACCTTTGGCTGGAAGCCTGCTTCCCCGGCTGCCGCCCATCCGCGGTGATCCTGCACGCCCCATCGTCCAGTCTGTGCCGCGCCCCACAACACCGCGTCGAACGTGCCACCCCCGGTCTCGATGGCGTGAATCGAATGCCCGCCGAATGTGCCGATGCGGATATTGTTCAAATCCCCGCGGCGCACCGCCAGCGGCCGGTTGTCCGTCTTCAGCACATGCCGCCAGTCGTGATAGTACATGCCGAACAGGCGCGCTTCTCCGGCATGCTTTCCCTTACTATGCGGCTTCGTATACGCCGCGTAGCCGAGCCCGGCGCGATTCCATCCCCAACCGTCGGTCTGAAACACACCACGCGTCGGAACGCCCGCCACGAGAGTGAAATTGCCGCCGGGCGTGTTGTAGGCATAGTGCGCCCCATCGTAGCTGCGACCCACGTGCGCCCATCCGAAATTGCCGATCAGCCGCTGATTGATGCGCGATACTTTCAACGCCGCCAGTGTCCCGTTCTTCGGCGTCATCTCCGTGCCGTCGAGATACTCAAAACGCCCCAAACGCAGCGACTGCGCCTTGCTGCCAAACAGATTCTTAAATCGTAGAAATCCCTGCTTGGGGAACAGCATGGCCGTATTGCGCGAGCGGTTGTTCGCTACAAAATAGGTTGCCCCCAGCCCAAGCTGCCCCTGCGATCCCGTGGTCGACACCGCATTATCCGGCAGTCCCAACAAAAACGGCAGTGCCAATTCCACCTGCCAGTCCACGTGCTCTCCGGATTGCGAGAAACTCAACCGGAATAGATTCCCCGAATAGGCGTAGCTTCCATCGCCCGTGTCGCCTTGAAACCAATCCCAGGCTTCCATGCGCGTGCGAATGCTGCCCTGCACGGTAACGCCGCCGACCTTCCTTGGCGCGGGCGCGGCGGCCTGCGCATAGCCGCACACCACCACGGCCAAAAAGCCAAACAGAATTCTGTAAGTATGCCTCATCGAATCGCTGTGCACTCACAGCCTCCCGATCCTAAGATAGGGCTCATCGAACACTCCGTCTGTGACCGAAATCACCAGATCTAAGCTTCATCGAATCTAAGCTTTAGCGGCCATCCCGCAAACTGGCGCGGCTCATTCCACAGCCAGCACTGCAACTCGTACGTACGCGCCTTGTGATCCACTACCACCACGCCATAGCCCTCGCTCTTCAAATTCCGGTCCCCCAGCCCCTGCCCGCGCGGCGGCTTATGCTTGCGGTAATCGGCAAAGGTCACCTTCGGATTGGCAATCGCCAGCACCCGGAACTTGTTCCCATACCCATCGGTGAAATCGGTGGGCACGCCCTGTTCCGGCTCAAACCAGCGCTGAAACGAAGTCCCGCCTCCCGGACCGCAGAACTGTAGCGGCCCATCGCCGACTCCATCGATCCCGTGCCGCACCACCGACGCCAGATGCTGATCCCCGCAGATCATCAGCGCCCCCGCGCCTTTGATCAGCCGCAGCGCCAGATCGCGCTTCGGTTTCGGCGTGCCGTTGGAATCCGTATCCTTGCGCGGACCGCGTTCGGGCGATGTCTGCACGCAGGCAAACATCGTCTGCGAAAAAACAATTTTCGCCCCCGCTGTCTTTACCCGCTGCGCCCATTGCTCGAGAAACGCCTCCTGCCGCGCCCCCAGCAACTGCGGCTCCGTCTTGTCCGGCGATTGCGGCCCCGTCTTGAATTTCCGGTCTTCCACCATGGCGAACTCCACGCCCCCATAGCGGAACTGGCAGTAATACACACCGATGCGTTCCTGCACAGGAGTAGGATCGAACGGATCCGGATTGTGGCTCGCCTGCGTGCGCTGCACGATGTTCACGAACGCGCCCGATGTCGTGTATCCACCGGCTTCCTGCACCCGGTCCGGAGCCAGCCTTCCGCCGTGCCCCCACACGTTGCCCTGAAATACGTCGTGATCGTCCACCATCGCCACGCAAGGCGTATTGCGCGTCAATTCGCGAAACGCCCACACCCAGAAATGCCACTTGTACAGGTAGTCCATCGCCGGATTCTCGCTCTGGTCCTTGCGCGTCGGATTTCCCTCATAGATCTGATCGCCGAGAAACGCCAGCAGGTCCGGTTTCTGCGCTTCCATGCCCGCGCACAACTCCGCATGCGGGAAATACACCGAGGCTTTCGTATACCGCCCCAATTTCGCCTCGCCGGGAATCGTGGGGTGAAAGACAGCGCTGTCCATGGTGCGCCATGCCGTCATCACGCAATTGATGAATCCGATGCGCAGCGGGCGTGCCACTCCCGGATCGCGTGGAATGCGCCCTGCATAAGCCGCCGTCCCATAGCGCACGCGGTATTCATGATCGCGCGCCGCATCCCATTTATCCACGCGAAACGCCGCAATGTATCCCGGCTCGATGCGCGCCTCCGCCCGCTTGTGCCACGCCCCGCCGCCCGTCCGCGTTTCGAGCGTCGCCGACTGCGGATCCGCGGCGCCCACCGGGGCCAGTTGCGCCGTCAGCTTCATCACCGCCCCATTCACCGAAAACATCGTCCCCAGAATCGGCCCGAACGTCCGATCCGCATGCACCGCCGCGCCCGCCGTCGACGGATTATGGAACCAGAACCGCGCCCCCTTTTGATTGCGTGGCGGCGACGACACCAGCGAAATCCCGCCCTGCACCAGGTGCGGAGGCACATCGTCCACCTGGATCGCCGACACCAGCTTCTCGGTGCCCGCCTCGAACACCGAAACGCCGATCTGCATGTTGCCGCCCGCCGCCGGTTCCACGTTCACCTGCAAATCGAAGGCGCCCGACCGCGCGCCCGTGCCGGCCGTCGCCCGGCCCGGCCATTCGGCATAACCGAAGGGCTCGCTCTCGGTGGAATGGTCGCGCACATGCGCGCGCCCGCTGGTGTCGCACACGCACATCACGCCGCCGCCTTCTCCACTGGCGCGTCCCACCAGCGCCGCCGCCCGCCAATCGAGTTGCCCCGCGCCCGCCCCGATCAAAAATCCCGCGAATCCGCCGCCGCCGGCGTCTTCCAACACGCCCAACGTGACGCGCAGTTGCACGGGGGCCTTCTCGATCGACCGCGTCAATATCGCCAGCGTACGCACTTCCAGCCCTGCCTGATTGGCCAAACACTCGATGCGCCCGTTGTGCAGCCGCCAATCCTGATAGCGGTTGGCGAAGTACGATTCGCCAATCCAGTGCCGCGTGTTGCCCGCCGGCGGAGGCGCAATCGGAACCAAAGTCTGGGCCAGTGCGGCCGGGGCGGCAAGGAACGAACGTCGTTTCATATTTTTCTCTCTATTGGAACATGACGATGGGCCGCCGATCTGGACGCGAACGCTCCTCTTCGATTTTCGTTGACTCGCTCGAAATCAAAATGATATCATTATGATGTCAAAAGGAGAAACCAAGAATTATGCTCCGCGAGAAAGAGATCAAGGGCCTGTCCGGGGGGCCCATGCTATTGGCGATGCTTGCGCTGGCGGGATTCGCGTCGGTGAGTTTGATTGGCGCGATCCGGGAGCAGGCGGGATGGACGATCGCGATCTGGCTGGTGGTGCTGTTTACCGATTTGGTCTGTTTGGGCGGGTTGACGGTGATCAATCCGAACGAGGCGAAGGTAGTGCAGTTGTTTGGGGCATACAAGGGAACATTGAAGCAGCAGGGGCTGCGGTGGGTGAATCCGCTGACCAGCCGGCGGCGAGTGTCGCTGCGCGTGCGCAACTTCGAGAGCGGGCATCTGAAGGTAAACGACCATGACGGCAACCCGATCGAGATTGCCGCGGTGGTGGTATGGCGAGTGGTGGAGACGGCGGAAGCCGTATTCCATGTGGACGACTACGAGGACTTTGTGCATGTGCAGAGCGAGGCGGCGGTGCGTAATCTGGCGACGACGTATCCCTACGATGCGCATCAGGAAGGACAGCTTTCGTTGCGCATGTCGGCGGGAGAGATTGCACTCCAGTTGCGCAAGGAAGTGCAGGAGCGGCTGGATAAGGCCGGTGTGGAAGTGATTGAAGCGCGCATCAGCCACCTGGCGTACGCTCCGGAGATTGCGAGTGCGATGTTGCGGCGGCAGCAGGCGAGCGCGATCATCGCCGCGCGGCAGAAGATCGTGGAAGGCGCGGTGGGGATGGTGGAGATGGCGCTGACGGCGCTGAGCGACAACAATGTGGTGCATCTCGATGAAGAACGCAAGGCGCAGATGGTGAGCAATCTGCTGGTGGTGCTATGCGGGGACCGCGATGCACAGCCGGTGGTGAACACAGGGACGCTGTATCAGTAGACGTAGTGAAGGCGGTACCCCGATGGCGCAACGGAAACCATTTCTGCTGAGGTTGGACCCGGCGACCCACGAGGCGTTGCAGCGCTGGGCCGATTCCGAGTTACGGAGTTTGAACTCGCAGATTGAGTTTCTGTTGCGCCGTGCTCTGAAAGAGGCCGGACGATTGCCGGGGGCGGGTGGTTCCGCCGCCGGCGGTGCTGATTCGAAGGAGGAGGGATCGTAATGCCATATCGAAAGAATCGGCTTGCGTATTTGTTGGAGGGATGGCGGCCTCCGGCGGGGGTACGCAGTTCGCGGCCACGCGATGTTACGTATAGCGGTGGGGGATGGGTGGTGGTGGGTTGCCTGTGGATCTGCATTCTGGGTGGCGCGGCGGCGGTGATGGGGCTGGGGGAGAAGGCCAGGCGGGAGGCGGCGGAAGCCAGATTACTGCGTGTGCAGGGTGTGGAGACGACGGGCATCGTCACACGGCTGTGGCGCGGGAGAGGCGATTCAAAGCCGCCGTACGTGGCGTTTGCGTTCGAGGCCGGCGGGCAGAAGTACGAAGGACGGGCGCGGGTGCGGCTGTCGGAGTGGCGGCGCCTGCAACTGGGTGGGGACTATCGCATTCGGTACGTGCCGTCGAATCCGCGGCTGCATCATCCGGTGCATATACCGCCGTCTCCGACGCCCGCGTTTGCACCGTACCTGATCGGTGGGGTGTGTTTCCTGGTTGGGCTTCTGCTGTTCGGGTTGTTGCGGCGGGAGCGGTATCTGCTGGCTGAGGGACGCGTGGCGCCGGGGATCTTGACGGAGGTGAAGGACTCGCATGGGGAGAAATATTCGTGCGTTTACGAATTTCCGCTCTTGAGCGGCGGAACGGAGAAGGGGAAGACGTTGCCATCGAAGCAAGCGCGGCAGGTTGGGGATCGTGTGTCCGTGATCTACTTGCCCGATGAGCCGCGGCGCAACGCCTTGCTGCCGCTTTCGCTGGTGAAGCCGGCCGCTGTGGCGGAGCCGGAGAAACGTCCCGCGCGGAAGCGTTCTACTCCGTCTGGAGAGGAAGGTGGGCTTGCCGCCAGGTGTTCCATCCGCCGACAAGGGCTCGCGCGTTGGGCCAACCCGCTTTCCTGAGTTCCTGCGCCACACGGGCGCTGGTGGCTTCGTTGGGTCAAGCACAGAGGACGGCGAGGATGGCGTCCTTGGCGAGTTGGGATTCAGTGGCGGCAGCTACGGGCCGGTTGGGGTGCAGACGGATGGCGCCGGGAATGGTGATCTTGGGATCGTACGTGCGTTCGGATCGGGAGTCAATGATGTAGTGCGGTGTGTGGGTCTCCATCAGCTTTTGCACTTCGGTGATGGTGACGGTGTGGGCCGATGGGAGGGTTTCTTCGCCGGCGGCGGATGGCTCCGGTTTTCGCAGCAAGAGCGGGGAAAGCCCGTGCATCACAACCGAGCAGAGCACAATGAGGCAACAGAGCGTGAGGAGCGGTTCGCTGTCGCGGATACCGGCGAATACGGGCAGCAGGATGAGCAACAGGGACGAAAGGCCTTTGGGTCCGAACCAGCCGATCTGGATGCGCTCACGCCAGCCCAGGCGGGCGGGCCACAGGGCGGGGAGAAATGCTGTGGGGCGCAGGAGGAAGACCGCGGCGGTGAAGAGCAGCGCGGCGGGCGTGATGGCGGCGAATCCGCTCCAGATGATGGACGTACCGAATAAGACGAAGGTGAACATGAGCGCCATTTCGGCGGTGGTTTCGCCGTATTCGAGGAAGCAATCGCAGAGTTCGATATCGAGTGCGGAGATGGTGATACCGGCGGCGAAGGCGGCGAGAAAACCGCTGCCGTGGATGGATTCGGCGGCGGCGAAGGCTGCGAAAGCGACGCCAAGCGAGTAGATGGATTCATAGTCGCGGCGGACGCCGATACGGCGGCGGACGAATTCGAGCAGACCGATGGCGGCGAGCGCGGCGAGAACACCGGCGGCGGGGCTGAGCAGCAGGATGTTCACGAGCAGCTTCGCCCAGTCCGCGCCGCTGAGTCCACCCTGAGAGAGGGTGGCCATGGCGACGAGGACTACGGGGAGGAGCACCGCATCGTTCATGCCGCTTTCGAGCCGCAGCGCTTGCTTGACGCGCGAGGAAAGCTCGGGGCGCTTGAGGACGCCGCGCAGCAACACGGGATCGTTTGAGGCGAGCGAGGAAGCGAGAATGAGCGCCATGGGAATGCTGAGTCCGAGGATCCAATGGGCGGCGACAGAGGTGAGCGCGGCGGAGAGCAGCGTGCCGGGGCCGAGGACGAGGATGGCGAGCAGCTTGTGGGTGCGCACTTCGGCGAGGTTGAGGGATACGGCATCGGTGAATAGGACGAGGACGAGGCTGAGCGTGGCGACGACGCGAAGGATGGGCGATTGGACGCCGGCGTCGAGAAGGCCAAGGCCCATGGGTCCGATGGCTGCTCCGAGGGCGAGGAAGATGGCCACTTGGGGGAGGCCGGTGCGTTCGACGAGTCCGGAAAGCAGCGCAGTGACGATGATGACCGCACCGATCAGGGCGAGTGTGGAAAGGAAAAGTTCGGTGCTGAAGGTTGGCATGGGTTGTTACCGTATCGGGCGCGGGAGGAACGAAGGCGCGGCGAGACGGGGTCCGCGGTAGGCTTTCACTTCGGGAAAACGCTGGTGCGATTCCCAATCCTTTCGGGCGGCGGCGAGTTCTTCGTTGGTGCGCGCGGCGAAGTTCCACCATAGCAACACGGGTTCGTTGAGCGGGGCGCCGCCCATGAGCAGGCAGCGTGCGCCGCGCGTGCTGCTGATTTCGATGGAGTGCCGATTGAGGCCGAGGTAGTAGAGGATGTCGGAGGTGAGTGGGCGGCCTTCGAGGGTGGCTTCGCCTTGAAGGATCAGGAGGGCGTGCTCGAAGGACGCATCGAGAGGCAGCAGGAGCGGGTGTGTGGGGAAGAGAGTGAGTTCCGCGGCGAGGAGCGGGGAGAAGTGGTTCGTGGATGCGCTATGGGTGGTGTAGCGGCCCATCATGAGTTTGACGAGACCGCCCCGTTCTTCGAGCACGGGGAGTTGGGTGTAGTGGTGAAAGGCGGGGGCGTGATTGCGGACGGCATCTGGCAGGGCGACCCAGAGTTGCACGCCGTTGAGATGACCGGAGTTTACGGAAGGCGTTTCTTCGGTGTGTGTAATGCCGCTGCCGGCGGTCATGAGGCTGAGTTCACCGGGGCGGACGAGCGCTTGGGAGCCGAGGCTGTCGTTATGGACGATTTCGCCTTCGAGCAGCCAGGACACGGTTTGCAGGCCGATGTGGGGATGGGGCGCCACGTCCATCGGTTTTTCGTTTGTGAAGGAGAGCGGGCCGTAGCGGTCGAGGAAGCACCATGGTCCGACGAGGCGGCGTGTGCGGCGCGGGAGGGCGCGGCGGATGGGCAGAGTGCCGAGGGTCGCGATCTGTGCGGGAAGTGCTTCCAGAGTCATGCGGGTTTAACTGAGAAACGGGTTGAAATCCTTCTCGTGGCCGATGGTGGTGTTGGGGCCGTGGCCGGGAATGACGATGGCGTCTTCGGGCAGCACGAGGAGCTTGGTGTGGATGGAGGAAAGAATCTGGCGGTGATCGCCGCCGGGCAGGTCTGTGCGGCCGATGGATTCTTGAAACAGGGTGTCGCCGGCGACCAGCTTTTGCTCGGCGGGGATCCACAGGCAGAGGCTGCCTTGGGTATGGCCGGGGGTGTGGAGAACGTGGAAACCAGTGTCGCCGAGGGAAAGGGAATCGCCTTCCTTGGGGTGATGATCGATCTCGGTGCGGCCGGGGGTGGGCATGCGCAGCCATGCGGCCTGCATTTCCAGTTGATTGTAGAGTCCTTCGTCGTTCTGGTGCATCCAAACGGGTGCGCCGGTGAGAGCTTTCATCTTCTGCGCGCCGCCGATGTGGTCGATGTGGGCATGGGTGATGACGATGGCTTTCACCTTGAGTTGATGTCGGCGCAGGATGGAGAAAATGTCTTCGATGTTGTCTCCGGGATCGACGACGATGGCTTCGCGCGTGGTTTCGTCGCCGAAGATGGAGCAGTTGCACTGGAGCAGGCCGACGGGCAGAATCTCATGAATCATATTGGAAGGCGATTACACTAAGATTATGGACTTTCTTGCGGTAGCGATGCGCTGGGCGCACATTCTTTCGATGGCGTTTGTGGTGGGCGGAGCATTGTATGCGCGGTTCGTCTTGACGCCGGCACTGGCGGG
Source organism: uncultured Candidatus Solibacter sp. (assembly GCA_964402295.1). GTDB lineage: Bacteria > Acidobacteriota > Terriglobia > Bryobacterales > Bryobacteraceae > CADEFT01. Next base: position 56,169 of record CAYOBO010000023.1, on the reverse strand, counting down.
GTTGAGCGATGCGGAGAGGGGGAAATTGGGGGACAGGATTGCGAACGGGTTGCGTCCGCTCGTTTTGACGGCGGTGGTGGTGCTGTTGGGATCGGGCACGTTTAACCTGTTGCGGAAGACGAATCTCCCGGCCGGATATCACATGTGGTTCGGCATCAAGATGCTGTTGGCGCTGCATGTGGTGGCGGTGGCTGTGCTGCTCGGCCGGGCGGGCGTGGACGCGGCGAAGCGGACACGGTGGCTGACGGGAATCGCGGTGAGCGGCGTGCTGGTGATTCTGCTTTCGGCCGTGCTGAGGGCGTTGCAGCAATGAGCGGCTATCGGGCATTACGGGAGGGCGTGGCTTGGCTCGATCTGGATGCGCGCGGGCGATTTCGCGTGAAGGGGGAAGACCGCGTGCGGTTGCTGCATGCGATGTGTACGAACCACATCCGGGATTTGAGCACGGGGAAGAGTTGTTACGCGTTCTTCCTGAATGACAAGGGCCGGATTCTAGGGGACGCGCACATCCTGGACTTGGGCGAGTCGCTGCTGGTTGACACCGAGGCGGCATCCCATGATGTGTTGTTCCAGCATCTGGACAAGTACATCATCGCCGACGATGTGACCTTGGAAGATGTGCGTGAGGATACGGCAGCCATCGGGTTGGAAGGTCCTCGGGCAGCGGATCTGCGTGGGGAACTGGAAGGATACACAGTTGGCGAATACAGCACCACGGGCTTGGGGCTGCGCATTTACGTGCCGCGTCCGGGGAAGCAGGCGCTGATTGACCGGTTGGAGCAACTGGGGGCTGTGGCGGCATCGGCCGAGGAGCAAAACATTGTGCGGCTGGAACGTTTTCGTCCATTGTACGGCGCCGATTTCAGCGACAAACACCTTGTGCACGAAACGCAGTTGCTCGAGGCCGTGCATTTCAGCAAAGGGTGTTATCTGGGGCAAGAGATCGTGGAGCGGGTGCGGTCGCGCGGGCAGGTGCACCGGTTGCTGGTTCCGCTGTACGTGGACGGGCAGGAAGCACCCGCGCCGGGAACGGCGGTGATGGCGAACGCGGCGCCGGCGGGGGAGACGATGTCGGCGGCATATTCTCCGGCGCTGGGGCGATGCGTGGCGTTTGCCGTGGTGCGCTCCGAACAGGCAAAGGTTGGGACGCGGTTGACTGTGGGCGGCGCGGCGGCCGAGGTGGCGGCGGCGAAGGGCGCGTGAAACTGCTGGCTGTACTTCTGGCCGTTGGTTGCAGCGGCGCGGAAGTACGGGTGCAGGTGTTGTCCTTGTTCCGGCCGAGCGCTGTCGGTGTGAAGGCGCCTTCGGTGCAGTTGGGCGGGCAGGCGCTGGCTTCGCGATTGACGGTTGCGGCGAAGGGGGGAATGGTATGTGCGGGCAGCGTATGTGGCGAGGCGCTCCGCACGTATGGGGGGTCTGTGGAGTTGTCCGTCCCTGGGAAAATCAGCCGGCCTTTTCCGGGAGATGCGCGGATCACGGCCCGCGATGGTGAATTGCGGGTGGTGGTTGGGTTGGATCTGGAGAACGCAGTGGCCGCGGTGGTGGCGGCGGAGATGCCATCCGCTCCGGTGGAAGCACGACTGGCGCAGGCGGTGGCGGCACGTTCTTTCTATACGGCGCAGGCGAGACGGCACGGCGATGCCGATTTCTGCGATAGCACGCACTGTCAGTTTCTGACGATGAGCACGGCTTCGTCGCGTGAGGCGGCGTTGCGAACCCGCGGACGGGTGCTGCGGTTTCGCGGCAAGCCTGTGCCGGCGATGTATTTCCGCAGTTGCGGCGGGCGCACGATGCGAGCCGAGGATGTGCGGTTGCCGGGGGGCGAGTATCCGTTTCCGGCGGTGGAATGCGCCGTGTGCGCGCGCGATCCGCATCGCTGGGTTTCCGAGCTTCCGGAGGGTGCTGTGCCGGAGTCGCGGTCCGAGGCGGAACGGCTGGAGTTGACGAGGCGGCTGGGATGGAGCCGGTTGCCCTCGAATGACTACGTGGTCGAACGGCAGGCGGGGAGGCCCGCGGTATTGCGCGGAAAGGGAGAGGGTCACGGAGTGGGCATGTGCCAGCGTGGGGCGGCGGGAATGGCTGCATCCGGAGTGGATTTTGTGGTGATATTGCGCCACTATTTTCCCGGTGCAAGCCTTGGAGAGTGACGTGTCAAAATGGAAGCATCATGCTTCATTCCGTCCTGCTTTTTTCGATGCTTGCCAGTTCAATGATGGCCCAGTCGCCGCTCGGAACCGTGACAGGGATTGCCATGGATCCGGCACAGGCCGCGGTGCCCAATGCCAGGATTGCGTTGACTTCCGTCGATACCGGCATCAAGCGGGAAATGACAACCAACGATACGGGCGTGTTCACGTTTCCCAATCTTGCGCCGGGACGCTATCGACTGGCGGCGCAGGCGGCCGGGTTCCGGCCACTGGAGACTCCGGTGTTCGAACTGGCGGCGTATCGCACGGTGCGCCAGGATCTGCGCTTTGAATTGCAGGCGTCGGCGACGGAGGTGACCGTCACTGCCACGGTGTCGACTGTCGTGCAGACGGAATCGCCGGCGATCGCGACGGGATTGTCGAGCAAGCAGATTCTGGAATTACCGACGAATTTGCGCAGCGTGTTTAATAATGCGGGCGATTCGGGATTGATCTTCAGCATGATGCCGTTGACGATTCCGGGAGTCGTCCAGGTGGGAGCGGGCGCGGCTTGGCTGGTTCCCGGCGGCGGACAGAACGGGACGCGGCTGAAGGTGGACGGCATCGAAACGAACTTCGGGAATTTCGGCGGACCGGATCCGGTGTCGCAGCCGTCGTTTGAGTCCGTGGAGGAGTTCACGGCGAACCTGAATTCAAACCGGGCGGAGTTCAGCGGGATTGGGAACATCACGACGGTGACCAAGTCGGGAACCAATCAATTTCATGGCGGATTGTTCTGGTATGTGCGCAACAGCGCGTTCGACGCGCGCAATGCGTTTCAGGCGGCGAAGCCGTTTCAGAACATCCACAATTTCGGGGCGACGATGGGCGGGCCGGTCCGCAAGGACAAGACGTTTTTCCAACTGACCTACGATCAGACGCGGGGATCGCGGGCGTATCTGTTCAACGCCAATGTGCCGACGGTGGCGCAGAGGGCGGGCGATTTTACAGGGGCGGCGGCGATACGCAATCCGCTCAACAACCAGCCGTACGCCAATAACCGCATTCCGGCGTCGCAGATCGCGACACAGGCGCAACGGGCGATGGAGCTGTTTTATCCGCTGCCGAATTTTGGGCCTCCCACGTTGACGGCGGGGAATTATCGCGATGTGTTCAACGGTCCGGAGGATCACCGCATTATGGAGATGCGTGTCGATCAGAATTTCGGAGCGAGGCAGGCGGCGTTCTTCCGCTATCAGCACAAGAACCACGACTATAAGATTCCGGGCGCGCGGAGTCCGCTGCCGCCGACGTCGGTGGGTACGTCGACGAATCTGCGCAACGTGCATTTCTTCACGGTGGGTCATACGGCGACAATCGCGCCGACGCTGTTCAACGAGTTCCGCGCCGGCAACGTGGTGCTGTCCTCGAAGTCGGATTCCAATGTGAAGGGGCAGCCGCTGCTCGATCAGATTGGGATTCGGGGCCTTTCGCCGCGGCCGGGAATCAACGGAGTGCCGAATATCACGATCGCCGGATTGAGCAATGTGACGCAGTTGCTGTTGAATCCCGTAAACGACGGGCACGCGCAGTTTTCCGATAACCTGACCTGGGTGCGCGGGAAGCATACGGCGAAGTTCGGATTCGAGTTCGTGCGCTGGTATGTGAACCGCTATATGCCGGTGTCGAACGCGGTGTTCGGGAATTTCAATTTCAGCAGCCGGTTCAGCAATCATGCGGTGGCGGACTTTCTGCTAGGGTTGCCGACGACGGTGACGCGCATGGATCCCTACCTGGGGCAATACAGCCGCTGGAACAATCTTGCGTTCTACGCGCAGGACGATTTCAAGGTTTCGCCGCGGCTGACCTTGAGCTACGGGTTGCGGTACGAATTCAACCAGCCGATCACCATACGGGACGATAACTTCTATTCGTTCGATCCTTCGAATGGGAATATCGTCATTCCGTCGGCCAAGGCTCTGGAGACGTTCAGTCCGCTGTGGCCGCGCACGCTGCCGGTGGTCACGGCCGAGCAGGTGGGCCTCAATCGTACGCTGCGCCGGAGCGACAAGAATAATTTCGCGCCGCGATTCGGGTTCTCCTACCAGATGGGCAACGATGCGAAAACAGTGCTGCGTGGCGGATGGGGAATTTACTACGCGCCATTTTCCGGCGCCGTCACGGGTACCCTGGCGGCGGGGCCCTTTTCCCTCACCGGGACTTCCAACAACGCGATCACCAACGGTGTGCCGCTGTTTACCTTCGCTGCGCCGTTCGCCGCTCCGACGACTCCGGGGACGCTGAATCTGAACGGGATCACGCCGGATCTGCGCAATAGCTATGTGATGGAGTACAACTTCTCGATAGAGCGCGAACTGAGCAAAGCGCTGGGTGTGCGGTTGAGCTACATCGGATCGAAGGGGACGCAGTTGCCCTATCAACGGAACGTGAACCAGCCGCCGGCATCGCGCAATGCGGCGCGGCGGCCGCTGCCGCAGTACAACAACCTCATTTACGCGGAGAATGGCGCAAACAATGTGTACAGCGGCTTGCAGGCGCAGGTGACGCGGAGCTTTGCCCTAGGGCTGCAATTCACCTCCGCATGGACGTGGGCCAAGCAGTTGAGCGAAGTGGACGACAACGGCAGCGCCGATTTGAACACGACCATCGAGGACGCCTACAACCGGGCCCGGGACCGGGCGGATGTGTACGCCGTGCCGCGCCATCAGTGGATGAATCAGGTGCTGTATGAATTGCCGTTGGGAAAGGGAATGCTGCGGGGCGGATGGCAGGTGAATGCGCTGGTGAACCTGCAAACCGGCAACTTTCTCAACCCCGTCTTTGCGGGTCCGGATCCATCGAACACCTTCAATTTCGGCGGACGGCCGGATCTGATCCGGCCCATCAACTATCCGGAGACGATGAGCCAGTGGTATGACCGGACGGCGTTCGCCATTCCGCAGGCCGGGTCGTTCGGCAATGCAGCGCGTAATGTGGTTGTCGGGCCGGGGTATTCGTTGTTCAATTTCGGATTGCTGAAAAACATCGCGATGGAGCGTGGCGGGACTATCCAGATTGCCGCGACATTCCAGAACGCGGCGAATCACGTGAATCTGGGGCAGCCGAACATGACGGTATCGGCAGTGCAGGGAGGAACGATTACCGGGGCGCACATCTTCCCCGCGGCCGGAAGCCCGCGCACCGGGCAGCTTAGCCTGCGGTGGAGGTTCTGATGTCCTACACGCTGGAGAACCGAAAACGGTTGGTGGAGGAGATGAAGGAGTTCCTTCGCATTCCGAGCATCAGCACCTTGAGCGAGCACAAGCCCGACATCCGGCGCGCGGCCGAGTTTGTGGCGGCGCAGTTGCGGCAGGCGGGGTTGACGGGTGTGGAATTGATCGAAGGGAACGGAAATCCGCTGGTGTACGGCGAGTGGCTGCATGCCTCGGGGAAGCCGACGCTGCTGTTCTACGGCCATTACGACGTGCAACCGCCCGATCCGTTGAACGAATGGATCTCGCCGCCGTTTGAGCCGGAAATCCGCGGGGACAATATCTATGCCCGCGGCGCGGCCGACGATAAAGGGTTGACGCTGATTCTGATCAAGGCCGTGGAGGCGCTGATGGCCACGCGCGGCGCGTTGCCGGTGAACGTGAAGTTCCTCATCGAAGGAGAGGAGGAAGCCGGCGGGGAGCATATCACTGCTTACGTGGCGTCGAAGCCTGCGCGGTTGCACGCCGATGCGGCGGTGATTTGCGACACCGAGATGTTCGCGCCGGAGGTGCCGACGCTGTGCATCGGGCTGCGCGGAATTGTCTACGGCGAGTTGATTGTGAAGGGCGCGAAGCAGGATCTGCACTCGGGCGTGTACGGTGGCGCCGCGCCAAATCCGCTGATGGCCGCGGCGGAGATCCTCACGGCGCTGAAGGATCGCGACGGGCATATACTCATTCCTGGCTTTTATGACCGGGTGCAGGCTCCGGCGCGGCAGGAACGGGAGGCGTGGGCGCGGCTGCCGTTCGACGAAGCGAAGTATCGCGAGGAAGAGTTGGGTGTGCGGGCGTTGACGGGAGAGCCGGAATACTCGCTGTTTGAGCGGCTGTGGGCGCGGCCCACGCTGGAAGTGCACGGGATTCGCGGAGGCTTCACCGGAGAAGGGGCGAAGACAGTGATTCCGGCACAGGCGGTGGTGAAACTGAGCGCCCGGCTGGTGGCGGACCAGCGGCCGGACGAGGCCGTGGAACAGATTCAGAAGGCTGTGGCGGCGGCTTGCCCGCGAGGCGTGACCGCGGAGTTCAAGCTGTTGCACGGTGCTGCGCCGTCGCTGATCAATCCGGACAACCGTTTCATTCGTGCTGCCGCCGATGCGATGACGGAGGTCTTCGGAAAGCAGACGGTGTATGTACGGAGCGGGGGGTCGATCCCGATCACGGGACTGTTCGATGAGCATTTGGGGATACCGAGTGTGATGATGGGCTTCGGGCTGCCGGATGACAACCTGCATGCGCCGAACGAAAAGCTGTATTTGCCGAATTTCTATCGGGGGATTGACGCGGTGGTGCGCTATCTGGATATTGTTGGCGCCGGATGACGCTGCTCGATCTAATTGTTCCCTATGCGCTGCTGGTGGTGGCTCCATTGGGGGTGTCGCTTGCGGGGTTGACGCAGCGGAGCCGGAAACTGGTGTATCCTGCCGGGGCGGTGGGGGCGGTGTCGTTTTGCGTCGATTCGGGATGGATGGCGGCGGCGCTGGCGATGCCATGGTTTCTGTTCACGGTGGAGGTGGCACGGCAGGGCGCGATGCGGATGTTGGCGCGAAGGATGAGGCCGGTGGAAGAATTCGCGCTGCATGCGGGGATGATGTATCTGGCGGTGGGTGGATTCTGGATGGTGCTGGCGCGGCTGGGAGATCGCCCGTTGGGCCTGCGCGATGAAATGATTCTGTTGGCGGCGATCCATTTTCACTACGCGGGATTTGCCGCCTGCGTGTTCACGGCAATGACCGGGCGGATGCTGGGAGAACAGGCCGGGTCGCTGTTGTATCGCATGGCTGCGTGGGCCGTGGTGGGCGGGACTCCGCTGCTTGCCCTGGGGATGGCGCTGTCGCGATGGGTCGAGATTGCCGCGGCGTTCGGATTGGCCTTGGGCGTGGTGTTTGTGGCGGGCATGGCGCTGCTCAACGCCATGCTGGGACGGACGGGCAGAGCTTCTTCGTTGTGCTTCAGCATCGCCGCCGCGTCCACGGTGATCTCGATGGGTTTGGCGGCGGCTTATGCGGTAAGCGAGTTTCAAGGCGCCCTGTGGCTGCCGATTCCGCGCATGGCCTTGTTGCACGGGTCTGCCAACGCACTGGGGTTGTCGACGGCGGGCCTGCTCGGGTATGTGTTGACGCGGCCCGCCGGTCGGGTTACTGAGCCGGACGGATTTCCCGCACGGCGAGTTGCCCCTGGCGCGAGAAGTTGATGGATTCAGCGAGCACACGCATGGTTTCCTGCGGGGCGTGGAACCCGGTGGAGTTTTCGGCTTCGACGAAATCGAGGTAGAACTGCGCTTTGCGCTGCAAGTCCCAAGCTTTGCCGAGGGCGGCCGGGGTGGCGCCGTTTTCCTTGGCGGCCTTGATGTCGGTGATGAGGTCCATGAGCGCGTCCATGGCATGATTGCGCGTCGCCCAGAAGCGGTCTTGAATCTGTTCGACACGCGCTTTCATTTCCTCTTCAGGGAAGTGATGGCAACCCTGGCAGGCTCGGTTGATGTTGAGCAGCGGGCTGCGCACATGATGATCGCTGATCTTCATGCCGCCTTCGCGTTTATAGGGCATGTGGCAGTCGGCGCAGGAGACTCCGGCGCGGGCGTGCACGCCCTGGTTGTAGGTTTCAAACTCCGGATGCTGGGCTTTCAACACTGGGGCGCCGCTTTCCTTGTGCTCGAAGTCTTTGTGCTTGACCTCGTCGTAGTAGGCGGTGATTTGTTCCACCTTGAGGCCTTTGTGCCAGGGGAAGGTAAGACGCTTCTCGGGGCCCTTGAAGTAGTATTCGACGTGGCACTGGCCGCAGACATAGCTGCGCATCTCGGCGGCGGTGGCCTGTTTGTTGACGTCGTAGTTCTGCACGCCCTGGGACGCCTTGTACACGCGCATGCCCTCGATAAAGGCCGGGCGGGTGACGCGCAGTTGCATGGTCTTCGGCTCATGGCAATCGATGCAGGAAACGGGATGTTTGGCGTGCGAGGCGGCTTCGGCGTACGGCATCTGATTCATCTTGTCGAAACCCGCCATGATATCGCCGTTGCCGAGTTTGCGGTAGACGGTGTAGACGGAGGCGTGGCAATTGAGGCAGGTGCCGGGCTGTTTGAACTCGGTCACGCGGCGTGTGGTCTGCTGATCCAAAAACATGTAGGCATGGCCGCGTTCTTCGCGGAAGTCGACGGAAAAGGCGTAGCCGAGCCACATGCGCTTGAGGCGGGGGTCCTCCTGGATCTTGCTTTGCGAGTAGACCAGCCGCGGGTCGGCCTGGGTGGGGGTATGCGGCAAGGCTTCACTGCCGCCGTAGCGGGTGCGTGTCATGTCGACCGTAGACTTGTAGCTGGCGAACTGGAGCGGGAAGTTCCGTCCCCAAACGGCGGGATCATCGATATCGTCGTTCAGCTCGACGACCTGGAAGAAGGGCGTACGCGCCTCCTGTTTGCGCTCCATCACGTTGACCAGCAGTCCGCTAATGCCGAAGGCGAGCAGCGCCGTAACAACAATCGCGATCGTAATTACTTTGGTTGAACTCATAGGGTTTTACTTTCCATGTCCGACGCCGGAGTGGCACTGGATGCAGGAAACGGCGGCCCGTGTGTGGCGGGCCGCGTTGATTCCGCTGGTCAAATCGGCGTGGCATTTCATGCAGGCTCCATCGGTCACGCGGTAGTTGCGAGCCGTGATTCGAATTTCGTCGGGAAACCGTTGTGTGGTGAAAGCCCAGGAGTGGAGGAAGCCATTCAATGCTTTGGTGGAGTACTTGGCGAAGAAGCCGGCGGGAGCATGGCAGTCGTTGCAGACGGCCCACTTGCCATGGCTCGAACGGAGCCAGCCGGAATGCTGATTGCGCATGACGTGGCAGTTGGCGCAGGCATCGGGATTATCGGTGAGGTAGGAACTACCTTGGGCATAACCGAAGGTGAACAATCCTACGCCGAGGAAGACGCCGCTCGAAACGCCCAGCAGGATCCACGCGGCAATTCCTGTTCTTCTCCATGTCGGACTCACCACTCCATTATCGTGCACGCGGGCCGGTCTCTCCGTGACGCGAGTCACAAGCGATGATCCGATCGGAGCGGGGAAGGCGCGTAATGGTACAGCATGACAAACGCCACGGACCAACTCAAAGAGGTAATGGAACGCAATGCGAAAGCACTGCAATTACGGCCATCCATTGGGCAGAACACCGCGATCACGAAGGTACGGCTGGTGGAGGGCCTTGCCTGTGAGATTGAGGAGGGCGATTGGAAGTTGCGGGCCGATATGCCGCCGAAGTCCGGCGGGGCCGGGAGTGCGCCGAATCCTGGGCAACTGGGGAGAGCATCGCTCGGGAGTTGCCTGGCCATCGGATACGCGATGTGGGCGGCGCGTCGGGGTGTCGCATTGGAGGAGGTTTCCGTCGAGGTGCAAGCCGACTTTGACACCGCGGCCGAATACGGATTGACGGATTCGCAACCGGGCTACCGGCAGGTGCGCTGCAACGTCCGTGTACGCAGCAAGGCCGCGGAGGAGAGTGTGCGGGCGGTGCTGGAAGAGGCGAACCGTTGCAGTTCCTACCTGGCTGTGTGGGGCAAGCCCCAGGACGTGCGGATGAACATCGAGGTTGTTTCGGAGTAGATCATGGAAGCGAAACTACAGCGGCGCATTCAACGATACGGCTGGGACAAGGCCAGCGCGGACTACGAAGCCTATTGGGCCGAGCAACTGGCTCCGGCGCATCAGGCGCTGCTTGCCATGGCTGACGTTACGCGTGGGGAGTCTGTGCTGGACGTGGCTTGTGGCACGGGTTTGGTGAGCTTTCCGGCTGCTGCCGCCGCCGGCCCTCGGGGCTTGGTTACGGGAACCGACATCTCTGAGGCGATGGTGCGGCGTGCGCGTGAGCAGGCGGAGCGGTGTGGACTGGGCAATCTGATGTTTGAACGCGCCGATGCCGAGTCGCTGCCGGTGCCCGACGGAAGCTTCGATGCAGCGCTCTGCGCGCTCGGGCTGATGTATGTGCCGGAGCCTGTGCAGGCGTTGCGCGAAATGCATCGGGCGCTGAAGCCGGGCGGGCGCGCCGTGGCCGCGGTTTGGGGAAGAAGAGACCGCTGTGGCTGGGCCGGGATTTTTCCGGTGGTGGATGCACGGGTGGAATCCGATGTTTGTCCGATGTTCTTTCAACTCGGCACGGGCGAGGCGTTGCGCATGGCGATGGAAACGGCCGGCTTTGCGCATGTGCTGGTGGAACGCATCCAGACGTTGCTGCGCTACGAGAGTGAGCAGGATGCGCTGGGTGCGGCGTTCATCGGCGGACCCGTGGCGATGGCCCATGCGCGGTTCGATGCAGGCACGCGTGCCGAGGCATACGTCGAATACCTGGATACCATCGCACCGTATCGCATGGGGCGGGGCTATTCCATTCCGGGCGAATTCGTGGTGGCTCGCGGCTGGAAGAGCCAGAAGCGCAACAACCGCGGTTAACTCTTCACGGCCAGGGCCAGCAGGGTCTCGAAATGCGGGGGGTCGGGCTCGCGATAGACGACGGACGTTTCCACTTGTACAAAGCCTGCCTTGTGGAGCATGGTCTCGAGTTCCACCTCGGGGAATCCGAGCCACAGATCGGCGTACAGCTCGCGCGCCTCTTCAAAGGCGTGGCGCAGCAGGTCGAGCACCACGATTCGCCCACCCGGCTTGAGAATGCGCCATGCCTCTTCGACGGCCTTCGGCGGATGCGATGCATGGTGCAGGCTCTGGCTGAAGATGGCGAGATCGACGGATGCAGTGGCGATGGGAAGATCTTCGAGATCACCGACACGGTATTCCAGATTGGTCAGGTTGTGGCGCGCGGCCAAGTCGCGGCCGAAGGCCACCATCTTGTCTGAGTTGTCGACGGCAATGACCTGCTCGGCGCGCTGGGCGAGCAATTGGGACAACGTGGCCTCACCTGCCCCGAGGTCGGCGACCACCATCGGGGGCATCAGCTTCAAGAGCGCCTCGGCGATGCCTTTCCAGGATCGGCCAGGGACGTAATGGCGGCCGAACTTGCCGGCCAGTTCGTCGAAGTAGGCGCGCATGCGGTCGCGGCGTTTGCGCAAGGTGAGATCGAGTGCGGCCGCGTCCTGAGTTGCTTCGGGGATTTCACTCGCGGCCCGCCGCAGTAGTCCGATAAGATCTGTGTTGCTCAATAGGTTTTCGTGTATCCGATACAGGCTGTGTTTGCCGTTCCGCCGGTCTTCGACCAGACCAGCCTGCCGTAACTGGCTCAGGCTCATTGAGATGCGGCTCTGCCCCATGCCCAGGATGTCTTGCAGCTCGGCCACGCTCAGTTCTTCCTTTTCGAGGAGCAGGAGGATGCGGACCCGCGCCGGATCGGCCAACAAGCGGAACCACTTTAAGATTGACGGATTCATGTAGTTCAGGTATTATCAACATATCAAGATTTCTTGATGAATGAAAGAGAACTATGAGCACAACAGCCATTCCTACTCTCGCAGCCGAGTATAAGGTTGCCGATCTATCCCTGGCAGATTGGGGCCGTAAAGAGATCTCCATCGCCGAACATGAAATGCCTGGCCTGATGGCGATTCGCAAGAAGTACGCCGCGGAGAAGCCGTTGGCCGGGGTTCGGGTGACCGGTTCACTGCACATGACGATTCAGACGGCGGTGCTGATTGAAACGCTGGTCGACCTCGGCGCGAGCGTGCGCTGGGCAAGCTGCAACATCTTTTCGACGCAGGATCACGCCGCGGCCGCGATCGCCGCCGCTGGAGTGCCGGTGTTTGCCTGGAAGGGCGAGACACTGGAGGAGTATTGGGACTGCACGCTGAAGGCGGTGATGCATCCGGGCGGGAAGGGGCCGCAATTGGTAGTGGACGATGGCGGCGACGTGACGCTGCTCATCCACAAAGGCTACGAGTTGGAAAATGGTTCCGATTGGGTGAACACTCCTTCGGACAGCCATGAAGAGAAGGTGATCAAGGACCTTCTGAAGCGCGTCCACGCCGAGAACAAGACCGTCTGGCACGATCTGGTGAAGGAGTGGCGCGGAGTTTCCGAGGAAACCACCACGGGCGTGCACCGGCTCTACAAGATGAAGGAAGCGGGCACGCTGCTGGTGCCGGCGATCAACGTCAATGACTCGGTGACGAAGTCGAAGTTCGACAATCTGTACGGCTGCCGCGAGTCGCTGGCGGACGGCATCAAGCGCGCCACCGATGTGATGATGGCCGGCAAGGTGGCCGTGGTTTGCGGATACGGCGATGTGGGCAAGGGCTCAGCGCATTCGCTGCGCGGCATGGGGGCCCGCGTGATCGTGACGGAGATCGACCCCATCAATGCGTTGCAGGCGGCCATGGAAGGCTTCGAAGTGACGACGGTGGAAGAGACACTGGGCCGCGGGGATATCTACGTCACCTGCACGGGCAACGTGGACATCATCACCCTCGAGCACATGCAGCACATGAAGGATCAGGCCATTGTGTGCAACATCGGGCACTTCGATAACGAGATTCAGGTGGACCGGCTGAACAACATGGAGGGCGTCAAGCGCACCAACATCAAGCCGCAGGTGGACATGTACACCTTCCCCGCCGGCAACAGCATCTTCCTGCTGGCCGAAGGGCGGCTGGTGAACCTGGGTTGCGCCACGGGGCATCCGAGCTTCGTCATGTCGAACAGCTTCGCCAACCAGACGCTGGCGCAGATCGATCTGTGGAAGAATCGCGACACCTACAAGGTGGATGTCTACACGCTGCCGAAGCGCTTGGATGAAGAAGTGGCGCGGTTGCATCTGGAAAAGATCGGCGTGAAGCTGACGCGCCTGACACAACGGCAGGCCGATTACATCGGCGTGTCGCCGGATGGTCCGTACAAGCCGGATCACTACCGCTACTGATTTGGACTGACTCCTGTACGACGGGGCCGGGGCGTGTGTGGTGCACGCTCCGGCCCTTTTTGCTATAAGTGCCATGTCGTATGAAGGTGCATCTGATCGACGGAACTTATGAATTGTTTCGTCACTACTATGCGGTGCCGCCGGCTCAGGATGCCGGTGGGGTGGAGATCGGGGCGGTGCGTGGAGTGGTGACGTCGGTGTTGGCGCTGTTGGAAAAGGAAGCCACGCATGTGGGTGTGGCGACGGACCACGTGATTGAGTCCTTTCGGAACAGGCTCTACAGCGGCTACAAGACGGGAGAGGGGATGGACCCGGTGCTGTACGCACAGTTCCCGATTTTGGAAGAGGCGTTGGCGGCGCTCGGTGTGGCCGTATGGCCGCTGGTGAAATTTGAAGCCGACGACGGGCTGGCCTCGGCGGCGGCGATTGCGGCGCGCGACGGGCGTGTGGAGCAGGTATTGATCTGCACTCCGGATAAGGATCTGGCGCAGTGCGTCGTGGGGACTCGGGTGGTGCAAGTGGACCGGCGGCGGAAGATTACCTTCGATGAAGATGGTGTGGTGGCCAAGTACGGTGTGAAGCCTTGCTCCATTCCGGATTATCTGGCGCTGGTGGGCGATAGCGCCGATGGTTATCCGGGTTTGTCGGGATGGGGGCCGAAATCGGCGGCTGTGGTGCTACAGCAATACGGACATCTGGAAAGCATCCCGCGCGATTGGCGGAAGTGGCCTGCGTCGATCCGCGGAGCGCAGCGGCTGTGCAACGTGCTCTTCGATCAGTGGGGGCACGCGGTTCTGTATCGGAAACTGGCGACGCTGGCGCTGGATGCTCCGGTCTGTGCGGATGTGGATGCCTTGCAATGGACGGGGCCTCGGCCGGAGTTTACCGAGGTTTGCGAGCGGCTCGGGGCGAAGGGACTATACGCGCGCGCGGCAGGGGCCTCGCGCGCGCAGTGACCATAAGAGCGCATCAGTGCAAAGTAAAGTGGACATCGATCGGCGCCACCACTTCCACCGGTTGGTTGTTGAGCAGAGTGGGTTCATAGATCCACTGGCGAACGGCCTCGACGGCGGAAGGGATCAGCAACGGATGGCCGGAGATCACCTGTAGATTGATAATCCGGCCTTCGCGGGAAATAATGCCCATCAGTTTTACCGTGCCCGAGATCCGCGCCTGCCGCGCCAGAGGCGGATACATCGGGATGACGCGCTTCACCAGTTTGGCAGCTTGCACATCGCCGCCGGTGGCGATCCGTGTGGGCTGTTGTGGAGCCGCCGGCTGTTCACGGAAAACCGGCTTCTCTACCTCGGGCGGCGGTGTTTGCTGGGCCGCTGCGCGCGCGATATCGGAGATCAGTCCCCCTTCGACGCCCCCTTCGACGCCCCCTGGCACGCCGCCGCTGGTATTCGCAAGCGGCGGAAGCTCCGATTCCACGATGTCGGCGACTTTCTCGGGAATTCGTGTTGGCGCGGTGAGGCGGAAGCCGTCGAACATGCGCCGAACTACGTTGGGAACCACGGCGAGTTTGATGAATTCACCGGGCGGAGGAGGCGGCGGTGGGGCGGGCGCCACCGGAAGCACCGTTAGCCGGGTCATCGACGGCCCCTCGATGAAGAACAAGGGGAGAATCAGCGCCGTGCCGATGAACAGCACCTGCGATCCAACGGATAAGGCGAACGATGCGCTGCGTGCGCCCCCGCGTGGCGAAGTCAGAATCGACTGCTCGAACATATATCCTCCCAAATGTCGTTTCGATTCGAACAGCGCCGCTCTTGTTCCTTTGGACACCGTGGGTCGCCATGCGGTTCCCAAGGCCGATACAATACGAATCTATGCCAGCCATCACTCGTCGAGACCTGCTGCGGTCGGCCGCCGCGTTGCCCCTGTTCTACATCACCGGATGCGGCAAGGGCGGTAAGGAGACTGACGTCGCCATTGAGAGCGTCGACTTCGGATACGAGGACTTCACCTACCGCGTGCCCATCAAGTTCGGCGGCTCCGTTGTCGACAAGGTCACGTTGCTGAACGTCAACGTGACGGTGAAGAACCGCGCCGGCAAGACGGCCAAGGGTTTTGGCTCCATGCCTCTCGGAAATGTCTGGAGCTTCCCGTCCAAGACGATGTCCTATGACGAGACGCTCAACGCGATGAAGGAACATGCCTCGCGCATGCAGAAGATCATTCAGGGCTACAAGGAGTACGGGCATCCGGTGGATCACGGCGTGGCATGGGAGCCGGAATTCCTGAAAGCTGCCCTCGAAGTGAATCGGCAGTTGAACCTGAAGGAGCCGATTCCGCATCTGTGCACGCTGGTCACCGCTAGCCCGTTCGATGCCGCCGTGCACGATGCCTTCGGCAAGCTATACGGGCTGAGCTGCTACAAGACCTATGGCCCCGATTTCATGACCAAGGACCTGTCGCACTATCTCGGGCCGAAGTTCAAGGGCGAATATCTGGAGCAGTACGTGCAGAAAGAGCCCAAGCCGCGTATGCCCATGTATCACCTGGTGGGCGCGGTGGACCCCATCACGGAAGCAGATATCAAACAGCGGGTCAATGACGGGCTGCCCGAAACGCTGCCGGAGTGGATCGCCTATAACGGGCTGACCAACATCAAGATCAAGCTCAATGGCGACGACATGAAATGGGATACCGAGCGCGTCCTCCGCGTGGAGAAGGCCGCCGCCGAAGCGCAGAAGAAGCGCGGCGTGTCGGCGTGGGTTTATTCCCTCGATTTCAATGAAAAATGCCCGAATGTGGATTATCTGATTGGATTTTTGCGGACGGTGAAGGAAAAGGCTCCGGAAGGATACGAACGGATTCAATACATTGAGCAGCCCACCGGCCGCGACCTCGAAAAGAACAAGCATAACGTCATGCATGAGGCGGCAAAACTGAAGCCGGTGGTGATCGATGAATCGCTGAGCGAAGTGTCCGCGCTGTATGTGGCCCAGGGGATGGGATATTCCGGCGCCGCTTTGAAGGCGTGCAAAGGGCAGAGCCAGGCGCTGCTGATGGGCGCGGCCGTGCAGAAGGAAAAGCTGTTCCTCTGCGTGCAGGATCTCACCTGTCCCGGCGCGTCGCTGATCCATTCCGCCGGCCTTTCCGCGCACATTCCGGGCGTTGCCGCCATTGAGGCGAACTCACGGCAATACGTGCCCGCCGCCAATAAGGCATGGGTGGACAAGTTCCCCGGATTGTTCATCGTGAAGGACGGCACAATGGACACTTCCGTGCTGAACAAACCTGGCCTGAGCGCGGTATAGGCAAAACCAGCTACAATAGGAAGGTACGTTGGATGTCCGCTTACCTTCCTACCAAGTTGGCTTCGCTGATCTCCTTCCCAACTTTTGAATGAACCATTTCACAGAACTCACTTTGTCTCCCGCTTTGGCGAGCAACCTGGCTCATCATGGATTCGTGGCCCCCACCGCGGTCCAGTCCAAGGCGATCCCTCCCGCTCTCCAAGGTCATGACGTCGTTGCGACGGCCCAGACCGGAACGGGAAAAACACTCGCCTTTGTCCTGCCTCTTGTCGAAGCGCTGGCAAAGCAACCGAAACAGAAAACACCGGCTGCGGTCATCCTCAGCCCGACACGCGAACTTGCGTTGCAGATTCAGGAAACCTTCATCAAGCTGGCCAAGGGCACGGGCATCCAGTCCGCGGCCGTCGTCGGCGGGTTGAACGAGCAGCGCCAACTCCAGGCCATCCGCAAGGGTGCGCAAGTGCTGATTGCCACGCCTGGGCGACTGATCGACTTCCTGGACCGCAAGCTGGTAAAGCTGCATGCCGTGCGCCACGTGGTGCTGGATGAAGCCGACCGCATGCTCGATATGGGCTTCCTGCCGGCGATGAAAACCATTCTCGCGGCGACGCCGGAAACGCGGCAGACCCTGTTCTTTTCCGCCACCATCGAAAAGTCGGTGGCGAATCTGATTCGTACCTATCTGCGGAACCCCGTGGAAGTGGCCATCGGCTCCACTACCAAGCCCTGCGAGAACGTGAGCCTTCATGTGTATGAGGTGGAGCAGGACCGCAAGCTCGGATTGCTGGAGCGGATGCTGCGCCAGCAAGACGGCACGTTTCTCGTCTTCGCGCGCACCAAGCATGGCGCCGACCGCTTGGCACACAAGCTGACGCGCGGCGGATTCCATTCCACGGCGATTCACGGCGACCGCACGCAGCGCCAGCGCAATGAAGCATTGCAGGGCTTTCAGCAAGGCCGATTCCGCATTCTGGTGGCCACCGATGTCGCCGCCCGCGGTATCCACGTCGATGGGATCGCCCATGTGGTGAACTACGATCTACCGCAGATTCCCGAGGATTTCATCCACCGTGTCGGCCGTACTGGCCGCGCGGGGGCTCGCGGAGTGGCCAGCACCTTCGGCACACGCTCGGAGCGTTCCGAGATCCGCAAGATCGAACGCGCGTTGAACATCCGCCTACAGCGGCAGGAAACGGGCGAGGATATCCCGCGTGAAGAGCCGAAAATCGCACCGAAACCGGCGGTGAAAGCCGGCGGAAAGATACCGTTCTGGAAGAAGCGCCAGCGCTTCTAAACAGCTACCCGGCTGGCGGCCATCGTCGCCGCCAGCCGCATCGCCGCCTGCATGTTCTCCGCACCGGCGATCCCTTTACCGGCAATATCGAATGCCGTGCCGTGATCCACACTGGTGCGGATGATCGGAATCCCGATCGACACATTTACCGTGCGCTCGAAATCGAGCAGCTTGATGGGGATGTGTCCCTGATCGTGGTACATCGCAATCACCAGATCGTAGGCACCGCGCACGGCCTGTAAAAACAGGGTATCGGCGGCATGCGGTCCGCTGCAACGGATGCCCTTGGCCTGCGCACGTGCGATGGCGGGGGCGATGAATTCTTCGTCCTCCGTGCCAAACAAACCGTGTTCGCCGGCATGCGGATTCAATCCGCATACGGCCACGCGCGGATCGGTGAAGCCCATCAGCCTTACGGATTCCGTAGCGATCTCGATGGTGCGTAGAATGCGATCGGGGTTCAGTTCACACGCCTTCCGCAGGGAAACGTGTGTCGTGACATGCGCCACGCGCAGCCGTTCGCTTACCAGCAGCATGCGCGATTCCGAGGATCCGCACAATTCGGCGATGTATTCGGTATGTCCGGAGAAGGGAACTCCGGCCATCGTCACGGCTTCCTTGTTCAACGGAGCGGTGACCATGGCATCGGCCTTGCCCTCGATGCACAGCAGCGTTGCGCGCTTGACATATTCCAAGCCAGCCCGGCCACACATCGCATTCCGCTCGCCGAAGGCGAATTCGGAGTGAAGCATTTGCGGATCGTTCCAAATGATGTCGGCCGCGGCCAATGCGTTGTATCGGGCGGCATCCGTCATCTGGAGCGCGCGGCGATCTCCCACTACAATCCAGTGTGCCGATGCACGCAGCGATTCGTCGCTGAGGGCCTTCAACGTGATCTCCGGGCCAATACCGGCGGGATCCCCGATGGTAATCGCAATCTTCGGTTTCAAACTCCAGTTTCTCCTTCGCAGGCGATCAGGCGCACCGCTTCCACAATTGTCTCAATTCCGCCGAAGCCTCCGGATTTGGTGGCGACCCGTTCGCCATCCAGCCGGCCGCCGATCCACCAGCCCCACGGCAGGCCAGGGATTCTCTCACCGCGCAAGCGGATGCCATGCGCGCCCAATTGGTCCGCAACGGCGATAGCCGTGTCGCCTCCGCAGATCACCAGCGCTCCCTGCAATTCTCCGCACACGCCACGGAACCATGCGCCATCGAGCGCTTCATGGCGCACATCGAGGATGCGGCCCCTCCATCCGGTTTCGATCAGCCGCTCCCGCTGGCGTAACGTGGCAGGTTGATCGGACCCGATGATGACCGTGACTTCGCGTGGGGTATCGCGGGGTGGATCGAAAGCGCGTTCCGGCAATGCCTCGGCGATCCGCTGCGCCAGTCCGCCCGAGCCGGCATAGGCTTCACCGCCCGGGATATCGTCCAAGGAATCGAACAGCCGCAGCCATGGCGCATCGTGCAATCCCTGTTCGCGCAGGAGCGATGGCAGATGCATCCCCGTGGGCTCGCCGTGCACGAAGAGCCGGCCATCGCGCAGGGTGCGCCCCATGCGCGGATGCGCCGGCGCGAGCAGCACCTCGGCCTGTGTGGCATCGTGCAGCGCGCGCAGTTCGGCGGCCAGGTTTCCCTTCCATGTGGAATCCAGTTTCTTGAATACCCGGTCGCCTGGCCGGCGATATTTCTCGATCGCTTCCCTCACGCGACGATACGCTTCTTCCGCGGCGCAGTGCCGGGACGTGGTTTCGAACACGGGTACATCGCATTCCATCGACGGCCGGCGGCCGTGCAGCCAGATGCAGGAAGAATAGCCGCGCTCGGCGAAAGGACTGCCCGTGTCCGCGGAACCAGTCAAATCATCGGCAACAACCATCCACCGCGCTTCAGGGCTTGTCATTGAAATGCAGAATCGCGTTGAACAACAGATTGAACTCGCCGTGATTTTGCCAGCGGTAGCAGGGGTTGGTGGCGAAGACGATGATGCGTCCGGAGGTCGAAGCCACATCGACGATCGCGGCGCGGTTGCGCGTTTCCGTCACGCCGCGCATCAACCCGCTGAGCACGCTTTTCTCCTCACCGGTGAATTTCATCAACACCTGGTTCTTGTCCTTTTCCGGCACCACTAGCAGCGGGCCGTTGGCATAGCGCACGGGCAACGTCTTCGCTGTGTACCCATAAAACAACGGATGGTCCGGCCGTTCGATCTGTGCTTCGACAATCGGTCCTGGAGCGTAGAACTGCGGCGAGGGCCGCGCCACATCCACCCGCTTGGTCAGTCCGAACTCGGGTGGGAAGAAACTCGCCGCGCCGAGCGTGATGAGCGTGCCGCCGCTGGTGGTGAATTTCTCCAGTTCCAGCACACCCGCCAATCCCATGCCGCCGGAAATATCGTCGGATTCCCCATACATCCCCAGCGTTGGATATTGCTCCGATTTTTTATACGGCAACGCACGGTCGCGCGAGTCGATATCGTAGACCAAACCCTTCGCGGAGCGCCCTTGGCTGGGGATGAGGATCACATCGTAGGCCTCGCGGAGTTTACCGGCCTTGATGCGCTCCTTGTAGATCAGCTCGTAAGGCACCTCGAACATATCCAGCGCATGCCGCACCCAGCCCACTTCCTGGGTGTTGCCCCAGGTGCTGAAAAGGGCTAGCCGCGGCACTTCCACTTCATGCTTGGCCACCTCGGGCATGTTCTCCAGCGCAATCGCCTGTAGTCCCAACTCCTCCACGGCCAGCTTGATCCGCTGGTGCAGGTTCTCATTCGGGCCCTGCACTGGAATCAGGAACGATCCCGCCGGGTAATTGGTCCCATTTACGGCAAAAGCCTTCTCCGCTGCTTCGAATTTCAGATCCCGCAGCCGGCATCGGAGCGTGATCATGCCGTTCGCGCCGTTGTGCGGGATCACGTAAGCCGAACGCGCGGGAAATCCGCTCAGCGTGCCGCGCCAATCCAGCTTGTCGACGGGCTGCACGGCCACGCCCAACACCGCCTTGTCGGCAATCTCCTGCACGGTGACTCCCGCCAGAAGGCCCATCGTCCAGCCCGTATCGTCGTACGTGCGCAGCGCCGGATCGGGAAATACCTGCTTTTCCAGGAGAATTTTGGCAAGCCTGCCGTAGGGCTGATCGCGCTTGATGACGAACGAGCCGTCGCCGAACTTGCCCTCCTTCACTTCAAAGCCGGCCGTCGAGCGTCCCACTTCGATCCCTTGCAGCCGCAGCGTATTCACCAGCCACGCCACGCGGGTCATATCCTTTTGCCCCGACGGAATCACATATCCGTAGGGCGCTTCATTGCGTCCCGATTCGATGGAGTTCCGGCTCTTGCGGTAAAAATTGTCGAGCACGACCTCAGGAAAAGACGAAGTCAAATCGAGCGCGGCCAGCACCATCGTTTGCATGTAATTGGTGTTGTTGCGCATGGACCACTCCACTTCGGCGTAGGGCGGCGATGGCCGGTACCACTGGCGGCTGGTGGCATTGTTAGCGCCAGGTCGAGCATCGGGCGGAACCACCTTTCGCTTCATGGTGTTTGCTCCACCGTTGCCGAAGGTCTCATACATGCGAAGAATTCCGTTGTGATTCGACGACATGAACCCCAGATACCCCGGTGACCACATGTCCACGAACGCATGCGTCCACACGCCCGGCAAACCGTAACGCATCGCCGTGGTCATTTCGTAATTGGAGAACCACGGCAACTCCGCGTATAGGATCGGATCGAGCGTTGGATTCTGCGGAGCCTGTCCGCTGAACGTGTACAGGAACGGCACCGATTCATGCAGGTCATGCATGATCGGCGGGTGCCACTGCAAGTACCAACTCAGCAGGTTGCGCATGCTCACTTGCGAATAGTGCATGTCGCGATTGTTGTCGTGGAAGATGTATTTGCCCCAATAGGGCGGTCCGGGAATGCGGTCTTCTTCCGTTTTTTCGTCGATCTTGTGCAAGTAATACCAGTCGACATAGCGGTCGCGGCCGTCGGGCTCCGACACTGGAGTCAACGACACGATGATCTTGTCGCGAATTTTTCGCAACAGCGGCGTATCTTCGGCAACGAGGCGGTATGCCAGTTCCATCAGCATTTCCGGCGGCCCCGTTTCGCTGCTGTGCAGTCCCGCCATCAGATGGTAGATGGGTTTGGTCTGAGCAATGATCTCCTGTGCCTGCGCCGCGCTGATGGTGCGCGGATCGGCGAGCTTCGCCAGATTCGCCCGATGCTTTTCCAGTTCGCGGATGGACTCCTCTGAGCCGATAAACACCACCAGGCAATCCCGCCCTTCATCTGTCTTGCCGATCTCCATCACCTTCACGCGCTGCGAGGCCGCCGCCAGCGCACGGAAATACTTGTAGATCTCCGCCGTGCGTGTGAGCTTCTGCGGCGTGCCGATGTGATACCCAAGGACATCTTTGGGCGTGGGGATACCCTCCACGCGCGGCAGATGATCCACCAGCGGAGAAAGAAACTCCGGCCTCGTGGTCCACTGCTTTACCAGCGTGGCGAACTCTTCATCCTGCTTCTGCGCCGGTTGCGCCACGAGAGCGCCGGCGCAACCCAGCAAGGCGATACAGATTGCTATTTGCCGCATGGGATCAAATTCCAAGTATCCGGTAGCGGCGGAAGTTCGGCAACTCTCAGCCGAGGATCGGGAACCGTTCCCGCAGCGATGCCAGACTCGCAGCGATGCGGGTTCGATCGGCCTCTGCAAGGGTTCCATAGGGCTCGGCGAGCGATCCTTCGCACAATCCGAGCAACGATAGTGTGCACTTCAGGCCCTTCAGATAGCTGGAAGAATAGGTGCCTGCATAGATCGAGGCACTTACCTCCAGCACGATGGAATGCAGCCGCAGAGCTTCATCCATCTGGCGATCCCGCGCGGCGCGAAAGAGTGACGCGTACAGGGCAGGGAAGAGGTTCGAGCCGCCATTCACGCCGCCGTCCGCGCCGGCCAGCATGCCGTAGATCAGCAGTTCTTCCGGGCCCATCAGTAGCGTGAAATTCTCGCGATGGGCAGTCACGCGCCGTATCGTCTGAAAATACATCATGTCGCCGGAACTGTCCTTGAGGCCGACAATGTTGGGAATCGTGCACGCCTGGCGCACCGTATCGGGAGCGAAGCTGACTCGTGTGTGGCTGGGCATGTTGTAGAGAAACAGCGGCAGCGGCACACGCTCGGCCAGCCGTCCGACGTGGTCGAGCAACTCGGCCTGCCCGATGGTGAAATACGAAGGCCCGGCGTATACGATGCCGGCCGCACCGAGGCTCGCCGCCATGTCCGCCGCGGCCACCGCTTCCTCGAACGAGGTATCGGTGATGCCCACCAGCACCGGTGCTCGATCTTTGGCTTCCGCACAGGTCCGTGCCGTGACCTGCTTTTGCACTGCCGGAGAAAGGCTCGGCCCTTCACCGGTGGTGCCGAGGATAAACAGGCCGTTCACGCCGCCGTCGAGGACATGCCGCACCAGGCGTGCCAGGCCGGCTTCATCGAGTGTGCTGCTGTTCTTCAGAGGGGTAGCGAGCGGCGTGGTAATGCCGCGCAAGGGGAGTGGCAATGGCATGGAATTAGTCGAGATGAAACACTTCAGTCAGAGGCGCCATGGCCCGATCGGCATGCTCGCCTTCGAGATCGAAAAAGTCCGCCATCTGCGTTTGCCAGCGGTGATTCACCTCGCGCGATGCCATGCCTTCGAGCGCCGCCTGGAAATCATCGGTTTCCAGATATCCCACCAGCAGCCCGTCTTCATTGAGAAATAAGCTGTAGTTGCGCCACCCGGTCTCGCGCAGAGCCTGCAACATCTCCGGCCAAACTTGTTTGTGGTGCTCGCGGTATTCGGCCAGCCGATCTTTTTTTACGCGGAGCAGGAAGCAGATGCGCTGCATCAGACCAGCACCGTGAATGTCGTTTCGGAGCGTTCCACGGGCCGGTACAGCGTATCGCGTTCCACGGGTTCGCGGCCTGCTTCGCGAATGAGCCGCAGCAGATCGCCGCGGCGCATCGACTGGCTCGTCGTGGCGCCGGCGTCATGATAAATGCGCTCTTCCACCACGGTGCCGTCGATATCGTCGGCGCCGAAACGCTGCGCGATCTGTGCGATCTTCTCCGTCATCATGATCCAATAGGCCTTGATGTGCGGGATGTTGTCCAGCATCAGGCGCGAGACTGCGATGTTCTTCAGATCGTCGAAGCCCGTGGTCTTGGGGATGTGGTGCAACGGCGTATTGTCGGGATGGAACGCCAGCGGAATGAACGTCACGAACCCACCCGTCTCATCCTGTAGCGTACGCAGCCGGACCAAATGATCCACGCGATCCTCAGCCGTTTCGATATGGCCGTAGAGCATCGTGCAGTTCGATTTCAGCCCGATCTGATGCGCGGTGCGCGCCACATTCAGCCATTCCTGCCCGTCGATCTTGTGATCGCAAATGATGCGCCGCACGCGTTCGATGAAGATTTCCGCGCCGCCGCCGGGCAGCGAATCCATGCCGGCGTCGCGGAGACGCTCCAGCGTTTCGCGCACGGAGAGCTTCGAACGCTGGGCGAGAAACGAAACCTCCACCATCGTGAAGGCTTTGAGATGAACCTGTGGGAAACGTTCCTTCAGCCCGCGCAGCATCTGGCAGTACCAATCGAGCGTCAATTCTGGGTGTAGTCCGCCGACGATGTGAAACTCGGTGGCGGCTTCGCTATAACCCCTTCCGGCGGTCTCCCACACCTGTTCGAGAGACATGGTGTAGGCCTTGGGATCGCGCGCCTTCTTGCCGAACGCGCAAAGCCGGCAACTGGCCACGCATACATCCGTCGGATTGATGTGGCGGTTCACGTTGAAGTAGGTGACGTTCCCATTCAGCCGCTCCCGCACGATGTTTGCCAGATAGCCAATACCCAGAACGTCGGGCGATCGGTATAGCGTCACTCCATCAGCAAAACTGAGGCGTTCTCCTGCCCGCACTTTGTTCAACAGGGGCAATAGGCGCTTGTCGTCGAAGATAGGTTCCAGTTGCATTGTTTAGGGTTTCGAAAGGAAGACGATATCGGCGGCCCAGAATACAAAGAATAGCATGCTGACCCACCCGTTCACGGTGAAGAAGGCTGCGTTGACGCGGCTCAGATCGTTCGGCTTCACCAGGCTTTGTTCGTAAACCAGTAACGCCGCGACGAGTGCCGCGCCCAGCCAGCTTACAACGCCCAGGTCGAAAGCCAGTACCAGCGCCGCCAAGGCCAATAACATCGCCCCGTGGAACAGGCGCGAGATGGTGAGCGCCCCGGAAATGCCGAAACGGCGGGGAATGCTGAACAACCCGGCGGTGCGATCGAATTCGTAGTCCTGGCAGGCGTAGATGATATCGAATCCCGCTGTCCACAGCGTTACCGCGGCCGTCAGCCAGACGATCCGCGCATCGAGCGTGCCGCGAACAGCGATCCACGCCGCCGCCGGCGCAATGCCCAACGCAAACCCAAGCACCAGATGCGAAAAGGAAGTGAAGCGCTTGGTGAAGGAATAAAACAGCACCACGCCCAGAGCGAGCGGGGAAAGTTTGAGGCACAGTGGATTCAGCGCCGCCGAGGCCGCGAAGAACGCCGCCGAGGAAACCAGAGTGAAGCCCCAGGCAAAGCGCTTCGATAGCAGCCCCGCGGGGATGTGCCGCGTCCTTGTGCGTGGGTTTCGCGCGTCGATCGACGCATCCAGCAGCCGGTTGAATGCCATCGCCGCCGACCGCGCGCCCACCATCGCCAAAACAATCCACCCCAACTTTGTTCCAAACGCACCGGTGGGAAAACCCGCGTCGCGCCATGCCAGCAGCGCACCCGTCAGGGCAAATGGCAAAGCAAACACGGAATGCTCGAACTTGATCATGTCGAGCGTCATGCGCACGCGTGTGAGGAACGATTCCATTTCTGATGGAGTGCCGAAGGCTGTTACCATTTTATTTCATGCTGCTACGTGTTCTCATCTGGATTTGTGTCTGCCTGTTCCTGTACAGTTGCGGGGAATCCTCGGAAAAGATCGATGCCATGAATATGCGCCAGATCACCATGCCGGGCGGGCAGATCGTTCAAGCCGAAATCCTCACACGGCGTGAGGACATGATGAACGGAATGATGTTCCGCTCCGCTCTGCCCGAAGACCGGGGGCTTCTCTTTGTACATGCCAAGCCCGGCCGTTTTTCGTATTGGATGTACAACGTGAAGGTGCCGCTCGACATCATTTGGATGGACAAGGACCACACGATTGTAGAGATGTCGGCCAACACGCCGGGATGCACGGAAAGTGACCCCGTGCGCTGCCCGCACTATGGCGGAGCCGAGGAGTCTCAGTTCGTGCTCGAATTGGCCGCCGGCATGGCCGAGAAATACGGCCTACGGAAAGGTATGAAGCTGAGCTTTTAATCATGGATCAGAACCAACTTCGTCTGTTGCTGGAACAAGTGAAAACCGGCGCCGTGGAAATCGATGCGGCGCTCGATCGCATGCGGCATATGCCCTTCGAGGATTTGGGATTCGCCAAGGTGGATCATCACCGCGCGATCCGCAATGGCGCTCCGGAAGTGATTTTCGGCAAAGGAAAAGCACCGCAGCATGTCGTGGCGATTGCCGAAAAATTGATGGAACGCGGAGCATCGAATCTGTTAGTGACCCGCGCCGAGCCTGCCGCTGCGGCTCTGCTGAAGGACCGATTTCCGGAAGGTGAACATTTTCCGCTGAGCGGAGCCTTCCGCCTTTGGCGGGACCGCACCATGCGTGGCAAGGGAAAGCTTGCCGTTATTTGTGCCGGCACCAGCGATATCCCAGTGGCCGAAGAAGCTCAGATCACCGCCGAAGTGATGGGCAACGATGTGGTTGCCATCCACGATGTGGGCGTTGCCGGGATTCACCGTCTCATCCACAACCTCGACAAACTGCGCGAAGCCAAAGTATGCGTGGTTGTCGCGGGCATGGAAGGCGCGCTGCCGAGCGCTGTTGGCGGATTGGTGGCATGCCCCGTCATCGCCGTTCCCACCAGCATCGGCTACGGCGCCAGTTTCAATGGATTAGCCGCGCTGTTGGGAATGTTGAACAGTTGCGCCAGCAACGTCACCGTGGTCAATATCGACAATGGCTTCGGTGGCGGCTACGTGGCCAGCCTCATTAATCGCGTTTGAGGCCGGCGGCAATCTCAATTCATGGAGGGTTTCCCGCATGTGGATTCCGCCGCCTTCGCGTTCTCCGTAATGAGGATTCCAGGCGGCGGGAACGTATAATGGCCGAATGACGTTTCGTGTCTCCATGGCCATCCTGGGCTGGGCCTTTCTGCTCTCCGCCCAAAGCGATTGGAATGAACCTTTCGATCCACATCGCATTGCCGACGGCCTGTACTACGTCGGCTCCAAGGGACTCTCCAGCTATCTCATTACCACGCCGCAGGGACACATCCTGATCAACTCCAGCTTCGATCGGACGGTGCCCATCATTCGGCAAAACGTCGAAAAACTGGGATTTCAGTTTAAGGATGTCAAAATCCTCCTCACCAGCCACGCTCACGGCGATCACGTGGCCGGGAACGCTCTGGTCAAGGAGTTGACGGGCGCCCAGGTGTATGTCATGCAGGGCGACGAAGATGTTGTCCGCACGGGAGGGGAAGGGCAGTACCTGTACAAGGGCGGATGGAAGCCATGCAAGGTCGATAAGGTGCTCAAGGACGGGGAGAAGGTAACGCTGGGGGGCATCACGCTGGTTGCCGTGCACACGCCGGGCCATACACGCGGCTGCACCACCTGGACCATGAAGGCCAAAGACAGGGGCAAGACGTACGATGTCGTGATTGTCGGATCGCCCAACGTGAATCCCGGCTACCAACTGGTGAACAACGCCGCCTATCCGGAGATCGCCGCGGATTTCGCCCGTAGCTTCAAAGTCTGGAAGACCCTGCCCTGCGACATCTTTCTGGGCGCGCACGGCGTCTACTACAACATGGAAGAAAAGGTAAAGCGAATCAGCGCCGATGGGCCTAATCCGTTCGTCGACCCGAAAGGTTACCAGGCATACATCGCCGATCGCGAGCGCCACTACCGGTCGACTCTGGAGAAACAAAAGTGACCCGATTTGTTCTCCTGTTTGCTCTGGCTGCCGCCGATGGATTCAAAGACCCGGCGCCTCCCACAGTGAAAGATCTGCCCCCGGTTGCCGCGCCCGCGGCAAAGCCGAACCCCGCCGTGAAATTCCACGGCAAGCCGAAGCCGCTGCCTGCCGGCGCTGTAACGCACGATTGGCCGTCGTTCCTGGGACCGCGGCACAACGGCTATTCGACGGAAACCAAGCTGCTGAAATCCTGGCCAAAGAGCGGCCCAAAGCTTGTCTGGGAGATGAAGAAAGGCACCGGCTACAGTTCGCCCGCCATCGCCGGCGATTACCTTGTTTACATGCATCGCGAGGGCAATCGCGAAAAGGTGGAATGCCTCCATCCCGAGACGGGCGCGAAGTATTGGGAATTCAGCTACGAAACGCAGTTTGAAGACCGCTATGGCTATAACAACGGACCGCGTTCCAGTCCGGTCATCGATGGCGACCGCGTTTACACCTACGGCGCGGAGGGCAAACTGCATTGCCTGCGCTTGCAGACTGGCCAGCTGCACTGGTCGCGCAATATTGCATCCGAGTTCAAAGTGCCGCAGGATTTCTTCGGCACCGCCACCACTCCGCTTCTGGAGGGCGATCTGCTCATCGTCAACATCGGTGCGCCGAACGGTCCCAGCGTAGCCGCTTTTCATAAAACGACAGGCAAGATGCTGTGGGGCGCCGGAAAGGAATGGGGTCCCAGTTATGCCTCCCCCGTACCGGCCACAATCCATGGAAAACGCCGCGTCTTCGTGTTCGCCGGCGGCGAAAGCAATCCGCCTACAGGCGGCCTGTATTCCATCGATCCCGCCAACGGCGCCATCGATTTTCAGTTCCCCTGGCGCAGCAAGAGCTACGAGTCCGTGAATGCGGCCTCGCCGGTCGTCGCCGGCAACCAGGTCTTTGTGTCGGCTTCCTACAAGACCGGAGGAGCGCTGCTCGATATCTCTCCCGCCATGAAGCACACCGTTGTCTGGACATCCCCAGAGATCGGGACCCACTTCAACACGGCGATTGAGAAAGACGGATATCTCTATGCATTCGACGGACGCAACGAACCCGACGCATCCCTTGTTTGCGTGGAGCGCAAAACGGGAAAAGTGATGTGGCGCGTGACGCCGGAATGGGACGAGAGCTTCCTCGTCCAGGGCGAGCAGCGCACGCAACGGCTGGGCACATTTCGCGGAACATTGCTGCATGTCGATGGACATTTTCTCGCTCTCGGAGAATTGGGCCACTTGCTTTGGATGGACCTTTCGCCCAAGGGATACAAGGAACTGGCGCGTGCGTGGCTTTTCGCCGCGCGCGAGACATGGTCGGCTCCGGTTCTCAGCCGCGGACTGCTCTACATCAGCCAGCACTCGCGCGACGCCATCAACGGCACCACGCCCCGTTTGCTCTGCTACGACCTTCGAGCGGCAAAGTAGCTACGATGAAGGCATGACCGCTACCAATTGTCCGCCTTTCGCGGAACTGATTCGGGAGTGTGGCAAACGTGCGGAATACGTGGGTGGCGAGGTTCGGGACAAACCGATTCCGAACGATCTGCACGCCGATTGCCTGGTAATTCTTGGCGCCGCGCTTCTGGCCTACGGCCGCACGCACAATGCGGGCCGGCCGCATTCGGAGTGGCATCACCGCTTCGGCCCGGAAGCGGATACTCGCATCTATCTTCCGGACATGGTGTTCGTGGCCGGCTCCAAGGAGATCGCCGATTACGCCGATCGCGCCTCGGCGATCATGATCGAAATTCTTTCGCCCGAGCAGCGATTCAATGACTTGCTCGACCGCGTGCACTTCTACCTCGGCAACGGCGCGCGTAGCGTGTGGATCGTCGATCCGGAAGGATGCAGCATCGACGTCTGCAAGCCGGATTGGAGCGTCTGCCGTTTTCGGGGAGACGATCGCCTGACAGACCCGCTGTTGCCAGGTTTTTCGCTGCCGCTACGGGAACTATTCGGCTAACCTGTACTTCTCCAGTGCGCTCTCATCCAGCGTCACTCCCAGGCCCGGTTTGTTGGGAATGCGGTAGTAGCCGTCGCGCACCGTGAATGGCTCCGCCATGCAGTCATCCTCCAGTACGTGGGTGATCGCAATGGAGTATTCGATCCCCGGCAACGCCGCCGTCTGATGCGCCTGAAACACCTGCGCGATGCCGTTGTCGATGGAATGCTCAATCCAGATGGGGCGCTGCGCGGCGACGGCGCGCGCCGATAAATCTCGCGCATACTTCCCCAGCTTCGGTGTGCCGGAAACCCACGCATCGAGTAGTTTCTCCCGCGTCCAAAGATCGAGGTCGATGTTATCGACGTGTTCGGAGATCTTCAGTGGCAGCTTTCCTTTCAGCTTCCGGTATCCGTCGACATCGGCGCGCGGAATCGGCGATTCGATAGCGAAGTAATTCGGGAATTGCGCCAGTTCCTTGGTCACCGCGATCGTTTTGTCCACTGTCTCCCACGTCGCATTCGCATCCACCCAGATGCGGAAATTTTTGGGAACTACCGCGCAAATCGCCGCGGCTTGCGCGACGGGATCGTGCCACGGGCGCGCCTTCACCTTGTGGATACGATAGCCCAGGCTCGCACCCAGTTTCGCCTCCGATGCCATCAGCGCCGGCGGGAAGCACTGGCTCCACCACGTTGGGATAATGCGGTCCTTCGCCGTGGGAGAGAGCAACTTCGAAACCGGCTTGCCCGCGGCTTTCCCCATCAGATCGCAGATGGCGATGAGTATCCCGCGCAGCGAGTCGTCGTCCAGAAACGAAGCCGCGGGTTGTCCCATCATCCTTCGCAGCAGGGCTTCCGACTGCGGGCGCGGCATCTTCGTTTCCCCGATGCCGGTCAGTCCGTCGCTGGTATGGAGTTTGACGAAGTGCAGCACATAGTCGGATTGATCGCGCTTTTGGTATTTCCAACTCTCCATCCACGCCTCGCGTACACGTTCGGCGAACGGTACGCGCACGCTGTGCAGTTCAAAACGGCTCAGTTTCAACTCGCGGGCCAGCACCTTCGCGCCCAGCAATCCGACTAATGTACGGCGTGAAATCATAGCTGTGGTGTTCCGAATCGAAGTTCGGCCGAGAGCACTGTGTTGCTCATCAGCATGGCGATCGTGAGTGGCCCAACTCCGCCCGGCACCGGCGTGTATGCCGCGCAATTGCGAAACACCGAAGGGTGCACATCGCCCACAACCACGCTGCCCGATTTGTCGAACGCGGCCAGCCTCCCTGCGTCGTTGGCAAAGATCTCCGCGACACTCTCGCGGTCCTTCAGACGGTTGATCCCGACATCGATCACCACCGCGTGTGGAGAAACATAATCCGGAGTAAGAAATGCCGGGCGCCCGATGGCTGCCACGACGATATCCGCGCGGCGGCATTCTCCTGCAAGATCCGTGGTCTTGGAGTGGCAAATGGTGACAGTGGCGTTCTCATGCAGCAACAGCATCGCCATCGGTTTGCCGACGATATCGCTGCGCCCCACCACCACGGCGCGCTTTCCGGCAATCGGAATGTGAAAGTGCGCCAGCAACTTCATCACGCCCGCCGGAGTGCAGGGGCGGAACCACGGACGGTTCGCCATCAAATGCCCCGCGCTGACGGGGTGGAATCCATCCACGTCCTTGTTTGGATCGATGGCCATCAATACCTGCTGCTCGTCGATTTGCGCCGGCAGCGGCAACTGCACCAGGATCCCGTCGATATCCGGACGCTGATTCAGCGATCGCACCAGAAACAACAACTCTTCGGTGGTCACGTCGGAAGTCGGCATATGCTTCTCGCTGACGATGCCCAACTCTTCGCACGCCTTCACCTTGCTGCGAACGTAGATCTCGCTGGCCGGGTTGTTGCCCACCAGCACCACTGCCAGCCCGGGTGGGCGCTGGAGTTCATCGAGTGCCGCAATCCGCGGTTTGAGCGACGCAAGAATCGCGTCGCGGACCAGTTTTCCATCCAGTATTTCTGCCATGTATTAATTGCGTTGCCGAATGCGGAAATGATAAATCAATGCTCCCAATCCCACGGTCAGACCCGTGGCCAGCGTGACCACTGGCTGATTGGTGATGCCTACATAGTACATCCAGGCGCTGACGATAAGAAAGAATCCCGGCACCAGGGGAAATGCGAAGCTCACCACCGGCAGCCTCTGCCAGTTCGGGCGCCGCCGGAAGACAAAAATCGACGCCACGGCGAGCCCTGCAAAGAGATTCAGCGTGACCGCGATGTAGACAAACAGCAGCCCGAACGGAATGAATGTCATCAGGACGGAGACAATGCCCTGCGCCACAATCGCGTTCACCGGCGTATGCCACCGCGGATGCACCTTCGCCGCCGCCGTGAAAAACGCCCTGTTTTTCGCCATCGCGTAATACACTCGCGGACCCACCGTGACCATCGCGTTCACCGTCGAAACCAGCCCCGCCGCCATCAACGCTCCGAACAACCCAGCGATCTCCGGCCCAAACAACTTGCGCGCCGCGATGGTTCCGATGGCGATCTGCCCTTTCATTTCCTCGAGCGGCAGCGCATAGATGAACACTGCGTTCAACGCGAAGTACAGGATTGCCACCATGATCGTGCCCGCCGTCAGCGCCATCGGCAGCGTGCGTTCCGGCTTGCGCAATTCCTCGGCGATGTAGGTGGCGGCGTTCCATCCGCTGTAGCTGCCGTAAATCCAAAACAAGCTAATGCCGAATTGCGCCAGAATCGGCGTCGTCGAGGTGCGCACCGCGGACTGGCTGAAGTGATCCCAACTGCCCTGGCCAGCCAGGAAACCGAGCACGATCAACGCCACAATCACCGCCACCTTGAGACTCGTGAACACCGTCTGGAAGCGTGCCGAACGTTGCACACCGACCACGTTCAGCACCGTCAGAAACACGATCAGCGAACTGGCAGCCAATTGGCCTCCCCCCACCACGATGCTCCACGATCCAAACGACACCTGGTAAATCGCATTCTCAATGCGTAGCGCGGGTAGGAAGTAACCGAGGTATTCACTAAACGCGAGGGCGCTGGTGGCGATCGGCGCCGAGAATCCGGCGACAAAGCTGATCCACCCCGTCATGAACCCCCACGACGGACCAAACGCGTTGGTGAGGTACACATACTCCCCACCGGAGCTCGGGAAATTCACGCCGAGTTCGGAATAACAAAACGCCCCGGCCAGCGCGCAGAGCGCGCCCACAATCCAGATGCCCAATACAAGCTCCGGTTCGCCCAGGTCTCCCGCAAGAAACCCGCTGGTGGTGAAAATGCCGGTACCGATCATGTTCGATACCACCAGCGCCGCGGCGCTCACCACGCCGAGTTGCCGCAGCAGTCCTGTCGTTTCCACGGGAATATTGGTGCGGGAAGTCATCCTGTCCTGAGCCATGGGTCTCATCCATTGTAGGCGGAATGCCACGTCCCTTGTCCCCGGCGAGGAATTGATTCAGGCTGAAGTTATGAGGACCGCGATCGCCTGTGCCTTCTTCCTGTTCGCGGCTGACCCATATCTGAAAGCGAGGCTGACCATGGTCAAGGAACACCTGGAAGCGCGGGGCATCCACGACCCGCGCGTACTCGAGGCCATCCGGTCCACACCCCGCCATGAATTCGTGCCCGCCGAGCTACAGGCCCATGCCTATGAAGACCGACCCCTGCCCATCGGCTACCGGCAGACCATTTCGCAGCCCTACATCGTCGGGCTGATGACGCAGTTGCTGGAAACAAAACCGTGGGAGATTGTTCTGGAGATCGGCACCGGTTCGGGTTACCAGGCGGCCATCCTCAGCAAGCTCGCCAAACACGTCTACACCATTGAGATTGTTCCCGAACTCGCGGCCTCTTCCGCCAGAGTGTTCCAACGCACCGGCTGCAACAACATCACGGTCCGCCATGGCGACGGTTACCATGGGTGGCCTGAGCATGCTCCTTTTGACCGCATCATCCTCACAGCCGCCCCTCCGGAGATTCCGCAGGCTCTCATTGACCAGTTGAAGCCCGGCGGGAGACTGGTTGCCCCCGAAGGCGGCCGCGAGCAGCATCTCATGGTGATCGAAAAAAGCAAAGACGGTAGGATCTCCAAGCGCAGTGTGATCCCTGTCATCTTCGTGCCCATGGTTCGTGGTAAAAGCGATAAATAACCATGCTCGATCGCCGATTGTTTCTGGGAACCATGGGGGGCGGTCTACTCGCCTCCGCCGCCAAGACAAAGGTTGGGCCCGAGCGCGGTTCGTTGGTTGTCGCCGGTGGGGGGACCATGCCGCCGGCCATCGTCAATCGCTTCCTCGAACTGGCAGGTGGGAAGAATGCGCCGTTCGTTTTCATCCCCACGGCCGCCGAAGGTGAGAATTACGATGACGAATGGCTCAAGCGGCAATTCCTCGCCAAAGCCGGCGTGCCCCATGTCACCGTGCTCCACACTCGCGACCGCAAAGTCGCCGACAGCGAAGCTTTCACGGCGCCGATTCGCAAGGCCGGTGGCGTCTGGTTCGGCGGCGGCCGCCAGTGGCGTCTCGTCGATTCCTATCTCAACACCCGCACCCACAAGGAACTCTGGCGGCTGCTCGATCGTGGCGGAGTCATCGGCGGATCGTCTGCCGGCGCAACCATTCAAGGTTCTTACCTCGTCCGCGGCGCGCGCGAGGGCAACACCATCATGATGGCGCCCGGCTACGAGCAAGGTATGGGCTTTCTCCGCAACGTCGCCGTCGATCAGCACCTGCTGAAGCGCAACCGCCAGGACGACCTTGTGCCCGTCATTCAAAAGCACACCCACCTGCTTGGCATTGGCATCGATGAAAGCACAGCCATTGTGGTTCAAGGCGACACCGCTGAAGTGGTTGGGGCAAGCAAAGTAGCGGTCTATGACGCCAAACACGGAACCGGCTCCGACGGCAAGCCCTATTATTTCCTCAACCCCGGCGACAGACTCCATCTCGCCGAACGCCGCCGCATCTGATCAGCGCACGTCGCGATACATCGCCGCCAGCTTGCGTGGCGGCACCCCCGCCAGATACAACGCCTGTATCCAGAACCACTGCCACAAAGTAGCCCACAGCCCACCCTTCCGCCAGCGGCGATCGGAAACCTGGATCCGTTCCCGCAAGAACGCCACCCGGCCTCGCTTCCATAATCGCCGTGCCAACTCGTAATCCTCCAGGATGGGCCACTCCCGGTATCCGCCGAACTCCTCAAACACCGAACGCCGCACGAAGATACCCGAGTCTCCGTAAAATATCCCGAACCGGTAGCGCTGCCGGTTGATCCACGCAAAGATCCGCGCCGCGCGATCCTCTCCGTCAAAGGCAATATCGAAATTGCCCCCTACGATAAGCGGATCCCCCATCGCCCCTTCGATCGCCTTCAGTGCGCCCGTCTCGATACGCGTGTCGGCATGCAGAAACCACAGCACATCGCCCGCCGCATGGCGCGCCCCGCAATTCATTTGCGCGGCGCGGCCTCGCGCGCAGCGAATCACCGTCGCGTACGGACGCGCCCTCTCCTCGGTGCGATCCGTGGAGCCGCCGTCGGCGACGATGATCTCCCGCGCTCCCGCCGCGGCGAGCGAGCGCAACAAACCCTCGATTGTCGACTCTTCGTTGAGTGTGGGAATAATGACCGAGATCAATTCTTCTGGCCAGGGCCGTCCACGCGCCCGGCCAGCGGTTTCACGACGCTGTTTCCGCAAACGCCCACGCCAACCTGCGACAGCGCTTGTAGAAAGTTGAACAGCACGGAATAGACCAACTGCTCGGTCACCGGCTGCTTTCCGGGAAGCCGGAAATTCGCCGGCAGCTCTTTGTTGATCTGCACACGTACAGTATTCGGCAACGTACGCCCGCCGCGATCCTTCGCATTGGCCACCTGGAGCGGCGTCTGAAGCACGTTGCCCGTATTGCCGTCCACGTAAAACTGGCAGCGCGAAAACCAGCCGAGGTTGCTCGGGTCGGCGGCATCGAACAGCAGTAGTGGCGATTGCCGGTCAGGCGCCGCAAGCTCCACTTGCAGGACTCGGCGCTCGTCCACAATGCGGCATTCGAAACCGGCTTGCTTGGCGATGTCCGTCACCAACTCCGGTTCCAGTTCGAGCAGAAGAATTTTGTGGCTCCCCGCCTGCAATACTTGCATGAATACCCTTATTCTACCATCGACCCGCCGCGCCTCTCACCCGCGCGCGCAGCGCATTCTCGTAGGCCGCCAGCGTTCGTCCGTCAAAGAGGACGAAGATTGCCTCCTCCACGGCCGTTCGTAGCTCCGCCAGCCAATCGAACACCACCCCGATGGCGATGGGGGCGGCTTCCTCCAGCGGATATCCGTATACTCCCGTACTGATCGAAGGAAAGCTGATGCGCTTCACTTGACGCGCTTCCGCCAGTTCCAGGCAAGTCCGGTAACACGATGCCAGTTGCATCGCCTCATTGCCGCGCCCGCCCTGATACACCGGACCCACCGCGTGAAACACATACTGCGCCGGTAGATTCCCGGCCGTCGTCGCCACCGCGCTCCCGGTGGGACACCCGCCTTGCGCCGCGCGGATGCGATCCAGTTCCTGCATCAGGGAAGGTCCGCCGGCACGGTGAATCGCCCCATCCACACCTCCGCCGCCGCGCAATGCGGAGTTCGCGGCGTTGCAAATCGCCTCCACCGCCACTTTCGTGATATCGCCCCGCATCAGGCGCAGAATCTTGCCGTTGTCGAACTCGTGCTGCATGCTACAACACTCGCACAAATTCGCCGATGATGCGGAATTTGTCCGGGTCTTCTTCCAACTCCCACGCTTCAAATTCGGGATTCAGCGGCTCCAGCCGGATCATCGAGTGTCGCCACTCTTCCCCCGCATGCGCCTTCGTGCTGCGATAGCGTTTCACCGTATACCGCCCGCCCGATTCGGAAACGTCACGCCGCTCCACCAACAGCAACTTCCCCTGCCGCGATCCCGTCACTCCGGCCCGGAACACGCACAGGCTGCCATCCGGTATCTTCGGCTCCATCGATCTCCCCGTGATCTGCACCACGAACATGCTTTCCTCCAGCCGCAGCCCGGGCGGAGTCTCCAACCATTCCTCAGCCTCCACTTCGTTGTCTTCCAGAAATCGGCCCGCTGCCACGCGCGCCGAATACATCGGAAGATGCGTGCGAAACGGCAGAATCTTCGGCGTTACGTGTTTCCGGTACAGCCGGTCCGCTGCCCGATCCAGATCTTCCACCATCACCTCTTCGCGATCGGTGATCCGGATCACGTTGGAAAGGGAATCCTCGCATTGCCGCAGCCACTCCCCAATCCCCATCTCGCGAGCCTTGTTCTCGAAATCCTCGGCGAGCATTTCCAGAACTTCGCTCTCTTCGCCGGCGAAGGCTTCCCAATCCCTGCGAAAGCGCATCCGGTAGCCGCCATCGGCGTCAGCCAGCACGACCCCCACCGCAACAGGCGCTTCCCCAGGCAGACAAACTTCCACCACCCATAAGTTCGCGGTGGACGTCGTCACCATATCTTTCGCATCGGCAAAAACCGCACTTCCTCTAAAGCCCCGCCGGATAATACCCCGTGCGGGCCCGGATCTTCACCAGCGGCAACTTCGGTATGCGTACTTCCAGCCTCCGGAAAATCTTGTCCTGATCGGAATTGTCCGGGATGTACCGCATGATGTACTGCGTTGTGATTTCACCGGCGACGGCCGCGATCGACCGGAAGATACCGCTCGCGATTTCCGCCGCGTATCCCCCGGTTCCTACTTTGAGTGCGTAGTTGCCTTCGTCCGATGGCGTCGACAGATAGCCGCTTACGTCCTTGTACAATCCTTGCAGCGGATACAGCACACGACCGCCGGTTTCGAGTGCGAGCTTCTCCAGAATCTTCTCGCCCTCGGAACTGAAGCCGAACGCCACCGTGCTCACGCCGTAGATGGTCACCAGGTTGCGCTGCGCCAGTTCCAGCACTTCGTCCATACTCTTCTTGCTGGCGTTGTCGTGCCCGTCCCCGATGATGATCACGATGCGCCGCGGTTCGATCGGCTCACCTTTCACCAGGCTGCGCCGCGTACAGGCCATGTAGATGGAATCGAACAGCGCCGCGCCGCCGCTCGGCTTGAGTTTGGCGATGCGATCCGTGATCGGCTCGGGGTCCGACGTCGTATTCACCATCAATTCCGCTTCGCTGTGATAGCCGATCAGATAACCGCTGTACTTCTTGTCGCCCGGCAGCAGGTTCCAAACCAATTCCCGGGCCGCTTCTTGATAGGTCTTCCAGTGCAGCCGGCTCTGATTGGAAAGATCCAGCAGAAATCCCACCACCACGGGCTGTTTGCCTTCCCGGGAAAAGTAGGAAATTTTCTGCTTCCGGCCCTCATCGAAAATCTCAAAGTCGCTTGCTTCAAGGTCGCTCACAAAGCGATTCTTCTCGTCGGTTACCGTCACGGGAACGATGACTTCGTTGACAGAAACGCGGATATTCGACTGCGGCGCCGCCTGCCCTTGCGGTTGCTGCGCCCGTAGGCCGGCCGCCGCGGCGGTGGCGAGTGTAAACGTACGGCGAGACAGCATGATGTAGCCCTTCGCTTCAGTATAGGACGTTTCCCGTCGCCTAAACGAGTACGCCGGCCAGCGGACCCGTGCTGTCGGCGAATCGCTCCACCGGTGTTCCGAAGGCGTCCAGCATCGAAACGTACAGATTCGACAGCGGCGAATCCTTCGGGTAGACCAGATGTTGCCCGCTCGCGATGCGTCCGCCGCCTCGTCCACCCAACAGCAGCGGCAGGTTATGTGGATCGTGCCGGTCGCCATCCTTGATGCCGCCCCCGAACAGGATCATCGAATTGTCCAGCACACTTGCCTCGCCTTCCTTCATTGCCGCCAGTTTCTTCATCAGGTAGGCGAACTGCTCCACGTGCCAGCGGTTCACGATCTGATACTGCTTCTGCTTTTCTGGATCCTTTTGGTGATGCGAGGCGTCGTGATGACCGATCTTCACTCCGTCCAGGAACGAGAAATTCTGGTTGCTCACCTCGTTGTTGAACATGAACGTGACGATCCGCGTCGAATCCGTCTGGAATGCCAGCGCCATCATGTCCAGCATTAAACGGACGTGCTCGGCGTAATTCTTCGGATCCACTTCCGGCGGTTTCGCCGCGGCATCCAGCTTCACGCGGGGCTTCCACTTCGACTGTCCGGGACGGCTCGCCCGCTCAATGCGCTCCTCCAGCGATCGCACCACCGAAAGATACTCATCCATGCGCTGCTGATCGGCCGTGCCGAGTTCCTGCCGCAGCGATTTGGCGTCTTCGAGCACACGGTCAAGCAGCAGTTTATCCTGTTTGGCGCGCCCACTCTGCGGCTGTCCAGCCCGGAACAACCGTTCAAAGACATGCGCCGGATCCAATTCCTTCGCCAGCGGACTGGTGGGACCGCCCCACGAAATATGCGATCCGTACACCCGCGTGTAGCCAACGTTGCGATCGACTCCCGTCGTCACCGGCGCAACCGCCAGCTCGAGCGATGGGAACGGGGTCAACTTCCCGGCCCGTTGCGCCGCCACCTGATCCATCGATGTGCCGTTCGCGCTGATATCCACTCCCAGCGTCTTCGTGATGGTGGTGCAGGTCAGCCAGCCCGAAATCTTCACATAGTGGCCGTCGCCGCCCACGCTCGCCTGATTCCACAGGTTTGTCAGCACCAGCAACTGGTCCTTCAAATCCCGCAGCGGCTCCAGCGTGGGAGACAACTCGAAATTCCTTCCCTCGCCCCGCACATCCCAGGCGCTCGGCAGCATGCCATTCGGGACGTACATCGCCGCCATCCGCACCGGATGCCGCTGCTTCGCCGTCTTGGCCGGCAGCATCGCCTCCAGCCACGGCAGCCCGATTCCCGCGCCGGCTCCACGCAACAGCGTTCGTCTGGAAATGGGGAATTTGCTCATGGTTGTTCGATCCTCAGTCCCGATTGCTAATCTCAGTATATTGCACCGGTAGATTGGCATCCGTGCCCTGCTTGTATCGGAATGGCACGCTCAGCACAATCTCATTCACCAGCGTGTGCGCGCTGTATTCGTTCTTTTCCAGCTTCTCCACAATCTGATCCACCGTGCACCATTCCTCCAGCGTCAGCCCGCGGCCCAACGCGTAACCCAGCAGCTTCGAGGTCAGATTGCGCAGAAACAATTCCTTCTTCTTCAGCACCAGCGCCTTCAATTGTTCCGGCCCGTCAAATTCCGTTCCGTCGGGAAGCACGCCCTTGCTGTCGATCGGCTTGCCCGCGTCTTCCGTGCGCCAGCGGCCCAGCACATCGTAGTTCTCCAGCCCGAACCCGAGCGGATCAATCCGGTTGTGGCAGCTTGCGCATACCGGATTCTGGCGGTGCGTCTCCAGACGCTCCCGTAGCGTCTTCGGCGGCGCGCCGGCTTTGTTGTCCTGCAACTCCGGCACATTCGGTGGAGGCGGTGGCGCCGGTGTCCCCAGCACCGCATCCAGCAGCCACTTGCCGCGCAGCACCGGCGAGGTGCGATTCGGCAGCGACGATACTGCCAGCACTGCGGACATCGTCATGATCCCGCCCCGCTTGCTATTCTCCGGCAAATCGTAATGCTTCGGCTGCTGGCGCAGATCTTTATTGGGAAAGCCGTAGAACCTCGCCAGCTTGTTGCTCAGCACCGAAAATTTCGAGTCGATCAGATTCAGCAGCGACAGGTTCTGCGCCAGAATCTCCTGGAAGAACAGAATCGGCTCATAGCGCATTCCCGACGCGATTTCCTCGTCGTAGAACTCGGGAAATAGATTTTTGTCCGGTTTGATATCGCGCCCCAACTCGCGCGTACCCAGCCACTGCTCCACAAAACTCTCGGCAAACTCCGTGGATTTGTTGTCCTTCAGCAGCCTGGCCACCTGCTCCCGCAGTACCGCCGGATCCTGCAATTTCCCGGCCGCCGCCAAGTCGAACAACGTCTTGTCCGGCATGCTTCCCCAAAGGAAGTAGGAAAGCCGCGATGCCAGTTCGTAATCGCCGAGCAACTGCGGTTCGCGCCCCTTGTTCGGGCTTTCCACGCGGAACAGGAAATGCGGCGAGATCATCGCCGCCTGCATTGCGTAAATGACCGATTCCTCGTAGGATTCGCGCCGCTTCTGCGCCGCCCGGAACAAATCCATGTACTTCTGTTGTTCGGCTTCCGGCACCGGACGCCGGAAGGCCCGCGTCAAGAACTCGGACAGTACCTGCTGTGCGGCTTGCTCAGCGCTCAATCCCGCACCCGGGGTGACATTCAGAAACACCTTCCGCGAACGTGGATCCTTCACGCCGTAAGAAAGCGCGGTCTTGGCCGCCTCCAAATACTTCTCGGCGTGAATCGGCGATAGGAACAGCGTTTCCACGGCATTATCGAACCCTTCGCCCCCCGCTCCATCCGCCGGCAACGCATGCCCGGCATTGACATGGATATTCAGCAAGTCGCGCACCGTCGAAGAGTACTCATTCCGGTTCAGCCGCCGCGTAAACGCCGGTCCCGGTGCAATCCCATCGGCGCAGGCCGATTTGCGCAACGTGTGGTCCACCCACGCCGTGAATTTCTCCTTCGCTTCCATCGGCAGCGCCGGCGAACCCAGCGGCGGCATCGCGCCATCCCGCACCCGGTTCAACACCGTCGTCCAACGCCGCGGTTCGGCCAGGATATGGTTCAGCGTCTGGTAGCGCTCAATGTCGAACTTCGCCACGGCAGTCTTGCCGCGGTGACACGCTGCGCAGTACTGCCGCAGCAGCGCCTGCGCTTCGCCAAACGAGTAATCCGTCTGCCCGCGCAGACCTGCCGCCAGCAGCAGCGTCAGGATAGGGATTTCGCGCGTCACTTTCATTAGAGATTCTTAACCATTCTACATCGGGCGTTGTTACCATTCAGTCAGGGCCCCCTGATTCGCATGAGCTACCGCCTCAAACTCCAAGCGGCACTGCTATTCCTCGGTGTGGTTGCCGTGGGTCTTACCGGCTATGAGGCTTCCGAAAGCGCCACCGCCGCTCTCAGTCAGGCCACCTACGATCGACTCACCGCCGTTCGCCAAACCCGTTGCCGCCAGATTGAACGCTACTTCGAGGATTTGCGCACCCACGTGCTGGCGCTTTCCGCCGACGAGTCCACTCTAGCCGCCTTCGAAGAGTTTGACCGCGCTTGGAATCAGATCCCCTCCTCCATCGCTCCTCAGTGGCGGGAAGCCGTCGATGCGCACTACACCGCCCATTATGCGCTGGAAAAACCCGTCTGGTTTCCCACCGACCCTCGCACCCTCAACCTGCAATACCACTACATCGCCGCTAACCCGCACCGCCTCGGGGCCAAGGATCTTCTTGTCAGTGCCCCCGAGGCAGGCATCTATGACCGTACTCACCGGCGCTATCACCCCACCCTCCAGCGCTACCAGAGCGCATTCGGGTTTTACGACATCTTCCTCATCAATGCTCGGGGCCGCATCCTCTACACCGTATTCAAGGAAATCGATTTCGGTGGCGACTTGCGCGCCGCCCCTTACAACAGCACTTCGCTTGCGAAGGCGTTCGAAAAAGCGATTGCCCTGAACGACCAGGAAAGCACCGCCATCGAAGATTTTGCTTTCTATCCGCCTTCGCACATGAGCCCGGCCTCCTTCCTGGCCGCGCCTATATGGCGTCGT
Organism: uncultured Candidatus Solibacter sp.; assembly: GCA_964402295.1. GTDB lineage: Bacteria > Acidobacteriota > Terriglobia > Bryobacterales > Bryobacteraceae > CADEFT01. The sequence continues at coordinate 13,635 of CAYOBO010000023.1, read as the reverse complement.
GGCGAACCCGTGGGTGTTCTCGCCATTCAGATCTCCATCGACGAAATCAACCGCGTCATGACCGCCGATCGCAATTGGCGCGAAGAGGGGCTGGGCGAAACCGGACAAGCCTACATCGTTGGCCCCGGCGGTACGCTCCGCAGCGATCAGCGGATTGAACTCGAACGCCCCGAGGAGTTCTTCCGCCGCCTGCGCGGCCGCCACATCTCCCCGGAAACCATCGAGCGCATGCAGCGCAGCCGTACCTCCATTCTGAATCTGCAAGCTTCCCCGGAAGTGATCGCGCGCCGTGAGGCCCGCTCGCCAGGCACACAACCCGGCACTCGCGATGGCGGCGTCCCCGTCCTTCGCTCCGATGCTCCGCTGCGGGTGCCCGGACTCGACTGGTGGCTCACTGCCGAAATTGACACCGCCGAAGCCTTCGCCCCCGTCGTCGCCCTGCGCCGCCGCATGATGATCTATGCGGCAGGCATCGCCCTTGCGATGGTGCTTGCCGCCGGCTGGTTGGGCCGTTCCGTGACAAGGCCCTTGCTGGCGCTGGCCTCGGGAGCCCGGCGCTTCGGCGCCCAGGATTTCAGCGTTCGCATCCCGGTTACGTCCAAGGACGAAATCGGACAACTGGCCGAATCCTTCAACGCCATGGCCGCCGATCTGCAACGCACCACAGTCTCCCGTGAGCACCTCAACGGCATTCTCGAATCCCTTCTTAACGCCGTACTCGTGGTGGACGCCGGCCGCAATGCATCGGCGGCGGAGTTGCTCGATGCACCCATCACGTTCGCCAACCCGGCCGCTGTGCAATTGCTCGGTGGGCTGCGAGGCAAAGTCCTCGGCATTCCGCTGCGCTCCATCTTGAGTGGCGAGGAGGAAGCGCTTCGTGCGCTCTGGCGCCCTCTCCTCGATCAGGGCCGGCTCCCTGCCGTGGAAACCACATTCCTCCCGCCTGGAAAAGCCCCGGTCCCCGTCCTGCTCACCGCTGCCTTCGTCACCGGACACGGCGGCGTCACCACCGGCGTCGTCTGTGCCGCGCAGGACATCACCGAACGGAAACTCGCCGAAACCGCCCTGCGGCATAAGCAACTCGAACTGGAGCGCCTCGCCGGACGCCTCATCGCTGCCCAGGAAGAAGAGCGCAGCCGGTTGGCTCGCGAACTGCACGACGACCTCACGCAACGCCTCGCTGCCGTAGCCATCGAGGCGGGGAACGCCATGCGCCTGCCCCCCGGGGAACGCACCGTTTCCCTCGAGCGCATCAAAGACCAGATGGCCCGCCTCAGCCAGGACGTGCACGGCCTCTCCCGCCGCCTTCACCCCTCGACTCTCGACGACCTCGGCCTGCTCGCCGCGGTCGAATCGGAATGCCGCGGCTTCTTTGAGCGCGGCGGTCCGCCCGTCGACCTGCACCACGAAGGCGACTTCGATTCGCTGCCCAAGGATGCCCAACTCGCTCTCTTCCGCATTGTGCAGGAATCCCTGCGCAATATCCGCCGTCACGCCCAGGCATCCGAAGTCGGCATCCGGCTCACCCGCGGCCCCGCCGCCGTGAAACTCGAAATTGTCGACAATGGAAAAGGCTTTTCGCGAAATCAGCCCGGCTGGCGTCCCGGTGTCGGCCTGGCCAGCATGGAAGAACGCGCCCGGCTGCTCAATGGCAGCTTCCACGTCACCAGCACACCCGGTCAGGGGACGCGCATCGCTGTCAGCCTGCCCTTCGAGGTTCCCGCATGAAGAAACCACGCATCCTGCTTGCCGATGACCACAAAATCGTAACCGAAGGCCTGCGCAGCCTGCTCGAAGAGGAGTTCGATCTCGTAGGCTTCGCCGCCGATGGCCGTGAACTCATCGCCAAAACTCAGCAACTCGACCCGGATCTCATCATCGTCGATATCTCCATGCCCTTGCTCAACGGCATCGACGCCGTGCGCACGTTGCGGGAGCAGGGAAGCGCGGTCAAGGTGGTGTTCCTCACCATGCACTCCGATGCCACCTATCTCACCCGTGCCCTCGACGCCGGCGCATCGGGCTATGTGCTCAAACACGCCGCTTCCGACGAGCTGATCACCGCCATCCATCACGCCCTCCGCGGGCAAACCTTCATCTCTCCCCAACTGCGCATCGCCCCCGTCGAAGAACTCCTCGATGAAACCCGCCGCCGCGTCAAGCCCGCCATCGAACTCACTCCCCGCCAGCGCGAGATTCTGCAACTCCTTGCCGAAGGAAAATCGGCGAAAGAAATCGGAGCCATTTTGAATATCTCCCCCCGCACCGTCGAAACGCACAAATACAAAATGATGGACGATCTCGGCCTCGCCACCAGCGCGCAACTCGTTCAACACGCCATCCGCCACGGACTGGTGTCAGTCTAGATCCTTCACCGCGGCGAATTGTTGCGCCGCGAACTCCAGATCCTCCACCGAGTGCGCCGCCGAAACCTGCGTCCGGATCCGCGCCTTCCCCTGCGGCACCACCGGATAGGAGAATCCAACCACGTACACTCCCCGGTCCAGCATGTGCTCCGCCATCCGCGCTGCCCGAGCCGCATCTCCGATCATGATGGGCACAATCGGATGTTCCCCGGGCAAAATGTCAAACCCGAGTCCGCTCATCCTCTCGCGGAAAAAACGGGTATTCGTCTCCAGCCGGTCCCGCAATTCCGTCGAACCCGACAGCAATTCCAAAGCCTTCAACGATGCCGCCGCAATCGGCGGCGCCAGAGTGTTCGAAAACAAGTACGGCCGCGACCGTTGCCGCAGCAGGCTAATGATCTCCTTGTGCCCGGATATGTAGCCGCCGCTCGCCCCGCCTAGCGCCTTCCCCAAAGTGCCTGTCAGCACATCCACCCGCCCCATCGCGCCGCAATGCTCATGCGTCCCGCGCCCGTGCGCGCCCATGAATCCCACCGCGTGGCTATCGTCCACCATCACCATCGCCCGGTAGCGATCCGCCAGATCGCAAATCGCCGTCAGCTTCGCCACGTATCCGTCCATCGAGAACACGCCATCGGTGGCGATCAGCCGGAACCGCGCCGAAGATGCCTCCTGTAGCTTTGCCTCCAGATCCTCCATGTCCCCGTTGCGGTAGCGGAAGCGCTGCGCCTTCGACAAACGGATCCCATCGATGATGCTCGCGTGATTCAGTTCATCGCTGATCACGGCATCCTCCGCTCCCAGCAATGTCTCAAACAATCCGCCATTGGCATCGAAGCACGACGAATACAAAATCGTGTCCTCGGTGCCGAGAAAGCGGCTGATCGCCGCCTCCAATTCCTTGTGCAACTCCTGGGTGCCGCAGATGAAGCGTACGCTCGAAAGCCCGTATCCCCACTTGTCCAGCGCCTCGTGAGCCGCCCGGAGAATTTCCGGGTGATCGGCCAGCCCCAGATAGTTATTGGCGCAGAGATTGATCACCTGCTGCCCGCTGGCCAGCGCGATATGCGCACGCTGCGGCGACCGGATCACCCGCTCCTTTTTGAACAATCCCTGCTGCCGGATCCCCTCCAGCGTCCCCTGCAAATATTCCCGAAATTCTCCGTACATGTTCAGCTCTCCCAGGAAAGGATCACCTTGCCGCAACCGCCCGCGCGCATCGCTTCGAATCCCTTCTCGAACTCCGTGTAGTGATACCGGTGCGTAATCACAGGGTCGATCTTCAGCCCCGATTCCAACATCACCGACATCTTGTACCAGGTCTCATACATCTCCCGTCCGTACACGCCCTTAATCGAAAGTCCGTTGAAAATCACCGTATTCCAGTCAATCGAAATCGGCTCGGAAGGAATTCCCAACATCGCGATATGTCCGCCATGCGCCATATTCGCCAGCATGTCGCGAAACGCCGCCGGGCTCCCCGACATCTCCAGCCCCACATCGAATCCTTCCGTCATCCCGATCTGTTTCTGCACATCCGCCAGCGTCGATTCCTTCGGATTCACCGCCAGCGTCACACCCACCTTGCGAGCCAGCGCCAGCCGCTCTTCATTCAAATCCGTAATCACCACGTGCCGCGCCCCGGCATGCCGCACCACCGCCGCGGCCATGATCCCAATCGGACCGGCGCCTGTAATCAGCACATCCTCGCCCAGCACGGGAAACGACAACGCCGTGTGCACCGCATTGCCGAACGGGTCGAAAATCGCCGCTACATCCAGATCGATTCCTTCATGGTGCCGCCAGATATTCGACATGGGCAGCGCCACATATTGCGCAAACGCCCCCGGCCGATTCACGCCCAATCCCTTCGTGTGCGCGCACAGATGCCGCCGTCCGGCCATGCAATTGCGGCATCGCCCGCACACCACGTGCCCCTCGCCCGAAACAATCTCCCCCGGCTCGAATCCGCCTGCATTCGCTCCGCACCGCACCACCCGTCCCACAAATTCATGCCCGATCGCCATTGGCACCGGTATCGTCTTCTGCGACCAGGCGTCCCAATTATAAATGTGAAGATCGGTGCCGCATATGCCGGTGCGCAGCACCTCGATCAGGACATCGTTCATTCCGATTTCCGGCTCGGGGATCTCCTGAAGCCAGAGTCCTGGCTCCGCGTGTGCCTTCACAAGCGCTTTCATGGGTTCCTCACCTTCAGTCTGACACACGGGCAGGGGAGCCCCTTACCGCTCCGCCAGCGCCGCGCGCACCACGGCGTACCGCTGAAATTCCGCTAACCGGCTCCGCGCGTCTTTCTCCATCTCCGCGGCGTCCGATCGTCCCAGGGCCCGCAGGCAGCGTGCATACGCCAACCCAGCCAGTGCACGCTCCAACGGATACCCCCGCTTTGCGAACGTCTCATTGGCTGCCGCGAGGAGCGGTTCCGCTTCGGCAGTGCGCCCCGTGGCCAGCAGCAGGCGTCCCAGGTGATACTGCGCCGCCGGCAACACCCGCAGCTTCATCCGATTCTCATGATTGTGCGAAAGCACATCCCGCAACACCCGCTCTGCCTCCGCATGCTCCCCGCGATCCAGTGCGCACGCCGCCAACTGCACCCGCGCCTCGTCGCGTTGCGTCTTCTGCACGGCCGCTTCCGCGTCCGCATTCATCGCAATCGCTTTCTTCAGCAGCGGCTCCATTGCACCGCACCGCCCGGCAATCCTCCCCGCGGCCGCCATCATCACCAGCAATCCGAGCGTCGTCTCATCGGTTTCATCCGCTGTCTTGCGCCGGATCTGAACAGCCGTCTCATAGGCCCGCGCGCTTCCCTCGAAATCGCCCAGGTCCGCCCTGCTCCGCGCAAAGTGCCCACTCCCGTTGGCATACCGGAGAGAATCCTTTCCTACAGTCGCCGCCGCCATTTCCATGGCTTCCTTGGCCACCTCAGCTTCCTCTTCATGATCCCCGTTCTGATGCAGCGCCGTCGAAAACGTCATCAGCGATTGCGCCAGCACCGGATGATTCCCACCATATGCCTTACGGAACACCGCAATCGACTCCCGATGCACCGCCACTGCTTCACTCAGTCTGCCGGCCGCTTCCAGCACCGCCCCCAACCCGTTCAGGTTCGAAGCCACATTTCTGTTCTCCGGCCCATACAATTTCCGCCCTGTTTCCACCGCCTTGCGAAAAGCCGCTTCCGCCGCATCCAGTCGTTTCAAGTAATAATTCGCCACCCCGATCCGGTTGTAGCTCGCCATCACGCTCTCATGCATCTCGCCATACATCCGCAAAGCCAGCGCTCTCGATTGCTCCGCCGGTTCCAGCGCTTCTTGGTACTTCTTCTGATCCATCATCGCCCGCGCCAGATTCGACAAATTCCAAACCACTTCCTCGTGGTTTTCCCCCGAAACCCGCCGCCGCAGCAGGAGCGCCTCACGCAACACCTTCTCCGATTGCGCGTAGTCTCCAGTCATGTACAGCAGCGGTCCGTAGCTGCGTAAGTAGCTGGCGCGCCGGTCATCGTCCCGCGGCGCAACGCGCCCCAACATCGCCAGCGCTTCCGTCATCTTCTCCTGCGCCGTTTCGTACTGCCCCGCCTCGCGCAGAATGTAACTCCGCTGCGACAGCAGATCCGCCATCTCCACCGATTCCGCCAACCCCGCCTGCCTGGCCCGCTGCATCGCCCGTTCATTCAGCGCCAGCGATTCCTTCGATAACCCCAGCGAAAAGTAAACCTCGGCAAGCGTATTCATCATCGTGGTCTGCACGCCCGGTTGATCGCGCAACTCCCCGTCAATCCGCGCCACGCCCTGATCCACAATCTCCCGCGCCGTCACCTGCCGCCCGCGCGCCTCCGACGGATTCGCCAGTTCAAAGGACTTCACCAGAAACTTCGATACCTGCTCCGCCTTCATCCGCTCCCGATTCGCCGCGTTCCGCTCGCGCACCACCGTCACGACAAATCCCACCAGCAAAACCGCAAACAGCGCCGCCGCGGCCACACCCATGCGATTCCGCCGCACGAACTTCGCCGACCGGTACAACACGCCTTCCTCGCGAGCCAGCACCGGATATCCATCCAGATGCCGCTGCACATCCGCCGATAGCGCCGCCGCCGATGCATAGCGCCGCTCCGGTTCCTTCCGCAACGCCATCAGTACGATGTTGTCCAGATCCCCTGCCAGCGCCCGATTTCCGCTGCGCACGCTCGGCGCCTGTGGCTCTTGCGACGTCACCACCCGTTCCACTTCCAGCGCTGTGCGCGCCGCAAACTCCAGCGGTGGCCGCCCCGCCAGCAGTTCATACAGCAGCGCGCCCAGCGAATATACATCGCTCGCCGTCGATATCGGCTCCCCGCGCACCTGCTCCGGACTCGCATACTCCGGCGTCAGCAGCCGCTCAAACGACTGCGTCGCCGTCGCCGCAATCGGATCCTCCGCCAGCAACTTCGCAATCCCGAAATCCACCAGCTTCGCCACACCTTCCGCATTCACCAGCACATTCCCCGGCTTGATGTCGCGATGCACAATCAGGTTCTGATGCGCATACTGCACCGCGCCGCAAATCTGTTGGAACAACATCAGCCGCGCGCGCAGCCCCAACTGCTTCTCCCGGCAATACTCGAGTAGCGGCTTCCCATCGACGAACTCCATCACCACGTACGGCTGGCCCTCGTCGGCCGCTCCGCCATCCAGCAGCCGTGCGATATGCGGGTGCTCCAGTTTCGCCAGGATCTGCCGCTCCGCCCGGAACCGCCGCAACGATTCCTCGGTCCCAAACCCCGCCTTCACCAGCTTGATCGCCACCTGCTTGCGAAAGGTATCGTCGGCCCGCTCCGCCAGGTACACCGCGCCCATTCCACCGCGCCCCAATGGCCGCAAGACCCGGTACGCGCCGATTCGATCCCCATGCGAAGCTTCCTTCACTCCCACCACGTTGGCCGCTGCCCGGCTCACCTCGGCGTGCAACAGAGAATCTCCCTGTCCATCCGCGTTCAATAACGAAAGCACCTCCGCCTGCAACGCATCGTCCCCCGCGCAGGCCGCCGCCACATACGCCTCGCGATCCTCCTCACCCATCGCCGACGCCGCGTGAAACAATTCCTCGATGCGATTCCACCGCTGTTGGTCCATAGCCGGTTAGGAGGCCGTCGCCAGGTCCCGATACAACCACGCCCGCGCCATTTTCAAATCCCGATGCACCGTCGCTTCGCTCACCTCCAGCACTGCCGCCGTCTCCTCGTACGTCAATCCCCCAAAGTAAATCAACTCCACCAGCCGCGCCTTTCGTGCATCCACCGCCTCCAGCCGCCGCAGCGATTCCTCAATCTCCAGAATCCGCGACCCCGCATCCGGCGTCACCAGCATCGCATTTTCGAAATCCACCCGCTGCATTTCTCCCCCACGCTTCTGCCGCCCGCTCCCCCGCGCATGATCGATCAGGATCGACCGCATCGCCCGCGCCGCCACGGCGAAGAAGTGCGCCCGGTTCTGAAAATTTCCATCGCCCCCGGACAACTTCAGATACGCCTCGTGCACCAGCGCCGTGGTCCGCAGCGTGTGGCTGGCATTCTCCGTTGCCATATACCGCTGCGCCATCGCCCGCAACTGATCGTACACAATGGGCATCAACGCATTCAGAGCATCTCTGTCCCCGCCCCTCCATCGTTCCAGTAAGACCGTAACCTCTTGGCCCATTCTGCTGCCGCTGGCTCCTCTCCGAAAATTCTACCAAGCACATGCACCCGCCAGATCCAATGAAGCATCTTTAACGTAGTATTGGTTGCAGGACAGCCCAACGTTGTCCTATATTCAGTACTGTCTACTCCAGATTGGCTCTTGGCAGCCATAGAACTGTAGGGAGGATGCTCACATGAAGAAAGTTGCTCTCGTTGCCCTCTTCGCCGTGTCCGCATTTGCGGCCTCGTGGACGGGCTACATCTCCGATTCCGGCTGCGGCAAGAACCACGCAGACGGCTCCGAGAAATCCATGAAGTGTGTCAATGCCTGCGTCAACAAGAAGGGCGCAGCACCCGTCTTTGTCGTCGGCGACAATGTCTACAAGATCGACGAAGCCACCAAGGACAAGGTGATGCAGCACCTGGGCCACAAGGTCACCGTTGACGGCAAGCTCTCCGGCGACACCGTGACCGTTGACAGCGTCAAGCCGGCTCACTAAAAAAACTTCGCTTTTCAACTCAGGCGCGACTCGTTTCTCCAACGATTCGCGCCTGACTGTTTGTGGAAGCAAATCAAAGGACCGATCTCCTCCTCATCCTCGCCAACGTCCTCCTCGTCCTGAGCGCCCTGCCTACTCTCCTTCTCGCCCTGGAAACCAGGCGCGCCGGTCCCGAAGGCCCCGTCGGCTTCCACATGATCACCGCTCCCGTGGCTCTACTCCAGGTCATCGCCCTCGCCATTGCCATCCACCGCGGCGTCTTCGATTTCCTTCCCACCGGCCGTCTGCTCGCCTACGGGCTCCTCATCCCCTATCTCATCGCGATGACCATCCTTCCCGTCTTGGGCCTCGAACGCAACCTCGTCGGGCCGCTCTCCAAGTTCGCCATGGTCGCTGTCGTCCTCGCCTGCTTCGCCACCGTCAACCGTTTCCCCGGACTCACCTTCAGCGCCGTTGTACTCTCGCTTGCCTCTGCCGGCGGCATCGCCATCGTCGGATCCCTCGTCATGCAGAGCGTCGAGAATTCCATTCGTTCCGCCCAGGCCGAGTCGCAGCGCATGACTGCGTTCGAAGAATCCCAAGCCAAATTCCAGGCCGCCGAATGGGCAAAGCTCCCTGAAAATCCCGAACTCTGGCAATTGATCCAGTTCACTCACTCCTTTGACAAAGAGGTGAAGCGCCAGTGTCTCGAAAAGATCGCCGCTCTCCCCGGTCTCGAACAGAAAATGATCGCTCTGCTCGATACCGGCTGGGCCGACCATTCCCTTGCCTATCTCACCGATCATTATCCGCTCCGTTACGCGCCCCTCGCTCCGGCCTACGCCAAATTCCTCGATCGAGAGCTCAAGAGGTGGGATCCGCAACTCCGCAACAATCCCCACGCCGGCAATTGGGCCGTCAACCTCTACCGCCACATGGACGTCGCCGAAAAAATCGTCAAAGAAGGAGGCGATCTCAAAGCCCCTCTCCAAGGCTGGCTCAAGTTGTTCCAGCAAGCCAAGGGTCTGGGTATGCTCAAATACCGCGTCGAAGGGATGCTGCGCTGAATCGACATGCTCACCACACTAGCCAACATCCTGCTTCTGCTCAGCGCATTGCCCACTCTCATCCTCGTTTGGGAGCCCGCACGCCGAAACCCGGAAGGCGCGGTCGGCTTTCACCTCATCACCATCCCGGTTGCCCTGTTGCAGGTCATCGCGCTCGCCTTCGCTGTCCGCGGCGGTCTCTTCGACTTCCTCCCCGGCGGCCGCCCGCTCGCCTATGGCATGCTCCTCCCTTACTTCATCGGCATGAATGTTCTCCCGTTCCTCGCCGTCGAGCGTGGCGCCACCGGACCACTCGCCAAACTCGCCCTAATTCTGGTTCTCGCCGCCTCTTTCGCCGCGGTCAACCGGCTTCCTGCCAGGATGTTCAGCACATCTCTCCTTGCCATCGCCTGCCTTTGTGGTCTGGTCCTGATCGCCGGCCAATTCCTGCCCTACTTCCATGGCATTGCTCGACTCTTCGCCGTCCGCGGCAGCATGTCCTCCTTCGATGAATCGGAAATCCAATTCCAGGCCGAAGAGTGGGCGAAGCTTCCGGACAATCCCGCGCTCTGGCAACTCATCCAGTTCACTCATTCCATGAACAAAGAGGTGAAGCAGAAGTGTCTGGCCAAGATCGCCGCCCTTCCGAATCTTGAACAGGAAGTCATCAACATCCTCGGCACAGGATGGGCCGAACACGCACTGCCCTATCTCGTCGATGATTACCCCGGCCCTTTCGCCCCGCTCGCCCCCGCTTATGCCGCGTTTCTCGATGCGGAATACGCCGCATGGGAGCCAACATTGATCTCCAACCCCGCCGCCGGCACATGGGCCTCCAGCCTGAACCGCCATTTCGATGTCGCCGAAAAAATCATCAAGGAGGGTGGCGACCTGCGGTCCCCCCTGCGTCGCTGGATCCAACTCTTCCACCGCGCCCCAGGCGCCGCCCGCTTCAAGACGCGTCTCAAAAAAATGATCCAGTAGCCTGCCACGCCGCCGACACCACGCCCAACCCCACCGCCGCCGCCGTCTCCGCCCGCAGAATCGTAGGCCCTAGCGAAACCGGCAGCCATCCCGCTCCCGCTACATCTGCCCGCTCATGCTCCGCCCATCCCCCTTCCGGCCCCACCAGCAGCTTCACCCAATCCTCAGCCTTCCGCTCCGCCGGCAGCACGCTCAACAACGCCGGCGCCGATGCTTCCTCCAGCACCAGCCGCAACCCGTCCTCCAACAACACCCGCGAAAGCCGCACCGGCTCATCCAACTCCGGCAACTGCCACCGTCTGCTCTGCTGCGCGCTCTCTTTCAGGATCCGCGCCCACCGTTCCATCCGCTTCGGAGCCGCCTTGTCCAATCCCTTCTCCACCCGCTCGCTGATCACCGGAGTAATCCGTTCCACCCCCACTTCCGTCGCCTTCTCCAGCGTCCACTCAAAATGATCGAACTTGATCAGCGCCGCAAACAGATGCAGCCGCACCGGCAATGGCCGAGTCTCCAGTTTTTCCAGCACCCGGAACGCCACATGTTGCTTCCGGGCCGTCTCCACCTCCGCCAGATACAACCCACGATTGTCCGAGATCTCGTATCGCTGCCCCACTTCCACTCGCAACACTCGCGTCAAATGCATCGCCTCATCGCCCGCAATCTCCGCCGCGCCGCTATGAATCTCGTCCACAAAGAACAATCGCCGTGCCATAGGTACAATGGTTCATCGTACGATATGATCGGCCAACTACGCGGCACTCTCCTTGAAAAACATCCCAACGAAGCCATCGTTGACGTCCACGGCGTCGGCTACCAGGTGACCATCCCCGTCAGCACCTTTTCCGCCATGCCCGACACCGGCGTCGAAGTGAAGCTCCAGATCCACACCCACGTCCGCGAAGACGCCATCGCCCTATTCGGCTTCCTCACCAAGGAGGAAAAAGCGCTCTTCGAAAAACTCATCTCCGTCAGCGGCATCGGCCCCAAACTCGCAGTCACCGTCCTCTCCGGTCTCGCCACCGCCGACCTCGTCGCCGCCATTCGTTCCGGTAACGTACAGCAACTCACTCGAGTCCCCGGCATCGGCAAGAAGACCGCCGAACGCCTCGTCGTCGAACTGCGTGACAAACTCGACATGCTTGGCGCGGGGAAGCCCGTCCCCGCCGCCGCCGCTGCCGGACCCGCATTCACGGCGGTGGATGAGGATGTGCTCTCCGCCCTCGTCAATCTCGGCTGCCCCAAGCCCGCCGCCGAAGCCGCCATCCGCAAAGCCCGTGCCGCCGGCGTCGGCGACACCTTCGAGCCGCTATTCCGCAAAGCCCTCGAACTGGTCCGCTAACGAAAATCCGGGCAACTCCACCTCCCATCTCCCATTTGACGCCTCGATTTCCTCTCGGGTACGATACAGGCTTATCTTGAGGCCAAAAGGGAGGCTCCGATGACCCCACAGGAAGTTTTGGAATTCGCCAAGAAGCACGAGTGCAAACAGCTCGACATGCGCTTTACCGATATTCCAGGTCTGCAACATCACATCTCCTATCCGATCTCCGAACTCGACGAGGACAGCTTCGAGAACGGCTTCGGCATCGATGGATCCAGCATCCGCGGCTGGGCGGCGATCAATGAGAGCGACATGCTCCTCATCCCCGACCCCGCCTCCGCCATGGTCGATCCTTTCTTCGAAGTGCCCACGCTGGTGATGCTCGGCACCGTCATCGATCCCATCACCCGCCAGCACTACGAACGAGATCCCCGCTGGATCGCCATGAAAGCCGAGAACTACCTCAAGAGCACGAACCTCGCCGACACCGCCTACTTCGGCGCCGAAGCCGAGTTCTTCATCTTCGACAACATCCGTTTCGATCAGACCCAGCACTGCGGCTTCTACTTCATCGACGCCGAGGAAGGCCGCTGGAACTCCGGCCGCGAAGACAACAACCGCGGCTACCGTCCCCGCACCAAGGAAGGCTATTTCCCTGTTCCGCCCACGGACCACTATCAGGAACTCCGCGCCGAAATGGTCGAAGTGATGCAGCGCTGCGGACTCCACATCGAATGCCACCACCACGAAGTCGCCACCGGCGGCCAGTGCGAAATCGACCAGCGGTTCAACACTCTCCTCAAGTCCGCCGACAACATGATGACCTACAAATACGTCGTGCGGAACGTCGCCGATCAGTACGGCAAGACCGTCACCTTCATGCCCAAGCCGCTATTCGGCGACAACGGCAGCGGCATGCATTGCCACCAGAGTCTCTGGAAAGCCGGCAAGCCGCTCTTTGCCGGCGACAACTACGCCGGACTCAGCCAAATGGCACTCTGGTACATCGGCGGCCTGCTGCGCCACGCCCGCGCCCTGTCGGCCATCATCGCCCCCACCACCAATAGCTACAAGCGTCTCGTGCCCGGCTACGAAGCCCCGGTCAATCTCGCCTACAGCCGCCGCAATCGTTCCGCCGCCGTGCGCATCCCCATGTATTCCTCCAGCCCCAAGGCCAAGCGCATCGAGTTCCGCCCACCCGACCCCTCCGCCAACCCCTACATGGCGTTCTCCGCCATGCTGATGGCGGGAATCGACGGCATCCTCAACAAGATCGATCCCGGCGAGAGCCTCGACAAGGATATCTACGATCTGACCCCCGAGGAGATGAAGAACGTCCCCTCCATGCCCGCCTCGCTGGATGAGGCCCTCGGTTGCCTCGAAGAGGATCACGCCTTCCTGCTGAAGGGTGACGTCTTCACCGAAGAGCTGATCGAAACCTTCATCTCCTACAAGCGCAAAAACGAAGCCGATGCGGTCCGCCTCCGCCCGCATCCCTACGAATTCGCCCTCTACTACGACATCTAACCCTTCGCCCTGCAACGAGACAATGCCGCCGGCGGACTCCCCTCCGCCGGTCGGCCCGCGGTTTGCGAGACCTCAATTCATCGCAATTCATCACCTTTTCCGCGCTCAGCAGCCCACAGCCCCGCTCGCCAAAACGAACCCAACCCCGCAGCCGCCGCCCTGTATACAATAGTCCCCATGCACTGCCTCCTGGGAACACTCCTCCTCGCGCTCCCGCTTGCGCTCGCCCAGA
>CAYOBO010000022.1:0-70248 GCA_964402295.1 uncultured Candidatus Solibacter sp. | reverse complement strand
CTACTGGCAGGCAAGATATCCCATCAAACCGTTGCGGAATGGAGGCTATCGGTCAACGAGACATTTTCTGCCATCCTTGCTGCTTTCCTGGCAACTCGCAATCAATCTCAATCAGAAAGAACCCATGCACGATACATTAGACCATCCCGACAACCATCGCGGACACCCAGTGATTGCTGGCGACCGTCTTCCGAGATTGGGTCAACGTACACGCGATTCGTAACCTACGAAGTTCTAGATGATGACATGAGAGTGATTACAGGTTCTGACTTGGCGGACCTCATTATCAGCGAAAGTTTTCCCGTAGAGGTGGGCAACCTTGGGCTATCCCAACAAGCGGGAACTTGGCATCGCGGCAACAATAGCCTCAGAGCCAACGGAACGTTCGAAGATGTGCTTTCTGCTGGCGGGTTGATTCCTGGAACCCGATCGGGAGAGGGTCTTCAGGTATTTCCGCGCGGTATATAGGAGTGGTTGGGACACCAACTCCATTACAAGTACTAGGCTTCGGGAATCCAACCACAGTGCTGCACAATGTCTACCAGCCTGGCTTGGTGACAATCAACGGAACGATTACAACGACGCCATGCCCATGATGGCGTTAATCCTCCTGCTGGTCTGCAATGGAAGCCTCCAAGCAGGTCCACCATTGTTTGGCGGCTCGGCAGTGAACAAGCTCCGCGCGGCCAACGCGGTTGTTGTGGCACGAGTAACTGGACTCAAGAAGGCACCTCCCAGTATCCGTGGACTCAAGCCCATTCTCATGCCCGAAGGGGCACAGATGCACATGCATCCTTGTCAGATGGATATTACTATACAAGGGGCCATCAAAGGTTCGACACCGCGCAGTCTGTCCATCTATTGGTTTATTTGGAAAGAGTGCACAGCATCGAACTGGCAGGAGATCGGAGTACGAACAGGAGACTCCTTCATCTTTTACCTCACGAAACAGAGCCAACAGTGGCGCCCGATTGCCGATGGGCCAGCCACCGCCGTGGTTCGCGTTCTCGATAAAGGAGAGGACATCGCACGCTTAGTTCAAAATGAGACGGATCCTGCCATGTCCTTGGCTTTGGCTTTGGTGTATGCGGATGCCAATGTTCTCCGAGTGAATTTCTCTCCGGTTTGGAGCCATGGTGGTTCGTCAACCGGTCAGATATGGGATTTGGTTGGATCAGACAGAATGACCGAGGTCTGGGACAAGGTCTATCGATCGTCGGATGAAGACGGCCGCCAATCCATTTGTTTCTTGGCTTCTGATTTCGGCATGTGTACCGGTTGCGTGGCTCGATACCTATACAACAATATGGATAGGGACCTCTGGGAACCGGCCGTCCGGCATAGAGAAGAACTGATTGTGGAAGAACTCCGTCCATCCACCATCATCGGATTGCAGAAGTCCATGAGAAGGAAAGTAAATGACGTGCAACAGTTCCTTCGTTTCTATTCCTGCCACTCCAATTCGAAGATCCGTTCCAGAGCGAGGTATCTCCTTCAGATGCTATTCCAGCATCACCAGGCTCCAAGGTGTTTGCCGTGCGATGGAGGTTGACTTCCACTTGCAACGGGGCGACGTTCTATTACGATGAAGCGGAGAAGAACGCGGTTGGGCGGCTGTCGAAGATCCGCTACAGCGGGGTGGCTTGCACGCTGGGGCAGTACAATCCGCCGGGGTACGATTTCATCGAGGAGTATTGGTACACGGCGGGCGGGCTACCGACGAAGAAGTCATGGGTGCTCAGAATCCTGCATATTCCGCGGAGGAGCAAAAAACACTGGCCCTCAGTGAGGCACCAAGAAATCACCAAAGGCAAAGCAACTTCGATAGGAAACTATTTCGTTGCTGGCCAAGTTGGACAATTCGAGGCATGATGCCAGACAGATGATGCAGTTATCTTGCACCTGATCGAATCATTGAATCACTTGTCTCTGCGTCGATCATCTGGCTGTTCCGCAGCAGCAGAAGCCCCGCGCAGATATGACCCGATCCGGCGGACAGAGCGCTACACCTTCACTTTGTCGTAATCGAACGGATCGTTCACTAGGTGTAGGAAGGGCTCGCCCTCCTTTTGCAGGTAGTAAGTCTTGAGGGGTGTCCGTTCGAAATCGGAGAGCTTGCGCGGCACGGGCTTGCCATCGACCCATTCATACACCGGCACTTCCCAGGGATTGAACGTGGACAGAAGGCCGCGCTCCTTGGCGATGCGGAAGAGGTTGACGTTGCCGGGTTCGTGGCCGCCGAGGTACATGCCAATCATGTCGAGGCGCAGTTTGTCTTTGCCGAACATGACAAGGTTGGTCATGTAGTCGTTGCCGATGCCGAAGCCGTCGCCGTCGCGACCGTAGATGCCTTCAATGATCGCCAGTCCCGTCTTCAGCGTTTGTGCGTTGTCGCAGGTCTTGTGCGCCCAGAGTTCCTGATGCACGGGGCTCAATTGCGCCGGACTGTCATAACGGGCGTAGCCCAGCTTCTTGTGATTCTCGAAAAATTTCGTGGCGCGGCGTTCCGCTTCGCTGTGGATGTCCTGCTTCATGAAGTCCGGTACGCCGGTGACCATCTTCCATCCGGAACAGAACCGAACATAGGGCTTCACCACCAGCCCCTGCTCGTTCTTCGTGGAAAGCGTCATGCACATGCCATGCGATTTCCATTTGGCGATGTTGAGCAACCAGGTGTCGGGTTCATTCACCGGAGCATAGTGCGGGATGCGCGTATAGATGACCGGATCGGGCACCTTGGTCCACGTCATCTCATAGCCGTCGGCGAAGTTGCGGGCGCGGCGTTCGGGCTCATTCATTTCCACGCCATGGCGGTCATTGATGTCGGCCAAGCCGCGGTAGTTCCAGGAATGGAAATTGTTCGCTTCCAGGAAGTGCATCTTGCGGATGCCCAGTTCCTTGAGGCCCATGATGATGCCTTCATAGAATTGCGGGTCGGTGCCGGTGCCCCAATTTTCTTCGTGAGGGCGGTGATTGCGCACGCTGGTGAAATTCGGTTTGAGAATGACGCGGTGGGAGACAGGGATGGCTCCGGGGCCTTCCGCGGGAACGAACACCTCACGGGCGAAGGCGATGCCTTCGCGCAGTTTCGCGGCTTCATCCATCTTGTGGGGCACTTTGGTGCGCTTGATGAAGATCGCCTTGGGATTGGCTTCGACGAAAGGATGCACGGCGAAGTGCGTTTTGGGGATGCGCGGAGCCGGCATGGCCTGTCCGTCCAACCCAGAGATTGCCGCGGTGGCGGCGCCCAGAAAATGCCGGCGTGTGATATCCATAGCTCGCTCCTGACTCTTACTTAGGATCTTATCGAAGAAAACGAACCGCTGCCACGACCGCCAGGGTGGGCAGAAACACTTCGGTCATCGTGCCGCGCTTGTAGATCTTCAAATCGACGGGTTGGGATTCGGGCCGCAGCAGCGCGGCCTTGGAAAAATGGCCCTGGACGCGCACTTGCACTTCCTGGTCCACGGGGGAGCCGTAGTTCAAGGCGATGAGTATCGTTTCGTTCGGCGCCGCACCTTCGGTGGCAATGGCGATGGCGGCGTTGGCGTTCCAAATGCGCGCGGCGCGGCGGCGGTAGGTGGCGACGTCGATGACATCGAGCGCGTACTCGCTGGGGTCGAGAACGGGTTCACGATAGGCCAGCACCTGCCCTTTGCCGAGCGCGTAGAAATCGCGATCCTGTTCCGGCTTTACCTTTTTCCAGGAGGGATCGGGCTTGGCATCGATGACGACAGTTGCTCCGGCCCTGGCGTGATCGAGCAGCGCGGGCGGGATCTGCTGGATGCCGGCAGCCGAGACTACGAGGATGCGCTGCGCGTCGGGACGCGGCAGATTGTGCATCGATACGATGCGCGGGCTGCCGCCGCGGCGGAACAGCATGTTGGCGAACTCCTCGGTTTCGTGCGAGCCATCGTACACCGAAGTGATGACGGGCACGGCGGGGCGTCCGAACAAGTCGGCATTGGCGTCGAGCCACTTGGCGGTGCGCGCAAGCGAGTTCCACGCGGCGACGGCCTTCGCATCGCCTGCCTGGAGAGCGTCCTTGCATCGCTGATCCGGAGTGAGGACCGCGTTACCGCCGTTGGCGCGCGCTTCGGCGAGGATCAGTTCGTACGATTCGAAGCCGACGACCTGGCCTTCGCTTAAGCCGGCCTTGGCATCGGGCTTGTAGTCGAGCAGAGCGGGTTCGTTGGGATGGAGCGCGCGGTGGCAGTGGATACGGAAACCGTTGGCATTCACCCATGGCTCGCGGCTGGCGCTGGCCACTTCGTCGCCGTCTCTTCGGGCATTGGCGGTGCGCATCACTCCCGGCCACAAGCCATCTTCCACGCGTTTGGGCAGATCGGCATCGTTCTTTAATACGACTGCCCGCGGGCCGAGCGTGCGAAGTAAATCCGCCGGGGGATCTCCCTCGCCCCAGCGCAGAATGACAGAGCGGACGGGATCGATTGCCATATCGGTTATACTCATGATGCTATGACATGGACGCATTGCGCAAAGAGACTACTCCCCGCCGCATTTCTGCTGGTTTCGCTGGAAGCGGCAACCGTTCCTCCGGCAGCGGAACAGATCGCCGCCGCGGTGCAGGCGGCACCGAAGGATCGCCGCGATGGCGCCGAAGTGCTTGGCTATTCGCCGGAAGGCAAGCTGATCACGTTGCGCAAGGGAACGAACGATCTCATCTGCCTGGCGGACAATCCGGCCAACGACACGTTTGAGGTGGATTGCTACCACAAGGATCTGGAGCCATTCATGGCCCGCGGGCGCCAACTGGCGGAACAGGGTGTGAAAGGCATGGATCGCCACAAGATGCGCTGGAAGGAAGTGGACGACGGCAAGCTGGCGATTCCGAAGCAGCCGCGGATGCTCTACGTGCTCACCGGCAAGAGCTTCGATGCGGCAACCGGAACCGTGGCCGAAGCCTATCTGCGCTGGGTGGTGTACGTGCCTTACGCCACGCCCGAATCGACGGGGCTTTCCACGAAATCGAGCAATGAGCCGTGGCTGATGTATCCGGGCACGGCCGGTGCGCACATCATGATCAGCCCGCCGAAGAAGTAATCAGCGAAAGAGATCCATCGGGACTCGCCCATCGACGTTGTCGAGTTTGACGCCCAGCAATCGGGCGATGGTGGGGGCGATGTCGATGTTGCGCACGCGCGCGGTGGTTGCGCCGGGCTTAACGCCATATCCCCAGGCGATGAAGATGGCGTCGAGATCGGGATCGGTGGAAAGATAGCCATGCGAGCCGCCCTGGCTGGGCCGCGTGACGATGGCTCCGCCAGATGTGCCGCCGCTGAACGAATAGCCGTCCTTGGCGGCGAGAAATAGCTGCGACATTTGCTGGTTTTTCGCGGGATCGGGGAGTCCGTACTTGCCGTAGTCCGCGGGTGCGATGACGCCGGCAACGCCTTCCGCGCCTTCGAACACTTTGCGTACCGCCGTGAGGTCCGCGGGTTGCTCCACGTAGACCAGCGCCGAGCCACCTTCGGCCAGCATGTAGGCGCGCTTGTCCAAACCGGCCGCGGCCAGCATGGCGTTGCCCTGGATTTGTTTGGTGTAGGGCTTGAAGCCGTGGTCCGAGGTGACGATGATGGTGGCCCGCTTCTCCAAGCCGGCGGCGCGGATGGCGTCCACCAGGCGTGCGACGCATTGATCGAGAAACGCCATGGCGGTAGTGCCTGCCAGTGTGCGCGGCCCGTAGGTGTGATGCACGCTGTCGAGACTGAGCAGATGAAACAGCAGCAGATTCGGTTTGTGGCGGCGGATGATGTGGACGCCGGCGTCGGTCCAGACCTGGTCGCGCCAGAGGATGTTCGCTTTGCCGAACTGCTGAATCTCTTCGGCCTTCACCATTCCCGCCGCGATCATTTCCTGTTCGATCTTGCCCGCGGGATCGGGGACTTCCGGGAAGGGGAATGTAATGGTGGGGGCTTTATGAATGGCCACCCAATCGACTTGCGCGGTGGTGAGTCCGGCTTTGTGCACGGCGTCGTAGACGGTGGGCACGTGCACCATCTTGTCCTTGTCGATCCACGGTTCCACTTTGACGGCCGGTGCGGCGGCACGCACGATGGTGCCGTTGGCGAGCACGCCGTGCTTTGCGGGTTCGACGCCGGTGATCATTGCGGTGTGATTGGGCCAGGTCACGGTGGGGTTGACGGTGGTCATGGCCTTGGCCATGGCGCCTTCGCGGGCCAGGCGGCGCAGGGTGGGGATGGGCAGCTTCGGATCGTCCCAGGCGAAGGCGGGAAAGCCGTCCAGGCTGATGAGCACCACCATGCGGTCTTTGGGGCTCTGGGCAAAGGCGCCGATGGTGAGCAAGAGAGCGAGGGCGATCCGGAACATGAATTCTCCTTGAGGTTGGTGAATCCCTCATTGTCGCCTATTCGTGTGAATGGGAAGTGCGCTTTGGTTTAGCGGTGGAACGATGCGGGTTTCCCGCGGTTGGCGAGGATGCGGCCCGGCAGTCTCAGTTGGACGGCGGTTTGCGGGCGCACCTGGTTGAGGATTCGATTGGCCAGTGCTTCGATCTTCTGATCGCGTTGTACGTTCAAGGCGGCGAGTGTAGCTCTATCCGCGGGGGAAAGCCTTCCCGTTGGGTCGGGGCGTATCGATCGCACCGTTGGCCGGCTTTGCAGCAACAGCACCTGCAACTCCTGCCCGGCGGCCCGAAGGACGGCCACTTCCTGGTTGTTTAGCCCGAATTGCAGGGTCACATTCCTCTCAAACGCCGCCTTCGCGCTGGGGTGATGATCGATGCCGCCGAATTGCATCAGCAGGAAGCGAAAGTATTTCAGTTCATCGGCTGTTGCCGGTGACTGCGCCGTTTGCCCGAAACAGGAGAAAGCCAGCGACAGTAGTCCGGCCAATGCGATTCTGGAAGATTGCGACATGATCATTCTTTCCCTTCTTCTTCTACCAGCACGCAGATTCCTGCACCGTCGAAGGAGTATTTTCCTCCGATACTGAATGTGAGATTCGAGTAGACAACATTCTCTCCTGACAGTCCCTGAAGGTTCTCCAAGGGGGCGCAGGGTGCCGTTCCGGGGGGTACGGGAGGCACAATGAAGCGCACCTCGTACAGTCCCACCTCTCCTTCCTTCGCCGCGGTGTAGGTGGGTTTGGGCACACCCGGAGTATCCACGGGCGGCGGCCTTGTGCCAAGAGCGTTGCGGCGGTAGTTGAAATCCATTGCGAACTCCATGGCGGTGCCCAGCACGCCTTTTACTACCTTTCCTGTTTCTGCGAGGGGGTAGGTGTGACCCAACCCGACTGCGAGTGCGGATAGCTCTTCACCCGCCTTCGCTGGGTTCGCCCAGGAGACGAGTGAGCCATCGGCGCGATAGACCATTGGGGGGCATGGGAGGCCGGTGCGATTAGTCGGAGCCATATTGCCGAGCCGCACTGACCTGAAGCAGGGAGAAGCCCTTTCCATGTTCGGCAATATGGAGTCAAACGCCCTCACGATGTGGACCTGGTCGGGGAACGTTTGTACCTCCATCACATACATACTCACACCATCCATTCGAACGCGCAGCGTGGGCCAGCCTCCACCTTCGTCGAAGGTTCCCATTCCAAAAGGCGCCTGGACGGTGACGGCTGCCATTCCCGGTAAACATACCGTCCCGAAAACTGGATTGCCACAAGTCTGTAATAAACGGACCTCCAATATCGGGAGATCGAATCTGTTCAGGCCTCCTGAGATTTGCTCCATGCCCACGGAAACACCGGACAGCGTCGTGTCCAGGTCAACGCCGGCGGGTGCTCGCCGTGATAACGGACCTGAGAGGCCCGTCACGAGGAGAGTCACTAATTGGCCCGGAGCCAGAGGCAATGGCGCTGGGAAGGAATACCCGCCGCCGTTGGTCACGGGCGCGGTTTGGCCTATGGCATCGAGGCAAGCGTTGATGGACAGAAGAGTGATTGTGATGAATGCTCGTATACTCATATCGGTTCTACCAGGGCCACCCCGGTCTGTAAGGGGCAGCGGGTGGAGGATCACCTTCCCACCAGGGAGACGGACAAGATAAGGGGGTAGTGGTAGCTACGTAGGTGGTTATGCTGGACGGTAGAGGTCGCATTAAGAGTTGCCCGAACTCGGGGGTGTCGTCGAGTTCCCCTGCCCTGTTTTTATTACCAATCAGGCAGGCGCCATTGAAGAAACCCGTATATGTGGCACTCACCTGCGGAGTCGATTCTTTGTTCATTACGCGAGGGTTGATGATCGGCATGCCTGATTCATCTAGAGCATTTGATACGTCTTCCAAAGAAATCGATCCGAGTGAGTTTTTTGCAACGAAGACGGCATCGAAAGTTACTCCTATGGCCGGATAGCATGTTCCTGGGGTTTCAACGTTGCACCATCCCCACCCAATAAAGACGATACCGCCTGCGGAGTTGCCCTCAATGAACCGCTGTACTGTATCCTCGGGAAAATACGGCGCGCTTGATATGGTGATTCTTCCAGTGGAATTCGACGCCGCAAACTGCATGCCTGAGCCTGTGTGGTCGGAGACCTCATTGTTGTAGAAAAAGTGCCCAAATCCGTAACCTTCCACGCCGGCGTTAAACTGTCGTTCAGTTGGCAGTAGGCAACCTGTCGGAAGAGGCGTGAGCGTTGGCGGTGGTGGCCACTGACCACCCCAAATCACGTTGCCGGCGACGATCGCGGCCCGACTCCCGCATTCCACCCCAAGAGGGCATTTCTCACCTTCCAGGTAAAGCTGACCACCCCCAGACCCATCGGATATCTCGTAACGATTCTTGAACAGCGTATTCCCGTACGCAAGTGCATTCTGGGTGTTCTTGTAGATATTGATCCCGGCTGTACCCGCATAGTGGATACTGTTGAACAATGCAGCGTTGTTGGTTCCCTGAATGAAGATCGCCGTCGTGCGAGTGGCAGTTTGTTCGCCGGTGAGCGTCGGCTCACTGACTCCAGCCGGGGGCGTGTACCCATGGCCAAATGTGGAAGTGGAGATCGAGGACAGGTTTCCTCCCAAGTCCAGCGCGGTTCCCGGCGCGTTAATGAACTGGAGGTCTTCGAGGGTGAATTTCCCACCGCGTGACACCTCGAGATCGATGAAACGCATCCGGTCGCTGGAAGTACCGTCCGGATTCTTGACTGGCACACAGTTCAGCCCTGCCGAGGCCGAAGCCGGAACCCCTCCTGGCGCATACCGATTCCCGTCGAACATTAAATGCTGAATCGTGACATTCGTGGTTGTGGCTGGCGCCTCCATGATGAATTCAAAGCCTGAAAACGTGGGCGGCCATGGCGGCGGTTCTCCTCCGCTGAACCATCGGCCCCGCCGCAAAATCGTGTCACCTGACGTGGTCCCCAATCCGACGATCGTAACCCCTGAGCGATTGATGACCAGGTAGGTGGCAGGATTCGAATATTCGCCGCTGGCCTGACTGCCAAACCGTGGCGGAACGACATGGATACCCGGCGGCAAGCCGCAAGTTGTGCCAGTCCCATTGGAGCCGATGCAGTTCCGAAAGACCAAAAGCGCGGGATCTGCCACCGCTACGAAGCAGGATGCCGTCTTACCACCCGCTGTCACGCTGGCGAAGTAGCCGCCGGGCTGCGTAGGAGTGAACGTCACGCTGCTCCCTGTGCCGGAAACATAACCAGACCACGAATACGTGGGATTGCTGATGCCCGACACAGTCGCCATGAGCGTCACCGGCGTCCCCGTGATGGCCGGGTTCGCGGAGGCGAAACAATTCACGCTCGGCGCCGCCGATAGACGAAACGTCGCCACTGCCTGCGTTTGCCCATTCACGGTGAGGGTCAGAGGATTGCTACTGAACGTCAATGTGTTGAACGCAGTGAAGACTGTCCAGTGGTCGAATACGTACCCGCTGATGGGGGCTGCCTGAAAGGTGACGGGACTGCCCGCACTAATCGAACCCGTCGTCGGGGTCACAGCGCCTGCTGTCATCGGGCTGGCTAAGCCGGTTACCGTGTAGGGGCCACCGCCCGGCACCTGCACGTAGGTGGCGACAAGATTGGCATTCTGCGAAGGCGTGGAGTACACATGCGTCGCCGTGCCCCCATCCGACCAGCTCACGAACTGGTACTGTACGCCTCCCAGGTTCTGATAGATATCTGCAGAGACAGAGTGCCCCGTGCCCGTCAGCCATTCGTAAGTACATGGCGTGCCGCACCACCCACCGCTGACTGTCAGCGACAACCCGGGCGGTGAAGTTGTGATCGACTGCGTCGTGAGGGCAGCCGTCTCCGTCCGCGTGCTCACAATAAATGGTAACTCCGCGGGCGGAGGCGAGATGCACCCCGATATCACTCCGTGCTTGGTGGTGTGCGTGTAGGTCTGCCCCGCGGACACAGAGAAGCTGCCCGAATACACTTCCGCCTTGGTAGCGTTGCCGAGCCGTGCGTAAGCGACGGCAGGGTTGGGCGGCGCCGGTCCGCTAACCTGCCTCCACACATAGGACATCCACAGCGATGGCCACATCAGTCCGGTAGGGAACGACGTGCTCCCATAGGCGTAGATGTTGTTGGCATCCACGGCCGTGAAGATGCTCCCGGAAACCAGGTTTTGTGTCGCGGCCGCCTCGCAGGACATATAGATTCCGGCCTGCGGGTTATATGGCGCAGTCACATTCGGGAGGTTGCCCCCGTTCGGCAGACTCCAGGGAGTGGAAGCATTCATGATCAGGGAAACCGCATAGTAGGCAAAGTAGCCGCGGGCGATCTGCTCCCAAGGGCAGAAACTCCCGTAATAGCAATTGGGCGGCTTGGCGAGGTTGCCAATCAGGTCGTACGCTTTCTGGACGTAGGGGAAGAAGAACTCACTGCTTGGGACATCGGAGAAGTACGGGTTGCAGTTGTAGTATTCGAAGGTGCCCGGCTGAGCGTTGCAATTCAGCGGGAAGACATAGCCGAACTCCCGGATCATCCGCGCACGAACGGCGAAGGTGGCGATCTGAGCGTAGCTGAGCAGGTCGTCGGGGCAGAAGTTCCCCGCGCCGCAGCCGGAAGTGATCCCCAACTCGGCCATCTTCTGGATATAGATATATTGTGCATGAGTAGGGGGTACATCATTGAAGTACTGAGGAGGGTTGTTCCACGCATACCCCTCCGGATTCCCGGTGGAGCCCGAGTAGATAGACCGGATGAGCAACACCGCCGCCTGTCCGCGGGTCAGCATCCCCTCCGCGCCCTCCGGGCAAAAGTTGGAAGGCACGAATGTACAGCCGAGTGTGATGAAGCGGATGCGCATCAGGTTGACGTGGCTGTAGTAGGGCTTGTAGCTGGGGACATCATCGAAGAACGGCACAGTCTGGGCGAAACCCGATACTGCACCGGCAAGTAGAAGAATTGCCATGAATATGCGCATAAAGAGTCCTTCCATCGCGGGATGCACCGGTTACTGGACGCGGATCGCGCCGCGGTACGGTCCGTTAATGTAGCCGCGCAGGGAACTCCACGCGGCCTGAGGAAGAGACTGCTGCAATTGCGCGGTTCCACGGTTGACCGCATCCTGACGCCGCGTCTCCAGTTGCCGCAATACCGCCGGGAGCGGATGCTGTTCGTAACGGGCGCGGGAGTTGGCGTGGGCGATCTCTTCCTGATCGATGGCGCGCAGTTCCCTGGCAATGGCGGTGGTGATGGTGGTCACTTGCTGGTGATCGCTCTCCGTAAGGCCAAAGGCTGCAGCCGCCTTGCGGTTCAGGTCCGCGGCTACCGCCGGAGTCTTACCCGCGGTTCTGGTAGCCAACCATTCGTTGAAGGACAGGTGGAAGTAAAAGAACTGGCGGTATACGGTGGGGGAATCCGCTGGTAACTGGTTCACCAGCGGCGGTTGCTGAGCCGGTGCAGCCCATGCAAGAAGAAGCGCACACACGCTCCATGGCGCAAAAGGATTGCGAGGCATTCGTCACACTCCAGCGTAGGAATCACGGCTGGCAGGCGACGGAGGAATCTCAACCTAAGAATAGAATTAGAATAACGGAGCGCGATCTTCCGCGCCCTGAAGCCTTACAGTTTATGAGCTGTGCTCGATTCCTGGCCTGAGTATACTCCCCCTCGACGAACAAAACAAGGATATTTCGTCTTTCTACGTATCAAAGTCCCCGATTCGATAGTCGATAGCGCGGATTTAAGGAGCAGTCTCGATGTTATTGCGAAGCTCTCAATGTCGGTTCTACATGTTAACGGAGGTGAACTTTTCTCGGCCCTTCGCGTATGTAGGATGGACAGTATGGCAGATCTTCGATACGCCTTCCGGGTACTGGCACGCACGCCGGTGGTGAGCCTCATCGTGATGGCTTCGCTGGCGCTGGGCATCGGCGCGAACATGGCTATCTTCTCCATCATTCACCAGGTGCTATTGCGCACGATGCCGGTGCAGGCTCCCGAGGAACTCGTGTTCTTCTATCAGCCGGGGCCGGCGCAGGGGCGCACCTCCACGGATGACCGTGACATGCCCGCCTTCCATCATCCCATGTTTCGCGATTTACAGGAAAAGCCATCCTCTTTTATGGGTATTGCCGGATTTCGGGATGGCGAGAATGCGGCTGAGTCTCAGTTGGACGGCGGTTTGCGGGCGCACCTGGTTCGAAGCAAGGAGGCGGATCGACAGGAAGTGGCGGAAAGGTTGGAAAAGATGCGCATTGCCGAAGATGCAGAACTTGTTGAAACGCAATCCCGACGATGCGCTGCCCCGCTGGATCTACGAACGGTGTCGCGGGTGTGTTTATGCCCTTAACCGTATTTTTGAGTGTCGCCAATCCTGCGCGGAGGACTGGCGACGTCTGCGCTACAACCACGATAATTCCTCGGATCGAAGTACCTCTTCCCAGATTCCCGTCCGGATGCTACACTGCCAGTGCAAGCCCCACAGGGCTCGCTCTAAGCAGTAAGGCCTTTAACCATGACAGTCACTCTCAAAGAAAGACAACCTCTGATTGTCCCGCCGAGTGTTCAGCGGAAGGCCGGTATCAAGCCCGGAGACCGTCTAGAATTCACAATTTCCGCAGGCAAAATAACCATCACACACGTCGAACGAACGTATAAGCCCACGAAGGCCGAGTGGGCGGCCATTCGCAAGGGTGAAGCTGAGATCGCTCGTGGCGAGTCCGTATCATTAACCGAGCTTCTTCATGACGTGGACCGTAATCGTCGGAAAGTCAGCGCGAAAAAATCTGGTAAAGCTCCCCGCTAAGGACCAGGACAAACTCCGCACCGCCCTGCTGGCAATCGCTGCCGATCCATTTTCTGGAGACATCCTCAAGATCGAAGGGGAGAGTAACCGTTGGCGACGTCGTGTGGGCAGCTATCGGATCTTCTTCAGTGTTGACGCCACCAGCAGGACGGTGGGTGTCAGCGCGATTGTGCGTCGCACATCTACGACCTATTAAGCGCATTCATGGCCTACCGGAGTAGTTGGCAGTGTAATTGCGAAGCTCTCGCCGCCGCCTGTCCATGTTAATGGCAGCGAACTTTTCTCCGCCGTTCTCGTATGTAGGATGGACAGTATGGCAGATCTTCGCTACGCCTTCCGGGTACTGGCACGCACGCCGGTGGTGAGCCTCATCGTGATGGCTTCGCTGGCGCTGGGCATCGGCGCGAACATGGCTATCTTCTCCATCATTCACCAGGTGCTATTGCGCACGATGCCGGTGCAGGCTCCCGAGGAACTCGTGTTCTTCTATCAGCCGGGACCCGCGCAGGGACGCACCTCGACGGATGACCGTGATATGCCGGCATTCCATCATCCAATGTTTCGCGATTTGCAGGAAAAGCAATCCTCATTTACAGGCATTGCCGGATTTCGCGGAACTTCAGCCAGCCTGTCGTATCAGGGAAATGCCGTGCCTGGGGACATCACGATGGTGTCCGGCAACTATTTCGAGGTTCTGGGATTGAAGGCCGCCATGGGGCGCCTGTTGACAGCGGACGATGACAAGACTCCCGGCGCACATCCCGTGGCAGTGCTGACGCACGGATTCTGGACACGGCAGTTGGGAGCGCGGGCCGATGTGTTGAATCAGACGCTGACCATCAACGGGCATCCGATGACCGTGGTGGGCGTGGCTCCAGCGGCGTTTCAGGGCGAAACACCCGGGCGGCCGGTGGACGCCTATGTGCCCATTCGCATGAAGGCGCAAATGACGCCGAACTGGAACGGGCTCGACAACCGAAAGGATTATTGGGTGAATCTGGTTGGGCGGCTGCGTCCCGGTGTCTCGCTGCGGCAAGCCGAAGAAGCCATCAACGGCCCGTATCACGCCATGTTGGAGGAAGAGGCGAAGCTGCTCACGCAACCTTCGGCCCAGTTCCTGGAACGGTGGATGAAGAAGCGCATCGTGTTGCGCCCGTCCACGGAGGGCCGCGGCGGGATGAAACGGGAAGCGCGCATTCCGCTGATGCTGCTGAGCGGCATCACGGGCTTTGTGCTGCTCATCGCCTGCGCCAATGCGGCGAATCTGCTGCTGGCGAAAGCCTCCGGACGGCGGAAAGAAATTGCCGTGCGGCTGTCGATGGGCGCGAGCCGTGGCAGGCTGGTGCGGCAGTTGTTAGTGGAGGCATTGCTGTTGTCTGTCGGCGGCGGAGTGCTGGGCGTGGTGGTGGCGCAGTGGACGATGCAAGCCACATTGAGCCTGGTGCCGGACGCCAACAACGCCGGGTTCCTCACCGCCGATCTACCGGCGCCGGTGCTGCTGTATTGCCTGGCTCTTTCGCTGTTGACCGGGCTCGCCTTCGGACTCTATCCGGCGTGGCAGGCGACGCGCACGGAAGTGGCAGCGACGTTGAAGGATCAGGGGGCCAGCGTGGTGGGTGCGGGCTCCGGGAAGACGTTCCGGCATTCGCTGGTGGTGGGGCAGGTATCGCTGTCACTGCTGCTGTTGTTTTCGGCCGGTGTGTTCTCGATGAGCCTGGTGAAGCTCACGCGCGTGGAGCTTGGACTCGATCCCGACCGGCTCATCACGTTCAGCCTGCGGCCGGAGCTATCCAATTACAACGCCGCGCGCACGGTGGCTCTGTTCGAACAACTGGAGGACCGGCTGAGCACGACTCCGGGCGTGAAGATGGTATCGGGGTCTCTGGTTCCGGTGATCGCCGGCAGCACCTGGAACACCAGCATCAGTGTGGAAGGCTTCGCTCCCACGGATAAAGAGGATGTGCATTCGGCGTATTCGGAAGTCGGGCCGGGGTTCTTCGCCACGATGGGAACGCCGCTGATCGGGGGGCGTGAGTTCACGCGCCGCGATTCGCTGGGCGCTCCGAAGGTTGCCATTGTCAATGAGAGCTTCGTGAAGCGCTTCTTTCAGGGACGCAACGCCATCGGCATGCACATGGGTACGGATACCGGCCCGAAGGCCGCACGGGATATCGAAATCGTGGGGGTGGTGAAGGATAGCCGCTATAGCGATCTGACGAGCGAGCAGCGTGCCGTCTTCTACACGCCCTACCGGCAGGATGAGCGGCTCGGGTCGTTGCATTTTTATGTGCGCACGTCCATCGACCCGGAGCAGTTCGCCGGGATCATCCGGCGGGAGGTGGCGCGGCTCGATCCGAACGTGCCCGTGGACCGGCTGCGTACGATGCAGGGGCAGATCAACGAGTCGATTTTCGTGCAGCGGCTGATCTCCCTCTTTGCCGCGACGTTCGCGGGTTTGGCGACGCTGCTGGCTGCCATCGGGTTGTACGGTGTGCTGGCGTACGCCGTGACGCAGCGCACGCGGGAGATTGGAATCCGCATGGCGCTGGGAGCCAGTGGTCCCGCGGTGCGCCGCTTGATTCTGCGCGATGTCGGATTGCTGCTGGGCGTTGGCGTGGCGATTGGTGCGGCGGGCGCGCTGGCCGCCGGGCAGTTGTTTGAGTCGGTGCTGTTCGGAGTGAAGGCGAGAGATCCGCTGGTGCTGGCGGGATCGGTTGGCGTGCTTGCGCTGGTGGCTTTGCTGGCGGGCAGTGTGCCGGCATGGCGCGCCACGAAGATCGACCCGATGGTTGCGCTGCGTTACGAATAGCGCTCAGCGCGGGAGTTGCCGGAAATAGGCGATCTCATCGAGCACGGGCGGTGCGTGGCCCATGGCGCGGATCATGGCGGCCACCATGCCCCGGTGATGCGTTCCGTGATTGACCACGTGCAGCACGATTTGCCAGAGCGGCGATTCATGCGCATTGCCCTTCAAATCTTTGTAGGTGATTACGGCGTTGAGGTCCGCGGTGCTCAGATAGTCTTGCCAGCGCGTGTGCAGTTCGGGCCATTCCTTCTGTAGCACGGACAGTTGGTAATCGGTTTCCGCAATGAACTTCGATGAGTGCTGGCCGGTGACCCGCGCATACCAGATACGATCGGCGGCGAAGATGTGCACCAGCGTACCGAGCACGCTCTTGTCCGCCGATTTGTGATCGCGGTGCAGTTCCTCTTCGGAAAGCATGGAAGCGGCGTCCACCAAGCGCGCCGAAGCCCAAGCCGAATAAGCGAAATGGATCCGTGCGGTTTCCGTGGCAATGGGAGTCATACCTTTTCAGCTTAACGGTTGGCCGCTGTCTTTGCGGAGGCCTTTTGCTCCAAGGCCAGCAGCTTGCGTTTGCGTTCGTCGCCCCAGCGGTAGCCTCCTGGTTCGCCGCTGCCCAGCACAACGCGGTGGCAGGGGACGGTGAGTGCGACGGGGTTGGTGGCACAGGCATGGCCCACCGCACGAGATGCTTGCGGCTGGCCGATGGCGGCGGCTACCTCGCCGTAGGTTTGCGATGAGCCGACGGGGATGGTCCGCAAATGCTGATAGACGCGCAACTGAAACTCGGAAACCTGAATATCGAGGGGCAACTGGCGCCGCGGGGCGAGTCCCTGCGCCTGCATGCGCAGCGTGTCGATCCAGCGGCGGAATGTTTCCGGATACGGCTCCTGTAGCGGACGGAGCGATGCTTTCGGGTATTGTTGCTGGAGCGCCTTCACGAGCGGTTCCACGGATTCACCGAGTTCCACGGCACAGAGCCCGCGATCGGTGGCTGCCACCAGCATCAATCCGAGTTCGGTGGCGGTAGTGGTGTAGTAGATCCAGGTATTGGCTCCGCCGCCGCGGATCTGCTTCGGTGTCATGCCGAGCTGGCCCGCCTGTTCATACAGACGGCTGGAGGAGCCGAAGCCTGCTTCGTAGATGGCGTCCGTGACGCGTGCGCCGCCGCGCAGCAAGCCCTTGAAATGTTTCATGCGGCAGGCAGTGTGATACTGCTTGGGCGTGAGCCCGGTGACGGCGCGGAAGGTGCGCAGCAGGTGAGTGGGGCTGAGGCCCGCCTGTTCGCTGAGTTGCTGGAGGCTGATCGTATCGGCGGCGTGCGCTTCGATGTAGCGACACAAGGCGGCGATCAAGTCGGATTGCGCATGGCGAACCACCGGTTCGTTGGGACGGCAACGCAGGCAGGGGCGGAATCCGGAGGCGGCGGCCTCCGCGGGTGACGCAAAAAACTGCACGTTACGGCGCATGGGATGGCGTGCCGGGCAGGAAGGCCGGCAATACACTCCGGTGGTGCGCACGGCGAACACGAACTCACCATCGCGGGACGCATCGCGGCCGAGGACGGCTTTCCAACAGACATCGGGGTCTAACTTGTCGTTCATGACGGGTTCAATCTTCAATGGACGAATGACTTCGGCAAACGGTTGATGGAATTGCATGGCATCTCCACGATACGGGGATCAGCCGGGCAAGACACTCCGATTCTTGCCGTTTGAATTCAGACCAGTATTGCGTTGAACAACTGTTGCCGCCGCTGTGCCCATTCCGCGGTTGGGAAGACGCGCGGCCCTACTTCGATCAATCTGGGGAGCAGATCGAAGACATCGCGTGCGGTCCAGGGTGCGCCGGTCCGTGTGCGATAACCGCTCTGGTTGAGCGATGCCGCGATTTGTGAAATGCGCAGATCCTGAACAATGCCTTCGATGACTTTGAGGAGCACTTGTTTCTCGGCCGGATTCTCAATAAGTGTGGCGCAGTCGGCGCCCACTTCCAGGCCGTAAGGGATCGCTTCGCTTGTGGCGGAGGCTTCGGAGGGAGCGTCGATTTCCCGCTCCCAGATGATAGCGACCGGCTTCCAGCCGGCAAATGCGCGTTGGCGGAAGTAGTCCCCGGACGGTTGCCCGAGCAGTGCTTCGCGAATCCGTTCCACGTTTTTCATGGCGGTGGCTGCTTGCTCTTTTATACACCGGAAGTGGACGTAGTGACTGTAAACTTCTTTGGGTGAAGATTGGCGATTACCAATCGGCGACCGATCCATCGCGGTGGAAGCAGTCCATGGGAACCTCGGGCTGGAAGGGATACTTCGCCGCTTCCCTTTCGTTGATATCGATGCCAAGCCCCGGCGCCGTGGGTGGCGGCACGTAGCCCCGAGTCACATTCAATGGCGCTGTGAGGATATCGTTGCGCCACGGCACGTCGGCGCGCACCACTTCCTGAATGAGGTAATTGGGCGTGGCAAAGCCGATGTGAATGGACGATGCCGTGCTCACCGGACCCTGTGGATTGTGACAGGCGACAGGGATGGAATAGGTCTCGGCCATGGCGGCGATGCGCCGCGCTTCGCTGATGCCGCCGCAGTGTGAGACATCGGGTTGAATGATGGAACAGGCGCGCTTTTCGAGCAACTCGCGAAACTCCCAGCGGCCGACCAGGCGCTCGCCGGTGGCGATGGGGAACGGCAGCGCGCGCGATACTTCGACGAGGGCATCGACGTGTTCGGGCCAGCAGGGCTCCTCGTACCAATAGAGGTTGTAGTCGACCAGCATGCGGCCAAACTGGATGGCGGCGGCGGTCGTCGTGCGCGCATGCAGATCGAGCATGATGTCGACTTTGTCGCCCACTGCTTGGCGCATCGCCGCCACGCATTGTGCCGAGTTGTGCAATGCAGCGGGACTCTCGATCAACTCGGCCACCGGAATGGGCATGCACTTGACGGCAGTGAATCCCTTTTCCAGGCTGTCGAGAATCCGTTCGGCGAAAACTTCGGGCTTCTCGGTCTGGTAAATATCTTCGAGCAGGCCACCGCCGAGATGGTCATAGAGCCGCAGTTTGTCGCGCACCGGCCCGCCGAGCAGTTCGCAGACCGGCTTGCCTACCTCTTTGCCTTTGATATCCCACAAGGCCTGATCGATGCCGCTCATGGCGGTCATGGTGACGATGCCGCCGCGCCAGAAATACTGGCGGTGCATCTTCTGCCAGATGTGCTCGACACGGCGCGGATCCTCGCCGATGAGCAGCACGGAGAGATCTTCCACCGATCCCACGACGCCCTTCGTTTTCCATTCGAGCGTGGCTTCGCCCCAACCGTACATGCCAGGTTCGTTCGTCTCCACCTTCACCAGGATCCAGTTGCGCATGCGCGCGTTGACGACGAGGGTTTTGATGGCTGTGATCTTCATTTTCGTTTCTGTTTGCGGTGCGTGAACAGCATGGCGGACCACTGCTTGCCGATGCCGCAGATCTTGTAGTCTACCAATCCGGCGGAAAAGGCGATATCGCGGACTGAGTACATGCTGATCGGTGAGGCGGCTCTTCCCGTGCGCTTGGGCCAGGCGATCCAGACCGGGGCGCGGACGGCCAGTTGTTCGATGCGTGCTTGTAGTGCATCGGGCGTGTGTGCGAAGCAGAAGGTGGCATCGGCGTGTTCGTGTTCTTCGACGATTTCGATGTGAGCAGGCAGCAGGTGATGAAACTCACGCGGTGCATCGATGGCGACGATGGTGCGGACCTTATCCAAGCCGAGCTTCGTTGTCACCGGCGTATCCTTGTATACATCCATCGGCGATCCGCTGGATGGGGATGGAACCAGGGAATGGACTCGCTTCAGTAACGCGGGCAGTTTCTTCCACGTTGTGAATGCCGCTGACGGCAGTTTATCTCTGGCTTTGGCCGTTTTCTCCGGGTCTCCTGCAATGAAGACGATGGGGACTTTGCGGATGGCCAGTCCGAGTTGCAGGCCCGTGGAGGGACGCCGGTTGAGATCGATGATCAAGGCATGCGGCGCAAGGGCGCGCAGTTCCCGCAACGTCGCGCTGCTCACTGTAGAGTAGGGAATGACCGTATGGCCCAACGCGCGCAAAGAGGCGGTTTGCCGCTCCGCTTCCTCCGCGTTCCAGGCAATGAGAGCAACGGACGCCATGGATTTTCATTATTGCGTCCGGGCCGCCGCATGCGCTATCCCTTGTCCCATGCGCGTGGCGATTCTGTCCGACATTCACGACAACGTTTGGAAACTGGATGCGGCTTTGCGATTCCTTGCCGCCTGTGACGTCATGGTTTGCTGCGGCGATCTCTGTTCGCCGTTTGTGCTGGACCAATTGGCGCGCGGCTTTGCCAAGCCGCTGCACATTGTGTTCGGCAACAACGACGCGGACACCTTCCGCATCACCGCCAAGACCCCGAAGTATCCGCATGTCCGCCTCCGCGGGGAATTCTTCGAAGAAGACTTCGGCGGGCGGCGTGTTGCGGTGAACCATTTCGACAACATCGCGCTGGCCATCGCCCGCGGCGGTGAATACGATGCCGTTTTCTACGGCCACAACCACGTGTTCGATATACGCAGGCTGGGAAAGACACTCGCCGTCAACCCGGGATCCATCATGGGTTGCCAGTTCGATGCGCAGGCCAACCGCACCGGCGTGGCATCCACCTTCGCGATCTACGATACGGAATCGGGTGAGGCGCAGGGCTATCGCATCGCGGATGGCGGCGGTGTGGAGCCACATCCGTGACCGAGATCGGGATGCTGCTGTTTCCTGGCCTGACACAATTGGATTTGACCGCGCCGTATGAGGTGTTTCGCCGGATCCCCGAAACGCGGGTGCATCTCATCTGGAAAACGATGGATGCCGTGGTGAGCGATGGCGGCATGGCGATTCTGCCGCAGTTGACCTTGCGCGAATGCCCGAAACTGGATGTGGTGTTCGTCCCCGGTGGGCCAGGGCAGGTGGATTGGATGGAGGATCCCGAGGTGCTGGAGTGGCTCCGAGTGCAGGCGGCATCGGCGCAGTGGGTTACCTCCGTATGCACGGGATCGTTATTGCTGGGATCTGCGGGCCTGCTCAAAGGGTATCGGGCCGCCTGCCACTGGATGTCGCGCGATCAACTGAGTCAGTTGGGCGCGATCCCGACGGTGGAACGAGTGGTGGTGGACCGCAACCGGATCA
This sequence comes from uncultured Candidatus Solibacter sp., assembly GCA_964402295.1. Taxonomy (GTDB): domain Bacteria; phylum Acidobacteriota; class Terriglobia; order Bryobacterales; family Bryobacteraceae; genus CADEFT01. The sequence continues at coordinate 49,078 of CAYOBO010000022.1, read as the reverse complement.
CAGGAGGCGGCGTGACGGCGGGCATCGACTTCGCCTTGCGGCTGGCGGCTTTCCTACGCAGCGAAGCGGTGGCGCGCAGTATCGCGCTGCAACTGGAATACGATCCCGATCCGCCGTTTGGTCCGGGTTCCCCGGATGCGTCGGAGTTGGAACTGATCCTGGAGGTGAAACAAAAGGCGAAGCCGCTGCTGGCACGCCGCAAGGATGCCACGGATCGTGCAGCCAAGAGACTTGCCGGGCAGTAATCCGGCGCGAGCGAAAAGCGCCCCTTTGTTACAATGAAAAATTGCAACCAGCCACGGAACACTCGCCGCGACGCGAGCGGCTTACGGCAAGCTTCGCGGAATGGAAGGTGGACGCTCTCCTCATTACGGCGCTACCGAACGTGCGCTATCTTTCCGGATTCACAGGGAGCAACGCCGCCCTGCTGCTGACGGAGCGAGACGCCACTCTCTTCACCGATCCCCGCTACACATTTCAGGCAGGGCAGGAGTGCGACTGCCGGATCGCGATTACGAAGAATCATTTGCTGCCCGCGGTGGTGGCCACCCTGGGGCGGCGGAAGCTGAGGCGGTTGGGGATTGAGAAGGACCGGATGAGCTACCACGCCTACGATTTCCTGCGGGAGAAACTGCCGCTGGGAAGCGGGCTGGTTCCGCTGGCGGCAACCGTGGAAACGCTGCGGATGGTGAAATCCGATGAGGAAATCGCCCGCATCCGGCGTTCCGTGATCACGAATTCCAATGCCTTTGCCGCGGCGATGAAGAAGTTGACCCGGCGGATGAGTGAGAACGATCTGGCGGCTGAACTCGATTTCGAGATGCGGCGGCAAGGCGCCGAGGGGAGTGCGTTTGAGACGATTGTGGCTTCCGGCGCACGGTCCGCTCTGCCCCACGCCAGGCCAACGAGGAATCCGATTGAACCTGATCGGTTACTATTGATAGACATGGGCGCGACCCAGGAAGGCTATGCCAGCGACATGACACGCACCGTGTTTGTGGGCTCCGCAAAGCCCGTCTGGAAGCGCCGCTACCGTGCCGTGCTCGAAGCGCAGTTGGCCGCCATTGCGGCGATTCGCCCGGGTGTGGCGGCCGGCAAGCCGGATCGTGAAGCAAGGAAGGTTTTGGCAGCCCACGGGCTGGACAAGGAGTTTACCCACTCCACCGGGCATGGGCTTGGACTGGAAATCCATGAACCGCCGCGCATTGGCAAGAAGGAGAAAACCACCTTGCGCGCGGGGATGGTGATCACGGTGGAACCCGGGATTTATTTGAAGGGCCAGGGAGGCATTCGCATCGAGGATACCGTTTTGGTGACGGAAACCGGTTGCGAAGTACTCACTCCGACTACGAAGGATTTAACGGTTTTTTGATCAATGACCATTGACGAAATCAAAGAGATCATCCAACTGCTGAACGAAAGCGGGATGGCGGAAATTGAAGTGCAACGCGGTGAAAACCGCGTCTGGATCAAGCGTCCGGGCCAGGATCTTCAGGTGGCTGCTCCGGTGACGCCGATTGCGGCGCCCGTGGCCTACACCCACGCTCCGGCCGCCGTGGCGCCCCCGCCCCCGCAAGTTCCCGCGGCCAAGCCGGAGGAAACCCTTCCGGTGGTGAAGGCTCCCATTGTGGGCACATTCTATGAATCGCCCTCGCCCGGCGCGCCTGCATTCGTGAAGCCCGGCGATGCGGTTCAGCCAGGCCAGGTGCTCTGCATCATCGAGTCGATGAAGCTGATGAACGAGATCGAAGCTGAGGTTCCCGGCGTCATCGTGGCAAAACTTGTTCCCAACGGCAAACCGGTCGAATACGGCGAGGCGTTGTTTACCTACCGGCCCCTGTAGAAGCCATGTTTCAAAAGATCCTGATCGCGAACCGCGGTGAGATTGCCTTACGTGTCATCTGCGCCTGCAAGGAACTCGGCATCGCGACCGTGGCTGTCTATTCCGAAGCCGACCGTCACAGCCTGCACGTGCGTTTTGCCGATGAAGCCGTGTGCATCGGCCCGGCGAGAAGCGCACGCAGCTATCTGGACATTCCTTCCGTCATCAGCGCCGCTGAGATCACCAACGCCAACGCCATTCATCCGGGCTACGGTTTCTTGAGCGAGAACGCCGACTTTGCCGAGGTCTGCCAGATGTCCGGCATAACCTTTATCGGCCCCAGTCCGGAAGTCATCAAGTTGATGGGTCTGAAGCAGCGTGCACGCGAGGCAATGAAGCAGGCCGGCGTGCCGACTCTGCCAGGCTCGGAGGGGATTCTGCCTTCGCCGGAAGAAGCCGTGGAGCTGGCCAAAGAGATCGGCCTGCCGGTGATGATCAAAGCATCGGCCGGTGGCGGCGGGCGCGGCATGCGCGTGGTGCGAACCATCGAGGAGTTGCCCAATCTCTACGCGCAGGCATCCGCCGAAGCCGCTGCCGCATTCTCCAACGGCGATCTGTACATGGAGAAGCTGGTGGAGTTCCCGCGCCACATTGAGTTCCAGGTTCTTGCCGATTTGCACGGCAACGTCGAGATCCTCGGCGAACGCGAGTGTTCGTTGCAGCGCAGGCACCAGAAGATCATCGAGGAAGCTCCCTCGCCGAGCGTTACACCCGAACTGCGTGAGCGAATTGCCGGCGCGCTCAAGAAGGCGATGCGCGATACGGGCTATACCAACGCGGGCACGGTGGAGTTCCTTATGGACCGCTCCGGTGCGCTCTACTTCATTGAGGTGAACGCGCGCGTGCAGGTGGAACATCCGGTAACGGAGTTCATCACCGGCATCGACATCGTGAAGAGCCAGATTCGCATTGCGGCCGGGGAGCGGCTGGACCAGATCCTGGGAGGCCCCATCGCGCTGCGCGGCCATGCCATCGAGTGCCGCATCAACGCCGAACACCCTGAGACGTTCGCACCGTCGCCCGGGCGCATCACAGCCATGAACGTGCCTGGCGGTATCGGCGTGCGTGTAGACACTGCCGCTTACACCGATGGGGTGATCCCACCGTATTACGATTCCATGATCGCCAAGCTGGTGACGCACGGACGAGACCGCAACGAGGCCATCGCCAGGATGCGGCGCGCGCTCGATATGTTTGTGGTGGAAGGCATCCATACCTCCATACCGCTGCATCAGCGTATCCTTGTCGATCCCGAGTTTGAGAGTGCCGATTTTCACACAAGCTGGCTGAACAAATTCATGCCACAAACCACCAAGGCGCGGGCTTAGCCGGCGCACGCATCTAGAGAGAGACTCCATGCAACCCAAAGACGAATGCAAAGGCAGGCTGCGCAGCCGCAACTGGTTCGACAACCCCGCCAATCCAGGGATGACGTCCATTTATCTGGAGCGCTTTCCAAACTACGGATTAACGCGTGAGGAGATGCAGTCCGGCAAGCCGATCATCGGCATTGCGCAATCGGGCAACGACATTTCCGCCTGCAACCGGCACTTCCTCACGCTGGTCGATCGCATTCGCGATGGCATCCGCGACGCCGGTGGCATCCCCTTCGTCTTCCCCACGCATCCTATTCAGGAAAGCTGCCGCAGGCCCACCGCGGCCATTGACCGGAACCTGTTCTATCTCGGCTTGGTGGAAGTGCTGCACGGCACTCCCATGGATGGCGTGGTGCTCACCACCGGTTGCGACAAAACGACGCCGGCCAGCCTGATGGCGGTGGCTACGGTGAACATTCCGGCGATCGTTCTTTCCGGCGGACCCATGCTGAACAGCTACTACAACGGCAAGCTCGCCGGCAGCGGCATGGCGGTGTGGGAAGCGCGACGCATGTACGCCGCGGGAGAGATCTCGCTCGATCAGTTCATGGAGATGGTGGCCAGCTCCGTTCCCAGCCCCGGGCATTGCAACACCATGGGCACGGCCACGACGATGAACTCGCTGGCCGAAGCCTTGGGGATGTCGCTGCCCGGATGCGCGGCCATTCCCGCGCCGCACAAGGACCGCTCGCAAATGGCCTACTTCACCGGAAAGCGGATCGTCGACATGGTGAAGGAAGACCTGACCCCGGACAAGATCATGACGCGCGAGGCCTTCGAAAACGCGATTGTCGTCAACTCCGCTATTGGCGGGTCCACCAATGCGCCGACGCATCTCATCGCCGTGGCGCGCCATATGGGCGTCGACTTGAAGCTCCAGGATTGGGAAACCATCGGCCACGAGATTCCGCTGCTCGTCAATCTTCAGCCCGCCGGCGAGTTCCTTGGCGAAGAGTATCACCGCGCGGGCGGTGTGCCGGCAGTGGTGGGCGAATTGATCGCCGCCGGAAAGATCCGCACCGGTGCGTTGACGGTGAACGGCAAGACGATTGGGGAGAATTGCACCAATACCCGCAGTCTGAACCACACCGTGATCCGCCCCTACGACAATCCGCTGATGCAGAATGCGGGCTTCCTCGTGTTGACCGGTAATCTCTTCGATTCCGCCATCATCAAGACCTCCGTCATCGGCGAGGAATTTCGCCGCCGCTTTCTCTCGAAGCCCGGCGAAGAAGATGTTTTTACCGGCCGCGCCATCGTTTTCGAAGGGCCGGAAGATTACCATGAGCGGATCAACGACCCGTCGCTCAATATCGATGAACATTGTGTGCTCGTGATTCGCGGTACTGGTCCGGTCGGCTATCCGGGCGCCGCGGAAGTGGTGAATATGCTGCCTCCGGATGCCCTGGTGAAAGCCGGTGTCAGCAAACTGCCGTGCCTCGGCGACGGGCGGCAGAGCGGTACTTCCGATAGTCCGTCGATCCTGCATGTTTCTCCGGAAAGCGCGGTCGGCGGGAACTTGGCGATCCTCCAGACCAACGACATTCTCAAGATCGACCTGCGCACGCGGCGCGTCGATATGCAGGTCAGCGACGAGGAAATCGCCCGGCGGAAGGCCGCTCTCAAGATTGAAATGCCACCCAGTCAGACTCCCTGGCAGGAACTCTTCCGCGCACACGTCAGCCAGCAGGAAACCGGCGCGGTCTTCGATTTCGCCGTGAAGTACCGCAACGTCGGCAAAGACATTCCGCGCCACAGCCACTAGCGCGCACGCCCGCGCAGGTCTGCCACAAAGGCGAGCAGAATATTCATTGCCACCAGCGGTGCGGCCAGTATCAGCCGCGCCGCACCCTCGATCCCATTGCGTTCCGGGAATGCCATCGTCCACAGCAGCGGCAACCCCACCACCAGCGCCAACGCAGTCGCGCGCACGATAGCCTGGCGAAACCAACGCGGCTTCCAGATCGCCAGCACGAAGAACGCCATCCCGGCGGCCTGCAAAATGAGGAACGCATTGTCGAACGTCTGATTAGCGGCAGGTGTGTTGAGCAAACCACATTTTGGCACGAAGCAGGCGGACGCACGTCCTGTGACATAATGACACCTTGTCTATGAAATTTCGCTACCGCGTTCTCTCCCTCCTCTTTCTGCTGTCCATCATCACTTACATCGACCGGGTCTGTATTTCGGTGGCTGGTCCGCGCATGCAGCAGGAACTCGATATCTCCCCGGAGCGATGGGGTTGGGTAGTGGGAGCGTTCACGCTGTCCTATGCTCTGTTCGAAATCCCCAGCGGCGCCCTCGCCGATCGAATCGGTGCGCGCCGCGTGCTGACGCGTATCGTGCTGTGGTGGTCGGCTTTCACATCCTTGACCGGCGTGGTATCGAATTTCTGGGCGCTCCTGCTCACCCGGTTCGCCTTCGGCGCGGGCGAGGCCGGCGCCTATCCCGGTTCCACGTCCTCCATCTCGCGCTGGTTCCCGCCGGTGGAACGCGCCCGCGCCACGGGCATCGTGTGGATGGCCAGCCGCCTCGGCGGAGCGCTCTCGCCCCTGCTCGTGATCCCCATTCAACAAGCCTTCGGATGGCGCATGTCATTCTATGTATTCGGAGCGATGGGCGCCGTGTGGTGTGCCGTCTGGTACTGGTGGTATCGCGATCATCCGGCGGAAAAACCGGGTGTCACCAAAGCCGAACTCGAAGAGGTGGGCGGAGGCGTGCGCAAGGCGCATCACGGCCTCCCGTGGGGTCTGGCCCTCCGGCAATGGAACTACTGGAAGATTCTGCTCATGTATCACACCTACTGCTGGGGCAGCTATTTCTATCTCTCCTGGCTACACACCTATTTGCAGAAGGGCCGCGGGTTCACCGAAAGCGAAATGGGTATCTGGTCCACGTTGCCCTTCATCTGCGGCGCTTGCGGAAACCTGGTTGGCGGCACGGTCAGCGATATTTTGGTTCGCAAATACGGGCTTAGCTTCGGGCGCCGGCTGGTGGGGTCGATGGGCCTGGCCCTCTCCGGATGTTTCATGTTGCTCACCTATCAAACAAGCAGCAACGCGTTGGCGGTGATCTACCTTGCCCTCGGCTATGGCAGTATGGATTGCATGTTGCCGGTTGCCTGGGCCGTGTGTCTCGATGTCGGCGGCAAGTATGCCGGTGCTGTGTCCGGCTCCATGAATATGGCCGGACAGTTGGGTTCGTTCCTTACCTCGGTCACGTTCGGATATGTGGTGGCTGCCACCAAAAGCTACAATGCTCCGCTACTGCACATGGGAGCGCTCTTGCTGGTGAGCGCCTATCTCTTCTCACGCATTGATCCTAATAAGCCGCTGGTTCGCGACGAAGGCGACCGGCATTCACTCGCCAAGGCCGCATGAACTTCGAAGTCCTCGAACACACCGCGGATATCGGTTTCCGGGCCTGGGGCTCGACGTTCGAGGAACTGCTCGCCAACGCCGCGCTGGCGCTGGTGGCGATCGCCATGGAGGTGGAATCGGTGCAGGCCGGCGAGCCCTACCCGATCGCCGCCAAGGGAGAGGACCGCGAATCGCTGCTGGTCAATTGGCTGAACGAAGTCCTCTATTACGTCGACGGACGGCGCATTGCCTTTTGCCGCTTCGACGTTCGCCCTTGCGGCGAATGGCAGGCTTCCGGCATCGGGTGGGGCGAGCCGCGCACGGATGCGCATCCTGCCAAACTGATAGTGAAAGGCGTCACTTATCACCAGCTTTCCATCGAGCACGATGCGCGAGGCTGGCAATGTATGGTGTTCCTCGATATCTGACATGCAAATCGATCGCTTGGACGAATGGCGCATTCGCATCGGCCGCGACGAACGACGCGGCATGAAGACGCACGTCATCGCTTACGCTAGTGAACCGATCCTCAACCAGATCCGCAAGGATCTTTCCCTCGAACAGGCGATGAACGTAGCCACCTTGCCCGGCATCGTCGGGCCGAGCCTTGCCATGCCGGACATTCATCAGGGCTACGGTTTCCCCATTGGCGGCGTCGCAGCGACGGACTACAACCACGGCGTCGTTTCCCCAGGCGGTGTCGGCTTCGACATCAACTGCGGGGTGCGCCTGATGGGCACGACTCTCACCGAGTCCGATGTGCGGCCCCGGCTCAAGGAAACCGTCGATCGGATCTTTCGCGACATCCCCTGCGGCGCCGGCGGCAAAGGACCCTTCGATATTTCCCCGAAACAACTGGAGGAAGTCCTGGAGCACGGCGCGCCTTACATGGTGGAGCAGGGCTACGGCGAGGAGCGCGACAGCGAATATAGTGAGGCCGGCGGCTGCCTCCCCGATGCCGACCCGGATGCCGTTTCCGCGCGTGCGAAAGAACGCGGACGCCCGCAACTTGGCACCATAGGCAGCGGCAATCACTTCCTCGAAATCCAGACCGTGGAAAGCATCCACGATGAAGAGGCGGCGCGTGCTCTGCAACTGGAAGTGGGGCGCGTGGTGATCCTGCTGCATTGCGGCTCGCGAGGCCTCGGCCATCAAGTGTGTACCGACTTTCTTGCCGAGATGGGCGCGGCCATGAAGAGGCACAATATTTCCGTTCCCGACCGGCAATTGGCCTGCGTCCCCATCCAGTCCACCGAAGGGCAGGCTTATCTCGGCGCCATGCGCGCAGCGGCGAATTTCGCTTGGGCCAACCGGCAGTGCATTCTGCACCTGCTGCGCGGCAGTCTCCAAAAACTGTACGGCGCATCCGCCCGCGTGCGCGTGCTCTACGATGTCTGCCATAACATCGCCAAGCGGGAGAAACATGTCGTCGATGGCGTCAAGCGCGACGTGTTGGTGCATCGCAAAGGCGCGACACGCGCTTTCCCGCCCGGACATCATGAAATCCCCTCCGGCTACAAATCCATCGGGCAGCCGGTGTTTGTTCCCGGCAGCATGGGGACTGCTTCGTGGATCCTCACGGGCGCCGATGGCGCGATGCGCGAAACATTCGGCAGCGTGTGCCACGGCGCGGGCCGCCTGCTCAGCCGCACGGCGGCGCGCAAGGGACGCAATGCGCGCGAGGTGCAGGATGAACTCGCCGCCCGCGGCATCGTCGTGCGCAGTGAAACGCGTGACGGGATTCTTGAGGAAATTCCCGAAGCCTATAAGGATGTCGATGAGGTGATCGCCGTTGTCGTGGGAGCCGGATTGGCGAAGCCCGTGGCCCGCCTTCGTCCCATGGGTGTCATCAAGGGATAACGGAGCGTGTACAATCCTCTGTAAGCGAATGATTGTCACTGCCCTTCTGCTGCTGGCCTCCCTCTGTTCCGCCGCGGATGAGGCTGTCGTGCGCAAGCCCGCCGTTCGCATGTCCGCGGCCAAGCGCATTCAGGCACTGCTGTCTACGCCCGCCGCGAAGAACGCACGGTGGGGCATCCACGCCGTCAATTTGAAATCAGGCCGTGTGTTGTTCGAATTGCATGCCAATGAGCAGTTCACACCGGCATCCAACACGAAGCTCTTCTCCACGGCGCTGGCGATGGAGCGCCTCGGCCCTGCCCACCGGTTTACGACAACCATTCGCGCTGCGCAAGCCCCGGATGCAAACGGAGTCATTCACGGCGATCTGCGCCTGGTGGGCGGCGGTGATCCCACCCTTTCCGGCCGCGCGTATCCTTACCAAAAGGACGCCGAGCGCGCCAGTCCGCTGGAGCCGATGGAGCAACTGGCCCGCCAACTGGTGGACCGCGGAGTCCGCGAAGTGCGCGGCGACATCGTGGGAGACGACCGGCTCTACGTTTGGGCGCCCTATCCCGAGGGGTGGACGCTCGACGATTCCATCTGGGACTACGGCGCTCCCGTCAGTGCGCTCCCCTTCAACGACAACACCTTCACCCTCTCGCTGCGGCCCGCGCCCACGGCCGGCGCGCTTTCCCTGCTTTCGCTCAATCCACCGGTTGTGCCATTCGTTATCGACAACCGCGTCACCACATCGGCGGCCGGACAGTCGCAAGTACAACTGGATCGTGTGCCCGGTTCGCGGCAAGTGCGCCTGTATGGAACTGTGGCGCTGCAATCGCGCGGTGTGCGGCAGACCTTGGCGGTCGACGACCCGGCACTCTACGCCGCTTTTGTTCTGCGCGATGTTCTCACGCGCCGTGGCATACGCGTGGATGGCCAGCCCGTGGCGCTACATCGCTGGACCAAGGACGAGCCTTTCGATCCGATGTCCGGCGTGGAACTGGCGCGGCGATCGTCACCGCCGCTCACCGAAGTGGCCCGCGTGGTGAACAAAGTCAGCCAGAATTTGCATGCGGAAATTCTGCTCCGCGAAGTCGCTCGCGTGAAGCGGAATGAGCCCACGCGCGAAGCCGGGCTCAAGGAGTTGACCTCGTTTCTCACCGAGATTCAGGCCACTCCCAAATCGTTCCACTTCGAGGATGGCTCCGGTCTGTCGCGCCGCACCCTCATTGCGCCATCGACCATCACGCGGCTGCTGGCGCACATGGACAGACGCCCCTATGCTTCGGATTGGGATAGCCTCCTGCCCATCGCCGGCGAGGACGGTACGCTGTCCACTCGCTTCGAGCAATCGAAAAATGCCGCCACCATCCATGCCAAGACCGGCACTCTGGCCACCGCCAGCGCTCTATCCGGCTACCTCACCACCCGCCGCGGCGTCCGCCTCGCATTCTCCATCATCGCCAACAACCACACCATTCCGTCTTCCGAGATCCGCAAAGTGCTGGATCGCATCGCCCTTGCCCTCGTCGAAGACTGAGCGCCGCTGCTAAAATGAAGGTATGCCGATCTTCGAATACGCTTGCGATTCTTGCGGAACCAAATTCGAGAAACTAGTGCGCCGCGGCACCGACGAAATCGAATGTCCGAAGTGCGCGGGCAAGCATCTTACCCAGCAACTCTCCACGTTTTCCGCCCACGCCAACGGTGCTCCCAAGGCTGCGCAGAGCATGCCTTCCTGCGGCGGCGGCATGTGCGGGATGCCCGGCGGGATGTGCGGCCGGAAATAGGCCCGTATGGACGAACGCGATTTCTTCACCGAATCCCGCACCACACGCGCCATCGATCTCATCTGCACGTTTTGCCGCTCCAAGGAATCCTACGAATTGCCTTGGGTAGTCCGTAAGAAGAAAGGCTCCTTGCCGCGTCACGCCGATGAGCGCGACCGTGCAAAGTTCGCCAAAACGCAAAGCTACATGGTGCTTGCACAGGACAAGGTGTCCTGCAAGCGGTGCCGCAAGCCCTTCGACGTTTCCGGCACCAAAACACTGGCCTTCCTCACCGACTAGTAGCATGGATTTCGTGGTCCATTCCGCACGCTTCGTCTTCGAAGCCCAGGACCCGATCCACTTCCCGCAAGGCAAAGCCGCCAACGTCCTGCGCGGGGCGCTGGGGTACGCACTCGACGAACAAATTTTCCGTCCCAGGCAAACGCAAGGTCCCAGCGGATTAGCGGATCCGCCCAGGCCTTTTGTGTTTCGGGTACGGCATCTCGAAGGCCGCAGCTTCCAGCCTGGGGACCGCTTTCCCATCGAAATGAACCTCTTCGATCGAGAAGTGGTGGCTCAGGTCGGCGCGGCGCTGGCCGCCATGGCGTCGCAGGGACTTGGGCCCGGGCGGGGCAGAGCATCGCTCACCGCGACGGAGACCGCTGTAATTCCCCTTGCCCTGCGCCCGTCCGGCGCATCGGTCAACAAAGCCAGTGTCCTGTTTCTCACACCTACGGAAATTAAGGCGTACAACGGCCACCTCACAACCAAGCCCGGATTCGACGTGCTGCTGGCGCGCGTGCGAGACCGCATCAGCACGCTCCGAACCCTTTATGGCGATGGCCCGCTAGACATCGATTTCCGCGCTTTTGCCGGCCGTGCCGCACAAGTCCAAATGACCAGCGCGCGGCTGCAACACGTTCGTGTGGATCGCACCAGCACGCGCACCGGACAGCGTCATCCACTCGGTGGATTCACCGGTGAGGTAACCTTTGAGGGCGACCTCGGCGAGTTCATCCCTTATCTGAATGCCGCTTCCTACACCGGAGTTGGCCGGCAGACCGTATGGGGAAAAGGCGAGATCGCCGTTGCGCTATTGGGCTGAAGCATCCATCTGGTGGATGCCGAACAAATTCCCCTCCGTGTCCAGGCAGTAGGCCAGCCACCCGACTCCGGGAATGGCCATCTTCGGCACCGCCACCTGCCCTCCGGCGGCAATCACCTTCGCGGCAAAATCATCGACGCTCTCCACGCCGATTGTATTTACTGTCCGCGGTTTCGCATCCTGATGCACCATGATCCCGCCGTTGATGCCGGGCTCGTTCTCCGGTCCGGTGGTGATCAGCCAGTAGGGCGTGGGCCCATCCCACTTCTTCGCCCTCCACCCGAATACGGATTCGTAGAACTGGATGGCGCGTTCCGGTTCCACTACGCCCATCTCAAAATGAATCGGCCTGTTGCTCATGAATCACCTCCAGCCTCTCTATTACGCGTTTGGCTCCGTTCCTTTACTTGCGCGCCAGCCAGTGGTTCGATACTTCCACCGCCGTCATGGCGCGCCGGTACAGCGCGAGTTCGTCCACTTTTCCTTCGAAACCCTCGATGACAATCTGCGCGGGAAGAGGGGCGCGAATGGTTCCGCCCCACTCCGCTGCTCCATCGCGATAGACCTGGATTCTCGTTCCGCGCCGCACAATGACAATGTGTTGCCACTGTTTGGCGGGCCCTGCTGCGACGGCGACACCGCCCAAGGAAAGGATGCGTCCTTCGCCGGTTCCGCTCCAGGCCCAAAACTCCACGGCGAAGTCGCCGGCCAGTTCCGCGGCGGGAATCGTGATGCGTCCGCCGGCCAGGTGCACGGCCCGCTCGCCTCTCCCCACGCCCGGCAGGAAAAATGCGATGCCGCCTTCGTAAGTTGCCCTGCGCCCTGAGACGAGATCCACCGCACGATCGCCACCGTATTCCTGGAACCGCCAGAATGCCGCGGGCTTCGATTCCAGCACCTCGCGCGCATACGGGCCATACGGTTCTTCGTAGTTGCGCCGTTTCCGTCCCGCAAGCTGCTCCGACATGCGCAGCAGCGTTTCCGTAATCCGCGCCTCGGCGCCTACCTCGAGTCCGGCTGAGCGCGCGGCCCACGTCGTATAACCACCCAGCCGGTGCTGCTCCGCCGGCGGTATATAGCCTTCCGCGCCGTTGGCGAGTTCGATATTCATCACCGTCTCAAACGGACTTTGCTGCTTCAGCTTCAGCCCGGTCAGCGCGAACACTTCGTTGGGAATCGCGTGTATGTTCAATCCGCCGATACGTAGCGCCTGCAACTTCAGTTCGCGGCGCGGCTCCTCCACCAGAAATAACTGCTCGCGCGCATACACCTCCGGCTGATTCTTCGGCTTTCTCCCACCCATCTCCGCCACGGTCTTCTGGGCCCAGGCCAGCCGCTCGGCGTCCGGTAGCCTGCGCGCCAAGGTGAGTTTTGTCTCGACCATACCGAGCGGCACACTCTTCTCATAGCGGATGCGCCGGTATGCCTTCATCGCACTGTCCGCCACGGCCGACGCATAGCCGTCCAGCGTAATGGTGCTCTTCGGCGCACCGTAATCCATCCACATCTGGTCGCCGCTGGTACCCTGCGACATCATAGCGACGAACTCGGCGCCGCCTCCAATCTGCTCCGCCATCCGCCTCGCGAAACGCCCGTAGTAATCCGGCCCCACCGGCTCATCGCCGAAATAGTGCTGCGAGTAGTTGGCCAGCACAGCCAGCGGCTTTCCCTCCGCGCTTTGCACGGACAACACGGTCAGGGCCGGGTCCACCGGACCCGATTCCGAAATCGCGTCCGGATTCTGGTAGCCCGGATGCATGTTTGCGCGCACCGTGCGCAGCCCGAACGGATCCACAGGCATTGCATCGGCTCGAAAGATCCAGCGCCGGCAGTGCGTGTGCTCCCAATCTTCCTCAACGGCCCATCCCGCCTGCGCCGGCTGCACATTCCTCGCCGCAGCGGCGATGGCATCGGCGATCAGTGCCGGCAGCGCCGCCGCATAATCCTGCTGCGTATCCGATCCCAGGCAGGCAAACACGGAAGGCGCCGAATGTGTGTGCGTGGCGGAGATCAGCATCTTGTCCACCGCGATCCCCGTACGCGAATGAGCCAGCGACTTCGCCTTGTCGATCAACTCGCGCGGCATCATGCAACTGTCCACCACGGCGATCGCCAGCCTCGTTCTCCCATCCTCGAGCACCAGCGCACGGGCAAACAGCGGAAACGTCAGCTTGTTCGACGTCCGCTCCAGCATGCCGCAATTCACAATCACCGGGAAGCTGCGCGGCGAAATATCCACTTGCGCCGCACCGGCGCGCAGCGTCTGCGCTTCGGCACCGCTGGCCGCCCACCATGCAAGCATCAGGAAGTAAGACACGATTCGACAGCCTCCAGTGTACGGTCAATCTGCTCGGCGGTGTGCGCATAGGAGATGGAGCACTGCTTCGCCGCCAGAGGGAAGAAATATACGCCGCGCTCCAGCAATCGGCGGCGGAACGCTTCATCGAATGCGAAATCATGATGGCCGGCCAAGTCATGCCAATCGGCCGGCGCATGATCCATGAAGTAGATGCAAAACGCCGACCCCTGCCGCACCACCGTGGCCTTCACGCTCTTGCGCGCAATGGCTTCCTGTAGCCCTCTCTCCATCCGTGAGCCGAGTGCTTCCGTCTGCCGGTATACTTCGCCATCTTCATCGAGCAGCTTGCGAATCGTGGCGATCGCCGCCGCCACCGGCGCCGGATGCGCGTTGTATGTGCCCGCCAGCAGCGCGCGCTTCGATGCATCCGCATGCACGAAGTAGTCCATCCATTCCTTGCGCCCGCCGAGCGCCGCCATCGGATAACCGTTCGCGATCGCCTTGCCGTAAACCGCCAAGTCCGGATGCACCCCGCTGATGGCCGCATAGCCGCCGAAGGCATGCCGGAAGCCTGTCTTCACTTCATCGAAAATCAGCAGAAAGCCGAACTCATCGGCCAGCCTCCGCAGCCCCTCCAGGTATCCGGCAAGTGGCTTCACAATGCCGATGTTCTGTAGAATCGGCTCGGTCAACAGCGCCGCCACCGGGTAGCGTTCGCACACCCATCGAACGGATTCGAGATCGTTGAAATTCACGCTATGCACCAACTCGCGATGCGCCTGCGGAATGCCGGCCGAGATCGGGTGAAATGGGTACTCGCCCGGCGATACGCGCGGACCCAACTGCTCGAGCGGCGTCATCAGATTCCCCGCCACATCGTTATGCCATCCGTTGTAGCCGCCCTGCATCGTGACGATGTGATCCCGCCCCGTGATGGCGCGAGCCACGCGAATCGCCGCGGCCGTTGCTTCGCTTCCCGTGTTGAGAAACTGCACGGACTCGATCCACGGAATGTTCGTGCAAATCAGTTCCGCCAGTTCCCCTTCGGCTACGGTGGTTCCGGCGCCGAAGAGGCTGGCGTGGTCCTGCAATGCCTGCTCCACCGCCGCGTTGACATCGGGATCGTTGTGTCCGAGAAAATGGGGCGCGAACGCCGCGTGATAATCAAGATAGGTGTTCCCTTCGGCGTCCCACAGCACCGCGCCCTCGGCGCGGGTGAAGACGATCTGTGGGTTGACGCTGCGGTTCACGCTCACGACACCGCCCGGAATAAACTGGCGGTTGTGTGCGAGAATCGCTTCGGATTTCGGATAGCTGCGCATTCAGCACTAGGATACAGTAGGAGGCTCGTTTGGAAGGAAAAGTCGCTTGGATCACGGGAGGCGCGCGAGGCATCGGCCAGGCTTGCGCCGTCGAACTCGCACGCGCTGGTTGCGATATCGCATTTTGCGATCTCGGCGGAGAAGAGGAGACGATCGGATTGGTGGAATCGCTCGGCCGCCGCGCCCTCTTCGTGCAAGGCGACGTCAGTGACCGAGCCGGCATGGAGCGCGTGGGCGAGCGCATCCTCGAAACATTCGGGCGCATCGATGTTCTGGTCAACAACGCCGCATTCGGTGTGCGCAAGGCATTCCTCGATCTGGAGATCGCCGATGTCGAGCGGGTATGGGCGGTTGCCTTGTGGGGCGTGTTTCACTGCTCGCAGATCGCTGCCCGGAGCATGGTGAAAGCCGGCATCCAGGGCTCCATCATCTCCATTAGTTCCGTTCACGCCGAGCGCGCTTTCCCCATGTCCACTGCCTATAACGCCGCCAAATCCGGCGTCAACGCGATGACGCTCACATGGGCCTCGGAGTTGGCGCAGTACGGCATACGCGTCAACGCCATCGAGCCCGGTTGGACCGACACCCCCGGAGAGCGCCGCTACTTCAGCGAGGAGCTCATCCGGGAAGAGGGGAGGAAACTTCCGTTGGGACGGCTGGCCCAACCGGCCGAGATCGGCAAAGCGGCGCGCTTTCTTGCTTCCGAGGATGCCGCTTATATCACCGGCACCATTCTCAAAGTCGATGGCGGCTTCCTGCTGCCCATGACTACCGTGCGCGTCTGAACCTACGCCACCAGCGCGAACGCCTTTTTCATCGCCTCCACGGTGACCGTGAGAATCTGCTCCTTCGGCATCGCCCGCAGCGCCGCATTGAAGGGCTCCGGACGCACCGGCCCGTCATAGCCGATCTCCACGAGCGCGCTCAGAAACGCTTTCAGATCGATCACTCCGGTGGCGCACGGCAGTTCCCTCTGGCTGTCCACCTGCTTGTCCACACTCAGCCCCGCCGGCGCATCGTTCAAATCGCACGACACAACATCGGAGTTCTTCAGCGTCAGCAGATCTTCCTTCGTCTCCTGCGCCGTATACCAATGCCAGCTATCGAGCACGAAACCGAGATTCCGTTTCCCCGCCGCGGCGATCAGTTCCCTGGTCTCCGCCATCGTATGCACGAACGGATACCTCTGCGCCGACCAGCTCAGCTTCGGGCCCACATATTCGAGACCGAAGCGAATCCCATGATCCTCGAACACACTGGCGATTGCGCTCAACCGCCGCACATGCCGGTCGAAATTAGCGCGGTAGGTCAGCTTGTCATGCGTTGGACGCAGCCACGTTCCCACCCGCGTCACCCCGGCCCGCTCGAGCGCTTTGGCGTGCGTGGGCAGCGTCCTCATGCCCTCCTGAAACAATTCTTCCGCACCGCGGAAATCCACCCTTAGCCCGGCGCTTCCCCACACCAAACCGCGCGATTGCATGAAGTCGCGAATCTGTTTGAGATCGTCGTCGGAAACTTTCGAAAGAAACTCCGGGTTCGGCTCCACGGCTTCGTAGCCGTAGTCGTGCGCCAACTGCAACGTCTCATTCTGGTCCGCCTTCACCCCAATCGAGCCCGGTGTGAGATGAATGGTCATCTTCCGTTTCATACGTGTCTGCATCGGCATGTGGAAAAAATCCCAATATCGGGCGTTTGTAAATTTGAATGCGGTTGGAACAAAACCAAACGCGTTCTCGTCCGTATATATAACAACAACGAGAAACGCCTCTTCGAGACAACCCTTTCCCCAACACACCAACCTCTCGAAGAGGCGTCCTTCCAGAAATCCTTACCGCAATCCTAGCACTAACGGATCGATCGTGCGCCTGCCCGCCAGCGGCCGGTTCAGAAACTCCACAAACGGCGTCATCGCCTGAAATCGCTTCACCAACTCCGGGAGCAATTTCGTTGTAGTGGCGAGCTTCGCGTCTATGCGCTCGGTATCGTACAGTACCCAATGCTTGGCTCGCAGCAATTCCCCAGCCGGATGATCGGCGGGATAGCCCTTCGGCATGCGTGCGAATTTCTCTCCCCACAATCCGCCCATCAGTTTGCGTAGTGTCGCGTTCCGCAAGATGCGCTCCAACTCCTCGTGGTGCTCTGCGATATGCGCACGCAATAATCGCAACTGTTCGGCGCCCGGCATATACACTCCCGCCGCTACCTCGATCTGCTCCGGGGAGACCGAGAAATAAAAGCCCGCGCTGATGTGGCGCTGCATGCCCGTGCGCGTGAGCGAAGCGGCAATATGCGTTTTGTACGGGGTCTTATCGTTGCTGAACCGCGTATCCCTGTAGATCCGGTACACCGCCTTCTTCGGTTCCGTGATGTACTGCGGCGCGAAGCGGAGCAACTTCGCGTTCACACTCTCCACCAATTGTTCCATCGGGGCCTTCACGCACTCATCGAACACCTGCTTGCGCGGCTGAAACCACTCTCTTCTGTTGTTCTTCTTCAACCCGCGTAGAAACTGCATCCCTTCCTCAGGGAAGCCGGAAAAGCCTGCCACAGGCGGAACCCTCCTATAATCGAAGAAATGACCCTTCATCCGGCGCTGGAAGCGCTACACGGCGTGGACGTCCAGCGCGGTGTTCCTTTGAGCCAGTATACGCGGTTCGGCATTGGCGGCCTGGCCGATTTCTTCATCGAAACCAGCGATGAAGCGCGATTCTTGCAGGCGTTGCAGACCGTGCGGGCAAGCGGTATGCCGTTTCTCGTGCTCGGCGCCGGCACTAACCTCATCGTGAGCGATGAGGGCTATCGCGGAGTCATTCTGCGCTACACGGGCAATACCCTTCGCGGAGAAGGCACTGCGATTCACGTCGAGGCCGGAGCCGTGCTCCAGGATCTGGTGAATTGCAGCATCCGCATGGGGCTTGCCGGACTCCACACCATGACCGGCATTCCCGGTTGGGTCGGGGCGGCCATCTACGGCAATGCCGGAGCCTACGGGCATTCCATCGCGGAGTTCGTGCGCGAAGTGCGCTACTTCAACGGCGCCGAGGTATGCAGCACCGATCAACCGGGTTGCGAGTTCGCCTACCGCGAAAGCGTATTCAAGCGGCACAAGGATTGGATCATCCTTTCCGCCGTTCTGCAACTGCCGCCCGGCGATCAAGCGAGCCTGGAAGCCGAAGCCACTCGCATTCTGGATACACGCAACGCCAAGTATCCGCCCACCATGAAGTGCGCCGGCAGCATCTTCAAGAACCTGCTCTGGGATCAATTGAGCGAATCCGTGAAGGCCCAGGTGCCCGCCTCCGTCGTGCGGGAAGGCAAAGTGCCGTCGGCATGGTTTCTCGAACAAGTGGGGGCCAAAGGGACTCGGCTCGGCGGCATCGTCGTTGCCACCTACCACGCCAATCTCATCTACAACGAGGGCGGCGGAACGGCGGCCGAACTTCGCACGGTAATACGGGAATTGAAGTCCAGGGTGTTTGAGCGATTCGGATTCGAGCTGGAAGAGGAAGTGCAATACGTGGGATTCTCACAGGCCTTGCGATTGGTTGGCGGAAGTGATGAAAAGTGATGAAAAGTGATGAATCCGCTAAAACGAAATCAGAAATTCGGAGTCGAACACGGCTCTGTCTAGCCCCTCACCATGTTCCTTCTTCTGGCGAAGATAGTGAGAAAGCTCATGGGCAACCACCTTCGCCAGTGCCCTTGCCTTGCACTCCGCGGAAGCGCCCTGCAGCATTTGCAGAATGCTTCTGGCAAAGATGAGGATCTCCGCTTGCACTCTACCGGCTGTGACCCGGGTGGCCCCCAAAGCGTCCGGCGGATGGGGAGCCTGCGGTAGGTTGCCAAAGGTCAGCCGGATGGAGGACGCCGAGCAGCCTTGGGTGAAGTTCGAGCCCGGAAGCTCCTCATGCCGGCGGATGTAATGCGTAGTCAGCATGAGGGTTTGCACATCCAGGCCGGCTTCGTTGCGGATGCACAGTTCCACTGCCGGGGTGATTGACGCGGTCAATGCCACCAGTAGTAGTAACCTCATGTACACCATTATGTAACGAAATCGTCACAAGGCAATGGGAAGTTTAGACCCGCCGGCGCCGTCTCGTCAGCGCAAGGCCCAATGATCGCGGATAATCAACCCATGAGGCTTTTTCTCCTATGTTTGTGGGCGCTGCCCGTCTGCGGGCAGGACATCTTGGGGACGCGCATTCGACCACACGTCAAGTTCCTATCGAGCGACCTGCTGGAAGGACGGGGCGTCGGGGTCCGCGGAGGCGAACTCGCCGCCGAGTATCTGGCCACACAACTTGAGATCCTCGGCGTAAAGCCGGCCGGCGAGAACGGCACCTACTACCAGCGTGTTCCACTGGTGGGCGTCGAGCCGATGCCTTCCGCCATGCTGTCCGGCGCCATGCAAGGCAAGCTACTCGGATTCCGCTGGCTGGAAGACTTCGTCGGCATGACGCAACAACAGAAACCGAACGCCACGCTCGATGCCGAAGCCGTATTTGTCGGCCACGGCATCACCGCCCCGGAGTTCGGCTGGGACGATTACAAAGGCATCGATGTGCGGGGCAAGATCGTGGTGCTGTTCACGGGCGAGCCACCCTCGGAGGATCCCAAGTTCTTCGACGGCAAGGCCCTGACCTACTACGGCCGCTGGACCTACAAATATGAGGAAGCCACCCGGCGTGGAGCCGCGGGGTGTCTGATTGTCCACACCGATGCCACGGCGAGTTACGGATGGGAAGTCGTGCGCAGCAGTTGGGGGCGTGAGGATATGCAGGTGGCTCTGGCGAATGGCGCTCCGGCGCTCGCCTTCGCCGGATGGATCACACAACAGAAAGGCGATGAACTGTTCGCCGGCCAGGGGAAAACGGCAGCACAGATGCTCCAGATGGCGGATGCGAAGGGTTTCCAGGCCGTGCCGCTTCCCTTGCGTCTGCGAGGATCGTTCCCGGCCAAGGTGCGCAAAGTGGAGACGCGAAACGTCGTGGGAATGATCGCCTCAGGCGATTCGCAACGGGCGGACGAAGCCATCGTCTTCAGCGCCCATTACGATCACCTGGGTATCGACCGCACCAGGCAGGGCGACGGCATTTATAACGGCGCCGTGGATAACGCCACCGGCTGTGCCATGCTTCTGGAACTGGCCCGCGCCTGGCAGGCCTTGGAGCAGAAACCGCGGCGGGCGGCCATCTTCCTGTTTGTCACCGCGGAAGAGAACGGATTGCGCGGTTCGCAGTTCTACGCCGCTCAGCCCACCGCGCCGGTGAAGAAGATGGTGCTTAACCTCAATCTCGATTCCTTCTATCCATTCGGACGCGTCACCGATGTCGTAGTCACCGGCGCCGACCGGACTCCGTTTTGGGGGATCGTGCAGAACGTGACTCAGCGCTTCCGCATGACCATTCAACCCGATCCGCGCCCGGAGGCGGGATCCTACTTCCGTTCCGATCATTTCTCCTTCGCCAAAGTGGGCGTTCCCGCGTTCTCCATCCACATGGGAACTCGCCTCGCCGGGCGCACGGAGGAGGAAGGCCGGAAGCTGATGCGAGAGCATTCGGCGAAACACTATCATCAGCCTTCGGATGAATACCGGCCGGACTGGGACTTCGCCGGCATGGAGGAGATGGCCAAGTACGCCTTCGCCATCGGCATGGACGCAGCCAACCAATGAGCATGGAACCGATCTCGCACTTCTTCTATTCGCACCGCCTGAAACTCCAGTTCTGGGATTGGGGACAGGAGGCGAAGCCCGCGCTCGTGTTGGTGCATGGCGGCTTGGACCATGCCCGTAACTGGGATTGGGTGGCGCGGCGGCTGCGCGAACACTTCCATGTCTACGCCCTCGATCTGCGCGGGCATGGGAACAGCGCGTCCGCTCCCGGCGCTCTTTATACGGTGGCCGAACATGTGCTCGATCTGTCGGCTTTGATCGATATCATCGGGCAGCCCGTGTCTCTGGTGGGCCATTCCCTCGGTGGGATCATCGCCCTGACGTACGCCGGGGTGTATCCGGAACGGGTCAGGAAAGCCGTGTCGATTGAGGGTTGGGGCTTGCCGCCGGGGCACCGGGTGTACAAGCCGGCATCGGAACGGATGCGGACGTGGATCGAAGCCGTGCGGTCCACGGAGAAGCGCGAACCACGCAGCTACGCCGCGCTCGAAGATGCCGTGGCGCGGATGAAGGAGGCGAATCCGCACCTCACCGACGACGTGGCCCGGCATCTTACCCTCCACGGCACCAACTGGCTATCGGACAGCTCGCTGGTCTGGAAGTTCGATAACTACGCGCGCATCTTTCCTCCTTTCGGGCACGATCTTGGCGATCTGAAGCAGGTGCTGGGCCAGATCGCCTGTCCGGTGCTGCTCTTCTGGGGGTTGGAAAGCTGGGCGAAGGATCCGGAAGCCGATGGGCGGCTGGACACGCTGAAGAACTACCGGATGGTGAAGGTGGCTGGAGCGGGGCACTGGGTGCATCATGACCAGTTGGATGTCTTCCTGCGGGAGACGGAGATGTTTTTGGTTGACTATTCCTAAGACTTAGTCTACTATTGGACTATGAAGACGATAGAGACCGATACCAAAATCCAGGTCAAAGTGAAGGTCAACGTCCACGAGGCGAAGACGCACTTCAGCCGCCTGCTGGATCGGGCTCTGGCGGGCGAGGAAGTGATCGTCATGAAGAGCGGGCAACCGTTAGTGAAACTTGTTCCCGTGGAGTCCGCCCCCGCGCCGCGCAAGCTGGGGACGGCGAAGGGCGATTTCGTGGTTCCGGACGATTTCAATGCCCCCCTGCCCGATGACATCCTGTCGGAGTTTGAGCGTTGAAGATCCTGCTGGATACCCACATCTTCTTGTGGGCAATCACGGATGACGCGCGGCTCACAAAGGCGCAACGGGCTGCCTTTCTGGATGGTGGCAACGAACTGTATCTCAGTCTGGCCAGTGTCTGGGAGATGCTGATCAAGGTGGGAATCGGGAAGTTGCCGCTACCGCGGCCCGCCGCGCCATATATCCACAAGCAGGCCGATAAGAACCGCATCCTCAGCCTGGGGATTCATGCCGCCCATTTGGCGGAGTTGGAGAAGCTCCCCCCTTTGCACCGCGATCCCTTTGACCGCATGCTGGTGGCGCAGGCCCGCGCGGAAAAGATGCCGATCCTGTCCGGAGATCCGGCGCTGAAGAAATACGGCGTGAAACTGCTGTAGACCTTTAGGGACGCGCCCCTTCCGGTAGAATCAGCTCGTTCTGGCGCTGCGGAGCATCCTGCACGCCCGCTTCATTCCACGATGGCGGCCGCGTGGCGCCTTCCTCATACAGCGACTCAAGCGGCCCCCACACGCAATCCACGCGGTCAGTGAACAAATCGCCGATCAGAAGGTCCGTTACGGTGCCGCGCAAATGCGGATAATTGCGGACAAATTTGCCGAAATTGAAGCCGGCGTAATACTCGCAGACCAGACGCCGCATGCGGTCCACGCCCTGGTTGAATCCATCGCCCCATTTGCCAAGTTGCGCCGCCGACAGGTCGTTCTTCTCGAAGCCCTCGCAAATCGCATCGGCGGCCAGTTCGCCCGATTTCAACGCGAGCAGAACGCCGGAAGAATACAGCGGATCGAGGAACCCGAACGCATCGCCCACCATCACCCATCCCTCGCCGGCGACCTGCGTGGCGCGGTAGGAATAATCGCGGGTGGCGAAGTAACCGGTAACGCGCTTCGCATTGGCGATGCGCTGTTGCATGGCGGGGCTCGCCGCCACCTCTTCTTCGTAGGTTTTCTCGTGATTGTTGCGGCCTTTGAACAGGTAGTCGAAGGGCGCCACCACGCCCACGCTGACCCGGTTATCGTGCAGCGGAATATACCAGAACCAGCCCTTTTTGTTCCCGGTTTGCAGAACGATGGTGGCGCCTTCATCCTTGCCCTGATCGCGGTAAGCGCCTTCCCAATACGTCCAGATCGCGCCTTTGTTCAAGACGGGATCCCAGACGCGCAGCTTGAACTTGTGCTGCAAGATGCCGCTCTGCCCGCTTGCGTCCACCACCACTTTGGCGCGCACCTCGTGCGTGGATCCGTCCGCCTCACGCACCCGCACGCCGACCGCTCGGCCGTCTTCGAAGAGCACGTCCTGCACATGAACGCCTTCATGAGCCTGCACGCCGTGTTCGCGGGCGTTGTTCAGCATCATCTGATCGAATTCGCTGCGCACCACCTGCCATGTCTGCGAGCACTCATGCGGCTTGTTGTCCCAGAAATAGAACGGCGCCGACAGTTTGCCGCTGGCGCTGACGAACTGCACGCTGTACTTCTTGACAAAGTGGCTCTTGCGCATCTTGTCCAGCATGCCCAGCCGTTCCAGCACCCAATAGGTTTCCGGAATGAGCGATTCCCCAATATGAAAGCGGGGGAATTTTTCCCGTTCAAATAACGTAACCTTGTGGCCGCGCTTTGCGATTAACGTGGATGCGGTGGAGCCGGCGGGGCCTCCGCCAATGACAACAACATCTGCGGTTTCGTACATACGGCAACTTCCATTGTAATGCGAAAGCCGCCGATGGCGACTCCAGTCACGGTGGGTTCTTACAGCACCACTGATTCTGGCGGCGGAGTATGTCACTGATGCTGAAATCGCACGAATATTATGCGCAATTCTCCAACGGGGATAGAAAGTTTTCCGCAAAGGCGAAACATGGAACGACGGAGAGATTCGTGAACAGGGCGCCTGTTCCGGTCTCCTCGAGTCAGGCCTGCGCCTGAGCCGGCTTCCGGTTGGCTTGTTGCGACAACTCGAACGCTCGCCGCAGTCCCATCAGCGAAAGCTCCGGCACGAAAGCGTCAAAGAGGCGCGCATCCTCGAACAGCCTGCCGAAACCACCCGTGCCGATCGTGAGCGGCGGATCATCGGAGAAATGCTCCTCGGTGACCGCGGTGGCCAGCGTGCGCACCGTACCCAGCGTGCCGTAATAGAGGCCCGATTGAATACTCTCAATGGTCGACCGGCCCAGCACTTCCGCCGGCCTCGCAATCTCCACCACCGGCAGCC
The DNA here is from genome assembly GCA_964402295.1 of uncultured Candidatus Solibacter sp. GTDB lineage: Bacteria > Acidobacteriota > Terriglobia > Bryobacterales > Bryobacteraceae > CADEFT01. The sequence continues at coordinate 25,082 of CAYOBO010000022.1, read as the reverse complement.
GCGCCGTATTCGATTCCAGCGCGGCCATCGATGTGTGAATGCCCGGCGTAATGATGCCCCCGAGATACTCCTTGTCTTTCGAAACAGCGCACAGCGTGGTGGCGGTGCCGAAGTCGACGATCAGCAGATTGCGGCCGGGGAAGCGCTCCAAAGCCCCGATCGCATTGGCGATTTTGTCCGCGCCCACTTCGAGCGGATTCCGGTATCGAAGCTTGACTCCCGTCCTTGACCCCGGCTGTAGCAGGAACGGGTCGAAGCGGAAGTATTTGCGGAAGCAGTTGCGCAGCGAGTGAACCACATCGGGTACCACCGAGCAGACGGCGGCCATGCGGATCGCCTCCGGCGCGACCTGGTTCTCCCGCAATACCGTGCGGAAGAAGATGCCGAATTCATCCGAAGACGCGCGAATATTGGAAGTCCGGCGGAACGTGGCGCGCAATTCGTGCTGGGCGAAGACTCCGCCATAGATCTGTGTGTTTCCGACATCGAGACAGAGCAGCATGGCGTTACTCCGGCAGCGCGACGTTGTCGATGAGGCGCACACCTTCCAGATATACCGCGGCAAGCCGGCGTCCCCAGTGTTCTTCCACATATTCCGGCTGCAAGCCCGCCGCCTCCAGTTGCGCCTTGGCATCCGCCGCGGACCGTGCCGTGGTGAGAATGCGGTACAACGCCGGAGCCACTTCCAGCGCTTGCGCCGAAAGCAGCCGGTTGCGCGAGCTTTCCGCCAATCCCGCCGCCGTGCGGATGGTGGGACAAGGCACAATCTCCGTCGGCACGAAGAACTCCTCCACCAGCTCCTTCACCGTGCGTAGCTGCTGAAAGTCTTTCTCACCGAAGTAGGCGCGGTGCGCACGCACCAGATTCAGCAGCTTCATCACCACCGTCATCACGCCCTCCAGAAATCCGGGCCGGTGTGCCGCTTCCATGATTGCCACTGTCCCCCGAGGTTCGATGCGATAGCGATAGCCGTGCGGGTACATCTCCGACGCGGGGGGAGCGAGCACGTCGTCCACTCGGCATTCACGCAGAATCTCCAAATCCTGCTCGAAAGTGCGCGGGTAACGATCCAAGTCTTTCGGATCGTTGAACTGCGTGGGATTGATGAAGATCGTGACGACGGCGATGTCGTTCTCCGCGCGGCATCGCTCCACGAGCGAAATGTGCCCTTGGTGCAGTGCGCCCATCGTGGGAACCACGCCGATGGTTGCGTTCCCCATCGAAGCGCGCCGCTGCTGCCAGGCGGCAATGGAGTTCCAGACCTGCATCATGAGTAGCTCTCCCGATCGGACGGGAACGATCCGTCCTTCACCGCCGCGTCATAGTCCGCGATCGCCTGTTTCACCAACTGCCCGCCGTTGCCGAAATGGCGCACGAACTTCGGCTGGAAATCGATGTTCAGCCCCAGCAGATCTTGGAGCACCAGAATCTGCCCGTCGCAGCCGGCGCCGGCGCCGATGCCGATGGTTGGGATGCGCAGAGAAGCGGAGATCCGCGCGGCCAGCGGCGCCGGAATACATTCCAGCACGATGGCAAACGCCCCCAGTTCCTCCAGCCGCTTGGCGTCGCTTTCAATGCGGCCGGCGGCAGCTTCGCCGCGCCCCTGCACTTTGTAGCCGCCGTATTGATGTATGGATTGCGGCTGTAGCCCCAGATGCCCCATCACGGGAATGCCGCTCTGTGTCATGTGTTGGATGACATCCTCGTGGCCTTCCACACCTTCCAGTTTCACGGCATGCGCGCCGGCTTTCATCAGGACGTGCGCCGTATCGAGCGCCTCGGAGACGCCCTTGCGATAGGACAGAAACGGCATGTCCGCCACGATGGGCTTGCCCGGAGCGCCGCGCGAAACGGCGCCGGTGTGCAGACACATGATGTCGAGACTCGCCGATAGTGTGGATGGATAACCGTGCATCACCATGGCCGCGCTGTCGCCGATGAGGATGCCGTCGATGGGAGATTCGGAAAGAAGGCGCGCGAAGGAGTAGTCATAGCATGTCACCATGGACAGCTTCCGCTGCTCCTGCTTGGCCTCGGTGAAAGATCTTGCGAACATCGTCTTGGTACCTGTCTTAAATGGATCAAGTCCGGACTGTGGGCGTTGGCTTCGGTCCCGGTGAGTCGCCGCATCGCAAAATGTCGGCGCTCGCTGCAAGTATATCAGGCGTGGTTATCGCGGATTCCAGAAAGGCTCGGCCGCTTCGATATAGGCAATCGGCACTTCCGTGATGAAGGTCTTCAGCCACGCGGCGCAGGTTTCCATGCCTGCCTGTTCGGAGGGCGTGTGGCCGATCAGAATCAACGCTTTCGACTTGCCTTGCGCGACGGCATCGGCGACCCAGGCCGTGGTTTCCCATTCCGGCACTTCGCCGATCGCCAGAACCTCGACATCGTCGCGGCGCAGCAGGCGCAGATGACTCGCCGATCCACCCGCGCCCGGCGAGAGTGCGACCTTCGTCACCTTCATATCCCGCTTCCCCGTGACCCGAAGCGTGCCGGCCCCCAGTTTCTTGCGCATGGTTGCCGCCAGCGTTTCCAGCCTCGTTTCCGGCAGATGGTAGAGAAACGGCGTATCGGCCACTTGATACTGCCGCCAGCCGAGCTTCCGCGTCATGCCCTCGCGGATCCCGTCGGGGCGGCGCATGTGCCAGTGATCGTGGAACCGGAACACCACCATCTTGTGCTCGCGCAGAAACTTCTCTTTGTCCAGATAGACGCGATCGCCGGCGGCCGCCAGTTGCTCCGTGCGGTCCTGATGGGAATAGAACGTAGGCTCGTGCGCGATAACCATGTTCTTGCCCTCTGCCGCCGCGCGCTGCAATACATCGAAAGTGGCGAACATGGTAGTGGCGATTCCAGTGACCCGTGTGGAGGGATCGCCGGATTTGATGGTGTCCACGGTTTCCTTCCGCCACGGGACGCCGAGGTTCTGCTGGATGCGCTCAATCACTTGGGCGGCGGTCAGCGTTCCCGCCTCCTGCGCGCGGGCGAAGGGGGCCATCGCAGCCCCGGCAAGCAGAGTTCTTCTCAACAATGCGGCAATCCTCCTCTACATCCTGCCACGCAAGCGGCCCAGTTGGCGGCGGTCGCGCTTGGATGGGCGGCCTTCGCGGTCATCTTCGAAATGCGGATTGTTCCGGCGCTCCTCGGCCAGTTTTCGCCGCTGCTCCTGGCTCTCCGCGGTTTCCCGATAGAGAGTTTGCGCCACCGCCGCCGGGCCGCGCATTTCGCTCAGCACCAGCACCTCGACGGTGAATTCGCCGCTATCGTTCTTGATGTGCAGCATGTCGCCCCTGTGCACTTCGCGCGCCGGCTTGGCCGTGTGGCCGTTGGACGCGATGCGCCCCAGGTCGCAGGCACGCGCCGCCATCGAACGGGTCTTGAAGAATCGCGCGGCCCAAAGCCACTTGTCCATGCGAACGCGTTCCATATTCACTCGATCCATTCGATGCCGCTGTCCACCAGCGCGCCACCCAGAAAGTTCGCGGCATCGTTCTCCACCGTTTGCAGAACCTTCTCGGCGTGTGGACGCTCGTGGGCTACCGTAACGGCGGCGATCACGGAGCGCTGCCATGTGTCGTGGCCGCCAATCTCCGCCACCGACACATTGAAGCGATGGCGCAGCCGGTCTTTCAGCCCCTTCACGACACTCCGCTTATCCTTCAGGGAGTGCGAGTCGGGCAGATGCAATTCGAGCGTCAAGACTCCGATAGTGGGCATCTCTTCTTTACTATCATCGAATGCATGTGGGTTTGCTTACTACTGCTTCTTGCCTGGACGCTCCGCGCACAGGATGCCATCCTCCAACGTCCGGATGTGCGCAAGGCACTCGATTACCTCAAGGCCCACCATGAGGAGCATCTGGCGAATCAGGTGCGCATCGCCGAAATCCCGGCGCCCACCTTTCACGAGGCCGAGCGTGCCCGCTACATGGAGAAGGAGTTTCGCCGTGTTGGCTTGGAAAACGTCGAAATCGACAAGCAAGGCAACGTGCTGGGATGGCGCCCGGGAAAATCTCCGAAAGCGCTGGTGATCGCCGCGCATCTCGACATCTCCTTCGCCCCCGGCGTGAACACCAAAGTCCGTAAGGAAGGCAAGCGCTGGTTTGCCCCCGGCATTGGCGACGACAGCCGTGGGTTGGCGGCGCTGCTGGCGATTGTCGAAGCCCTCAATCACGCCGCCATCGAGACGGAGAAAACGCTGCTCTTCGTGGCCAACGTCGGCGAAGAAGGCCTCGGTGATTTGAACGGTGTCCGCTACCTCTTCGGACAAAGCCCCCACAAGTCGAAACTCGATTCCTTTATCTCCATCGACGGTACCTCCCCCGCCCGCATCGTCAACGGCGGAACCAGCGTGAAGCGTTACCGCGTCACGTTGCGCGGCCCCGGCGGGCACAGCTATGGGAACTTCGGACGCCCCAGTGCGGTGCACGCCGCGTCATTGATCGTGGCCAAACTCGCCATGCTACCCGTTCCCGCGAAACCGAAAACCACCTACAACGTGGGCAAATTCACCGGCGGCACCACCATCAACGCGATCGCCGAAGAAGCGGTACTTGAAGTGGACCTGCGATCGGAAGACCCCGGTGAACTCGACAAACTCGAACTGAAGTTCCTCGAATCGGTGCGTCTCGGCGTCGCCGAAGAGAATGCCATGAGAAAGGCTTCCGGATTGCTCGTCAAGGAGGAGCACAAAATCGTCAGCAACCGCCCCGGCGGGCAGACGGCCGCGGACAGCCCGATGGTCCGCGCCGCTTTGTGGGCATCGAAGGCCACCGGCCACTCGCCCTCCTTGGGCTATAGTTCCACGGATTCGAATCTTCCCATCAGCCTCGGCATACCGGCCGTGACCCTCGGCGGAGGAGGACGCGGAAACAATGCGCATTCCCTCGATGAGTGGTTCGAACCGGACGATGCCTTCAAGGGTCCGCAGATGGTTCTGCTCACCGTTCTGGCTTTCTGCCAAAGTCGGATACCATAGCGGTATGACCCGACGCGAACTTCTTGCCCTGGCAGGCGCGGCGCCTGTGCTCGCCGCTCCGAGTCTGCCCACCGCTCCTGTTTCGCTGGCCAAGGTAGCCGCCTATGAAGAGGATCTGGTGGCCGTGTTCACGCGCATGTTCGATCAGATCGGCGGAGCCGGCAAGCTGGTGAAGAACAAAACGGTCACCGTGAAGCTGAACCTTACGGGCAGTCCCGGGCTGCGCTTCCGAGGTAAGGCGTTGGGCTTGACGCACTATTCGCATCCCAAGACCGTGTCCGCCATGGCGTACGTGCTCCACAAAGCCGGCGCCAAACGCATCCGCTTCACGGAAAGTGCCTGGGCTACCGCCGGGCCGCTCGAGGAGTATCTGCTCGATTCCGGGTGGAACGTGCGCCAGTTGCTCGCTGCCGCGCCGAACATCGAGTTTGAGAACACCAACGCGCTTGGCAAGGGCAAGCAGTATCACCGCTTCAAAGTCCCCGGCGGCGGCCTGATTTTCCCCGCCTACGATCTGAATCACGCCTATCGCGACACCGATGTCTTCATGTCCATGGCGAAGCTGAAGAATCATGAAACCTGCGGCGTCACGCTGTCGATGAAGAACATCTTCGGCATCACTCCCGCTTCCATTTACGGCGACGACGCCGGCGAGCAGGAGCCCAACGAAAATCCCACCAAGGGAAGAGCCAGCACCTGCCATTTCGGCAAGCGCCAGCCGGCATCTTGCGCGCTCCCCGAACTCGACCGTACCTCCAGCCGCGAGCCAACCTATCGCATGCCGCGCATCACCGCGGAGTTGGTCTCGGCGCGTCCCATTGACATCGCCTTCATTGACGGCGTGGAGACAATGACCGGAGGGGAAGGCCCCTGGATTCGCAGAGAGCTTGGACTTGCCAAGCCCGGCGTGATGATTCTAGGAACGAACGCCGTCACCACCGACACGGTCGGCACGGCGGTGATGGGATACGATCCGCGCGCGGCCAAAGGCGTAGCTCCTTTCCAGAACTGCGACAACACGCTGCTGCTGGCCGAGCAACTGCGCATTGGCACCGCGGACCTCAATAATATCGAAGTGGTGGGCGAGAAAATCACCGATGTAGTCTATAAATTCCCGGGCGCGGTTTAGCGCGGTGTCCTTACACTCCCGCTGGGTGATCCTGTCGCTGCTGCTGGCGGTGACGATCATCAACTTTGTCGACCGCCAGGCCCTCTCCGTCCTTGCGCCGGTGCTCCGCAATCGGTTCCACCTCAGCAACACCGACTACGGAATTATCGTCGCCTGCTTCCAGTTGGGGATGATGGCCGGCGAGTTCCCCATGGGTTGGCTGGCCGACCGCTGCGGAGCGCGATTCACCCTGTCCTTCGCCGTGGCGTGGTGGTCGCTGGCCACGGGTCTGCATTCTCTCGGACGCGCTATGTGGCACTTTGCGGCGCTACGCTTCTGGCTCGGCACCGGCGAGAGCGCGAACTTCTCCTCCGCCATGAAGGTGGTCTCGCGGCATTTCCCGCCGCAAGAACGGGCATTCGCCGTGGGTGTGTTTAACGCGGGGAGCATGATCGGCGCCATGATCGCCCCACCCGCGCTGGTGTTTCTTACGCTGCGCTTCGGATGGCAGAGCGGGTTTCTGGCGCCCGCCGCGCTGGGCTTTTTATGGGTAGGAGTGTGGCGCATCCTGTATCGTGCCGAAGCTCCCGCGCCCGCTTCCGCCTCCACCGCCGGCAATCTCGAGCTGCTTCGCCTCCGCGAAGTTTGGGGATTGATTCTTTGCCGTACGCTGATCGGGCCGGTGGTGCAGTTCTACTGGTATTGGACACCTGAATATCTCTTCCGCGAACGCGGACTCAGCTTGCAGGCCATCGGCTTGTTTGCCTGGATTCCGTTTCTCTTCGGCGATATCGGCAACATTGGCGGCGGATGGCTGGCCGGGTTTCTGATGCGCCGCGGCTTGAGCCTCACCCATGCCCGGCGCATCGCCATGTACGGCGGCGCGGTTCTCTGCCTGTTGAGCTTCGCCGTCCCGCACGCCGGTTCCGCCCCGTTCGCCATTGCCGCCATCTGTATCGTGCTGCTCGGCCACACGTGCCTTTCCGCCAATTTCTTCGCCCGTATCTCCGATCTGACGCCCGAAGCTTCTGTCTCGCGGGTCACCGGACTCACCGGCGTCGCCGGCGGGCTCAGTGGGATGCTGTTCCCGCTGCTGACCGGCCGTCTGGTGGATCGGATTTCCTACACCCCGGTATTTCTTCTCGCGGCACTCATGCCACTGGCCGGAGTGCTGCTATTGGAAGGTTTCAGCAGGAGGGTTTCGCCACATGCGTGAGCTTCGAGTGGCCATGTTAGGGCAAGGCTTCATGGGCAAGGCGCATTCCAACGCCTGGCGCCAGGTGGCCCATTTCTTCGATATCCCGTTTCGCATCCGCTGCGCGCTGGTGTGCGGCCGTGACCGTTCGGCGCTCGATCAAATGGCCGCGCGCTGGGGATGGGAATCCACCGCCACCGATTGGCGTTTGGCCGTCGAACGCAGCGATATCGACGCCGTCGACATCTGCCTGCCGAATCGCATGCACGCGGAAGTGGCCATCGCCGCGGCCCAGGCCGGCAAGATCGTCCTCTGCGAAAAGCCGCTGGCCATGAACGCAGCCGAAGCGGATGCCATGGCAACCGCGGCCCGCAATGTGCCGAACCTCGTCTGGTTCAACTACCGCCGTGTGCCCGCCATCGGCCTCGCCCAGAAGTGGATCGGCGAAGGGCGGCTCGGCGAGATCTATCATTACCGCGCCACTTACCTCCAGCAGTGGGGCTCGGACCCCAGCCGTGCCGGCGTCTGGCGTATGGATCCCTCGGTGGCAGGTTCCGGGGCCGCCGGCGATTTGCTGTCTCACTCCTTCGACCTGGCGCTATGGCTCAACGGTCCGGTCCAATCGCTCAGCGCCATGCTGCATACTTTTGCCGCCAATCGCAAGGTGGACGATGCGGTGCTCGCCATGGCGCGCTTCCACAACGGCAGCATCGGAACCTTCGAAGCTTCGCGCTTTGCCACCGGATGCCGCAATCGCAATGCCTTCGAAATCCACGGCTCGAAAGGCATGCTGCGTTTCAACCTGGAGCGCCTCAATCATCTCGAGTTCCTCGACGCCACCGAACCTGACGAAAGCCAAGGTCTGCGCGATATCCTCACCGGGTCCGCATTCTGGAAGCCCGGCCACATCATCGGCTACGAGCACACGTTCATCGCCACGCTGGCCGATTTCCTATACGCCCTCGATCGCGGCGAGCCGTTTCATCCCAATTTCGAGGATGGCGCCGCCGTGCAGCGTCTGCTCGACGCAGTGGCTGTATCGGCGGCGTCGGGTCAGTGGTTGGAGTTGTGAACGCGCCGCACGAAGGCGATGTTGTGTTCCGTGGCTTCGATGCATTGCTGCGGATCCGTGTGCGCGCTCTCGAACACATACCAGCCTTCGTATTGAATGGCGCGCAGGCTGCGCACGGCCGCCGTCCAGTCAATCCATCCCGGCTCGGAGAGGAGCTTTTTCTCGTTCTTCAGATGCACCTGGCAGATGTGCTCTTTGCCGATCGCGGCGATCCCCGGCACGGCCTGATCTTTGTGTCGGTAAAACTCCATGTTGTGCAGATCGTAGTAAACCTGCACCGCCGGATGGTTCACCATCTCCACCAGTTTGCGGCTGTCCACCGGGCTGAGCGAAGTCTCCAGGCCCAGCACGACACCCGCATCGGCCGCGGCGGGAGCCACCTTCCGCAGGTCGCCAACCACCGGCCCATACGAACTCTCGTCCGTCACATTCGGACAGCGGTCGCGAAACGCCGCCACCAGCACCACCGACGCGCCCAGAAATTCCGCCGCCGCAATCGACCGACGCAGGCTCTCTTCCGGATTCGCCACCAGTGAAGCGCCCGGCGCCCAAATTCCCGCGAGCGACGGGATTTGCATCCCCCACCGGAATGCCTCCCGCTTCGTCGCCTGCTGCGTCGCTTTGTCCCACAAGTTGTAGGTCTTCCAGCGCACCTGCAATTCCACGCCTTGCAGCCCGCGGATGCGGCTGGCCAATTCGAACACACGCAAATCCGGCTCGCGCATCATGCTCGCTTGCCGGTGCGCGAATTTCAACGGAGGCGCCGCCGCGGCCAGCGGCAGCGCGCTCCAATAGAGGAGATCCCGTCTTCGCAACGAAAGCCTACTTCGCTCGTTTGGCGGTGAACTCGCGCGGTTCGCCCTGCCCGCCGGTGCGCTTGAACTTGATTTCATCGCCGGACACCGTTCCGGTGTATGTCCACTTCATCGTGTTGCCGCCGAATTCGCGTGTCAGGGTGAATGAAATCGTATCGCCGTTAACCTTCCCATCGGCAATATTCGCAGGGCCGCCGCGTCCGCTGTTCACCGTGCCCGTGAGCGAGCCGCCATCGGCTTTGAAATCGAACGTCTGCTCGCGAGGCGTTCCGTCGCGCCCGGGTACCTGGGCCGTCCACTTGCCAGTGACATCCGCCGCAAACAATGCGGTGGAAAGGATCAACAACAGGGTAAGAACCAGAAGCTTGTGGAGTCGCATAGTGTAAGACTATACGATTTCTGCAACGGAATCGTTACACGCGGCGCTTCAGTAGATCAGTTCCGACAACCGGCCCGCCGCCAGCAGTTCACTCTTCCGCTTCTGCCACGCTTCCTTCGATCCGGCCATGACGCACATCGCCTTCTCGAATTTCTCCAGCGCGTCCTTGAGGCCGGCGATGAAGACGTAGGTGTTGTCGTCCTTGATCATCTCCCACACTTCAAACTGCTGTTCCACCAGCAGCCGGTCCAGCGTCGGCGACGGATCCACGTGCGGCCGCAAACTCACCGCCTCAAAGGCCTTGAACGACTTCTCGTTGTAGAAGAGATTCAGATCCTTGTTGAGGTCGTTGCGGTAGAGCATCTCCATGCCGGTGCGCGCGCCGTAGAACAGCCGCACCTTGCCTTCCCATCCGCCGCGCTCTTCGTAAATATGGCGCACGAAGGCGCGGAAGGGCGCAATGCCGGTGCCCGTGCCGATCATCAGCAGATTCGCCGATGGATCGGCGGGAATGGTGAAGTGCGCGCCATACGGGCCGGTGATGCGAATCGGATCGCCCGGCTGTGCGTCGCAAAGATAATTCGACGCCACTCCGGGAAAGCGCTCCCCGCTGATTTCATCGATATAGAAACAGCGCCGTACGCAAATGGAGATGGTATTCGACTTGCCATCCTCGCCCTTGCGTGAGCTGGCGATCGAGTAGAGCCGGAAGTGGTAGGGATTGCCGAACTCGTGCGGACCAGGCACAAGAACGCCGATGCTCTGCCCTTCGACGAAGTCGAAATCGCCCTCCGGCAATTCGATCACGAGGTGACGCACTTCTGCCTCTGTCTTTGGCGTGATGCGCTCGCTTTTCACCAGCTTCGCCGTACAGGGGTTGCTTATGTCGTACTCGCTGAGATGCACAATGGCCTTGCCCGGCCCAGGTACCGTTACCGGCATGAGTGTGTCTCCTTCCTTTCACAGTGGCCGTGGTTGCCGCAGTTGCCGCAGCCTTCGGCCATGGGCTCCAGCACATCGTGGCCCTCGGGGAGGCTGTTGCGCCGGCGCAGGAAGCCCTGCACCGCAAACCACAACGCCATCAGCACCAGAATGCTGGCCGTTGCCTTGAGAAATTCCCATATCATCGTTACCCTCCTCCCCCCATGCCGGCGAAGCCCATGAAGGCGAGCGACAACATGCCGGCAATCATGAGCACCATCGCCGTACCCTTGGCCATGTCGGGGACATCGGAAAGCTCCAGCCGCTCGCGGATGATCGACATGATCACCAGCGCCAGCGTGAAGCCCATGCTCGAACCCAGCCCGAACACCACGCTCTGCGCGAACGAGTAATCCCGCGCCGTCTGGAACAGCGCCACGCCCAGCACCGCGCAATTCGTCGTGATCAGAGGCAGGTAAATACCCAGCGCGCGGAACAGCGCCGGGCTCGTCTTCTTGATGAACATCTCCACCAGTTGCACGGTGGAGGCGATGATGACGATGTAGCTGATAATCCGCAGATATTCGGCGTGGAACGTCACCAGCAACAGGTTCGTTCCGAATGCGAGGATGCTCGATACGAAGATGACAAAGATCACCGACACGCCCATCCTCCAGGCCGTGGCGAACTTGCCCGATACGCCGATGAACGGGCAGATGCCCAGAAATACGCTCAACACGAAATTGTTGATGAGCAGTGCATCGAGAAAAATGGAGCCCAGGGATGATTCGTTCATTGCGCTGCCTCCGCCAGTCTCTTCTTTCGTTCCTTCCACCAGGTGAACGCTAGCAGCCATCCCGCCAGCGTGAAGAATCCGCCCGACGGCAGCAGGAAAAGCACCCACGGCTGGAAGTTCGGCCCGAATAGCGAAATCCCGAACAGCGTTCCCGCGCCCAGAATTTCCCGCACGCTGCCCAGACAAAACAGCGCAATCGCGAATCCCATGCCCATCCCCAATCCGTCCAGAATCGCCTTCCCTACCGTGTTCTTGCTGGCGAACGCCTCGGCCCGTCCCAGTATGATGCAGTTGACCACGATCAGGGCGATGAACGGGCCGAGGGCTTTATAAACATCGATACTCACTGCCTTGATGATGTAATCCACCATCGTCACGAATGTGGCAATGATCAAAATGTAAGTCGCGATGCGAACCTGCTTGCGCACCAGTTTCCGCACCAGCGAAACCAGCGTGTTCGAACAAACCAGTACAAACAGCGTGGCCAGGCCCATCGCCACGGCATTGCGCGCGCTATTGGTCACCGCCAGCACCGGGCACATGCCCAGCACCTGCACGAATACCGGATTCTGTTTCCAAAGCCCGTTGAAGAAGGCTTCCATGCTTTCCGAAGGCGACGGCGTACTGGGGTGTGCGTGTACCATCAGTTTCCTCCCTGAATCCGTTGCAGGTTGCGCTCGATGATGGGAATCATCTGCTTGGCGCTGTTGTTCAGCAGCCGTCCCACCGCCCGCGAGGAAATGGTCGCTCCGGAAATCGCATCCACTTCCCACGGGTTCTTCTTTGTCCCGCTCTTGACGGTGACAATCGGATTCTTCAGCGAAGCATCCAGTTCCTTGAAATTTGCCAGAAACTTCGCATCCGTGACAATTTTGTCGCCCAGTCCCGGCGTCTCTTTCAGTTCCGTTACTTTGAAGCCGATGATGGCCTTCTTCCCGGGCGAATAAGCATACATGGCGCGAATCACATCGGCATAGCCGCGTTCCGCCCCTTCGATTACCACCCCGATCAACGCTCCGCCGCCGTCGTAGCCCGCGAACAGTTTCGGCCCCGGCGCATCCACACCGGCCAGAATCGTCAGATTCCCCGCTGTGTCCACTCCGTAGATCACCTGTTTCTTCGCCCCCGGCAGCAGTTCCGCCACCGTCTCGCGCATGATGATCTCCTGGTTCCGCCGGATGGGTTTCAGCGTCACCTCGTGCGTCGTCACAATCAACAACCCGCATAACAGCGAAACCGTTCCCATCAATTGGATCAGCGTCGCGCTCGAAGGCAAATTCTCGGGAGCCGCCCGGTTCATGCCTTTGCCTCCCCTTTCTTCTTCGTGCCGTAAACCCTCGGCTGTGTCAGGTTGTCGATCATCGGCGACACCGCGTTGCCGATCAGAATCGCGTACATCACTCCTTCCGGCAATCCCCCTAGCAGCCGGATCAAAATCGTCAGCACGCCCATGACCGCACCGTAGATCCAAACCCCCAGCGGAGTCACCGGCGACGCCACCATGTCCGTCGCCATGAATACTGCGCCCAGCATCAGGCCGCCCGAAAACAGCATGAACAGCGGATGCGGATACGCCGCCGGGCTTGCCAGGTGAAACGCGCCGCTCAGCAGAAACGCGCTCAGCAGCATCGACGCCGTAATCCGCCAATCCATGAAGTTGCGCGCCACCAGATACGCCCCGCCCAGCAGAATCAGGATCACCGATGTCTCCCCCGCCGACCCCGATACATTCCCCAGCAGCAGTGGCATCAGATCCGTGCCGATCTTGTCGAATTTCAGCGCCGTCAGCGGAGTCGCGCCCGAGAACGCATCGATGCGCACCTTCGCGATCCATTCCGTGATCGACGCCGGCTGCATGAAGGGGACTGTCAGCGTCGTCGGTATGAATTCCGTGAAGCGTCCGTTGGCCATCGCCGGCGTATACGTCGTGATCGCCGTCGGAAACGCTGCCTGAAGGAACGCGCGGCCCACCAGCGCCGGATTGAACACGTTGAATCCCAATCCGCCGAACAGCATCTTGCCCAATCCCACCGCAATGAATCCACCCACGGCCGTCATCCACAGTGGAAATCCCGGAGGCAGCGTCAACCCCAGCAGAATCCCTGTAATAAGGACACTCGAATCCTGGATCGAAGAGGGCCGCCCCGCCGCGCGGCACAGCATATGTTCCGTCAGCACGCACGACAATGTCGACACCGCCAGCAATGCCAGAACGCTGATGCCGAAGTTGTACACCGCGTAAGCGCACACCGGCAGCATCGCGTACACCACGTTGCGCATGATGACGCTGACGCTGCGCGCCGAGTGCAAATGCGGCGAGGTCCGCAGTACGATTTCAGGCGTTAGACTTGGCGCGCTCACGGGCTTTCCTTTCCCGATTCATCTGCTTGGCCACGCGAAAATACTGTACCAGAGGGATGTGCGACGGGCAGACGTAGCTACAGCAGCCGCACTCAAAGCAATCCATCAGATGAAAATCCGTTTCCATTTCTTCGTAGCGTTCCTTGCGCGCCAGCATTCCCATCCGCGATGGATTCAGATGCAGCGGGCAAACATCCACGCATGCCCCGCAGCGGATACAAGGAAGAATATCTCCATTGCGGGAAACCATCTCCCGGCGCGTCAGCACCAGCACTCCCGTCACGCCCTTCGTCAAAGGCACATCCAGCGAACCTATCGCCGGACCCATCATCGGTCCGCCCAGAATCACGCCCGCCGCTTCTTCCGTGCAACCCGCCTGCTCCAGCGCGAACCGCAGCGGAGTTCCCAGTGCAACCATGTAATTTCCCGGTTTCCTGAGCGCGGGCCCTGCGAAGGTAACCACCCGTTCGATCAGTCCCTGGTGGCGCGGCAGCAGATCGCCGATCTGCGCCAGTGTCGCCACATTGAACACCGATACGCCGACATCGCTCGGCAATCCGCCCGACGGCACTTCGCGCCCCAGCAGCACCTGGATCAACATTTTCTCCGCGCCTTGTGGATAGCGCGCCGGCACCGATTCTACGGAAATATAAGGATACGGCACGGCCGCCTTGCGCAGATTGGCGATCGCATCCGGCTTGTTATCTTCCACGCCAACGATCACGCGCTCGGCGCCCACCGCCTTCATCGCAATCCGTGCCCCGTGCAGCACTTCGTCCGGTTGCTCCACCATGACGCGGTGATCGGTGGTCAGGTACGGCTCGCATTCGCAGCCGTTCACCATCACCACTTCGATCTTCTTGCCTTCCGGCACCTTCATCTTCACGTGCGTCGGGAACGCCGCTCCGCCCAGTCCCACCACACCCGTTTCCTGTACCGCCGCGACAATCTCTTCCGGCGTCATGTGCTCGATATCCTGCGGTGCGCCGTAGAGTATCTCCTGGCTCGCCGAAGGCCACGGCTTCAGATAGATAGCGGGGGTAAGCTCTCCGCGTGCGCTGGGGGCCAGGGCGATGCGTTCGATGCGGCCCGTGGCGGGCGCGTGCATCGGAACGGAGACAAAGCCGTTTGCCTTCGCTATCGGCTCGCCACGAACCACTTCCTGGCCTTCGCGCACAATGGCAATAGCGGGCGCACCCGCGTGCTGCGAGAGCGGAATGACCATCAAGGGCGGAAACGGCATGCGCCGGATGGGCAAGTGGCTGGTCTGCTCTTTGAATTCCGGCACGTGTACGCCGCGATGCAGGCGTTTGCCGAAAATGTCGAGAAGTGCCATGATCGGATTCCGTTCCCGCCTACATATACTTCTTGGCGCGTGCGATCAGCTTCTGTGTCTCTTTGTCTGAACCGTCCGCCGGATAACCCGGATGAATCACCTGCGCCGTGCACTTCTCCGCCGCCCGCACCAGGTCTTTGTACGGTCCGGCTTTCGCGTCCTTGATGTAGGCGTGCTTGTGCTCGTCATAGGCGAAGATCTTCGGATTGATGTGAATGCACTCATCGCACGACGTGCACTCGGCCGAATCGATCCACGGGGCAACATATCCGTTGCCTCCGCCATTCGATCCGGATGGGGCGGCGGCGCCGCTACCCGCGGTGGGTGGGGCAGGCAACGCCACGGCGGGCATGCTCGGCAAGCCGCCGCCAGTGAGTTCGAGCAGTCTTGCGGTCAAGTTCTGCGCGAACTCGATTCGAACTCGTTCTTCCACCTGCTTCACGTCCACCACCTCGCGCACGCCGGCCAGGGATTTCAGCATGCGCCAGAAATTGCGGCGGTCTTCGCAGGATTTCACAATGGGCTCGGCGGGAATCACCCGGATCAGCCGGTTCTTCTTATCCACCGCCCAGATATAGGGGAATTTCCCCTCCCGATCCTCTTGCGCCAGATTCAGAAACTCCGCCAGCGGAACCATGTTTTCATTCCACGTATCGCGCGGAGCCGTGCGGAAATGCTTTCGGAACCGCGCTTCCGTCACCGCGAAGTCGGCGAACGTCAGCGGCAGTTCCATCTTCGCTTTCTGTCCCTGATCGTCCGTGTACTCCAGCGTGTAGTTCGGCCAGTCCGTCTCCAGCGACGGATTCCCTTCCAGATCGAAGCACTCCTCCGGCAGGATCCCTTTGTCCGGGTTGTAGCGCACCAGCGGATAGGCTCGCGATTCCACCGCCAGCTTCGATTGCTGCTCGGCCAGGTCGTCGCCGATGCCGTGCTCCGGCATGCAGGCCGCGTACACATTGAACAGCGCCGGCCGCCGCGCATTCAGACCATCAATGAAGCTTTCAATCAGATGCGTCGGATTGGAAATGCTGCCCTGCATTACATAGCTCGTGCGGTGCGCCATCCCGATCAGGGCGATTTCCTTGCGGATTTCCTCCTTGCCCTGAAACGCCTTCCCATACTGCGCCATGTCGCTGACCTGCCCTGTGAAGCCCGAGGTGCAGGCCTGCCCGCCGGTGTTCGAATACACTTGCGTGTCGAGAATGACGGCCTTGATCGGCTTGCCCGACATCATCATGCGGGAGAGGTTCTGGAAGCCGATATCGTACATCGCGCCGTCGCCGCCGATCGCAATCACCGGCGGGCAGAGGTGGAATTCTTCGTCGCTGAACTTGCGCCAGTCGAAGTACCGGAAAAACTCGTCGTGCTTCTCTTTCTTGTAGCCGCCGTTCAATTCGATCTCCGCCATGCGGATTGCCTTGAACCCTTCGGCCATCTTCGCCATGTGCCCTTCGAAAATCCCCATCGCCATCGACGGCGAATCCTGGAACAGGTGGTTCGCCCACGGGAACGGATACGGATTGAACGGATACGTCGAGCCCCACACCGATGTGCAGCCCGTCGCATTGATAATGCCCAGGCTCGAGCGGCCCCGCCGCCCCGTGCCTTCCACATACTCCCATCGCAAATGCTTCAGCTTCGCCAGCAGTTGCGCCGCCCACCGCAGCCACTCGCCGTCAATCGTCTTCGCCGAGTGCCGTTCATCCAGTTGCCCCGAGAGACTCGCCAGTGTCACGTCGCTGTCCTTCAATTTGTCCAGCGCCTGTTCCACCTTTCCGCTGTCCGTCAGATCCATCGACGCAGCCAGCTTCAGCCGGATGTGCTGATCCAGTTGCTCAATCAAGCCATCCAGCTTCTGCACCTGCTTCTTCACGCGCGGTTGCATCAGCGCTTCCACGGTCGCCACGAACAGGTGGATCACCGTCTTTTCGCCGCAGCCCAGGCAGGCGCCGTCGCCGCACACCAGGCCCATGTAGTTCTTCTTGTCCAGCAGCAGCGTTTCCAGCGCGCCGATCTTCTCATCCAGATTGTCGATGCGGATGAACTCGGGCGACGTCGTCGGCAGCGCCAGCCACAGATCCCACTCCTTGCGCAGCCGCGCGACCGTCTCCGTGGTCTGCGGAACCTTGCGCAATGCGTCGTCGTTACAAACCTTCACGCACTCCATGCAGCCCTTGCAGGCGTACGGATTCACCGTGATGGACAGCAGCCCGCCTGAGCCCTTCATCTTCTTCTCGCGCTGCGTCCAATACGGAGCCGTTACCGCGAAACGGAAATCGCCCAGCGCCGCCTGGAATGCCTGGAACTCCTGCTCCACTTCCTTGCGCTCTTCCGATTCCGCCGCGTATCCCAGCACCACATCGGCGATCGCTTCATCCAGCAACCGCCGCACATCGGCCTTCTCGCCCGCCGCCGCAATCCGGCTGCGCAGCTTCTGATCCACGGTTCGTACGGCGCGCGGCAGATGCTTCACGGCCACGCCCTGCTCGCGCACGGCTTTAATGGCGGTATCGAAGATCTGCATGGGCGAATGGACCAGGCCCGGTATCGCGCTATCGGGACAAATCGTGTAGCATGAGCCGCACGCCGTACAATTCTGCGGAATCCATTCCGGATGTTCGAATCGGATCGACGTCATGTCGCGGAACACGCCCGTCACCGCCGGAATAAAGCTCAACCCAATGAACGGATCCACCAGGTTCTCATTGCCCTTGCCGGACAGGTAGAAGCTTCCCGTCTGATCCCAAAATCGGTGAATATCGGTGGTGGGCGTCTCGCTCGCCGGCTGCATCTTCAGCATCACGGGCAGCCCCGGTTCCTTGCGCAACGCCGTCGCACCGCCCTGCACGATGCGCTTGTCTTTGATCTCCTTCACCTGGTCGAAGCCGCGGTGCACCACGCGCATGTTGTCTTCCACCACGCGCGCTCCCTTCGCCCCGAACTTGTGCATCAACTGCGCCTTGATCGCCTCAAAAAGCGCCTCTTCGCTCAAGTTCGCCGTCGCCATCACCGGCGACGCCGCGAAGAACGCGCCCTGAAACGCGATGCCTTGCATGCGGAACTGCAACTCCGGATCGGTGGCTTCCTCACGGGCGATCTTGAAGGCATCGAGGTAATACACCTTGATGTCGTTCTCAATGATGATTTGCTGGAAGCGTTGCGGAATCTGCGCCCAGACGTCCTGCTCATCCTCAAACGCGCTCTGAATGATGAACACGCCGCCCTTCTTCAACCCCGCCAGCGGATTGGAGTGCGCGAACACGTTCGGATCGGGCGACAGCACCACGTCCACATAGAAGTATTCGCAGTTCATGCGAATCGGCTCGGGAGCCGCCGACAGATAGTAAGTGGTCGGCTGCCCCTTCTTCTCCGATCCATACTTCGGATTCGCCTTGATATGGAAGCCGAGCAGGTCGAACAGCGTCATCGCCAGGTTCTTGCCCGTCGTGATGGCGCCCCATCCGCCCACCGAATGGAACCGCACCGTGATGCTGTTCTTCGGCATCAGGTTCGGATTCTCGCTCCCCCGAATCGCCAGTTGCTTCACGTGCGGATAGGCGTCCACCACCGTTTGCTGATGAATCTCCTGCTTCGGCGTGAACGGCTTGGCATGCGCGAAATCCACCGACAGATAGTAGAACTTGCGCTTTCCGCCATCGGGCAGCATGTTCTCCACCGCCGCAATCAGCCCTTCCGGCTGCAAGTCGCGGCTGCCCAGCCCGTACGATCCCGAATAGAGCGGCGGCATGTCGTCCGCGCTCTTGTACACCGGGTAATCGGGGTAGGGAAGCGGCCCCTTCCCGCTGCGGCCATTCTCCAGCGCCCGTCCTTGCGCCGCCCGGATTTCGCGAATCAGCGGCAGATCCTGCGCCAGCGGCTGATCTGTCCGCTCCAGCACCGCCACGCCCTTGCGGCCTTTCAGAATTGCCGCCACCAGCTCGCCCGGGAACGGGCGGAACATCGTCATGTTGACGACGCCGACCTTGATTTTTCGCTTCTCTCGGAGGTAGTCGGCGACGGCCTCGGCAGTAACGATCATGCTGCCCTGGCCCACAATCAAGTAATCGGCGTCGTCAGTCCGGTAACCGGACACGCGCTGGTAGCGCCGCCCGGTCAGCTCGTAAAACTCCGCCATCGCCTTGTCCGCGATCTCGGCGATGTGATCGAAGAAGAACGGGCGCTGCGCGGCGACGCTCTGCATGTACGCATCCTGGTTCTGCACCGTCCCGCACATCACCGGATTGTCCACCGTCCATACTTCCGGAATGCGCCGCCGTTTGTCCCCAAACAGAATCCGTTGCGCCGGCGTTGGCGTGTCGATAATGTCATCCGGCGAGCCCAGGTAGCGCGCAATCAGTTCGCGCTCGGGCAGCAGCAGCGACTCGATCAGGTGCGTCGTCAGGAATCCGTCCTGCGCGCAAATGCCCGGTGTCAGCGATAATTCCGCAATTTTGTGCGAAATAATGTTTAAATCGCAGACCTCCTGCGCGCTCTTGCCGAACACCTGGAAGAAGCCCGAATCGTCGACGCAATGATAATCGTCATGCCCCGCGTGCACGTTCAGCGTCGATTTCGTAATCGCCCGGCACCCCATGTTCAACACATACGTGAGCCGCTTGCCCACCGCCGCATACAGCGATTCGTGCATGTAGGCAATGCCTTGCCCCGATGAGAAGTTCGTCGCCCGCAACCCCGTCATCGACAACCCGGCCGTCACCGCCGCCGCCGCATGTTCCCCTTCCGGCTCGATGAAAATCAGCGGACGCCCCGAGATATTGATGTGGCCCTTCGCCGTCTCTTCCGCCCAATACTCGCCCATCTGCGTCGAGGGAGTAATCGGATACGCACCGGCTGCGTCGGTGGATTCCCGTTCGCACATAATGACGGCCGTGTTACCGTCTAATGCCTGCCGGATGCCTGGAAATGGAAACGTCCGTTCTTTACTCATATCTTCAATAGCCTTCCTGCGCGTGGTCCGGTCCGGCCCGTGTATCGATTGACGGCCGGATCGGGGGAAGAGGTGGGGCATATACCCCTGCCGCCGTGTTGCTGAAACGCAAACTGGTTGGTTTTGCGGGACTTGCTACGGCTGGAATTCATAACCCGTACCGATATGTGCACGTCGCGTGCCAAAGACATGCTTCTGGCAACCGCTCCATCCGCCTCACACCCAGAACTCCTGCTCTTTGCCCCCTCACCTTGCCGATCCCAGCCTCGATGCCTCTCGAGCCTCCCCATGATCGGCGCCCAACGTCTTTGATAGATGCGTCGCCGCGGCCTGCAAAGCCGCCGCCGCCCCGTCGCGCTCACCACTGGCTGACAATGCCCGCCCCAGAGCAAGTTGGGCGCGCCCGATGTGCGCGGAATAGGCCCCCGGCCTCACTTGCTGCTCCAGCAGAAGCAGAGCACGGCGAGCATCCGCCGCCGCGCCGTCCGCTCGGCCCAGGCGCGCCGCCGCTTCACTGCGCCGTACCAGCAAAATCGGAAGAAACGCCGCCCCTTCGCCACCTTCCCGCATATGCTCCTCCGCCAATGCCACGGCGCTATCCGCTAACTCAAAAGCGGTCGCGTTCGCTCCCCGCAGTTCCTCCACCATCGATCGCCGGAAACGAAGCGATGCCACCACAATGCGATTGCCCGGATACAGTCCCTCACGCATCCGTTCCAATTCGTCCAGCACTTGCAGCGCTGCCGCAGCCTCCCCCTTCGCACGATGAATCAGTACCTGCACCAGCATCGACTGGAACAGCACCACCTGTACGCCACGCTCCCGTGCCGCCGCTGCTGCCAACCCCACGTAACGTTCTCCTTCCGCACGGCCCAGTTCGGTCAGCGCGCGCCCGTAATTCAGCAGCAGCATCGGCGATACTTCCCGCTCGTCTCCGCCTGCCCCCGACATGCTGATGTCCATCGCCTCGCGGAACAGCTTCGCCGCCTCCGCCGGAACCCCCAACGCCCCCAGAACCAACGCCCAATTGTTCAGCAGAGTGCCCGCCCGCTGCGTCTCTCCCCGCCCCAGCGACTGCATCAGCCGATACGCCTTCTCCGATGCCGACGCAGCCTCGCTCAGCCGTCCCGCAATGCGGTAGGATTCCGCCAGGTTGATCGCCAGCGCCAATTCCGTCAGCGGCGAACGGTAAGCCGCCTCGCCAAGCGATGCCAGCGCCCGCAGCGAATCCTCCACCGCCTGTGCCGCTGCGCCTTCCTGCCTTGCCATCTGGCTCGCCCTGTGCAAACAGTTGGCCCGCTCCAGCGCGAACAGCGCATCGTTGGGAAGCGTCGCCATGCTCTCCCGCATTACCTGCTTGCCGCGCGCCATCTCGCCGCTCCGCGCCAGCGTCACCGCAAATTCGCAGCCCGCGCGAGCCCGCACGCCCGGATCGGCCAGCCCGCGCGAACGCGCGTAGGCCCTCTCCAATACCTTCCGCGCCAGCTTGTCCTCATCCAGGCTCCCGTATTGCCTCCCGATCGAAACCAGCAGATCCACCTGCGTCACCGGGCCCGTCCCTGTCTGCCCCTCGATCAAACGCTCGGCGCGCGCCATCAGTTCCCGCATCGTGAACGGCTTGCCCAGCGGGACCCCGTCCGAGAGCAGAAACGAGTTCAGGTGGTTCACCTCCTCGGCCCGAGCCAGTTGCCGGATGGCGAAATCGCGCTGCCTCCGCGCCACCTCCGCCTGCCGCACCGTGGAGACCACTCCGGCCGCCACCGCCGCCGCTGCCACACCCGCCAGCGCTACTGCCGCCCGATTGCGCCGCACAAACCGAGCCGCCCGATAAGCCACATTCTCCGGCCGTGCCTGCACCGGCTCGTGATGCAAATACCGCCGCAGATCCGCGGCCATCGCCTCCACGGAAGAATAACGCCTCGCCGCATCGTGCTCCAGCGCCTTGCGCAAAATGTAGTCCAGATCGCGCGGGATGTCCGCGTTCCACCGGCTGGCGGGAGCGATCTCCCGCACCCCCGCCAGAAACTCCACCGCCGCCGCCTTCCCCGTTCCATCGTCGTGCGGGGACCTCCCCGCCAGCAGCCGGTACAGCACGGCGCCTAGCGAATAAATATCCGTCGCCGTCGTCTGCGGCCCGCCACGGAACTGCTCCGGACTGGCATAGTAGGGCGTCAGCATCCGCTCCACCGTACGTGTCGGATCGCTCCCCTCCGCATCCGCATTCAGCACCTTCGCGATCCCGAAGTCGAGCAGTTTGGGCCGGCCCGCGGCATCCACCAGAATGTTCGACGGCTTCAGGTCGCGATGAATCACCAGGTTCTGGTGCGCATGGGCCACCCCTTCGCAAACCTGCAAGAATAACGCGATCCGCTCCCGGATTCCCCATCCGCCCGCATCCATCGCATCGATCGGCACGCCATCGACATACTCCATCGCCAGGTACGGCGATCCGCTGCCGGTATGCCCCGCATCGAGCAGCCGGGCAATCGCCGGATGATGCAGGTTTGCCAGCATCTGCCGCTCGCGCAGAAACCGTTCCCGCCACGCCGGATGGTCTACATCCTGGCGCAGCAGCTTTACCGCAACCCTCTGGTGGATCTCCCCGTCGCTGCGTTCGGCAAGGTAAACCTTGCCCATCCCCCCTGCCCCGATTTGCCGCAGCAGCCGGTACGGACCGCACTGCGCGGGCACGGACTCCGCCGCTTCCGTCTGGTCCAGCGCCGTCGAAACCGATCGAAGCACCATCTGCGTGAGCGTGCCCGGGTTCTGCCTGTCGAAGGATAGCAGGCTTTCCACCTCCGCCCTCACCGCCTCCGGAATCTGCCGCGCCGCGTAGATGCGATCCCGCTCCGCTGCCGCTAAATCGGCCAGTTCGTGAAACAGATCGTGCACCCTCGAATCCATGGCCCTGTTGGGTACCGATTATACACGTGGCTGCAACTCGACGCGCCGCCGGCGAGAAATGCGGCTCAAATCACTGCGACGTCCGCGGCACACGGCGCCTGCTCACGATGCGTCAACTCCAATGC
Organism: uncultured Candidatus Solibacter sp.; assembly: GCA_964402295.1. GTDB lineage: Bacteria > Acidobacteriota > Terriglobia > Bryobacterales > Bryobacteraceae > CADEFT01. The sequence continues at coordinate 2,142 of CAYOBO010000022.1, read as the reverse complement.
TCCCGTCGCCGCTTCAATGCGGAAGCATTCCACACAATCCGCATCCTGGCTTGCCACCAGCAAATACCTGCCGCTCGGACTGAGCGTAAGGTTCCGTGCATTCGAATGCGCCGCCAAAGCGTGCCGGCTCGAAAATGTCAGCTTCCCGTCTTCCCGATCCACGGCGAACACCGCAACGCTCTGATGGACCCGGCAGATGTAGTAGTAGTGCGATCCGTCCGCGGAGAGGCACCCTTCGGCGCCCCAGAAGTCCGCCTTGCCATGATTCTCCGGATGGTTGCGTCCCTGAAAATCCTCCGGATAGCAGCGGACTGTCTGGATTGGGAAAAGCCCTTTGTCATCGTCGACGGCACATACGGCGGCCGTGCCATCCAACTCGCAATTCACGTAGGCCACCCGCAGCGACGGGTGAAATTGTATGCCGCGCGGCCCGCATCCCGGCGCCAGAGCCACCTCACCGTGCGGCGTCAGCTTCCCCGTCGCGGTATCGAGCAGGTATTGGTGAACCTTGTCCGTGCCCAAATCCATGGCATACACCAGGTTGGTGCGCGGATCGCCGTGCACACCGTGCGGATGAGGCATCGATTGCCGCAGCGGGTGCGGTCCCGAGCCCGTGTGGTCCGGCGCCGCGGTCCGTTCGCCGATCGCTCCCGTCTCAGGGTCGAACGGCAGCACCGAGATCCCACCCTCCCAGTACCGCGTCACCAACAGGAAACGCCCGGTCCGGTCGAATGTCGCACACGTGTTCCCCCTTCCGCCCGTGGACTGTGTGCATACCTTCACCAGCACACCCTCCGGTTCAATCCGGTACGAGGTCACAAATCCCACACCGGCGGGCACACCCGTGTGGTGCGAAAGCTCGTGGCATGCGGCCAGGAAACGGCGGTTCGGGTGGATTTCGAGCCACGTCGGCGAATCCTGCTCGGTGATTCTCCCTGTTGGCGTCAGCGAACCACCTTCCTCATCGAACGCAAACGAGAGAATCCCTTTTCCCGGCTGCGTTGAGCCGACCCATCCCAACTGCCCGGGCGCAAATCCGGAATAACATCCAACAAACGCGTATTGCTGCGCCATTCTCGCTGTTTCTCCTTCTCGCCGCCTAACGGGGCACGTGGGCGCCAGAATAGCACGGCACTGGGGAGTTCGTGGCGCGAACACTCGTGTTTGCCGCGTCGAGATGAGTCTCGACGCGCGGCAGGCCTACACAACAATAATTTGAGCTGCCGGATCCAAACGCCGCAGATCATTCGGATCGCTTGTCACGATGGGATCTCGCCGCTCCCTGGCAATAATCACCACCGATGCGTCGATCGCATCCCGCGAGTTGGCGGCTCCGCAGAGTTCTCCACAGGAACGGGCCAGTTGCTCATCGAGAGGAACAATCGTCACTTCCTCGCACCGCAAGAACCGGGCTAAGGTAACCTGAACCCGGCCATTGCGCCACACCTGTCCTACCACGCCCGCGGGCACTCGAAAAACCCTGCCTTGCGCCAATGCGCGTTGCAGCAAGGCAATCATGCGCGGATCGCCACGATCCAAGGCGATCAGCGCGCCGGCATCCAGCACTATCCCCGCCGCGGTGCGAGTGCGCGTTCTGCCCATCGGATGTCCTTTGTCCCGGGCTCGCCATATTGTGCGGTCAGATCCCGCAGCAGTGCCCGCAGCGATTCTCGTTTCTCATGTTCCGCCAGGACATGCGCAATGTAACCAGAAACCGACTCCGCCCGCCCGGCCCGGATTTCCCTGTGGACCCTCGCCAGTTGCTCCTTGGGCAAGCTGATCGCGATCTTCGCTTTGGTCATACCCGTATCATACCGCCCGTGCATGCGACTCACAAACCGCCTGACGTGCACTACACCGAGGACACTCTCGCCGTCGATCTTGCAGACGGTGGAGCTAGTCTGGCCTATTGCATCAAAACTGGAACCGGGCCACAATCTGCCCGCTCCGCGGCGGCGAAAATACACTCCCCGCATTGATGCGTCCAAAGCCCGATATCACCGCTCCCGAGGCATTGCGCACCTGCGTCGCCAGCGCGTTCCCCGAATCCGGATTGTTCAGATAGGTCCGGTTGAACACGTTGAAGAACTCCGCCCGAATCGAGAACGACATGCCTTCGCGCACCGGAAAATTGCGCCCAAA
>CAYOBO010000021.1:0-70404 GCA_964402295.1 uncultured Candidatus Solibacter sp. | reverse complement strand
TGAATGAGATCAGCGGCCTCATGGCTTACCTGCTGTCACGGCCGCAGTAGGCACTCCGAGTAGAGAAAGAAATTCACGCAAATGCGGGTAGAAATCGGCGTAAGTTCTTTCTGATTTCTAATATCGTAAGGCAGAATACTATAACATGCAGACGTTTGGCTTGGCCGGTAAGCCATTGATCTGAAGAGCGTTATTGGGCAGTTGAGATAAGGGGATGGCCCGATTGGCACCCTAGGCGAAAATGCGGATATAAGAACCCCCGCAAATGAGAGTAGTAATACACCCAAATGCGGGTATTGTACTAAGAGTTCCAGTACTACCATAATAACCATACGATGCGTTCTCAACATTCTCCCTCGTCTCAGAAAGCGCTTACGGAATTGGAGCGCCTGTATCTGAAGCGGTCTGCCATCGACCGTCTGATCAAAGCCCTTTCCCTATACAGCCGGCACGCCGTTGCCGCGCAGGTAGTCACCATGCCGCCACGGAAAGGGCCGCGGTCTCTGAAGAGAGAGCAACTGGCTGTCCGGACAGGAAGCTAATATCTGTTTTCGATCCCTCCTAAGGTGGCTCTCCACCGATTTTCCTTTGCTTTCCCGGGCAGTGGCCTTGTAACCTAACAATTTGGCGATGCGCCCTACCATGTGAGGCTCTCCAGTTGTGGTTGTACGAGGGGAGCCCGGGAAAGCGAGTGTCGCAGTGAGAAGGCGGCGTGCTGATAGACTTCGAACTGATACGCCGGGCCAGGGACGGCGACGACGCGGCATTCAACCAGATTGTGCAGGCTTACCGGAAACGGATACTGGGCACGATCTCGCGCCTCATTGGGAGGCCGGAGGATGTCGAAGACGTTGGGCAGGAAGTCTTTATGCGCCTCTATTACTCGCTGGACCAATTGCGTGCGCCTGAGGTCTTCGAGCCTTGGCTCTACCGCCTCACGGTGAACGCCGCTTACGACTATATGCGGCGCCAGAAGCGCCGTCCGGAATCCCGGATGGCGGATCTGAGCGAACAGCAGGTAGCGTCGGCGGACGCCGTGGCGGGCAGTAAGCACCGGAGCGAGGAGACGCGAAAGGCGGGTCTTCGGGAGTTTGTCCAGTCGTTGTTGGGGCACGTTTCCGAAGAAGATCGGATATTGTTGACCTTGAAAGAAGTCGAAGGTTTGTCGTTGAAGGAACTGGAGAACATCTACAAGGTAAACGAGAACGCTCTCAAGGTTCGCCTGTTCCGGGCGCGCCAGAGAGTCCTGAAGGCGTTCGCTGCTTCGGGGGGGGATGCGAAACCTCCCGCAAGCGAGTAGAATGGGGACACGGGAAGGGATTGACAATGGCCAGCGAGTCAAACGACCGGAAGTTGCAGGATCTGTTTCAGGCCTATCGGGCAGCTTGTCCGGATTTGGAGGAAAGCTCCACGTTCATGCCGGGTCTTTGGCAGAAGATTGAGGCACGGCAGTCGTTTCCGTTTGCCATGCGCCGCTTCGCACGGCTCTTTGTCTCCGCCGCGGCGGCAATGTGCCTGCTGATGGCGATGCTCCTCACCACTGCCTCCACGACTCACAACGGTCCGGGTGTGATGGCGTATGTCGAGGCCCTCGATAACGACCAAGCCCACGAAGTTCTGGCTTATGCCGATATCGAGAATGTCAGTAATGGAGATAACACGTGGTAAAGCGCAGTAGCCCCGTCGTCGCTCTGTATCTTTTGCTTGTATTTGGCAGCGGGGCGGTGGTGGGCGCATTCGGTCACCGGCTCTATTCCGCAAAAACAGTCAGCGCCGAGCAGCGCGAACGGAGAAGTCCCGAGGCGTTGCGCCAGAAATACCTCAAAGACTACGAGTCCCGGCTCAAACTCAACGCCGAGCAGATGAAGCAACTGGTTGTCATTCTCGATGAGACGAAAGCGAAGTACAAAGCCGCCCACGACACCATCGGCCCCGAGATGAAGCGGATCGGCGCGGAACAGCGCGAACGGATCAACGCCATGCTCAGCGATGCGCAAAAGGTGGAATACGCGAAAATGCTCGAAGAGCGCGAACAGCGCCGGAAGCAATCCTCCTCCAGCCGCTAGGGGTGCGAGGAGATCCCCGCCCAGCACGTCAAGCCCACGTCAGGGTCGCCACGTCGGGCTCCCAACTTCGAGATCCCCGGTCAAGCCCCCACGTCGGCTCCCACGTCACGCCCCTACGTCGCGATCCCCGGTCAAGGCCGCCAAGGCAAGCCCCCACGTCAAGTCCGCCACGTCGGGCTCCCAACTTCGAGCCCCCCCCACCTCAAGCCCCCAACGGCGAGCGCTCCAAGTCGAGAAACCCGGCCCGCCACATCCAGAAACCGCGTCCGCCAATAAGGGGCGAGGGCGAGGCCCTCGTGGATTAGTTCGGCTTTTTGCGAGCTTCCTGAAGCTGCTTCGATTTCGCGAACTTCTTCTGGAAGCGGTCCACGCGGCCCTCTGTATCCACCAGCTTCTGGCGGCCAGTGAAGAAGGGGTGGCAGGAGGAACAGATTTCCACGCGGATGTCACCCTTGTGGGTGGAGCGGGTTCTGAAATTCGACCCACAGGCACAAATCACGTTCACTTCGTTATAGGCGGGATGAATTGCGGCTTTCATCGGTACAGCAGATTCCTTTCGAGCTTTAGGGCAACCTTTCCAGTATAACACGTTCGTAGCCTTCCACGCCTTCCGCGGTAAGCCGGAAGCGGTCGGAAAATGCGTCCGTGCGCACCGTGATCCACCCGTCCGCATCTCTTTGAAAGGAAACAGCCCCCGGGCGGCTACGATAGGGTTCGAGCAGGGTTAGAAACTGCGCCGCCCCGCCCTTGCGCCTCGCCATGACGTACGGGACCGGCTGCAACAGGTTGGGGCCCAGACCCTTCCCCGCCACCACCGTGGTTCGCTCGCCGGCGAGCATCCAGAGCCGCAGGCTGCGCGTGGGCAGTTCGTAGTCCGCCGCCACGACGGCGGCATCATCGGGATAGAGCACCGTGAAATTGTCGATATAGATGGCGCCACGATCTGGCCCGCCAGCCACGCGCGTCCATTCCACCGCGACGGTCCGGATGGGCGTATCGAGGATGCCGTCGTTATTGCCCAGGTAATGCTGCCAGCTTGCGATTCCCTTCACTTCGACGAGCTTCCAGCCGGTCCAGTTGACCGGACCAACCGCCGCCACAAAGCGCTCATCGCTCGCATCGTTGATGCGCAGCGACAAGCGGTGGCCACTGCCGTCGCCATACACCATGACGCGCAGTCCTTCGGGCGCCTTGTCCGGCTGATTGCGCAACAGCGGGGTGGAATAGAGCATGTAACCGGCTCCCGTGAATTCATAGGAGAGCTTGCCCGAATAGCGGCCTTCGGCTGCCTGCTCGTCCGAGTGTTGGTATGTGCCGCGCGCGGCTGCCGATCCCGCGAACGTCGTCCCGAAGTTGACGGCGCCCGCCGGCCGCCCGTCGAAGCGCACCTGCCAGGCCTCGTCGGTCTCGGCGGCACGGTTTTCGGTGAGGTGCTGATAGCCGTTCGCCTGCGGGAACCCGTCAAATGCGGATAGCGGCAGGTCCGTTTCGAGAATCCCGTTGTTGTGATACACCCAGTCGAACTGGCGCGTGCCGCCGTCGAGTGCCGCGGCTTCAGCCAGATCGACGGCATATTCGGCGGTCACGAGCAGCGTCCGGCGGAGGCGCACGCCGGGATAGGCGGGTCCGGCCTCGGCGCTCGCCGCGCTGTAGTTTTCATTTATGTCCCGCCAGAGCAGCTTGCCCGTGGCTTCGCTCTGCACTTTCTCATCGACGACGATGGTGTTGTGGGCCACGGTGACCTTGTCCCAGGTGTTGTGCGTGGGCGCGGCGTAGCTTTGCGTGCCCGGGTCCACGGCCAGAATTCCGCCTTGTGCGAAAGAAATCAGTCCCAACTTGTCGTAATGGCCGTGCCCGCCTCCGTGCGGACCGAATTTCATGGTCACCGTATGGTCGGATTTGGGCCCCCGCAAGACGGCGAATCCGGCATCGGGAAACACTTCGCTGCGCAGATCGTCCAATTCCGCGGCGGGCAGTTCCGGAACCCCGTAAAAGAGGGCTTCGCGGCCGCGTGTGCCGCGCCTGGCCACCGCCGCATAGAGCGGATCGCCCAGCCGCGCATGCGCGATTTCATACAGCCGCGCGTAATTGAACAGGCTCACCGCGTTGCTGTCGTTGAAGGCGGGCAAGCTTCCGTCGGCGAAGGCCAGGCGCAGGGGTGCGGAGAACAATCCGCGCAGGCTCGCGTCCTGCCAGAGATCAAACCCGTTGCGCGCCGCCATTTCCGCTAATTGCACAATCGGATCGAGCGCATAGTAGTGATAACTCCAAGCGCCCTCGTACCAGAATCCTTCCCCGATTACGGAATTGCGCATTTGAAAGCGGAATCCGCTTTTGCCGTCAATCGCCTGCTCGATCAGCCCGCTGTCGCGCAGCGCGAATCCCACGGCGCCGATGGCGGCGTTGTGCCAGCTTTGCCAGTTGCTGATGCCCGCGTCGTTGCGCTGAATGACCTCCACGGCGGCGCGCAGCAGGCCGCGTTCGATGAGCGCGCGGTCGGATTCGCTCATCGCCGCCGAGCCGGCGAGCGAATCGTACGCCCAGGCGAGCGGAATCAGCCACACCGATTCGTCGAGCGTCTGCGCCGAAGCCCGGGCTCCGGAGCGCGTGTTGGCGCGATTGTTCACGTCCTTGTGGGGATATGTTGTGTAGAGTGCGGCGTACTGTTTGAGAATCCACAAGGCAGACTGCGCGTAGCGCTCCTCGCCCGTCATGCGGTAGGCCAACGCCAGGTCGCGCGCCGCCGCCGCCAGTTCGCTGTGCCGCCGCCCGAAAATCACCTGGTCGTAAGGCCAACCCGTGTAGGTGCGCTGATCCACCGTGCAGCGATGCGTCGCCGGCGCCTGAAACTGCAAGCTTACACCATGCACCGGGCATACATACCACAGCGGCCACTGTCCGCCCTCGGTGGGCAGGGCGAGTTCGCTCAAGCCGAAGCGGCTGAGATGATCCCGCGGCCAGTTTGCCGCCGCGCGCAGAATCTGGGCGCGCACTTCTCCCGCCCAGGAGTGCGCCCGTGCGGTTTGTTCCACTCGTTCCAGGTCTTCGTTTGAGAAAATCGACGGCTGGCCGAACAACAGAGGAGCCGCAATCGAGACACAGAGCCATTGCGTGCGCACGTTTAATTTGTAGCGCGAATTCGCACCTCGCGGGTGATTCCCGACACCTTGATCTCAAATACGTTGACGCCGGCGCTCTCCCCCAGCCGCACGCGCGCCGCGTGCACGCCCGGGTATAAGGATCCGGCGAGACCGGATTGCACGACGCGTCCGCCACCCGAGGATACGTTCACTTCCGCCGCCGGTTCAACCAGCGAAATGCCGGCTTGGTCGAGGATGCGGAACAGGATGTCCGTCGTTGCGCCGGCGCGGCCCGAAACCGGGACATAGGTGAGCGAGATCTCCTTCGGCTCCGCGCTGCGCACCCCCAACCAGTAAGGGACGCGGGCGATGCTTCCCGTGGTGGAGCGGATCTCGAGAAATCCCTGGTATGCACCGGGCGGCGCCGCCGTCTCGTTCCAGGTCAGCTTCACCGAGGCTTTCTCCTTCGGGCCGAGCGTTAGCGTCTCCACCGAAAGCTGGGGCTTCAGCGAGTCCGTGGTGCGGAGGGAGAGCGTCAGCGTGTCGCCGGAATCGCCGACATTGGTGAGATGGATTTCCCGGAACCAGTTGGCCAATCCGCGGTATTCTCCGAAACTCACCGACGGAGGTTCCACCGCCGTTACCGCACTCAGAGCCTCCGGAAACTGAAGCAGCCCGGCCCCGGTTTTCTGTACTTCAATCTTTTCCGCGCCGGCCGGAAAGGGCAGCGAACTGTTGATGAGCATCGACCGGTATTGCGCCGGCGTCAATCCGGGGCGCACCTGCTTGAGCACGGCGGCGGCCCCGGCCACGATCGGCGCCGACAGGCTGGTTCCGTTCTGTGGCAGATAGCCGCTCAGTTCGGGAGTGCCTTCGGGCGTCCCGCTCACAGCCGTAATGAGATTCGTGCCCGTGGCGAGCATGTCGGGCTTGATGGACAGATCCGGCCCCGGCCCGCGCGAGGAAAACTCGGCCAGTTGGTTCGGATCCTCGGGCAAGCTGTAGTTGAAGAAGAGAACGTACTCGGCATCGGGATTCGCCTCGATGCGACCTTTCAGGGCGGCGCCATCGGCGCGCGACACCATCATGCCTTTCAGCTCTTCAACGCCCACGTCCATGATGACGCGCGTGGGGCTGGTCTCGCTGTTGTAAACCACCGCCGCCAAAGCGCCGGCCCGCCGCGCATTGGCTAATTTCACGGAGAAGTTGCACGTGCCGCGCAGGATGAGCACGATTTTTCCTTCCAGGCTGCCCCCCGGCAGCGCGTCGCAGGCGAGCCCGCTTGGATCGAGCGTAGCCACATCGGCCATCTTCCCCCGCACCTGGGGCACCTCTGCGCTATTGGACGCCGGTACCGCCGTGAACCGCGTGGAAGGAAGCGCAATCACCGCCGGACTGGTTGGCAGCCGGTCATTCTCAGAAGCACCGACGCCGATGACGTGCATGCTCGATGAACTGTCACCCGCCGTCGCATTGTCCGGCCCTTCGTTGCCCGCCGCCGCCACAACGATGACACCCATCTCGGCGGCGCGGGCGATGGCCGGAGTCAGCAGATCGTCTTCGGGCAGCGTGATCGCCGGCCCGCTGAAGCTGAGGTTGATGACGTCCATGCCGTCTTTGACAGCGTCGTCCATGGCGCGTAAGGCGTTATCAATAGAGATGGCGCCGTTGGTGCCTTCGGCAATCTGGTAGTTGCCGAGCCAGGCCTTTGGCGCCGCACCAGCCATTACGCCGCGAGGTCCTTCGTGGTAGACTGCCGCGGCAGCCGTGGCCACTGCGGTTCCGTGTCCGACTTCATCTTCCGCCGTGCCGTCGTAGCTGCGCGCCACAATGATCTTCGAACTCGTGAAACGCCGGTTTACCTCGGGGGAAAACACCGGGAACCCGTCGGGTGCGGCCAGATCCTCATCGAGAAACGCAAAGTGGAAATTGTCGATGCCCGTATCGAGGATGGCAATCTTCATGCCCGCCCCGGCGCGCGCCCGGCCCCCGGCCTTGACCCAAGCCTCCGGGAAGCGCAGCAGGTTCATGGCGTGGTCGAGCTTGAGTTGCAGATAGCGCGACTGCACGATGCGCCGCACACCGGGCAGATTGGCGAGCTGCGCCGGATCGGCGCCTTCCACCACGACGGCATTCGCCACGGTGTCCACCGTACCCCGCACCCGGACATTGCGTGCCGCCAGCGCGGATCGAACCGCATCCTGCCGCGCGCGCACTACGGCCGAGCGTTCCACCCGTTTTTCCTTGGTGAACGCAGCGAGCGGCTCTCCTTCCAATTCCAGGATGTAGCGCCCCGGAATCGGCTGCGCTCCCAGCGACGCAATCAGCCAAAGGGCGGTTAGAAACAGGCGGAACATATGGTTTATTGTCTCACTCACGATCTGCAAGGTTAAACCGGGGAAACGGCTGGAAGTTTCAAGCGGGGAGCCTGAGAAAAAAAGCCCGGGCCATGCGAGGATCGCTCCACGGCCCGGGAAACAGCTCTCTCTGTCAAGGTTCGCCCTAGAACATTGTTACTGGCTGATGGATTCGGACTCTTCGCGCGTCAAACCGATGCCGAGTCCGGCTGCGGCGCCGGCCACTACCACGCCGGCGATGACCGCCGTGGAAGCGCTAATGCCCGAGGCTCCGGCAGTTCCGGCCGCGGTGGCTGCGCCTGCGGCGCCAGCGCCTGCGCCGGCTCCTGCCGCTCCCGCGGCGCCGGCATCGCAGCCCTCTGCTTTCTTCTCACCGTTCGATTTCACCTGGCTGACGCGGAGTACTTGCGCCGCCGGAGCAACCGGCTGGGAGGAAGCTTCGAGCGAACCGGAGACCTCAACTATACGGCCCACCTCGCGCTCGAGCCCGCGGCCTTGCAACTCGAAGGTCACGCCTGAAACCTGGTCCGTCAGCAGGTAGTGCCCGTCAGCCTTGCGCAGGCATCCCCGAACCGCGTTGCTTCCGGCACCGGCCGCGGCTGCCTGGAGCGCCACGGCGCGGCCCGGCATCAGCTTCGCCAGCAGCAATCCTGCTTCGTTGCGCACCTGCACCGGACCGCCAAATGCCGTTACCTTCACTTGCTTGGCGCCGTTCCATTCTACTTTCGCCTTTGCCGGCGAAGCGGCATCGATGCGGAAACTCCCCGCATGGATGCCGAACCCCGCAGCCTGCTCCAGTTGCCCGGCGCCTTTCTCCAACACCACATAGTCCCGGTACACCTTGCCGCGCGAGCCGCTGTCCAGCAGCATTCGCGCGCCTCCGGCCATGCGCAACTCCGACGTCGCCTTCGTGGTCTCCACCACCGATCCTTCAAATAAGGTGCCGCTGCCGGCTACACGGGAGGTGTCCACCGCCACCGAGCCTTTCGCCACCACAACCCCGATCGCCGGACTCGCAGCCCAGCCAATCGATAACTGCAAGACCAGCGTCAGGGCTATCCACTCCTGCCACCGGCTCCCTGCTATCGTGTTCATGCCTCGTCTCACTCTCATGCCTCGCCTTGCTCCTTGCGGGTATTCCCGGTACCCGCGTTTGCGGGTCCTCTCTCTCTTCTTCGGCCGGAAGGAGAAAGAACTTGAGTTCGGTGAGAAAAAATAAGTCATTCTCGCACAATGTATTACAGATGTATGCCGATCGCTAGCCGCGCCCCCGCCTTGGTGCTTTCCGGCCTCGCCGCCTTGGCCGCCTTCCACGCCCTCCGCCTGGCCTACGCCGATTTCCTATTTCAGACCGGCACGCCGGAAAATGTCCGGCGCGCCGCCCGCATCGCCCACTCCAACCCCACCTACGCGCTCCGCGCGGGCGACCCTCGGCGAGCCGTCGCCCTCAACCCCTACCTTTCCGAGGCGTGGCTTGAACTGGCCCAGCAAGCCGAAGCCGCCAACGACCTTGCCGAAGCCGAGCGCCTCTACCGGGAGGCCTCCAAAGTGGACCAGACCTTCACGCCACGCTGGGCTCTGGCGAACTACTACTTCCGCCGCCAGCAAGCGGACGAATTCTGGCGCTGGCTGCGCCTGGCCGCCGAGCGCAGCTACGGAGACCGCACGGCGCTGTTCCGCCTTGCCTGGCATTTCACGGAGGATTCGCAAGAAATTCTTCGGAAATCAATTCTCCCGACGCCGGAATTCCTCGGGCTTTATCTGGATTTTCTGCGAAGCGAAGCAAAATGGGAAGCCGCCGTCGAGGCCGCGGCCGAACTCGCCCCAATGGCCCGGCCGGGGGAACGGGCGAAGCTGCTCGAACTGTGCGAGGCGCTGTTGCAGGCCGGCCGGGGCGATGCCGCCGTGCGCGTATGGAACTTATGGGATCCGGGGCAGAGGCTGGATGCGGCGGCCGGGCATTCCCTGGCCAACGGCGATCTGGCCCGCGAGCCGCTCGGCAAGGGGTTCGATCTGCGATTCCCTTGGCGGGCCGGCGTCACGCACCGCTGGTCGGGGCAGGCGCGGCAGATCCGGATCGCGCTCGATGGGCGCGAGCAGGAGCGCACGGAGTTGCTGGAGCAGTACGCGCCGGTGGTTCCCGGCGCGGCCTATGTCTACGAATTCCGCTACCGCGTGGAGCGCATGGCGGCGAATTCCGGGATTCGCTGGAGCTTCTCCTGCCCGGATCAACCCGATTTTCTCGAAATTCCGGTGGCCAAGGCGCCGCCGGACTTCATGGCCATGGCGGCCATGCTGCGGATTCCGCCCGGCTGCCGGATGCTGCGCATCACGCTTGGCTACCGGCGTCTTCCGGGGACGGTGCGCGCCGAGGGCGATTTCATCCTTGGCGCCCCACTCACGCTGACGCGCACACGATAGAATGTCGGCTATGCGGTTGACAGCAATTTGCCTGCTCGCCCTCACGTCTTCTCTCGCCGGCCAGACTCCGCAGAAGTACCCGGAACTGCCTGCCGGCGTGACAATGGATGCCAACATCGCCTACGACACCCATAAGGAAACGGTGCTGGATGTGTTTCAGCCCGCCACGCCGGCCGCCGCCAAGCGTCCCGGAGCCATCGTTATTCACGGAGGGGGCTGGGTCGGGGGCACAAAAGAAGGCCAGTGGGATAATTTTGTGCGCCGTTATCTCGAAAAAGGGTTTGTCGTCGCCAACGTGGAATACCGCCTGGCCAAGGCGGCGACGGCGCCCGCCGCTGTGGAAGACGCCCTGAAGGCGGCCAACTGGTTCCTCAACAATGCCACGAAATACAATGTCGACAGGAAGCGCGTCATCGTCACCGGAGGATCGGCCGGCGGCCATCTGTCCTTAATGGTGGGCATGACGCCGAAGTCGGCGAAACTGGGAAAACCCGCCAAAGTCGCCGCGGTGGTCAATTTCTATGGCATCACGGATGTCGGCGATCAACTTGCCGGGCCGAACATGCGCCAGTACGCGGTCACCTGGGTGCCGGACTCGCCCGGCCGCATCGAACTGGCCCACCGTGTCTCGCCGATGAGCTACGTCCGCCGCGGCCTGCCGCCGATCCTCACCCTGCATGGCGACGCCGATCAGACCGTGCCCTACGAACATGGCGTCAAGCTCACCAAAGCTCTCAATGACATGGGGGTACGGGCGGAAATGATCAGCGTGCCGCAAGGCCGCCACGGTTTTCCGAAGGAAAAGATGGATGAGTTGTACCAGGAAATCTTTGCGTTCCTGACACGCATCGGCGTAATGAGAGACTAGGCGGGAGGGCGCCGTGGTTCCCTATCCCACAGAAAACCCCTCGAAGAGCTTCGAGAGCAGGCGCCGCGGCCGCGGCAGCATCGCCGCCGTCCCGATCAAGCCGGCGGCAAACTGCGAGTAGGCCGCCCCGAGTGGCGTCTCATCCCCGACCGGCAACCCGTCCGATATCGCCTTCTGGCACGCCGCGTAGTCATTGGGAAACGCCGCCGCCACGGGATGTTGCAGCAAGCGCTCCACATCGGCCCGCGCCGGGGTACGGTTCTCGAACCGGTTCACGAGCACTCCGATCCGGTCCACGGGAATGCCCCAACTGGCCAGTTCCCCAAATCGCTGCTGGGCGAGCGTCAGCGTAATCATCTCCTGAGTGGTCACCACGTACACGCGCCCGCTCGAACGCACGATCTCCGCCGTTCCCGGATTCACTAATTCCGGCAGATCCACCAGCACGCAGTCATAGCGCGGCATGGCGAATTGCATCGTGGCGAAATAGTGGCTCCAATCGGGAGGCGTTTTCGGCATCGTGCGGTCGGACAATAGCCAGTCCACGCCGGCGTGCTGCGTCACCACACGGTTCCAGCGAAACGCATCCAACTCATGGCTTGCCAGCAGGGCCTGCTGGATACTGCCCGTGCGGCGGCAACTCAGCGCCGACGAGAGGACACCGGACCGCAGATCGCCCTCGAGCACGAGCACGTTCTTGCCATACGTCCGGCTCAGTGCGAACGCCGTGTTCATCACCACAAAACTGCACCCCGATCCCGCCTTGGCGGGCAGGAAGGAAATCAACTGCGGATTCACGACATGCTTGACCTGGTGCACCGCCTCGGCCACAGCCTTCTCCAACTCCGAGGCCTCCACCTCGAACGGCACCACACTGACAATCCCCGTTTCCGAAACGTCGAAATGCTCCTTCGTATCCGGACTGAGGGCGATAATCGCTGTCTCGGGACAGGCCGCGTGAATACCCGTGGCCATCTCCAGTGCGTACGCGCGATCATCCAAGTCGAGCAACACCAGGGTCGGCGCGAGCGTGCGGAATTGCCGTGCGGCATCCTCCGCGGTCAAATAGCGGCCATAGGTCCGCACCAGGAGCAGTTTTTTCGACTCGAGCGACACCTCTTGCATCCACTGCAAACGCATCGCGTTGGAGCCGACGATGACGCTACTGAACATGGCCGGTAGCCGCTTCCCTTCCAAGCCCTTAAGCACAACGAAGGGCTTCCAGCGGATTATCGGCATTCGGGAAGCGCCGCTGTAGGGGCCGCGCGTCCTAAGGAAACCGGGCTAAGAAAAAAGTTTGCCTCGCTGATCACTTCCCGGCCGCATTTGCGCGTTACTTCATGAGGAGACGAGAAGACAGCGGCTCCGAGGTTGCCAACAGTCAGCACATTCCCACCCCAAACGCTACCGGCAAGGGCAACCCGGACCGAGAAAAACGCTTCGCGGCTTCGACTGCCTGAAATACTCGCCAGAACCCTGCCCTATTTCCCCCCGACCAATGTGCTGACCGCAAGCCCGGCCCTTTTGACGGAGAAGGCGAATGGTTCACCATGCGCCGGCAGCATGCGGCAAGTGCGAGGCCGGTTCGACCGAGTCGAGAGCACTGCTTGCGCGAGGCAGGCAAAGCCGCTGTGGAAGCGAGTGGCCATGGATCACTGGCTCCGCGTTTCACGCAGCGCCGGCAACAGCGTTCCGGCGAGGTTCAATGGATCGGCGCCAGTGATTGCCGTGGGTTCGGTGGCCGCGGCCGATTCGCGGCGGACTTTACGGAGCAAGTCGAGGGCTTCGGGGCGGGCGAATTGTTCGCCGGTGAACCCATCGACGAAGCGGCCGCCGCGGATCGTGCCCTGCGCCTCCATCCTGCGCAAGACGGGGAGCAGGTCGCGCCAGGCGGGAGCCATGGATTCGCGGGCCAGGAGGTCGCGGAAGACGACTCCCCAGCGGACGAGGAGTTGTTTGGCGATGCGCTCGATGCGTTCGGCGGTGGCGATGCCGCCGGGGATGCGGCGGAACAGGGCCCAGCGTCCGGCGGCATGGCGCGGGCGGGCGAAACGGCCCTTTCCTTCTCCGCGGCGGCGCTTGGGGTCGATGAGGGCGCGGAGGTTTTCAAAGCCGTCGGCGGTGACGAGTCCGGCGGCCACCAATTCCCAGAGGGCGTCTTCGACTTCGCTGGGCAAGCGGTGGGCGGCGCGGACGAGGTCAGTGAAGAAACAGGCTCCGTATTGTTCGAGTGCGCCGAGCACATCGCGGGCGGGGTGCGAGAGGGCGTCGTGCTGGAGGGGTTTGTCTTCGACCAGCCAGCCGGCGTCTTCGCGAAGGAAGAAGGTGATGGGAGCGATGCGGGTGGGACGGACCTGGCGGGCGTCGCCTTCGAGGGCGGGATGGGGCGAGAGCCGGCCCCACATGATTTCGCCGGCAAGGCAGAGCTGGTCGAGGTAGTCGGGGTCATAATCGGCGATGCGGCGGGGGAAGATTTCGCTTTCCCAGGCGACGGCGGGGATTTCGTAGCCCTGTAGCTGGCGCACGATCTGCATCAGGCCTTCGACGCCGGGCAGTTGCGCGCCGGGAGCGCGATGCTGCCAGATTTCGAGGAATTTGTGGAATTGGAGCGAAGTGACGGGCTCGATTTCGCGGCGCAGGCGGCCGAGCGTGAGACGGTGAATGCGGGCGAGGATGCGGCGGTTGCACCACTCGACGGGCCCGTCCTTGCGGCGGTAATGTCCCTGGAAGAGCTGGCCTTCGGCTTCGAGTTGGAGCAGGGCCTGTTCGATCTCGGTCTCCTGCCAGGCGAGGCGGCGGGCCAGTTCGGCGGCGGTGGTGGGTCCGGTGGATTCCATCCAGCCGCGGAGGGTTTCGGTGCGGTTTTCGACGAGCGGGGCGCGTTCGGTGGCCACCCAGAATTCGCCGCCGCCGCGGGTGATGGAGTGAGCGCGGCCGGTGGCGTGGAGTTCCCGATACCAGTGCTTGTACTCTTCGGTTACGGGCAGGGCGATGAGGGTGAGGAGCGCATCGTGGAGTTCGTCGGCGTCGCGGATGAGAGGCCAGCTTTCTAGGGACACCTGCTCGATGGCGGCGGGATCGAGGATGCCTTCGCCGCCCGAGACATCGCTGCGGAGCGTGCTGCGCATCTGCACGGCGCGGGTGCGGCGCTCTTCGAGCGGTGCGTCGTCGAGGAAGGCGTAGGGATTGGCGTTGAGGATCTCGTGGGAAAAAGGAGAGGCCTGGGTGGTTTCGGCGGCGACGGCCCGGATACGGCCCTGGCGGATTCCGGCAATGACTTCGCGAAGGCCGTCGAGATCCATGGCTTCGTGGAGGCAGTTGCCGATGGTTTCCTTGACCAGGGGATGATCGGGAATGCGGATGGGGCCGGAGAGGTTTTCCTGGCAGGCGACCTGATCGGGGAAGACGGCGGCCAGCAGGTCGTCGGAGCGCATGCGCTGGATGGGGGGTGGGACTTTGCGTCCGCCGGCGAAGCGCAGGATGGCAAGCGCCCGGGTGGCGTTCCAGCGCCAGCGTGCGCCGAACATGGGCGCGGGCAGCAAGGCTTGGGTGAGTGTGTCTTCGAGGGTTTCGGGTTTGAGGAATGCAAAGACGAGTTCGAGCGGAAAGGCGTGCTGCTCGCTGAGAGAGATAACGATGCCATTGTCGGTGGCGGCGGCCTGGAGTTCGAAGTTGAAGGTGCGGCAGAATTTCTTGCGGAGGGCCAGGCCCCAGGCGCGGTTGATGCGGGAGCCGAAGGGGGAGTGCAGGACCAGTTGCATGCCTCCGGCTTCGTCGAAGAATCGCTCGGCGACGACGGTGTCCTGGGTGGGGAGTGCGCCCAGGGCGGCTGCGCCGGCGGCTACGTATTCGGCGGCCTGGCGGGCGGCGCTTTCTTCGAGCGAGCAGTGTTCCATCAAGTAGGCTTGCGCTTGGGGGCCGCGGTTCAGGATTTCGGCGCGCAGGCGGGCGACTTCGGCGGATAGCTCAGTGGAGCGGCCGGGGGCTTCGCCGAACCAGAAGGGAACGGTGGGTGGGGCGCCATGGGCGTCTTCGACGCGGACGCGGCCTTGTTCGACGCGGCGAATGCGCCAGGAATTGGTACCGAGGAGGAAGACGTCGCCGGCCATGCTATCGATGGCGAAGTCCTCGTCGAGCGTGCCGACGGTGCGGCCGTCGGGCTCGGCGACGACGTTGTAGTTGGCGTTTTCGGGGATGGCTCCGCCGGATGTGATGGCGATGAGGCGTGCGCCGCGGCGGCCTTTGATGCGGCGATTCACCTGATCGCGATGGAGGAGGGCGGCGCTGCGGCCGCGCGAGGTGGCGATGCCTTCGGAGAGCATGGCGAGGATGGCATCGAAGTCGCCGCGCGGGAGATCGCGGTAGGGGTAGGCGCCGCGCACGAGGGCGAACATGCCGTCCTCGCTCCAGGTTTCACAGGCGCAGGCGGCGACGATTTGCTGGGCGAGCACGTCAAGTGCGTTGCGGGGGATTTCGATCCGCTCGAGATCGCCGCGGCGGATGGCGGATACGAGCGCGGCGCATTCGATCAATTCGTCGCGGGTTGTGGCGAAGAGGCGGCCTTTGGGCATGGCTCCGACCCAGTGGCCGCTGCGGCCGATGCGCTGGAGGGCGACGGCGATGGAGCGCGGGGAGCCGACCTGGATGGCGAGATCGACGGCGCCGATGTCGATGCCCAATTCGAGCGAAGCGGTGGCGACGACGGCCTTTAACTCGCCGTTCTTGAGCATGGTTTCCGCTTTGAGGCGGAGGGCGCGGGACAGGCTGCCATGATGCGCAAGCACGTGGCCTTCGCCGAGGCGTTCGGTAAGGGCGTGGGCGACGCGCTCCGAGAGGCGGCGTGTGTTGACAAAGACGAGCGTGGTGCGATGGGTGAGGATGTACTGGGCGATGCGGTCGTAGATTTCGCCCCACATTTCGTTGCCGGCGACAGGGCCGAGTTCGTCGCGGGGGATCTCGACAGCGAGATCCATGGCGCGGCGGTGGCCGACGTCGACGATGTGGGTGCGCGGGCCGAGGAATTGGGCAATCTCTCCGACGGGCTTGACCGTGGCCGAAAGGCCGATGCGCTGAGGGCGGGTTTCGCAAAGCGCTTCGAGACGGGCGATGCTCAGGGCCAGGTGCGAGCCGCGTTTGTCATCGGCGACGGCATGGATCTCATCGAGGATGACTGTGCCGGCATGGCGCAGCATCTTGCGCGGGCCTTCGGCGGTGAGCAGGATATATAAGGATTCCGGGGTGGTGACGAGAACGTGCGGCGGCTTGCGCCCCATCTGCTGACGCTCCTGCATCGGGGTGTCGCCGGTGCGCACCGCGGTGCGGATGGGCTGGAGGGCAATTCCGTGCTTTTCGGCAAGATGGCGAATTTCCTGGAGGGGTTTTTCGAGGTTCTTGTGGACGTCGTTGCTGAGCGCCTTGAGGGGGGAAACGTAGAGGACGTACGTGTGATCGCCGAGCGTGCCCTGGCGGGCTTCGCGGATGAGGCGGTTGAGGCAGATGAGGAATGCGGCCAGCGTCTTGCCGGATCCGGTGGGGGCACAGATGAGAGTATCGTGGGCGGCAGCGATTTCGGCCCAGCCGCGGAGCTGCGGTTCGGTGGCGTGGCCGAAGCGGCCCTCGAACCATTCCCGCACCAGGGGATCGAAGCCGTCGAGAAACATCTTCTTTTCATTTTCTAACGCTTTGGCTGGAAACGGTGCATCCAGATGGCAGAACGCGCGCGTTGCATCGAACAAGACGGATGAGGAGATTTCGCATGAAGAAATTCAGGATGCTTACCTTGGCTGTTGCCATGGCCGTTTCGGCTGTTGCCGGCAGCAAGGCGGATATTGTGGACACCGCTGTTGCGGCAGGCTCTTTCAAGACTCTGGTCGCCGCCGTGCAGGCCGCGGGACTTGTGGATACGTTGAAGGGACCCGGTCCGTTCACGGTCTTCGCACCCACGGATGAGGCGTTTGCCAAGCTGCCCGCAGGAACCGTGGAAAACCTGCTGAAGCCGGAAAACAAGTCGAAACTCGCCGCGATTCTGACCTACCACGTCGTGAGCGGCAATGTGACGTCCGATCAGGTGGTGAAGATGAATTCCGCCGCCACGGTGAACGGCCAGCCGTTGCAGATTGCGGTGAAGGATGGAGCGGTCATGGTGAACAATGCTAAGGTCGTCAAGGCGGACATCGCGACGTCCAACGGCGTCATTCACGTGATCGACACCGTTGTTCTGCCGAAGTAGGCTTTGTCATGACGGCAATTGGAAATGAGGCGGACCGGCTGGCCTCAGTGATTGAATCGAAGAAAACAAAGGACGGGGTGGACTTGGCCACCCTGTCCTTGCTTTCGCCCGTACTGGTGGTGTTTCTGCGGCACCCCGGCTGCATGTTCTGCCGGGAGACACTGGCGGAGGTGGGGCGTGTGCGGGCGAATTTGGAGGATTTAGGCATCCGTATCGTTCTGGTTCATCATGGCAGGCCCGGCACGATGCATCGGTTATTGATAAAACACGGTTTGGGCGGACTGGATTGTATCGATGACTCAGACCGGTCCTTATATCGGGCGTTTGGATTACGGCGCGGCCGTGTTTCGCAGATTTTTGGGATCAGTCTTTGGCCACGAGCGATTTCGGCACTACGCAAGCATGGAGCGGGGATACCATCGGGGGATCCGTTCCAGATGCCAGGGGTGTTTCTGCTGCACCGCTGTGAGGTGGTGCACTCGTTCCGGCACCGAAAAATCTCAGACCGGCCGGACTACATCGGGATGTCATCAGACTTTAGTTTAGATTAATTTGGAGCCTTCCATTTCAACACAGTGTAAATTGATTTGACCATGAATGAATCTGGCGTGACTCGTACAACATCTTGAGAGGTGTTATGAACGACACCACCAGATTCCAGGGCGTACCGGCAGCCGATGATGAGCGCCAACTTGTCGAACGAGCGAAGGCTGGGGATGCCGATGCCTTCGCCGAGCTGGTGCGGCGTAGCGTAACGTCATCGCGGCGGCTGGCATTATCGGTACTGAAGAACCAGGATGCAGCCGAAGACGCGTTGCAGGACGCGCTTTCGCAGGCATGGGAACATGTTCCGCGGTTTCTTGGGGAGTCGAAGTTCTCCACCTGGATGTCGCGCATTGTTTTCAACCAATGCCTGATGTATCTGCGTAGAGCCAAAAGGGTTAGCTTTGTTGCACTGGACGAGCCACAGAGCGAGGACACGCGCCCTGTGGTGCAGTTGGAAGCGCGGGGGCCGGATCCGGAAGAGGGTCTGGGCAAGAAGGAAGTGATCGCGGTGGTGAGGCAAGAAGTCGAGCGGTTGCCAAAGTTGTTGCGCGAGCCGCTGGTGATGCGCGACCTGGAACAACTGCCCCTGGAAACCGTTGCCCAACGGCTGAGCATCTCTGTAGCTGCGACGAAATCCCGGTTGCTGCGGGCGAGGTCGGAACTGCGAACAAGACTGGAGCGGCACTGCGGGAGGGCGGGAGTAGCCAGTTTGGCCTAGCCCTCACCCTAGTCCTATCGTACTAAGATTTTTCTTGCTTAGTACTAGCTCCTCCTGTATGATGGATAACGTATCTCGAGACATCTTGCGGAGGAGAAATGCGTTCATTCGTCTTGAGCAGTCTAGTACTTGGTGCATGCCTATCGGCGTCCGCCGTAACATTCAAGAACACTGCTAATGGAGTCTGGAGCACCGGACTCGATAATTCTGCCGTGGTGCTTGCTGGGAACACGGCAGACAGCCACTATATCCTGATTAAGCCGACGGGCTGTGATGTGGCTATGCCGCCGGCGAACTGTGCTGGTTTTGGACCCAACGCGATTACGGTTGTGGGGCCTCCTGGAAGCGTCTGGTCGGCTAACGACACACAGTCTGCATGGGTTGGGCCGATCGGCAACCAGCAAAACGTGGGCCCTAACGATATCTATAACAGCACAACCGACTTCTACGTGTACCGGCTGCTGATCGACTTTGCCGCATTGGGTCTTTATGGCAATACAGCAAACGTAAGCCTGCGGTGGCTGAGCGATAACAACGTGAACAGCGTTGGGAACCCTACAGAGCAATCTCACATCCGGGTCTGTAGCGTGGCCAGCGCCAGTTCTCCGGTATGCGCGCAGTCGACGCGGGTTACCGGCTCGAACAGTGGCGCGGAGAATACGAATCCGTTCTCAAGCCAGGCGCCGGTGAATATCGGTCCGTCGTACTTCACTAGTCAGTTGGTCGCGATGGATTTCATCGTGTTCAATTCGCCGATCGCCTTTGGCGGAAACCCGACGGGGCTGCGTGTGGAGATTCTGTCGGCGGAAGCGGATCCGGTGCCGGAACCGATGACGCTATCGATGATGGGTCTGGGGCTGCTGGGTTTGGGCTTGTACGCCCGCCGCCAGTAGGCAATCCGAACAATTTTGAGACGGCGCAGTGGACAAAGCGTCCATTGCGCCGTTTTTGCTTTAGTGACGGCTTGACACTGTAGGGATACACCGATTACCGTAAACAGACCATGAGAATCGCAGCGACTTTTTGCATTGTTTTGATGCTGGCGGGCACCAGCGTGATGTCCGCACAGCTTGCCACCAAGAAGAGTATGACCCTGGAGGCGGCAAAGCAGATCGCCGCGGCGGCGGAAGCCGAGGCGCGGAAGAACAAGTGGAATGTGGTGATTGCCATCGTGGATGACGGCGCGAATCTGGTTTATTTGCAGAAGATGGACGAGACGCAGATTGGGAGCATCGAGGTGGCGCAAGAGAAGGCACGCACGGCGGTGAAGTTCAAGCGGGCGAGCAAGGTGTTCGAGGATGCGGTAAAAGGCGGGAGGCAGGTGGTATTGAAACTGCCGGGCGCATTGCCGATTGAAGGGGGGCTGCCGCTGACGATGGACGGTAAGGTAATTGGGGCGATCGGCGTTTCCGGCGTGCAATCGAACGAGGATGGGATCATCGCGGCAGCGGGTGTGGCAGCGTTTTCGCGGATGGAGGCGCGCTGAGCGGCGCAGGCGAACCAATACCCGGGCGCGTACGGCTACAATAGTGAATTCTCATGCGAATCGCGCTCGGTCAAATCAACACGACCGTCGGCGACCTGTCTGGCAACGTTGTCCTCATGGTTCGTGCGGCTCAGGAAGCCGTGCGCGCCGGCGCCGAACTGATCGTATTTCCGGAACTTTCCTTAAACGGCTATCCACCGCGGGATTTGGTGGAGAAACCATCCTTTATCGACCAGACCCAGGAGGCTCTGCATCGTCTGGCCCGCGAAACGGCGCACATGCCCATCGCCATTGTTTGCGGGTATGTGGGGCTTTCGGAACAAGCGGCGGGGAAACGGGCGGTGAACGCGGCCTGCGTGCTTTCGCGCGGGCAGCGGATTTTTCACCAGCAGAAGATGCTGCTTCCGACCTACGATGTGTTTGACGAGGCCCGGTATTTCGAATCGGCGGAGCATCAGCACATCTGGACGTGGAAGGGACGCAAGATTGCGCTGACGATTTGCGAAGATGCGTGGAACGATAAGCAGTATTGGTCGCGGCAACTCTACGAGCGGGATCCGGTGGAGGAATTGGCCGCGTCCGGCGCGGAGATGCTGATCAGCATCAACGCATCGCCGTACCACATGGGCAAGCGGACACTGCGCAGCGAGATCTTCGCGACGACGGCGCGCACGCGGAGGATTCCAGTGGTGTACGTGAACCAGGTGGGGGGCAACGACCAACTGGTGTTCGATGGAACGAGCTTCGTGTTGAACGCGCAAGGCGAGCCGCTGGCCCAGGCGCCGTCTTTTCGGGAAGATATTTTGGTTGTGGACTTGAATAAGAAGCCGGAGGCATCGGCGCTGCGCGGCAACTTTCCCGACGAAGAGGAGGCCGTTTACGAGGCGCTGGTTCTGGGCACGCGGGACTACATCCGCAAGTGCGGGTTTCGCAGCGTGATTATCGGGTTGAGCGGAGGTATCGATTCTTCGCTGACGGCGGCCGTGGCCGTGGATGCCGTGGGGAAAGAAAATGTGCTGGGTGTGGGCATGCCCGGGCCGTTCTCCTCCGACCACAGCGTCGCGGATGCGCGGGAGATGGCGCGGAACCTGGGCATCCGGTTCGAGATTGCCTCGATTTCCGAAGGTTACGAAACGATGCTCCGGACGCTGGCGCCGCTGTTTGGAGACCGGCCGGCCGATGTTGCCGAAGAGAACGTGCAATCGCGGCTGCGCGGGATGGTGCTGATGGCGTTGTCGAACAAGTTCGGCTCACTGGTGCTGACCACCGGCAACAAGAGTGAGCTGGCGGTGGGCTACTGCACCTTGTATGGCGATATGTGCGGGGGGCTGGCAGTGATCAGCGATGTGCCCAAGACGCTGGTGTACAAGCTGTCGCGCATCGCCAACCGCAGGCATGCGGGAGCGATTCCGGAGAATGTGTTCGTGAAGCCGCCATCGGCCGAGCTCCGGCCCAATCAAAAGGACACCGATTCGCTTCCGGAATACGATATATTGGACGCGATCCTGAAGGGATATGTGGAGGATCTGCTTTCACCGCGCCAGATCGCCGATGCGCTGGGCCAGCCGCTGCCGTTGGTGCGTGACATTGTCAACAAGGTGGACCGCAACGAATACAAGAGGCAGCAAGCCGCACCCGGGCTGAAGGTGACATCGAAGGCATTCGGCATGGGACGGCGTTTTCCGATCGCACAGAGATTTTTCGAATGAAACAAGCATTGCTGGTTGTGGCGGCGATCGCCGCGGTGGCGGGAATCGTGATCTCGCAGCCTGCCGGGCGTGTGCAAACCGGACCACGGAGCGACGGCAGCGTGATGCTTCCGAGCGGCTGGTCGATCCGGCCGGCGGGAAAACAAACGGATGTGGACACGTTTCCGATGTCGAGTGTCGTCTCGCGGGACGGGCGGCATTTGCTTGTCTTGAACGGCGGATACAATCCACCGTCGGTGAGTGTAATCGACATTGCGGCGGCAAAGGAGCTGTCGCGCACGCGCGTCCCGGACGGCTGGCTGGGACTGACGTTCTCCGCCGACGGGCGCAAGCTGTATGTCGGGGGCGGGTCCACGGCGAGCGTTTTCGAGTTTGATTTCACGGATGGCAAGCTGAGCGCGGCGCGCACGTTTGTTGTCGTGCCGGAGAAGGACCGGACCCATCGGGATTTCGTGGGCGATGTTGCCTTCACACCCGACGGGCGGATGATCTATGCATCGCTGCTCTACCGGGACACAGTGGCGGTGATCAATCCGCAGTCCGGGCGCGTGATTGAGCGGTTCAAAACGGGGCGGCGTCCATACCGTATCCGCTTCCATCCGGACGGAAAGTCCTTCTACGTGTCGAGCTGGGCCGATGGATCGATCTATCAATACGACGCGGACAAAGGAGAGCCCATCGGCAGAATCCGGTTGGGGGCGCATACGACGGACTTTGTGCTGAGCGACCGCAGGCCGGATGCCGCGCCGGTGGAAGAAGGGGAAGCCCGGGAGGCGTACCCTTACGTGCACCGGTTGTTTGTGGCGGCGGGGAATACGAATCGTGCCTATGTGGTGGGTGTGACCGAGAGCAAGGAGATGCGCCTGATTGAGTCGATCAATCTGGCGATGACTCCCCGGCAACCGGCAGGGATGACGCCGAGCGCGGTGGCGATGTCGGGCGACCAGAAGACGCTGTTTGTGGTTTGTTCCGATGCCAATGCGGTCGCGGTGGCGGATATCTCGGCGGTGCGCAGCATGGTCAACGGATTTGTGCCGACGGGTTGGTATCCGACGGCGGCACAGGTTTTGCCGGACAAGCGCCTCGTGGTGTTGAATGGCCGGGGCGGGCGGAGTTTTCCGAATCCGGAAGGGCCGCGTCCCGACAAGCAGGCAGCCAAGTCGCACGAAGGGATCCGCACGGACCAGTATGTGGGGAGCATTCAGCGGGGAACGATTTCGTGGATCGATGCGTTCGACGCGGCGGAATTGGAGCAGTACACGGCGACGGTGTTGCGCAATTCTCCGTACCGCGACGAATTGCTGGACGATGCGCGGGTGCCGCAGGGCAACCCCGTGCCGGCGAGGCCGGGGGATCCGTCTCCCATCGAGCATGTGATCTACGTGGTCAAGGAGAACCGGACTTACGATCAGGTGTTGGGCGGACTCGGAAAGGGCAACGGCGATCCATCGCTGGTGCTGTTCGATGAGAAAGCGGCGCCGAATCATCACAAGCTGGCGCGCGAGTTTGTTTTGTTCGATAACTTCTATGTGAACGCCGACGTGAGCGCGGACGGACACAACTGGTCGACGGCGGCGATTGCTTCCGACTATGTGCAGCGGATGTGGCCGAACAGCTACGGGGCGCGGCGGCGCCACTACGATTACGAAGGAGGCGAACCGTCGGCAACGCCGCCGGCGGGCTATATCTGGACCAATGCTCTTGCCGCCGGGGTTTCCCTTCGAAATTACGGATATTTCGTGAACAACCGGAAGTTGCCGGTGGCGGATGGGATTCAGGTGGAGTCGGTGCGCGATCCGCAACTGGCCGCGGTGACGAACCGCAAGTTCCGGGGCTTCGACCTGGATTATCGGGACATTGACCGGGCACAGGTGTTCTTGGAAGATCTGGCGGCGTATGAGAAGGAGGGGAAGATGCCCCGGTTGCTGCTGGTGCGTTTGGGCAACGATCACACCTCTGGAACATCCGCGGGGAAGATCGCGCCGCTGGCGGCGATGGCGGACAACGACGCCGCGCTCGGGATGATTGTGGAGGCGGTATCGAAAAGCCGGTTCTGGGCGAAGACGGCGATTTTTGTTGTGCAGGACGATGCGCAGAACGGGGCGGATCATGTGGATTCGCACCGCGCGCCGGCTTACATTCTTTCGCCGTATACGCGGCGCAACGGAGTGGTGGACAGCACGATGTACAACACGGCGTCGATGCTGCGCACGATGGAGTTGATCCTCGGGCTACAGCCGATGACCGCATTCGACGCCGGCGCAAGGCCCATGGCCGGCGCGTTTGCATCGCGACCCGACACACGCCCATACGAAGCGGAAAAACCGCGCATTCCGCTGGACACGCGCAATGCGGCATCGAACCCGACAGCGGCACGATCCGCAAAACTGGACTTCGCCGAAGCAGACCGCATCGACGACGATGAATTGAACGATATTTTGTGGCGCGCGATTCGAGGAACCGAGCCTCCAGCCCCAGTGAGGAGTTACTTCTCGCGCTAATGCCCCGCATCTACCTCTGCTTCGTATGGCACATGCACCAGCCCTGCTACAAGGATCTGGTATCCGGCGAATACCGTTTGCCGTGGACGCGCCTGCACGGACTGAAGGACTACTACGGGATGGTGAAGATACTGGGAGAATTCCCAGAAATTCGCCAAACGTTCAATCTGGTTCCGTCACTGCTGTTGCAGATTGAGGAATACGCGGCGGGAACGGCCGAGGAGCCGTTTCTGCGCTGCGCGCTGAAGCCGGCGGAAGACCTGACGGAAGCAGAGGTCACACTCATTCTGCATTACTTTTTTCAGGCGAATCCGATTCACCTGATCGGACGCTATCCGCGCTATGCCGAGTTGCACGATGCGTGGAAAGCAGCCGACCGCAATGTGCGCCGCGCGCTGCGGGTGTTCAATGCGCAGGCGTTGCGCGACCTACAGGTGCTCTCGCAACTGGCTTGGTTTGAGGAGGAGTATCTGGCCAACGATCCCGAGGTGAAGGGATTGGTGCAGAAAGGGAGGGGGTATTCGCTGGAGGATCAGGCGCTGGTGGGCAGCAAGCAAATTGAGATTCTACGGCGAGTCATCCCGACGTACCGCGAGTTCGCGCAGAGCGGACAGATTGAAGTGTCCGCCACTCCGTTTTATCATCCGATTCTGCCGCTGTTGTGCGATTCCAATATTGCCCATGAAGCGAATCCGCACGTGCCGCTGCCGTCGCGATTCCGTTTTCCGCAGGATGCGCGGCAACACCTGGAGCGGTCCATGGCGTATGTGGAGTCGAAGATCGGGCTGAAGCCGGCGGGGTTATGGCCGTCGGAGGGAGCGGTATCGGACGAGGCGCTGACGATTGCGGCGGATACGGGCTACCGGTGGGCGGCAAGCGACAACGGGGTATTAGCCAAGACGCTGGGGCGGGGCGCCGATCCATCCACGACGTATCGACACTACCGTTGGATGCGCGATGGACGGGAATTGAGCATGATCTTCCGCGATCATTACCTCAGCGATCTGGTGGGGTTTGTGTATTCGCGCATGGACGCCGGCGCGGCTGCTTCCGACTTCCTCGACCGGATTGAGACGAACTGCCAGCATCTGCTGAGACAGGGGCGGGATGCGCTGGTGCCGATCATCCTGGACGGTGAGAACGCCTGGGAGCATTACAATCGCAATGGCCGGCCCTTTTTGCGCGAGTTGTACCGGCGTATCGGGGAGCGGGCCGGCATGCAGGCAGTGACGGTATCGGAAGCGCTGTCGCGGGTGGAGGATGACAGGCTGGATCATGTCGCACCGGGTTCGTGGATTGGGGCGAACTTCGACGTTTGGATCGGCTTCGACGAGGACAACCGCGCCTGGGAGCATCTGCTGATGGCGCGGGAAGCGTTCGAGCGATGCGCAAGGACGGAGTTGCCGGCGGAGGACTATGCACTGGCGAAGGAAGAGTTGATGATCGCCGAGGGCAGCGATTGGTGCTGGTGGTATGGTCCGCATCACCACTCGGAGAATCGTGTCGAGTTCGATCAATTGTTCCGCGATCATCTGGCGAACATGTACAGGGCATTGCGCCTGACGCCGCCGGATGGCTTGTCCCGGCCTATATTGCGCAGCGGGGCGGCAACATTGCACCAGCGTCCGCAGGCGCCCATCCAAGCCAAGGTGGATGGGGAAGTGACGTCGTATTTCGAATGGCTGGGCGCGGGAATTTATCGTGTCGACAGGCGAGGCGGAGCCATGCACGGGCAGCGGTTCATCGTGAAGGAACTGCAATATGGGATCGGTAACGGGCATCTCTTCCTGCGGGTGGATTTTCTCGAAACGGAGCTGGCCGCGCTGCCGGGAATGGAGGTTCGCATCACGGTGAACGAAGTGCCGATCCGGGTGCGGCTGGACGATCCAGTGGAAATCCTGGAAGGCGCCGAGGCGGCGCAGGTGGCGTTCCGGCGGGTACTGGAATGCTCGGTTCCGATCTCGGATTATCGTGCACTGGTGGAAGTATCCGTGTGGCAAAACGGATTGCCGGTGGATGCGCTGCCACCGGATGGACCGCTGGAGGTATCCGGCGCGGAGCTGGACGAGTGGATGGCCTAGGGTTCGGCGTTAGCATTCTTCCGAGCCCGATGGAGAAGAAGACGTTCGTCGACCAGTTTCAGAAGCCCGTGGATCGGCGCGCATTTCGATATCGGGAACGCGATGCAGTTCGGCGATCCGCAGGATTGGATCCTCACGCTCGGGCCCAATGCGGCGCAGCCCGGCCGGCTGTTGCGGATTTCGAAGGCGCAGGATCAGATACTCGCCTTCGCCTGAGGCGATAATAAGAATACATCCGATGAAGCTGAACGACCGGTATACCGTCGAATCGGGCTCGGTATATCTCACTGGGATCCAGGCACTGGTTCGCCTCCCGATGGATCAAATGCGTCTCGACCGCCGCGCCGGGCTGAAGACGGGCGCCTTCATCTCCGGATACGAAGGCTCGCCGTTGGGCGGATACGACATGGCTTTGCAGCGTGCGGGATCGCTGCTGCGGGAACACGATATCCATTTCTGGCCGGGTGTAAACGAAGACATGGCGGCCACGGCGATCTTCGGGAGCCAGATCTACGAGGTGATGGGGCAGTCCTCATACGACGGAGTGCTGGGCATCTGGTATGGCAAGGGACCCGGAGTGGACCGCTCGGGAGATATCTTGCGTCATGCCAACCTTGCCGGATCTCCCGGCCACTGCGCGGCCTTGGTGTTGGCCGGCGACGATCATGCTTGCAAGAGTTCGTCGATCCCGCATCAGAGCGACTTCAGCCTGATGAATGCGGCAATCCCCGTTCTTTTTCCTGGCAACACGCAGGAGATTCTGGATCTGGGGTTGTTGGGAATCGCACTTTCGCGGTATACCGGCGCGTGGTGCGGCATGAAGCTGCTCACCCAGGTGTGCGACGGCGGCGGGCGAGTGGAGGTGAACGCCATCGAACGGCAGGTGCACCTGCCGGAAGGTTACCGGAAGAAGACCGATCCGCGGCTGCTCATCCCTTACACGAGCGCAATTGAGCCGGAGGCGAACCGTCATCGCCTGGAAGCAGCCAAGGCGTTCGCGCGCGCCAACCGCCTGAACCGCCGGTTCGGTGCGAAGCAGAACGCGAAGCTGGGCATCGCCACGGCGGGCAAGTATTTCTACGACCTGATGCAGGCGCTGCGCGATCTCGGCATCGAACCGGACGATTGGGAACCAATGGGCATCCGCATCGCCAAGTTCGGGATGACGTTTCCCATCGAGCCGGAGTTCGCGCGCGAGTTTGCCTCAGGCGTGGAGAAGATCCTGGTGGTGGAAGAGAAGCGCAGCTTTCTTGAGATGCAACTGCGCGATGCGCTCTACAACACGGCTGCGCATCCCTTGGTGATCGGCAAGGAGGACGAGCAGGGCGCGCCATTGTTGCCGGCGGCGAATGAACTGGATCCCGACATCATTGCGCGTGCCGTGGCCGGGAGACTGGACAACAGCCGGATGAAAGAAACGATCCGGCAAAGGCTGAACCGCCTGGAAGCGGTGGCATTGCGCGCGAAGGAATTCGTGCCGCATCGTCCGCCGAACTTTTGCCCGGGCTGCCCGCATAACCGCGGGACGCTGCTGCTGGATCACCAGGTGGCGGGTGGAGGCATCGGATGCCACGGCATGTCGGCCATGCTGTCGGACTCCAATCGCGGCTATTTGTTTTGTACGCATATGGGCGCCGAAGGCGTGCCGTTCATCGGCATGAGCCCGTTCGTCGCGCGGAAACACATGGTGCAGAACATGGGGGATGGAACATACTTTCATTCCGGCTCCATTGCCATTCAGAGCGCGATAGCGGCGGGCGTCAACATCACGTACAAGATTCTCTACAACGGGCACGTGGCGATGACGGGCGGACAGAAAGCGACGGGAATGCTGCCCATTCCGGAGTTGACGCGGAAGTTGGAGGCCGAGGGTGTCAAGAAGACCGTGGTGCTTACGGACGACGTGACACGGTATCTGGATGGCGCGCCGCTGGCGGCAAATGCCGAAGCGTTGGACCGCAACGAAATCGAGCGCGTGCTGGGGGAGTTGGAAACCATCGAAGGCGTTACGGTAATCGTCTACGATCAGCAATGCGCCGCCGAGAAACGGCGCATGCGCTCGCGCGGCACGTTGCCTGAGCCCACACGGCGTCTGATGATCCATCCGGAGGTGTGCGAGGGATGCGGCGATTGCGTCAAACAATCCAATTGCATGAGCCTGCATCCGGTGGAGACACCGCTCGGGCAGAAGATCCAGATCCACCAATCGTCCTGCAACAAAGACTATTCTTGTGCGCTCGGCGATTGCCCATCGTTCGTTTCCATTCGCATCGAGGAAGGATCCGGCGTGCGGAAGCGCCCGTTGCCGGTATTGCCCGCGGCGGAGGCGCCGCCGCCGCGCGGCGTGGTGACGCCAGGCAAGGGGTACAGGATTCTCATGCCGGGAATCGGCGGGACGGGCGTGGTCACGATCAACGCCTTGCTGGCCACTGCCGCCGTGCTGGACGGCTTGCACGTGGCAACGCTTGACCAGACGGGACTCGCGCAAAAGGGCGGCGCGGTGCTGAGCCATCTCACCATCGCGGAATCGCCGATCGAGACAGCGGTTCGCACGAATACCGGCAACGCCGATTTGATTCTGGGCTTCGATCTGCTCGGATCGGCCAACGGCGGAACATTGCAATGTGCCACGCAGGGAAAAACCGTGGCGGTGGTGAATACCAGCCATGTGCCGACGGGCGAAGAGATCCGGAAGCGGAACGTGCTGGCTGGTCCGGAGCGGCTGGTGGAGTCGATTGACGCACAGACGACCCGCGGCCGCAACTTATACATTGACGCCACACGCCTGGCGGAGTCTCTGTTTGGCAGCCATCTGGCCGTGAATCTGTTTCTGATGGGAGCGGCATTTCAAGCTGGATTGCTTCCCGTTTCGCAGGCTTCGCTCGAACAGGCGATCCGGTTGAATGGCGTGGAGGTGGATCGGAATCTCCAGGTGTTTCTCTGGGGAAGGAAGTATTACGAGGATGCGGCGGCAGTGGAAGCTTTGGCCTCGCCGCCGCATGCGCAAGCCAAGCCGCTCGACCGCGTGGCGGAATTACAGGCCTACCAAAGCGAAGCCTATGCCCGCGCGTACACAGAGTTTGTCGAGCGGGTGAGGCAGCGTTCGCCCATCCTGGCCGATGCTGTTGCGCGCTATCTGTTCAAGCTGATGGCGTACAAGGACGAGTATGAAGTGGCCCGGCTGTTGACCAAGCCGAGCTTCGAAAACGATGCGATGTCGATGTGGGAGAAGCCCGTGGCCATCTCCTATCATCTGCATCCTCCCTTGCTGCGGCGCTTTGGGTTTACTCGCAAGCTGACCATGGGGCCATGGTTCCGCACGCCGCTGCGGATCCTTGCCGCTCTCAAGTTTTTGCGCGGTACGCCGTTCGACCTTTTTGGAATGACCGCGCATCGCAAGTTGGAGCGATCGCTGGTCGACTGGTACCGAAAGACGATGGAGGAGGTTCTTAGCCGGCTCACACCGGAAAATGAGGCAATTGCGCTGGAGATTGCATCGCTGCCGGATCAGATCCGCGGGTTTGAAGGGATCAAGGAGGCGAGCATCGCCAGGGTCCGGAAAGAGGCGGAGGACAAACTCGCCCAGATGCAGACGGCGTCGCCGGTCAAGACGGTGTGAAGCGGGGTCACTCCTGTGCCCGTCGTGCCCATGCGAGTGGGATGGCCAGCCAAGAAAAACAAGCGCCGCGCGTTTGGAGACAGGCTTGCTTTCCGGCAGGGGATGGCCCCCCTTGCCCAACATCCCGATTCGTGGAGGATAATAAGAGTTTATGAGTAGGCTGTACTTGCTCCCGGTTTCTCTGTGCGCTTTTTCCGCATTCGCGGCCGATAACGCGATCACCACGGTGGAGGAGATTATCGCTAAGGTGAACGGAGACATCGTCACGCGTACGGAACTGGCGCGCACCCGCAAGCAGGCGGAAGAAGAGCTGCGGCGGCAAGGTGTCACCGGCGCGAAGTTGGCCGCGGCGATGCAGGAGAGGGAAGGCACCATCCTGCGGGACCGCATCGATCAATTGCTGCTGGTACAGAAGGCGAAGGATCTCAGCATCAGTGTGGAATCGGAAATTTCCAAGCAATTGGCGGAAATCCAGAAGCAGTTGAAAATAGCCGATCCCGACAAGTTCCAATCCGCGGTTCGGGAGCAGTTGGGCATTCCGTTTGAGGATTACAAGAACGAGATGCGCAACAGCATGCTCACCGAACGCGTGATCCGCCAGGAGGTAGGCGCCACGATCAACATCCCCAAATCCGAGGTCGTGAAGTATTACGAGGAGCACAAGGCCGAATTCGTGCGCGAAGAGCGTGTGTTCCTGGGAGAGATCTTCCTCTCCACCGCGGGCAAGGATGATGCGGCGGTGGCCGCGATCGAGAAAAAGGCGAAGGATCTGGTGGCGCGCGCCAGACGCGGCGAACGTTTCCCCGAGCTGGCGCGCGACAACTCTGACTCGCAGACCGCGCAGAACGGCGGGGATTTGGGCGGCTGGAAGCGTACCGATCTGAGCACGGAAATCGCCAATCTCGTTTTCGACAAGGAGCGGAACTTCGTTACCGACCCCATCAAGCGGCCTGACGGGTTCCTGATTCTGAAGGTCATGGAGAAGCATACGGCAGGCCAGGCAGCTCTCGAAGAGGTGGAAGGCGAGATCATGAACCGGCTCTATGGCCCACGCTTTCAACCGAAGATCCGCGAATACCTCACCAAACTACGGGAACAGGCGTTCCTCGAAATCAAGCCCGGATATATCGATTCCGGCGCCGCACCGGGCAAAGACACCTCTTGGAAGGACCCGGCGCAACTCAAGCCGGAAACCGTGACCAAGGAAGAGGTTGCCAACATCAAGCGCCGCAAGCGCATGCTGTGGGCGATCCCCGTGCCGGGAACCAATGCGAACGAAGCGGCTCAGGAAGCCGTTTCCAGTTCGAAGACGGTCAGCAAGTAAACCACAAAGGAAAATCAGGCGCCTCGCTACAGACGCCTCACTCGATTCATGAAGTCTCCTTACGTCGCTGAGTTGCAGCCCAACCAAGTTGTCACGGCCACATTTCTCGTACAACACAAAGACATCCGGCAGAAGAAGACCGGCGAGCCGTATCTTTCGCTGATGCTCGGCGATCGCACCGGAGAGATCGACGCCAAGATGTGGGATAACGTCGAAGAGGTGATGTCCACCTTCGAGCGCGATGACTTCGTGCGTGTCCGCGGACTGGCGCAGATTCACCTCAACCGCCTGCAACTCACCATTCAAAAATTACAGAAGGTGGAAGAAGCCTCGGTGGATCTGGGCGATTATTTCCCCGCTTCGAAACGCAACCCCGAGGACATGTTCCAGGAGCTGCGGCAGATTCTGGGCGAGTTGCGGAATCCGCATTTGCACGCCTTGTGCCAGGCATTGCTCGACGACAGCGAGATCGCCCGCCTTTACAAGATTGCGCCCGCGGCCAAATCCATGCATCACGCCTATCTCGGCGGATTGCTGGAACACGTCTTGTCGATGGCCCACCTGGCGAAGATGACCGCGGCGCACTACGAGGCGGACCTCGACCTGCTGCTCGCCGGCGTGTTGCTCCACGATATCGGCAAGATCTACGAACTGAGCTATGACCGGAGTTTCGGCTATTCCGTCGAGGGGCACCTGGTGGGCCACATGTTCATCGGGCTGCGCCTGATGGATGAGAAGCTGCGCGGGTTGCCCGACTTTCCGCGCAATCTGCGCCTGCTGCTGGAGCACATGATCTTGAGCCATCACGGGCAGTTGGAATTCGGTTCTCCGAAACAGCCGGCGTTCCTCGAAGCGTTGCTGCTGCATCATATCGACAACCTCGATTCGAAGATGGCGGCGTTGCGCACGTCGCTTGAAAAGGATCGTGGCATCGATGGCTTCTTCACTGGCTTCAATGCGGCGCTGGAACGCCAGATTCTGAAGAAAGACAAGTTTCTCAATCCCGAACCGGCTGGGGAAAAGGAACCGCCGAAACCCGAGCCGCAACGAACATCGGGCACGAAACCCGCCGAATCGAACGGGCCGCGCAAAGCCCCGCCGGTTTCGCCGTTCGCCGAACGGTTGCAACAGGCGCTCCGGCAGGATAAAACAGACTGAAATGCGACTTGCACGTCCGCCAAAGGAGATCCCTCCCCCGCTGGAGCTGGAGTGTCTGAAAGCGCTCTGGGAGATCGGCGAAGGGAACGTGCGTGCCGTACAGCAGCAGATGGAGCCGCGCAAGCGTCTGGCTTACACCACGGTCATGACGCTGCTCGAACGGCTGGCCAAGAAAGGCGGAGTCGCCCGGCGGAAAGTGGGCCGAGCGTTCTTTTACACACCGACCATCGACCGTGAAGCCATGCGGCGCAAGGCGATTCAGGAACTGGCCGATTCGCTATTCGAAGGTTCCACCGAATTACTGCGCAACTACACCGCCAACGGTCCCGTAGCCGTGGCGGCAAGCGCGGCGGAAGATCATTCCGACGGCCGGCTGGACGCATCCCTTCTCTAGAACGAGATCTGCGACGCAAGCAGCCGCGCCTTGGCGTCGGCTTCTTTTTCCGAAAGCCCCGCCACACCGGCGAGCCACGCCCCCTTGGTGAACACGAACAGGGGACGGCCGGCGTCCTTGCCGAAGTATCCGCCAAAGGCAGGGACGAGTTTCGCTCCCTCCAGTTCTTTCTTCCAATCGAGGAGCGCGATTGCCGCGGACTGCGCGTCGGGCATCTTCACGAGGAACATCTCGTATTCCGCGGCGCCTTTCCCGTAAGTGGCAATGGTGCCTCCGGGCAGGAAGGTTTTTCCCAGGAGTTGGCGATCCACCACGCGCGTTGCCGTGAGGCCGGCCTTCGGGAATCGCCGCGACTCATCCGCCGGCTTCACGGGCGCTGGGGTGGGCGAAGCAGCTTTGGGCACTGGATCGGGACCTCCGCAACTCCACAGCAAAACGGAGATTACGGCAGGGAAGATAAGCCGGACGGGGTCCATTCCATGCGATAGGATAGCAGTTCAGCGGCGTTTCCGAATCGCGATGGCGAGCCCCAGCAAGCTGAGCAGCGCGGGCCCCGAAGGCTCGGGCACATCGGTGAGCAGCGTGACATCGCCCAACACGACATCGGCTGCGGCACTCGACGTATCGTCGCCCAGGAAAACGAATCGCGGCAGATTGTACGGGGTTCCGAAACTCGCATAGTTGCGCAGAGCGCCGGTCAATATCGGGGTTCCGTCGGCGAGCAGGCGGTAGTTCGACCCCAGGATCTGCAATTCATACAATCGCTGGGCCGCGGTGGTGTCGTAACTGGCGCCTTCGGCATGCGTGAAGGCGGGCCCGGATTGAGCCCAGATCTCGTTTGTCCAAAATCCCAATTCGATCCCGAAAGAATCCTCGCTGAGAAGAATGACGCTGAAGCCCGCGCGGTCATTGCTCGCGTGCGATTCCGAGTTTACCTGCAATGCGAAGAGCAGAGAAAAGCCGGCGCCGCGGTCCAAAGCAGGAAATCCCGCGTTGACCAGCGTATTCAGGATCGGAATGCGATTGGCATAGCCCGCGGACGTGGCGGTGTTGGTGATCAGTCTGGTTCCCCCCGCCACAAGCGACTGCGATGCTCCGCTGCCAAAGCTGTTGTCACCGAAGATCAGCCATCCCTGCGCTCCCGGCGTCGAGGGCAGTGCATCGTCATAGAGAACAGTGGTTGCCGCGCACAAGGGCAGCGTAAGCAGGGCGGCGCAAAGCAGTCGCTTCAAAGGGGGAATCGTCCTCCGATTGGGTTTCCATATATAACGGCGGGCGGTGTCAGAAACTGTAGACCTAACCGCGCAACAATTGACGCCGCACGGCATCGAGCGCGATCTGGCAAGCAAGCGTGCGAATGCGATGGCGGTCCCCGGCGAACTGGACATGCCGAACGATGGAGCCTGTCTCCATCGCCACTCCGACGAAGATCGACCCCACGGGTTCTGTTTCCTCACCCTGGCCCGGCCCGGCCACTCCCGTGACGGAAACGCCGATGTCGGCTCCGGAAAGACGCCGCGCGGCCTCGGCCATCGCCTTGGCGACCGGTTCGCTCACCGCCTTATGTTCGCGCAGCATGCCTTCTTCGATGCCGAGTAAAGTCTGCTTGGCTCGATAGGAATACGCGAGAAAGCCGCCGGCAAAGTAATCGGAACTGCCGGGCACGGAAGTGATTTTTTGGCCCAGCATGCCGCCGGTGCAGCTTTCGGCCACGGCGATCGTCTTGTTCCTTTCGCGCAGCATCGCCCCGACGGTGGCCTCCAGCGAGTCGCCGTTGCGCGAATAGATGCGATCCCCCAGCAAGTCCGCGATAGGATCGCCAACGGCGGCAAGGAGAGCGTCGGCCTCTTCGGCAGTCTGGCAGCGGGCCCGCAGGTGAATCTGAATATCTCCCGCGCCGGCGAGAATCGTGGTGGCGGGATTGGTGTACTTGCTGTAGACCGGAGCGATCAGTTGATCCAGGTCCGATTCGCCCATCCCGGCCACGCGGTAGAAGCGCGTGCGAATGACCTGCGGGGGCAACAACGCATCGAGTTTGGGCAAACACTGGCCTTCAAACATCGCCTTCAGTTCATGAGGCGGACCGGGCAGCAGGACAATATGCCGGCCGTCTTTCTCCACCCATTGCCCGGGTGCGGTGCCACGATCGTTGGGCATCACCGCGGCGCCTTCCACCACGTAGGCCTGGCGCTTGTTGACTTCCGCCATGGTGCGCTTCATTCGCGCGAAGCGCTGCTCGATCCAGCCACAGATTTCCTGGCTGAACAGCAGCGGGCGGCCGCAGAGTTGCGCGACCGCATCGCGCGTCAAGTCGTCTTCGGTGGGGCCTAATCCGCCGGAAACGAACAGCAGATCGACACGCTCGATGGCGTATTGCATGGCCTGCACCAGACGATCGCGATTGTCCCCCACCACCATCTTGAACAGGACTTCCACGCCACGTGCGTTGAGGTGATCCGTGATGTAAAGCGAGTTTGTGTCCACCCGTTGCGGGGTGAGCATCTCCGAGCCGACCGCCAGTATCGCCGCGTCCATTGTCGATGCGCGCGGCCTAGCCGGGCAGCAGTCCTTGAATGCCTACGTCCACGCGGTAGAGAGCGTTGTTGGTCGCCACCACCATTGCTTTCGCCGGAGTGAAGGCAAGCCCCACGATATTGGGTCCGGAGAGGAAGAGATCCGCGTGATGTTCGCGGTCGACGCGGACAACGCCTTTCCTGCCGCCCATGGAGGCGGCAACGTAAAGATTGCCATCGATATCGAAGGCCAGCCCCTGCGGACGGCCGAAGCCGCGGAAGTACACTTCGGATTCGCCGGCGGGGTTGATGCGGTGGACGGCGTCGTAGCTGGATGTGGTCGGGCCGGTTACGAATAGATCCCCATCGGGGCCAAAGGCGAGATGGTAGGCCGCGATGGAAGGCTCCATCGTGCAGAACACGTAAATCTGGCGCTGGCGGCTGATTTTGAAAATCGTGCCGCTGCGGTCGCCCACGTAGAGGTTGTCCTCGCGGTCGAAGGCCAACCCCGTCGCCACGCCCATGCCTTCCACATACACGGACATCGCACCGTCCGGCGATACTT
Source organism: uncultured Candidatus Solibacter sp. (assembly GCA_964402295.1). Classification (GTDB taxonomy): domain Bacteria; phylum Acidobacteriota; class Terriglobia; order Bryobacterales; family Bryobacteraceae; genus CADEFT01. The sequence continues at coordinate 34,769 of CAYOBO010000021.1, read as the reverse complement.
GGTAGACAATGCCGTCATAGCGGCTGCTCACGTAGAGCATCCCTTCGCGGTCGAAGGCGAGTCCGGTGGCGTTCATCATGTCGGTGACCAGCGGTTTCACATCGTAGTTCGCATCGACGCGGTACACCGAAACGGGTGTCTTTTGCCCGCGCGATCCGCTGAAGGTGGCATAGATGTTGCCGAAGGTGTCCACGGCCGGGTTGGCGACCGGATGCAAGCTGTCGGCAATCTGCACACCGATCCCGCATTGCCAAACGGTGCTCGATTGCATGCCGCTTTCGACGACCATCTTGCCGACCGCGGCGCCTTCCGGCACCTTGGCAATCACATACGAATTGGACCCGATGACAACGGGCGCCATCACGTCGCCGAATAACACTCGCGGCCGGTCCGCCCGGGCGAAGTTCTTGCCCCGAATCTGAAACTCGCCGCCGGGTATGGCGGCGGCAGGACTCACCATGCTGATTTCGGGCCGATCTGAATCCTTAAAGATAGCCATGCCTAGTACAGATTGAACCATCCTGCTAGAAATAAGACAACTGCTGCGTACACACCAGCCATCAGGTCATCGGCCACGATCCCCGTTCCGCCGTGTAAACCTTCCAGCCATCGTACCGGTTGAGGCTTCCAAATGTCGAACAACCGGAACAGCAAAAATGCCAAGACGATACTCTTCCAGTTCAGCACAGTTGCGCCCGCAATGGCGATCCATGTTCCCAGCACCTCGTCGATAACCACAATCTGCGGATCGCTGGAACCACGTTCGGCGGCCATGCGGCCGGCTGCCCAGATGGAGGGAGCGATCATGAGCGCAACGGGAATCAGCATCCACCAGGGCGGCCCCTGCACGGTGTACAACCACAGCCAAGCGAAGGGGAGCGCACCCAATGCCCCGACGGTGCCGGGCGCTTTCGGCGCGAAGCCGCAGCCGAACCACGTCGCCACAATGGTAGCGAGCGGATTACGGCTCATCTGGCTCCGCGTCGGGAGTCACCGAGATGGGCGTGGAGATGACAAACTTCTCACTCGCCCAATCCCCCAGATCGATCAGCTTGCACCGTTCCGAGCAGAAAGGCATGAACGGATCGCCGAACTGGACTTCCTTCTTGCAAACCGGACACTTCATAGCCGTTGCCGCAACGCCTCCGGGGAGTTTTTCAGAATCGGGAACAAGGCGGCGGGCGCCGGAACCACGTCTTTGGGCGCCTCGTCGATCAAACCGCCGATCAAGTCGTAATCATGCGCTTCAGCGATACGCATGCGGCGGATCTGCCCAGCCTTCATGACGGTTCCGTTGTCGTCGTTGATGTAGCAGACGCCATCGATCTCCGGCGCCTGCGATTTCATCCGCGCCTCCCATAACATCTCCGTCTCTTGCGACGGGCCTTCCAGCAGCACGTCCACTTCCTGCCCGATCATCTTTTTGTTGCGAGCCGCGGAGATCCGGCGCTGGATCGCCATCAACTTGCGCTTGCGATTGTAGATGGTCCGCTTATCCACCTTCCCATCGAGGTGAAAGCTCCTGCTGGTTTCTTCATCCGAATAGGCGAATACGCCGACACGGTCGAGCCGCGCCGCCTGGACAAACTGGCAGAGTTCTTCGAAATCCTGCTCCGTCTCGCCCGGGAATCCAGCGATGAAACTGGTGCGGATGGCGACGCCGGGAATCGTCTTGCGGATGCGTTCCAGAAGCTTGAGAAAGATGTCGCCATTGGCGCCCCGCTTCATCCTCTTCAGGACGTTGGCGCTGGCATGCTGTAGAGGCATGTCGATGTATTTGACCAGCGCGGGCCACTCGGCCATGGTATCCAGCAGTTTCTGGGTCACCTTGTTCGGATAGGCGTACAGGAAGCGCACCCATTTGTCCTGTGGGGTTTCGATCCGCGCGAGGCGCTCCAGCAACAGCGCCAGCCCATCCTTCAACCCAAGATCCTCGCCATAGCAGGTGGTGTCCTGGCCGATCAGATTGATCTCCCGCACGCCTTGCGAAAACAGCCGCGTCGCCTCGGAAATCACGGACTCAAAGCGGCGGCTACGGAAGGCGCCCCGAAATTGCGGGATGATGCAAAACGAGCAGGGATGATCGCAGCCCTCGGCAATCTTGATATATGCGTAGTGGCGCGGAGTGGCCTGCAAGCGAGGGGTGAGATCGTGATAGAGGTATGGCTCGAGCGGATTGCCCTGGCCTGCCTCCTCGACGGGACCGCACAACGAAGCGATGGTTTCGATCTCGTTCGTGCCGATCACGTGATCCACTTCCGGAATATCGCGCTGGATATCGTTGCGGTAACGCTCCACCAGGCACCCGGCGACAATCAACTTCTTCGCCGCTCCGGTTTTCTTATACTCCGCCATTTCGAGGATGGTCTCCACGGACTCCTGCTTGGCCGGATCGATGAAGCTGCATGTGTTGACCACGATCACTTCGGCTTCTTCCGGCTTGATGGTGAGTTCGTGGCCGTGCGCGGCCAGTTGACCCATCATGACTTCCGAGTCGACGAGATTCTTCGGGCAACCGAGACTGATAAAACCTACTTTCAAGGCGTGTGTTCCAGTGAGGGATTTCTTTTCTCAGGATAGCAAGCCCCGATCCCATTCCCATGCCGGACCGCGCGCAACCAACCCCGCACCCGCAAACCCGGTGCAGGACGACGAACACACCCGCCATGATGGTAGGCTTGCTGTGAGATGCTGTGGACACTGCTCGCGATGATTTCCGCAATCGCCGCACAAGGCGAAGAACTTTGGAAAGCGACACCCCTCACGGCCGCGGGATCCTTCACCGGCGAAATCGAAGGCCCCGCGGTGGACCGTGAGGGGAACATCTACGCCGTCAGCTTCGCGCGCAAGCCAACCATCGGCAAGATCTCGCCCGATGGCAAAGGCGAGATCTTCCTGGAGTTCACACAGGGTTCGCTCGCCAACGGCATTCGCTTCGATCGCCGCGGACGCATGTACGCCGCCGACTACACCAATCACAACATCCTGCGGATCGACACGCGGACGCGCCAGTTCCAGGTCTTCGCGCACGAGCCCACCATGAACCAGCCGAACGATCTCGCCATTGCGGCAAACGGAATGCTGTATGCGAGCGACCCGAAATGGGCGGACGGCACGGGGCAATTGTGGCGCATCGATACCAAGGGGCGCGTGAAACGCATCGCAACGAACATGGGGACAACGAACGGCATCGAAGTCAGTCCGGACGGCACGAAGCTTTACGTCAATGAGAGCAAGCAGCGCAATGTATGGGTGTTCGACATCGGCCGCAACGGAGACATCGCCAACAAGCGGCTGCTCATTGCCTTTCCGGATTTCGGCTTCGACGGCATGCGTTGCGACGTCCGGGGCAACCTGTACATCACGCGTCATGGAAAAGGTACGGTGGTGGTGGTTTCCCCGGATGGCAAGGTGTTGCGCGAGATCGACGTGCTGGGCAAGAGCCCGACGAATCTCTGCTTCGGCGGGCCCGACGGCAAGACGGTCTATGTCACCGACGCCGACCAGAAGCGTCTCGTGCAGTTTCGCACCGACACCCCCGGCCTCGAATGGACCCGGTGGCCTGGCCGCAAAGTCAAATAGCGCGCCGGCGCATCCACAGGCAAGCTACGCCGGCGCAGGCCAGCGCCCAGGTGGATGGCTCCGGCACACTGCCGTCCGGCCCCTCTACTGTGATGTTGTCAAGCAGGAATGTGCCCGTGTTGTTATAGCCCTGGAAACTCACCCACATGGAACTGGAGTCCGCCACGACGTTTGTGGTGAAGAATGTCCAGTCGAAGCCGCCTGTATCGTTCCATTCCGTCGCGAGCGGAATGAGATTGCCCCATTGGAAATGAAACGCGTTGTCCGGACCGGCCGTGGATTGGGAGGTGCTGCGTAGCCAAAAGGATACGGTGTATGCAGCGCCGGACACGGTGGGGACGAACTGGCTGATGGTTCCGAAAGGGGTGGGGCCGAACTTCCCGCAGTAATCGGACGCCCCAAGGCACCCACCGGGAAGGTTGACGACGCTACCCGCGCCGGTGGTGGACCATGCACCGCCACCGGCCTCAAACGTTCCGTCGGTTACGATATTCGCCGGGAACATGGCAACAGCCATGCATAAGAGAGAGAGTATAGTTTTTCCGTACATTCCTGTTTCCTCCGCTAAAGAGCACGCGGGCTTCACAGGAATATGCGGAATGCCGCGCAATCCACTATCATGCGCGGCGCAGGGCTATTTCTTTTTGCCTTTCTTTGCCGGCTTGGCTTCCTGCTCGGTCTCGGCCGACAGTACTTCTTCGGCGGGTGCGACTGGGGGACCGCCCCCGGCGAGCACTTCATTGAAAAGCTGCATTTTCTTCAGGTCTTTTTTGGAGGGGGGGATCTCGCAACGGCGAAAATCGTGGTCGTTATAGCAGGTCCGGCAGCGCACCTTGGCCGGCTCCTCAGCCATCAGAGAAACGATGGCATGATTCGTGATCCGCTTGCACTTGATGCAATAATCGTCGACATCATCGCCAAGTCTATAGTCAGGCATTGAGCGCAGTATAACAGAACTGGATCGGCCAAAACAGAACGGTGAGGGAATGTTACGGAGCAACCGCGATCCGCGCGCGGAAGTAGGCAATGGTCTCCCGGATTCCCTCTTCCAAGCTGACACGAGGCTCCCAGCCGAGGATGGTTTTGGCCTTGGTGATGTCCGGCCTGCGGCGGCGGGGATCGTCCTGTGGCAGAGGCTCGTAGCGCAAGGCTAGATCCGGATTCACGGCCTGGCGAATATGCTCGGCGAACTCGAGAATCGTCATTTCCCGCGGATTGCCCAGGTTCACGGGATAGCGCTCCTCGGAGAAGACAAGCCGTACCAGTCCATCCACCAAATCGCGCACATAGCAGAAGCTGCGCGTTTGCGAGCCGTCTCCGAAGATCGTCAGCGGCTCGCCGCGCAAAGCCTGGTCCACGAATGCCGGCACGACTCTGCCGTCGTCCAGCGCCATGCGTGGCCCGTAGGTGTTGAAAATCCGCGCAATCGTCGTGCGGACGCCGTGTGCCCGGTGGAACGCCATCGTCATCGCTTCGGCGTACCGCTTACTCTCGTCGTAGCAGGACCGGATCCCGACGGGGTTCACGTTACCCCAGTAGGTTTCCACTTGCGGATGGACTTCCGGATCGCCATAGCATTCCGAAGTGGAGGTCAACAGGAATCGCGCGCCGTTCTGGCGCGCTACCTCCAGCATGTTCCGGGTTCCCGTGGAACCGGACTCCAGCGTGGCGATGGGGTGTGCGTAATAGAACTTGGGGCTGGCCAGTGAAGCCAGGTGCATCACCGCGTCGAACGGACCCATGTCGGGGATGGGTACGGTCACATCGTGCTCGAAAAAAGTGAACCGCGGATCTGTCCGGAGGTGCTCCACATTGTCCCTGGATCCGGTAATGAAATTGTCGAAACCGACTACTGCATGGCCGTCATGGAGCAGTCTTTCGCTAAGATGGGACCCAATAAACCCAGCCGCTCCGGAAATGAGAAATCGCAATCGGATGAAATCCTCGCTTCTTGTATTGTAGCCTAGGCTCTCGTGCTACCATCGGTCGTTTATGGACAACCCAACCTGGATCGAGATGGCGATCCTGGCCATCGCCATCGCCGGTTCCGGCTTCGCCTTCTGGAGCCGTTTTGGCAAGATCGCCGCCATCATCCAGTCCGCGAAAAAAGACCAGGATTTCACCCTTGGCGACCTGGCGCGCCGGGCGCGTATTTTCCTTTGGGAGGTTCTCTTCCAGGCGAAGGTGATTGCGCAGCGGCCTGTTCCGGGCCTGGCTCACGCGCTGGTATTCTGGGGATTCTGCGCGTTCGCACTGGTTACGGTCAATCACTTCGCGCTGGGATTCGGAGTGGAACTCATCAGCCCATCCAGTTGGCTGGGCAGGTTCTACTTCGCATTGGCGGCTGTTTTCGCCGTTGCGGTCAGCGCCGGCATCCTCTTTCTGGCGTTCCGCCGCTTCATCCTCCAGCCCAAGTGGCTCGGCAAGGTCAATCCCGAATCCGGTTTCATTGCCTTCCTGATCTTCACGCTGATGTGGACCTATCTTGCCGACTACGCTCTGCATGCGCAGGGCGGCGCCGGCAAGCTGATCTGGTGGCTCCACTCCGCCGCCATCCTCGTCTTCCTCCCGCTAGTCCCCCATACCAAACACCTGCATCTCATCCTGGGCCCGGCCGCTGTCTTTCTGAAGCGCGAAACCTTCAGCCAGATTCCGCCCCTGGTGGGGGATGAGGATTTTGGACTCGACACGGGCAAGGACATCACGCAACTGCTCGCTCTACAGTCGTTTTCCTGCGTCGAATGCGGACGCTGCACCGAACATTGCCCGGCCAACAACACGGGCAAGAGCCTCAATCCGAAGGAAATGATTCTCGGCATCCGCTCCTATCTCAAGGAATACGGACCCGCCGGAGAGGCGCCGCTGCTCGGCAAGCACCTTTCGCAGGAAGCCGCTTTCCAGTGCACCACCTGCGGGGCATGCGAATATCAGTGTCCTGTGGGCGTGCAGCACCTGCCCCTGATCGTCGGACTGCGCCGCGGGGCAACCAATACGGGAAAATGGGAGGATGATTACGGGAATAAGCTGTTTCTGAACCTGGAGCGCAATGGGAATCCGCTGGGAATGTCCGCCAGCCAGAGGGAATCTTTTATCGCGAAACAGCAGTTCCCCATCTACGACGGCACGCAGGAATATTGCCTTTGGCTGGGGTGTATGGGCGCTTATGACCCGCAAGGCAAAGAGATCGTGATCGCCCTGACGGAAGTACTGCGGCACCTGGGAATCACCTACGGGGTGTTAAAGAAGGAACGCTGCACGGGCGATTCCGCGCGCCGCCTTGGCAACGACCTGGTCTTCGCGCAACTGGCCGAACAGAACCTGGAAATCCTCAAGGCGCATAAGGCCTCCAAATTACTGTCTATTTGTCCACATTGCGTCCGAACAATGGGTGAAGATTACAAAGAATTCGGAGCCAGTGTACAAATCGAGCACCACAGCGAATTTCTTGCCCGGCACGCACACCGCCTGCCGAAGTTCGCCCAGGACCGGCGGATCGCGTTCCACGACCCCTGCTATCTCGGCCGGTACCGCGGCGTTTACGAGGAGCCGCGCGATGCCGCCCGGGTGGGTGGACTGGTGCTCGATCCGCCGCGCAACCGGGAACGAAGCTTCTGTTGCGGGGCCGGCGGTGGGCTCGCCTTCCTGGGCGAAGAGAAAGGCACCCGTGTCAATGTGACGCGAGCGGAGGAGTTAGTGAGTTTGGAGCCCGCCGTGGTCGGGACAGCATGCCCGTTCTGCAACACGATGTTCCGCGATGCCCTGACTACGGTTTCCACCAAACCTCCGCAACTGATGGACATCGCCCAGATTGCCGCCGAAGCAATCCAGGCGCGTGCCGGCGAATCCTAGGGTTTCCGGCTGTACGCGCGTCCGTACACCTCAATCCAATCGAGCCGGGAGCAAGCCGCCGATGCGCCGCCCGTCATCAGATCCGTGAATCCAATCTCGTCCACACGCGACAAATCCGGCTTCTCCACCCATGCGCCTTCCACGATCTTCTGGATATCCAGCCTGCGCCAGCGGATGCCACCCAGCGGAAATTCTCTCTCCCGCCAATCCACCGCATCGCCGTCGGCGGCGTCACTCGCCAGCCATTGCCCGCTCGACAATTTGAGGATGATGCGAAGTTGCCGGTAGCCCGACTGCTTGCTGCGCCAGCGGATCTTCGCCAATCCGGTCAGATCCACCAAGGCGGCCTTGTGGCGCAACGAAACAGCCCAGTTGCCTTCCGCCGTGCCCGACCAGATGTAGTAGGGATCGTCGGCGGGCTTGTCGTGATGACTTTTCTTCACTCCCGCGCGGCCCGGGCCATGCACAGTCAGGATCAGGTCTGGATTGGCAACATGCGCCTGTGTCACCGGCGTGGCAGCTTCCGTCTCCTTCCAGTCTTCGCGGAAGAACAAGGGCGGGCGATCCTGGGCGGCCAGACAACTGGCGGTAGTCACACAAAGGAAGACACGGCGGTTCATCTTCCTTAGCCTACCGCTATGCCTGGTTATTTGTGGAATGAAGGGAAGTGGTACGCCCGAGAGGATTCGAACCTCTGACCTCTTGCTCCGGAGGCAAGCGCTCTATCCAGCTGAGCTACGGGCGCGCTTCTTTCTATAGTATCACCCTCACCGGGTGAAATACCCATCCACTCCACAAACTGCCGCTCATCGAACCCATCGCGCCCCACGCCGCTAAACGTGGACGTGTGAGACTCGATGCCATCGACAGCAGCTATTGGACCGGCAATCGCACCCCGGCCTGGCTCAACACCTCTCCCACGCCCACCCGCACCTCCGGCCACGCCGCCGTCTCTTCCGGTAGCCAGAGATTGATCTGGTACAACCCGGCGAAGCCGGGCGCCGCACCGGCATACCGGATTCGCTTGTCCTCCACGGCCACGCCGTTCAGCAGCACGCGGAACTCTGCGCGGCGCGCCAGCGGAGCGGCCGTCCGCACGAGTTCCATGTAATGAGGCTCCGGTATCAACGGTCCTAACCCCGTCGCAAACAGCACTACATCTTCCCCGCCCCGCGCCAGGTTCCTCTCGCTGAGCGCCGACCCATCCAGCCGCACCGCGGCCACCGTCTCGGGATCGCGCAGAAACAGCCCCGGCGCCACCGCGTTGAGCCGGACATTCACCTCCGGCCCCGACACCCCGTCCAGATTCACCCGCACCTTTGCTTCCCGCTCCGGCAACGCCGTGTTCGGCACCAGGAAATTGATCTGCTCGGGCGACACATAAAATACCGGCGCCGCGAACCCATCGACAAACACCGTCACGCCCGTCCCCAGCAGGTAGGGAGGCAGAAAATTGCCCAATAAATCCGCTGGACTGAGTGCCCGTGTGGTCCAGGACAGCCCCTTCCCGTAAATCGTCCCGAACGTATTGGGAGCCAGTACCTGCTGGTTTGTCGCCGAATGCACCACCGACGCCGCCGAATACAGCGGAGCGCTGCGAGGCTGGCAACACATCGCCAGCGTCCACACCAACCAATAGGGGCTCACATAGAAAAGGTGGGCCATCAAGGCCCACCCTCTCAACCTTTCTGACAGTACCCCGCGCGCGTTAGCGGGCCACCGAAAGAAATACCGTGTTTGCGCTGGTCGCGCCTGACGCAGTGGCGGTGATCGCGTGATCCCCGTCCGCGAGCGATGCCGGAACGGTAATGTTGAACTGATACACTCCGGAACTCACCAGGTTCCCGTTGCCGGGGAAATCCGCCGCCGCCTCGCCAACGCGAATCGTCGGCTTGTTGACCAGCGTGGGCGATCCCGTCACCAGTTGCTCGGCTGGAGCCACCGGATTCGTCGCCCCAAACCCGGAGCCGAATACCTGGATCGTCTCTCCTGGCCGTGCCGCGCGGCGCACCCGCGGATCCAGTCCCACCTTGCCCACAATCGTTCCGTCCAACGCCACGGCCGTGACGAAGAACCGCCCGCCCTGGGCAAAAGGAGCAAAGAACGCCGGCGCAGCCGCCGCCCGCCGAATCGTCATGGGTGCGCTGTCGCCGTTGATGTTGCTCAAAACCACCTGGACATCGCCCACTGCGTCATCCACCGGGGCGAGCACGTTCACCTGAGTCGGACTCACGTAGAACACCGGCGCGTTCTTGTTGTTGATCTTCACACTGACCCCGGCCAGCGTCAGCGGCAGATTGTTACCCTGAATCGCGCCATCCCAGGTGCGTTCCACCGCGGAGAGATTCGTCCCCACGATCGCCACCCACGAATGGGACGCAATGTTCGAGGTGTAATTGAACGCGTCGCGGATCCCGCCCGAGGTGATCGCTGGACGCGGCCCACCGCCAGTTACGGCGTTGATCGTAGCCGTCGCCGTGTAAATGAAATCCCCCGAATTGGCGCCATTGTTGTTCGCCGCGTTCCCCGCTGCGTAGAAAACAATATCTCCTACGTTTGACTCCGGCGGCGTCCAATCGATCTCCCAGGTTCTGGACTCGGGCGATTCCGCTGCTGTTCCCGCAGCAACGTGCTCGACAAACTCGAGTTGATCCCCGCACGGCGCCAGCCCCGGACCCGTCAGTCCGCAACGCACCTGCGTTTCCGCATTTGAGGTGAACGTACCAGCCTTCTTCGTCGGATCGCTTGCCAATCGAGCCGTCAACTGGAATCCCCAGCGCCGGGCGGTCGGATGGGTCAGCGTCACGCGGATGGTCTGGCGGACACCCGGCGAATAATTCGCCACCGTGATGGCCAACCGGCCAACCCCATCGTTCACTTCCGCCCCGCGGTGGCACACCGCGCACGTCTGACCGCCGTCGGCCGGAGCCCCCGTCCGGCCTTGCGGCGGTCCTACAGAAAACGAGAACAGCAGAACCGGCGACACGGCCAGTCCCGCAAGCAGTATCTTGTGTATCCCCTGAAGCATCCCTTTGTTTATCCCCTGTTACCGTTGTACGGTGATGTAAACGTTCGAGGAGCTGGACACGCCGCCCACTTCGGCGATCAACGGATAATCCCCATCGGCGAGCGTCGCCGGCACCGTAACGTTGAATTGATAAAGGCCGGCAGCCACAAGATTCCCAGTGCCGGCAAATGTCGCCACCGTTTCTCCAAACCGGATTCGCACTTGCGAGGTAATGGCTGGAGCGCCAGTGACAATCTGCGTGGTGGGAACAACCGGGTTGGTTGCTCCGAAACCCGTCCCGAACACTTGCAGGATTTCGCCCGGACGCGCGCCCCTTGTCACGCGTGGATCAGCACCCTGCTTGCCCACATACACCGGTTGCCCGTTCTGCAACTGCGCGGCAACCGCCGTCACGAAAAACCGGTTGTTTTGCGAGAAAGGAGCGTAAAAGGCCGGCTTCACCGGTGTGGCTGTCACCGTCACCGGCGCACTCTCTCCATTTGCATTGGTCAAGACGACGTTCATCGTCCCAGTCCCGATATCGGTGGGAGCGAGGACGTTCACCTGCCCCGGACTCACGAACGAAATCGTTGCCGGCCTTCCGTTGATGCGGACGCTCACCCCTTCGAGCGTGGTCGGCAACGTGTTTCCTCGAATGGCATCGTCCCAGGTCTTCGTCACCGATGCCAGATTCGTCCCGAAGATCGCCGTCCACGTGCTCGGCGCAACCCCAGCCACGAAATTGAACCCGTCGGCCACGCCGCCCTGGCTGATCGCCGGACGGGTCCCGCCTCCACCGCCGCCACTCGTCGATGGCGTTAGTGTGTAATTCGCTGTGTAGATCCGGTCTCCCGAATTCGTGCCGTTCCCATTCGCCGCGTTTCCGGCTACATACACCCGCACATTGCCCACGTTGGCCGCCGGAGGTGTCCATTCAAACGTAAACGTGTTGGCGCTCCCACCCCGCGTATGCTCAATGAACTCCACCGTGAAATTCGCCCGGCAGCCGGAGGAAGGACGTACGCTGCCGTCATCGCACAGAATCTGCGTCGTACCGTCCACGTTGCTGAATGTCCCCGCCTGCCCCGCCGACGGATTGCTATCGAGCCGAGCCGTTGCCTGGAATCCGAAAACCCTCTGCCCCTCGTCCGTAATACGAACCGTCCACCGCTGCTTTTCCCCGGGGACGTAGGTCGTCCCGTTCGGGAACAGGATTTCCACTCGCCCCGGCCCTCCGTTCACTGCCGTCCCGGTGTGGCATCCCGCGGTGGCACAAGCCTGCGGCGAATCCCCAGGCGCACCCGTGTTTCTCGGATCCGGCCCCGATACATAAGCATAGACCAGAAGTGGCAAGGCACATAGCGCTGCCGCCGCCTTGCGGGCAAGGATATTGCGTTTCATGAAATTCATGGATTCACCCTTATTTTCATTAGTTGCGGCCCCCGTTACCTTGACTTGCGTACCAGTCTACCTGAAACGTAGGACAGCAAATCAAGCCCCCGAGAACGACTTTTTCCACTTTTTCAAACACGCCAAAGCCTTGCGAGTTGTTGTGCTCAGCGGATAGCCCCCTTCATGGGAGAGTGGGACGTATGAGAAAGTTTTTGGTTTCCGCAAGATACGCGCTTCCAACACATGAAAGATATATTGATGGTTTGTAATCGAATGTCGGAAATCTCCCACAGGCCCCACCACTTCCGCCTCAGGGAGGTCATGCGCCTCGGGTAACTCCCAAAACCCCCGCAACTGCCCTGACTCCTCTCCCCTTTGCCATGCCAGCACCCTCTCCGCCTTCTCGATTACCAGCAACGTCCGCTCCACCTTCTTTACTTCTGCTTTCCGCGCCTTCAGCGGAAGTTCGCGCTCCCGCCCGGCAGCCCGCGCCTGGCACATCCTCGCCACCGGGCACTGACCGCAAAGTGGCTGCTTCGGCAGGCACACCGTGGCCCCCAGTTCCATCATGGCCTGATTGAACTCCCCCGGATGGCGCAAATCCAGCAACTGCTGCGCCTCGGCGCGCATCCGCTTGCGAGTCTCCCCATTGGCAATGTCGCCCCCGTCATTGCCCAACCGGGCCAGCACTCGCATCACATTCCCGTCCAGCACCGCATGCGGCAATCCGAACGCAATGCTTGCCACCGCCGCCGCCGTGTATTCCCCAATGCCCGCCAAGCCACGAATTGCTTCATGCTCCCGGGGAAACCCGCCCATCTCCGCCATCTGGCGCGCCGCCTTCTGCAAATTGCGTGCCCGTGAATAATACCCCAACCCCGCCCACATCCCCAGCAACTCGCTCTCGGGAGCCGCCGCCAAGGTCCACAAGTCCGGATACGCCGCCAGAAACCGTTCGTAGTAAGGAATCACGGCCGCCACGCGCGTCTGCTGCAACATGATCTCCGAGATCCAGATGGCGTAAGGGTCCGCAGTCCGACGCCATGGCAGGTCGCGCTTCTCGCGCCGGTACCAATCGAGCAGTGCTTTCCGAAAGGCAGGGATTTTCTGCATACCGTTGTCTATACTGAAAAGGTATACACCCCCCGCCTATGTCTCCCAAAGCTTCTGCCGTCGCCCAAAACGCTATTGTCATCCGCGGCGCGCGGATGCACAACCTGAAAAATATCTCACTCGCCATCCCCCACGAAAAGCTCACAGTCGTCACGGGAGTCTCCGGCTCCGGCAAATCCTCGCTCGTCTTTGACACCATCTATGCCGAAGGCCAGCGCCGCTATGTGGAGTCCCTCTCCGCCTACGCCCGCCAGTTCCTGGAACGGATGGAAAAACCCGAGGTCGAGGAAATCGACGGCATCGCACCACCCATCGCCATCAAACAGAAGAACACCACCCGCAATCCGCGCTCCACCGTGGCCACCGCCACCGAGCTGTACGACTACCTCCGCCTCCTGTGGGCCCGCATCGGCCACACCTTCTGCCCCAATTGCGGCCGCCGCGTCCTGCGCGACACGGTCGATGCCGTCGCCGGCCAGATGCTGCAACAGGACGAAGGCTCCCGCTGGTATGCCTTATTCCCGGTACCCCACTTCCACGGCAATGCCGAACGCCGCGACCACCTCTTCGAACTTCGCCGCAAGGGCTTTAACCGCCTGTATCAGAATGGCAATGTTTTCGAATTCTCCACCCCGGAATCTCTCCTCGAAATCGACTTCTCCCAGCCTCTCTTCGTCCTCGCCGACCGCCTCGCCATCGCCGCCAGCCAGCGCCAGCGCATCGCCGACACCACCGAGATCTGCTACCGCGAAGCGGGGGAAGTCGTATTCGAACTCGCCGGCAGCTTCCCACCCCGCCGTCTCACGTTCAATGAGCGCTTCGCCTGCAAGGATTGCCGTATCGATTGCCAGGAGCCCGAACCCGGCCTCTTCAGTTTCAATAATCCGCAGGGCGCCTGCCCCCGCTGCCAAGGTTTCGGCAATACCATTGACTACGACATGAACCGCATCGTCCGCGAGCGCTACCTCTCCATCGAAGAAGGCGCCGTCGAGCCCTGGACCAAGCCCCAGTACAGTTGGTACAAGTCCGAGTTCCGCAAAGCGGCCGCCGGTTCGGTCCGCATGAAGGTTCCCTACAACGAACTCACCCGCGAGGAACAGGCGATCGTCGAGCGTCATATTCGCCTCTTCTTCCAAGAGGTTGAAACGAAGAAGTACAAGGTCCATGTCCGCGTCTTTCTCAGCCGCTATCGCGGTTATTCCACATGTCCCGCTTGCGGCGGCACGCGCCTCCGCCCCGAGGCCCTCCGCGTTCGCGTCAGCCATCGCACCCTCCCCGAAGTCTGCGCACTCAACATTGCCCGCGCCTGGCAATTCTTCGAATCCCTCCAACTCTCCCCGGAAGAAAGCGGCATCGCCGGCAAGGTCTTGGTCGAAATCCGGCAGCGCCTCCAGTTCCTCCACGATGTCGGCCTCGATTACCTCACCCTTGATCGCCTGTCCGCCACCCTTTCCGGAGGCGAGGCGCAGCGCATCACCCTCGCCACCTGCCTGGGATCCCGCCTTGTCGGAGCCTGTTACGTGCTCGATGAGCCGTCGATCGGCCTCCACCCCCGCGACACCGGCCGCCTCATCCGGATTCTGGAAGAACTGCGTGACCTCGGCAATACGATTATCGTCGTCGAACACGACGCCGACGTCATGCGTGCCGCCGACCACATCGTCGACCTCGGTCCCGGCGCCGGTGAGAACGGGGGCCGCATCGTCTTCGAAGGCTCGTACAGGGAACTGATGGAACGAGGCACAAGCCTCACCGCCCGGCACTTGCGCGGAGAACGCAGTACCGTAACCTACCAGCGCCGCCCGCCCGATCCCAAGCGCACCATCGTGTTCCGCGGCGCCTGCGCGAACAACCTGAAGAACATCGACGTCTCCCTGCCCCTCGACCGGATGGTGTGTATTACCGGCGTCTCCGGGTCGGGAAAATCATCGCTCGTTCATCAGGTAATTCATCGTTCATTAGAGGCACATATACGGGAAAAATCCGCGCACTCCAAACCCGCCGGAGAATCCGCCGAGCCCGCCGAAGGACTCTCCACTTGCCGCAAAGTCGAGCGAGCCGACCTCGTCTCGAGCGTTGTCCTGGTGGACCAGAGCCCGATCGGCCGCACACCCCGCTCCAACCCCATTACCTACATCAAAGCCTTTGACCTCGTCCGGGAAATCTTTGCCTCCACCCCGGAAGCCTCCCGCCGCGGCTATACCGCCGGCCACTTCTCCTTCAATGTTCCCGGCGGCCGCTGCGAAACCTGCCAGGGCGACGGCACCGTCACCGTTGAAATGCAGTTCCTTGCCGACGTGGAACTCATTTGCGAAGACTGCAAGGGCACACGGTTCAAGCAGTCCGTTCTCGATATCCAATACCGTGGCCGCAACATCCATCAGGTTCTACAACTCACCGTTCAAGAAGCACTTGCGTTCTTCACGGACCACCCCAAATTGCTCCAGCGGCTGAAGGTGTTGAGCGACGTCGGACTCGGCTACCTGCGCCTCGGGCAATCCGCCACCACGCTCTCCGGCGGCGAGGCCCAGCGCGTCAAGCTTGCCGCCCACCTCAGCCAGGCGGCCGTCCAAGGAACGCTGTTCATCTTCGACGAACCTACCACCGGCCTCCACTTCGATGACATCGCCATCCTTCTCGATGCCTTTTCCCGCCTCCTCAGCGCCGGCGCCTCGGTTCTCATCATCGAACATAACCTCGAGGTCATCCGCCGCGCCGATTGGATCATCGACCTGGGCCCGGAAGGCGGCGAAGCCGGCGGCATCGTCGTCGCCGAAGGCACCCCCGCCCAGATCGCCGCGGCCGACAGCTCGTTTACCGGAAAATTCCTACGCGATTACCTGCCTTAAACATTAGATCGCGAGTTTGAAATCATACGGAAGTACCACTCCACTCCGATGGGGATTTCTTACTCCCCGCACCTGCGGGGAGAGTAGCAAAATCGGTCCATGCCGCGAGGTGACCGTCGTTCCGTCCATAACCCAACATGGCTAGAACGGACTAGTCCGAACTCCGTACAACTAGTACTAAAAAACATTTCGTTTGCGATTGTTTTACCCTATACTCTCATCATGCGTCCATACCGGCGGTTGCTGATTAGTCTGTCCAAGGAAGAGGAAGACGAGTTGCGTCGCCTGCTCCGCAAAGGTGTCAGCCCCGCCCGTGTTCTGCTGCGCGCATTGGCACTGTTGCAACTGTCCAGCGGCCTACCCGCCCAGACCGTCGCCCACAATCTCAATCTCAGTGCCAAATCGGTCCGTGACATCGGCTGGCGTTACCACCAGGGCGGCCTCGAGCGCGCCATCTACGAAAAACCCCGTCCCGGCGCGGCTGCTCTGCTCAATGTCAATCAGCGGCGCCGTATCCTGGCCATGGTCTCCGGCGCCCCTCCCTCGGGCTATTCCCGCTGGACCGTCCGCCTCATCGCCGAGGAGGCAGTTCGCCGCCGCTTGGTGCCCACCGTCGGACGGGAAACCATCCGGATGCTGCTGATCAACAACGACGTGAAGCCCTGGCGCCTCAAAGAACCGCAGCACGAAGAACGATAAGCCGGTCCGTAACCCACTCCCTCCACGCCCACCCTACCTCTCTGGTTTCTCACCCGGCCCGCTTGACCGCATGATCCCGTACTTTCCATCCTTCCCATCACTCGGCTCAAGACCCTGCCTTCTTCGCTCCATGACCAAAATATTTTTTTCTTCCTATACGCACTCTTCCAACCCTGGTACCTGTTACTGAACACAGTTGGTATTCCATTGCTACACAATACGTTCCACTACCCGCTCAGACAAAAGTACGAATTCATGCGGTCAATGTACCAGTACCGAAGTTTGCCCGAATCGTGCGTACTAGAACTTGAAAGAAAAATCCAATACATGGTACCTACTACTTAGCTATGAGTTTTCACGCAGTCTCTCTCCCCTCAAATCCCCTACCACCGGTAGAGGAAATCATCGGTAAAAAGGAATCGGGTAAGATCCGCGTCCTGCTCGCCGATGATCAACCCATTGTTCGACTCGGAGTGAAGGAACTTTTGGGCAAAGAGAAGGACATCGAGATCGTCGGCGAAGCGACCGACGGCCGCCAAGTCCTCCAGATGATCCAAGAACTGAACCCCGATATCCTGCTGCTGGAATTGCGCATGCCGACGGTCGACGGCTTGACCATTCTCCAGAACATGCAGCTCAATGGCTCCCAGACGCGGGTCATCCTGTTCACCTTTGCCGGCGACCGCAACGAATTCGTGCAGGCGATGAAGTTCGGCTGTTCCGGCATTCTCCCGAAGCAGGGCCCCATGCAGCTCATCGCCAACAGCATCCGCAAGGTGCATGAGGGCGAAATCTGGCTCGATGCAGCAACCACGGCCGCCGTCATGAAGCAGTTCGCCAGTCCCGCCGAACGGTTGCGCGCTTCCGGAACCAAGGTTCGTGAGCGCTCCCCACTGAGCAATCGGGAACGGGAAATCGTGCAACTCGTGGCGCAGGGATACCGCAACAAAGAGATGGCCGAGAAGCTCTTCATCAGCGAACAGACGGTGAAGAATCACCTCCACAACATTTTCGAGAAGCTCGGCGTCGCCGACCGCCTCGAACTGGCGCTTTTTGCCGTGCACAACGGACTGCATGCAGCCGGCGAAGCGCCTCGTCCCAGCTAACCTCTGCATCGAGAGCCGACGAAGGGGGCTGCGGACTCCGCGGCCCCCTCGCATTTTGAATAGTTCTATCCGGTGGCGATACCCGGGCTGCCGCCGGTCACACGCTAGCAGCCATCCCCACACCGGCCGAATTCGACACGACGCGGATACCGTTCTCGCTGATCGTTATCCCCCGTTCCCGGTCCGCATTCTCATCCCATCCGATTTCCGTCCCTTCGGCCAGCTTCACACCTGAGTCCACAATCGCGTTCCGGATGCGCGAGTACCGCCCCACATCCACGCCTTCCAGTAGGATCGAATTCTCCACGTCGGAATAGCTGTTCACCCGCACTCCCGGCGACAGCACACTCCGAATCACGCGTCCCCCGGACACGATGCACCCCGGCGACACAATCGAGTCGATCGCCACACCCATTCGCCGCCCTTCCTGCGCGAAGACGAACTTCGCCGGCGGCTGCTGCGGCATGTGCGTCCGGATCGGCCACCGGCTGTCATACAGGTTGAACTCCGGAGTCACCGACACCAAGTCCATGTTCGCCTCGTAATAGGCGTCCAATGTCCCAACATCCCGCCAGTACCGCACAATCTTGTCATTCAAATCCTGGAAGTCATAGGCGATCGTATTGCCCCGCTGCACCATCCGCGGCAGGATATCCTTCCCGAAATCGTGCGACGAATCCGGCCGCTCCGCGTCTTCGCGGAGCGCCTCCAGCAGCGCCGCCGTGCGGAACACATAAATCCCCATCGATGCGCTCACCATGTCCGGGTTAAACCGGCTCCGCGTCGGATTCCCGTGCTTCGGTTTCTCCTCAAACCCCGAAATCCGGTAGTCCGCGTCGATCATGGCCACTCCGAATCGCACTGCCTCCGCCGGATCCACCTGTATCGTCGCGATCGTCGCGTCCGCTCCCCGCCGCCGGTGCCATTCCACCATCTCCCTGTAATCCATCTTGTAGATGTGGTCGCCCGAAAGAACCAGCGTATGCTCCGGGGCCTCGGCCTGAATCGATTCGATGTTCTGATACACCGCATCGGCCGTACCCAGATACCAGTCGTCGTGCACCCGCTTCATCGGCGTGATCACTTCGATGAATTCATTCAGCTCCGGCGACAGAATGCTCCAGCCCGCCCGGATATGCCGGATCAGATCCAGCGCCTTGTACTGTGCCAGCACGAACACCCGGCGCAGGTTGCTGTTGATGCAATTGGACAGCGTGAAATCGATGATGCGGTACATGCCGCCGAATCGCACGGCTGGCTTGGCTGTGTTCCGAGTCAGCGGGAACAGACGCTCTCCAGCGCCTCCAGCCAAGAGGATCGCTAGCGTACTGCGCATAAGAACCTACCTCCGATATTATGCAAGTTGTCCTGCGGAGGGCAAACCTGCGAAGATAGGTAGTGGCTGTTCAGCCGGAAAAATTTCCGACATTTTGGAACCAGGAAGGGGTGATTCGGTTTGGCCGAAGTCGTCGTACAAGATGGCGAAACGCTTGAAAGCGCGTTACGCCGCTTCAAACGCAAGGTGCAGCAAGAGGACATTATTAAGGAGATCAAACGGCACTCCTTCTACCTCAAGCCCGGCGAGAAGAAGCGCGTAAAGGAAGCGCTGGCGCGCAAGCGTAACCGCAAGCGCAAGACTCGCGACATCGAGTAACGCCCCATCCGCGAAAAGAACAAGGGCAGCCCCGCCACTCCAGCTTGGCTGCCCTTTCTGTTTCCTACCGTCCGCGGATCCTTTACCGCGCTTCTTTCAGCATGGGATGCTCCACCTGCTTGAATCCGGCGGGCACCTCCAGCTTCGATCCATCGGCGGGAGCATTCGAGAAATTCCCCGATTCCTGCACCATCTCCATCAGCATTCCGCTCGCCTGCCCCTGCTGATTCTGCGCAGCCGGTTGCGGAGGCGGCTCCGGAGCCTGCTCCTGCTTCGGCTTCCGCCGCCCGAATCCGCCCAGCCCACCAATCCGCCCCAACCGCCCCAGCACCTGCTTCTCAGCGCTATCGGCGGCTTGCTTTTCGGCGGCCTTGCCGGCTAACTCGCCGGCCGTGGGACCCTGCGGGGTCGCGTTCGGGTCGGAAATCTCGCTCGCTTTGGCGGGGTCCAGTCCCGTTCCCATTTTCGTGATCTGCCGCAGGTGCACGCCATTCAGCTTCTCCGCTTCCTTGGCCATCTTTTCCATGGCTTCCTTCATGCGCGGATCGCTCGCAAACGCGGCGGCGAAGTTGGACGTGGCCATGCTTCGCAACGCCCCCGCGTACTTCATGGCCAGCTTTTTCTGGAACTCTTCCACTTCCTCATAGCCGGGAATCTTTTCCTGCGCCACCCATATGGCGCTCATCGTCTCTATCGAGCCGCTCTGCCCCGATTTCTTGTCCTTCCCCTCCAGGACGAAGGTCATGATGACTTCCTTCGCGTTGAACCCGGAGATCATCTGCGTCTTGCCGGTCTCCTTGATGTCCACCTTGAAGTCCGCTTCCACGTTCGGATCGCCCTTGCCCTTGGCCTTGGCTTCCTCGATCTTGCCCTTGTTCTTCGCCATCATCCGTTCCATCGCCTGGCGCATCTGCTCGAACGTGATGGTCGAGTAGGTCCGCTTTTCGAAATCGATCGTGGTAATGGACCCGGCGTCCAGATCGTAAATCGTTCCCTCCCTGGGCCCGATCTCGGCCATCTTGTTGCCCTTCAGAATGTGCGTCGTCGTCTGCGGTTCGGTAAGGCTCCGCATACTCTTCGACAGCCCGCCCAGCGACCGGCTCATGCTCGCCATCACGCCTCCCGTGATGCGCGTCGTTTCCGTATACGTGAAATCCGCCAGCAGCAGCGCCGGCGCAAGCATGCCACACAATACTCCTATTGGCTTCATGGTTGGCAATCCCTCCTTCTAACAAGCGTACAACGGGAAACGTGCAAACATGGAAGGATTTCCATCACACCTGCTGTCGATTTTCCCCTACTCTGTTCGTCTTCCCATTGCGGCCAAGCATTCCGGCCCGCCGAATTGTTAACTTCAGAAAGGAACCTGCTCCATGCCACAATACCTCCTCTTGCTTCGCGAGAGCTCCACCGCGGCCCCCAACATCAGCCCTGGTGAGATGGAGGCCATCATCAAGCGCTACAAAGCCTGGGGAGCCTCGATCGCCGCCAAGGGCCACATGCGTGGCGGCAACAAACTCCAGGACGGCACCGGCCGCCGCATCAGCGCCGCCGCGGGCAAGGTCTCCGTCACCGACGGACCCTTTATCGAAAGCAAGGAAATCGTCGCCGGCTATTACCTCATCGAAGCCGCCAACTATGAGGAAGCGGTTTCCCTGGCCTCCGATTGCCCGCACCTCGATTTCGGCGTCATCGAAGTCCGCGAAATCGAACCCACCGAATGACCCGGTCCGTAAACGGCGTAATCGACCATCTGTTCCGGCGCCAGTCGGGACGGATGGTCTCCATGCTCACGGCCATCTTCGGCTCCCGCCATCTCAGCCTCGCCGAAGAAGTCGTCCAGGACGCCCTGCTGCGCGCACTCGAACTGTGGCCATTCCAGGGCATACCGGACAACCCCCAGGGATGGCTCCTGCGCGTCGCCCGAAACCTGGCGCTCGACCGCCTGCGCCGCCAGTCTTCGCTCACCTCAAAAATCCCCGAAATCGAGCGCCGCATGTCGTTGGCCTCCTCTGCTTCCGACCTTCCCGACGAACCGCTCGCCATGATGTTTCTCTGCTGCCATCCCTGCCTTCCCGAGCCGGCCCGTCTTTGCCTGACCCTGAAACTCGTCGCCGGATTCAGCACCGCCGAAATCGCCCGCGCCCTCCTCACCCGCGAGGACGCCATCGCCCAGCGCATCGTGCGCGCCAAACGCCAAATCCGCGAAGACAACATTCCCCTCGAACTCCCCGCGCCCGAACATCTCCCCCAGCGGCTGCAATCCGTCCTCGAAGCGCTCTACCTTATCTTCAACGAAGGCTACAGCGCCTCCAGCGGCGAATCGCTTCTGCGGCGCGATCTCTGCGAGGAAGCCATCTACCTCACCTCCCTGCTGGCCTCGAATCCGCACACCGCGCTCCCTGAAACACATGCGCTCCTCGCCCTGCAATACCTGCACGCCGCCCGCCTCGATGCCCGAACCGATGCCTCCGGCGACCTCATTCTGCTCGAACAGCAGGACCGCGCCCTCTGGGACCGGCGCGCCATTGCCCTCGGCTTCCATCACCTCGACCGGAGCGCGCAAGGCGATGAGATCACTCCGTTCCACATCCAAGCCGCCATCGCGGCACAACACGCCGGCGATGCAACCGACTGGTCCTACGTCGTCGCACTCTACGATCAGCTCTACCAACTACAACCGTCCCCTGTCATCCTGCTCAATCGCGCCGTGGCTCTTGCCCGCCGCGACGGTCCACAAGCCGGATTAGCGGCCGTCGACGAAATCGCCGGCGACCCCGCTCTTTCCCGCTACTATCTCCTCCCCGCTGTCAAAGCAGCCCTCCACCAGGAAGCGGGTGAACTCACTCTCGCCGCCGCATCGTACATGGACGCTCTCGGCTGTCCCTCCAACGCCGCCGAACGCCGATTTCTGGAGCGAAGGCTCCAGGGGTTACAATAAGCCTTTTCGGGCTACCTCCCTATGGCAGATATGAAAATCCGTCCCAGCACCATGCTGGTAAAAGGAAAATACCTCCTCGCCGCAATTCTCGCGGCAGGGGTCACCTACATTTGGCTCGCCAAGGACCAGCCCTACTTTGCCGCCGGTTACCTCCTGCCCGCCTACTTGCTCGCCGCAGCGGCAGTACAGCATCTCCGCGCCCGCTTTACTACCATGGAAATCGCCGGAGACCGTCTCAAATACGAAGCCGGCATGGCCTCCAAAACCGCCCGCTCCATCCCCCTCCACAAAGTTCAGGACGTCACCGTCCATCAGACCTTTGCCCAGCGGCTCCTCGGCCTGGGCGATCTCTCCATCGAAACAGCCGGCGAAACCAGCCGCCTCACCATCGAACAGATCTCCGCCCCGCGCGTCGTTGCCGAACAAATTCTCGATATCGTTGCTAAGTTGAGCGAAACAAAAAAATGAGCGAACCAATTCTCAAAAATCGAATTGCCGTCATCACCGGAGCCAGCCGCGGACTAGGCCGCGCCATGGCCCTCTCTCTCGGCGAAGCCGGCGCCAAACTCGCCCTCGTCGCCCGCGACGCCGCCAAACTCGAGGAAACCGCTGCCGCTGCCCGCGCCCTCGGCGCCGAATGCGGCGTATTCCTCGCCGACGTCAGCCAGGAGGATTCCGTCCGCGCCGTCGAAGCCAAAATCATCGAACGCTTCGGAACCTGCCACATCCTCATCAACAACGCCGGCATCAATCTCCGCAAGAACATCACCGATTTCACCCTCGAAGAATGGAATCGTGTCATGGACAGCAATCTCACCAGTGTCTTCCTCATGTGCCGGTCCTTCGTCCCCCACATGAAGGGCCACGGCTACGGCCGCATCATCAACATGACCTCGATCATGAGTCACGTCTCCCTGCCCGGACGCACCGCCTATTCCTCTTCGAAAACCGCTCTCCTCGGGCTGACCCGCGCGCTCGCCCTCGAACTCGCCCCCGACGCCATCACCGTCAACGGCATCAGCCCCGGTCCCTTCGGCACCGAGATGAACACGCCTCTCATGCAGAATCCCGAACTCAACGCCCAATTTCTTTCGAAAATCCCCGTCGGCCGCTGGGGCAAAGTGGAGGAAATCGGAAAATTAGCTCTGTATCTCTGCTCCCCCGACGCCGGCTTTATCACCGGCACCGATATCCTGATCGACGGAGGCTGGTGTGCGGCCTAGCCTCATTCTGTTTGCCCTCTTCCTCGCCGGTTGTACCGGGGGTCCGAAGAAAAAACAGATCGCCGTCATCCCCAAAGCCACATCGCACGTCTTCTGGATCGCCGTCCAGTCCGGAGCCATGGCCGCCGGCAAGGAACTCGGCGTCGACGTCCTCTGGAACGGCCCCTCCGCCGAAACGGAATACAGCCGCCAGATCCAGATCGTCGACTCCATGGTCGCCCGACACGTCGATGGCATCGCCATCGCCGCCGCCGAGCGCAAAGCCCTTGTTCAGGCCGTCGAGCGCGCCACCGGCGCCGGCATCCCCGTCACCGTCTTCGATTCCGGCCTCGACTCCGAAAAATACATGACCTTCGTCGCCACCAACAACGTCGAAGGCGGGAAAATGGCCGCCCGTGAACTCGCCCGCCTCATTGGCGGCGAAGGCAACGTGGCTTTGCTCATGCATGCTCCTGGCAGCCAGTCCACCATGGATCGCGAAAAAGGCTTCGAAGACACCATCGCCGCCGATTTCCCGAAAATCAAAATCGTCGCCCGCCAGTTCTCCCAGTCCGACCGTGCCAAGGGTCGCGCCGCGGCCGAAAATTTCCTCGCCGCCAATCCCGGACTGAAAGGGATCTTCGCCTCGGCCGAACCCGGCAGCGTCGGAGCATCGCTCGCCATCAAAGCCCGCGAGCTCCAGGACAAGGTCATGCTCGTCGGCTTCGACTCGAGCGAAAGCCTCATCGAAGATCTCAAGGAAGGCTCTGTCGACGCCCTCGTCGTGCAGGATCCCTTCAAAATCGGCTATGAATCCGTGCGCACGCTGGTCGACAAGCTTTCCGGCAAGGAACCGCCCAAGCGAATGGATTTAAGCGCCCGCATCGTCCGCAAGGCAGATCTCGAAAAGAGTGAAATCCGCAAACTCCTCTTGATGGATCAGAAGAAGAACTAACGTCTCATGGCTGAAGAATACGTTGTCATTCCCGCGCAACCGCTGCGCGAATACGCCGCCAGAATGCTCCAAGGCGCCGGCGTCAGCAGCGAACGCGCCGCCTTCATCGCCCACACTCTCGTCGAAGCCAACCTCCGTGGCGTCGATTCCCACGGCGTCCAGCTCCTCAACTTCTACATCGAGCACATGGCGATGCGCTGCATGGACCTCGAAACCAGCGGCCACATCGTCACCGAATCCGGCGGCGCCATGACATACAGCGCCGACAACGGCATCGGCCAGATTATTTCCGATATCTGCTGCGGCCACGCCATCCGCCTCGCCAAAGAGCACGGTGTCTCCCTCGTCACCGTGCGTGACTCAAACCATTTTGGCGCCGCCGCGTTCTGGTCCCAAAAAATCGCCCGCGCCGGCTTGATCGGCATCTCCATGTGCAATGCCACGCCACTGGTTCCGCCATGGCAGGGCAAGGAACCCCGCTTCGGCACCAACCCCATCTGCATGGCCCTCCCGGGAGCCGCCGAAACATCCTGGCTTCTCGACATGGCCACCACCACCGTCGCCATGGGCAAGATCTTCAAGGCGAACTTCTCCGGCGAACCCACCATTCCCCAAGGTTGGGCCTACGATAGCGAAGGCGTCCCCACCACCGAAACCGCCAAAGCCATCAAAGGCATGCCGATGCCCCTCGGCGGCTACAAAGGCAGCGGACTCGCCTTCATGGTGGAAATCCTCGTCGCCGTACTCAGTGGCGGAGCGATGTCCACCGAAGTCGGTGGCGTCCGTATCCGCACGCGTCCCATGCGCTGCGGCCAGGCCTTCATCGGCATCGATGTCGCCCGCTACATGCCCATCGAAGAGTTCAACGCCCGCATGGAATGGTTAATCGGCCACGTCAAATCGACGCCCCCATCGGCGGGCTACAACGAAGTGCTCGTCGCCGGCGAGCCCGAATGGCGCATGGCCCGCATCCGCTCCGTGGAAGGCATCCCGCTTGCCAAGGGAGTATGGGAAGAACTCGCCCGCACTGCCGCCAAAGTGAACGTGGAACCGCCACAATAGAGATATGGCCGCGTTGCTGCTCTCGCTTCTCCTTCTCCACTCCACCGCCTTCGCCGAACAGACGGTCACGCTCCGCTGGAATGAATTGCAAGGCGCAATCGCCAACCGCCAGGCCACCGTCCTCCTCTCGGACAACCGCCAAATCAGAGGCGTCGCCTCATCTGTCACCGAAGAGGCCATCCTTATGGAGCAAGCCCCTTCCGGACGCATCGCCCGCGCAACGGTCCGCGAGATTCGCGTTCGCCAAACCAAAGGTCCGCGCCGCGCCATCTTCACCGCCGCCGCCGGCGCCGGAGCCGCCCTCGGCACGCTCCCCTGGGCCATTAGCGACTCGCGGGTCAATGTCTCCGACGGAGCCCGCATCGCCCAATGGTCCGGCATTACCGCCGCCGCCACTGTAGCCGGCTACTTGATCGGCAACCGCCTCGATACCAGGGAAACCATCATCCGCATCGCCCCATGACCCCGGCGGCCGGTTCATGCAGTCTCCCGCCCAAGACTTCCTTTAAAATTAGAAGAATGCCCGAAGATCAACCATCCCCCAGCTTCGAATCCAGTCTCGCCGACCTCGAAGCCGTGGTCAAAGAACTCGAAGCCGGCGATCTCCCGCTCGAACGGGCCCTCGCCCTCTTCGAAAAGGGCACCGCCCTCAGCGCCGCCTGCCGCAAACAACTCGACGATGCCGAAACCCGTGTCGAGCAACTCATCCGCCGCGGCGGCCGCGTCACTCCCGAACCCTTCCGCACCGATTCCTAAATGTCCTTCTCCGAATACCTAACCCAACAGCAGGCCCTCGTTGACGCCGCCCTCGATCGCGCCGTCCCTCCGGATTCCCAATCCCCCGAAACCATCCACAAAGCGATGCGTTACTCCCTCTTCGCCGGAGGCAAGCGCGTTCGCCCCATCCTCTGCATCGCCGCCTGCCACACTGTCGGCCGCCGCACCGATGGCATCGAACACGCCGCTGCATCCATCGAGCTCATCCACACCTACTCCCTCATTCACGACGATCTCCCCGCCCTCGACAACGACGATCTCCGCCGCGGCCGCCCCACCAACCACGTCGTCTTCGGCGAAGCCATCGCCATCCTCGCCGGCGATTCCCTTCTCACACGCGCCTTCCAGATCCTTGCGCAACTCGACATCGATCCCGCCACCCGTTGCGCCCTCATCGAAGAACTCTCCGTCGCCTCCGGCACCGTCGAAGGCATGATCGCCGGCCAAGTCCGCGACATCGAAGGCGAAAAATCCGAGCCCACCGCCGAACGCCTCGACGCCATCCATCGCGCCAAAACCGGGGCCCTCCTCCGCGCCAGCGTCCGCATGGGAGCCATCTACGCCGAAGCCACCACCGAAGAACTCGCCGCACTCACCGCCTACGGCGAAGCCATCGGACTCGCCTTCCAAATCGTCGACGATATCCTCGACATCGAACAATCCTCCGAACAACTCGGCAAGACCGCCGGCAAGGATGCCGCGCAGCACAAAATCACATTCCCCGCCGTCTACGGCCTCGAAGCCTCCAAGCGCATGGCCGCCGAGCAACTCAGCAAAGCCCACCGCGCCCTGGCGGGCTTCGGCGATCGCGCCCTCCGCCTCCGCCAACTCGCCGACAAGATCGTGCACCGCGACGCATGAAGCCGCCCAAGGCCAGAGTCGATCAACTCCTCACCGATCGCGGCCTCGCCGAATCCCGCGAAAAAGCCCAAGCCCTCATCCTCGCCGGCGAAGTCCTCGTTAACGGACAAAAAGCCGACAAGCCCGGCCGCACAATCCCAATCGATGCCCGCATCGAACTCACCGGCCGCCTTCCCTTCGTCTCCCGGGGCGGCGTGAAACTCGCCGCTGCCCTCGATGCCTTCCACATTGATCCCGCCGGCTGCACCGCCATCGACATCGGCACTTCCACCGGCGGCTTCACCGATTGCCTTCTCCAGCGCGGCGCGGCCCGAGTCCACGCCGTCGACACCGGCGCCGGCCAAATCGACTGGAAGCTTCGTACCGACCCGCGCGTCATCCTCCACGAAAACACCAACGCCCGCTACCTCTCCCCAGACCAAATCGGCGAACCCGCCGACCTCATCGTCTGCGATGTCAGCTTTATCTCCGCCACTCTGCTCATGCCCCGCTTCCCCGCCCTCCTCAAACCCACCGGCCAGTTCATCGTCCTCATCAAGCCCCAATTCGAAGCCGGCCGCGAACACATCGGCAAAGGCGGCATCGTCCGCGATCCGGCCATCCACGCCGCCTGCTGTGATAAAGTACGCCAATCCGCCGAAGCGCTCGGCTTTCAAACACAAATCATTGCCAGCCCCATCTTAGGTACCGAAGGAAATCAGGAGTTCCTCTTGCATGCCCGTCATTGACACGGTAGGAATCGTCAGCAAACCCGGAACGCGCCAAGCCCAGTCGCTTGTCCCCGAACTGCTCCTCTGGCTGAAGGAGCGCAACATCGCCGCCCGCTGCGATCCCCAAACGGCCGCCTATACCACCGGTGTCGATCCCATCCCCCGCGAACTCGTCCCCCAAGGTACGCAACTCGTCATCGTCCTCGGCGGCGACGGCACCCTCCTCTCCGCGGCCCGAGCCATCGCCGGCCGCGACATCCCCCTCTTCGCCGTCAACCTCGGCGGACTCGGCTTCCTCACCGCCATCACCATCGACGAACTCTACCCCGAACTCGAACGCGCCCTCCGCGGCGAACACCGCATCG
This sequence comes from uncultured Candidatus Solibacter sp., assembly GCA_964402295.1. Lineage (GTDB taxonomy): Bacteria > Acidobacteriota > Terriglobia > Bryobacterales > Bryobacteraceae > CADEFT01. The sequence goes on along the minus strand of CAYOBO010000021.1, from coordinate 6,645 downwards.
GTCGCCGCCGCATGCTCCTCTGCGAGTTGTTCCGCAACGGAAAGAAAGTCGCCGGCTACGAAGCCCTCAACGACGCCGTCATCACCAAAGCCGCCCTCGCCCGCATGGCCAACGTCGATACCTTCGTCGACGGCCACTTCGTCAGCACCTTCAAGGCCGATGGCCTCATTGTTTCCACTCCCACCGGATCCACCGCCTATTCCCTGTCCGCCGGCGGCCCTATCATTTATCCTTCCGTCGCCGCACTCACCATCACACCCATCTGCCCCCACATGCTCACCAACCGCCCGGTCATCGTCCCCGACACCAGCGTCATCCGCCTCGTATCCCACGACCCCAACGACTCCACATACCTCACCATCGACGGCCAAGTCGGCGAACCCCTCCAGCAGGACGACACCATCATCTGCAAACGATCCGAGCATTCCATCAGCCTCATCCGCCCCCCCGCGCAGCTCTTCTTCGACGTCCTTCGCGCCAAGCTCAAATGGGGCGAGCGCTGAGCGCGGCAACACGGTTCCCGTGCCACACTGGTCATGTGGCGAATCTCACACTCGTAATCGATGACCAACTGCTTCGCGAGGCACGCAAGCTGGCCATTGGCCGAAGCACTACGGTGAATCAGATGGTGCGCGAATTCCTCGAGAATACCGTGCGCCAAAGCTCTTCCCGCCGTCAAGCCCGAGAGCGGCTTCTGAGACTATCCCTCCCGATTGGACCAATCACCTGGAAGCGGGATGATCATTATCAGAGATAGCGATGCTCACTTTCGTTGACACGAACATCCTCGTCTACGCCTTCGACCCTTCGCAGGGACAACGGCACCTGCGAGCCCGCGGCATTTGCGACGAATTGCTCCAGCAGGACCGTTTCTGCTGGAGCACCCAGGTACTCCAGGAGTTTTTCGTTACCCATTCATGAACTGACCGGTCAGGCCTCCCCGGAGCTCGTATCCAAACCCTCGCTCCGCGCCACAATCACCGCCGACGCCAGATCCCCCACCACGTTCAACGTCGTCCGGCTCATGTCCAGCAACCGGTCCACCCCCAGCACAATCGCAATTCCCTGCCCCGGCAATCCCACCGTCTCCAGCACCATCGCCAGCAGCGGCAGCGATCCGCCCGGCACCCCCGCCGTTCCCACCGCCGTCGTCACCGCCAGCACAATCACCGTAATCTGCGTCGCCAGCGGCAAGTTCACCCCAAACACCTGCGCCAGAAACAGCACCGTCACGCCCTCAAACAGCGCCGTCCCGTGCATGTTCGCCGTCGCCCCCAGCGGCAACACGAACCCCGATATCGAACGCGGCAACCCCAAACCCGTCTCCGCCACCCGCATCGATGTCGGCAGCGTCGCGCTCGACGAACTCGTCGAGAACGCCGTCACAATCACCGGCAGAATCGCCTTGAAAAACCGCACCGGATTCATTCCTCCCAAGGTCCGCACCATCACTCCCAACGCCACCAGCATGTGGATCAACAACCCGGCTATCACCACCGCCACGTAAATCACCAGCGCCTTCAGCAGCGAAATCCCAAATCGCGACGCCGTCGAAAACACCAGCATCGCCACACCCAGCGGAGCCAGTTGCATCACCATCCCGATGATCTTCACCGTAATCTCCGCGATCCCCTCCAGCACCTCCACCACCGGCTTCGCCTGCCGCTCGGTAATCTTCGACAACCCGAGCCCGAAAATCACCGCGAAGAAGATCACCGCCAGGTAATCCCCCGTGGCCGCCGCCTCCACCGGATTGCGCGGCACAATATTCACGAATGTCTGCACGCCGAATCCCACCAGCCGCGCCCGCCGCGCCTCGGCCTCCCCCTTATACTCCGCCATCACCTGATCCACCAGATCCTTCGGCAACCCGTCGCCCGGCCGCAGCGTGTTCACCAGAACCAGCCCGATCGTCGCCGCAATCGCCGTCCCAAACAAAAACAGGCCAAATGTTTTCCCCAGCACTTTCCCCACGCTGCCCACTTGCCCCAGGTTCACCACGCCCAACGCCATCGTCGAAAACACCAGCGGGATCACCACCATGAACAACCCGCGCAACCACACCTGCCCGATCGGTTCCGTAACGTTGCGAATCGTCCACGCCAGCCCCGGACTCCCGGCGGCATAGGTATTGGCCACGACACCCGCCGCGGCCCCGATGACCAGCGCCCAGAAGATCAGCCGTGCGGGGATTACCTGGTGTTCCGACATGACCGCACAAGTATAGCAACTCGACTCCCCACTCCCTCCGATATACTGATTCCAAACCGTGATTCCGTCCCCCAAAACATTTCCCGCCCTTCTTGTTCTTGCCCTCTCCGCGCACGCCGCCGAACGCATCGTCATCGATACCGACTGCGGCTACTTCGGCGACGACGGAGCCACCATCGCCATGCTCCTCCGCGCCCCATCCACCGCCAAAGTCGAAGCCATCACCATCGTCAGCGGCAACGTCTGGTCCGCCTCCAGCCTCCGCTACACCCGTGAAATTCTCAAACTCCTCGGCCAGTCGCAAACGCCCGTCTACCTCGGCGCGGACATGCCCCTCAAACACACCCCCGCCATGGCGGAAGAAGCCCACCGGAAATGGGGCCCTCTCGAATTCCGCGGGGCTTTCGGCGAAAAGAAACCACCCACCCCGAAAATCCCCGCTAATGCCGTCGACGAAATCATCCGCCGCATCGAAGCCGCACCCGGCCAAATCACCATCGTCGCCCTCGGCCCCATGACCAACATTGCACTCGCCCTCCAAAAACGCCCCGCCATCGCCTCCCAAATCCGCCGCCTCGTTTTCATGGGCGGCCAGCTCCGTGTCCCCGGCAATGCCTCCAAACAAGCCGAGTTCAATTTCTGGTTCGATCCCGAAGCCGCCTCCGCCGTCCTCCAATCCCCCATCCGCCACAAGATCATGTTCGGCCTCGATGTTTGTAACCGCGCGCTCCTCGACAAACCCGGCTTCGACGCCATCGTCAAAGTCCGCACCCCCATCACCCGCCGCTTCGCCGAAGACTTCGGCAATCGTTACCCCGCCTTCTACAAAAACCCTCAGGCCACCGTCTCCCTCTGGGATTCCCTCGTCGCCGCATGGCTCATCGCCCCAACATTATTTGAGCCCCCGGAACCGCTCCACTTGGATGTGGACACCCGTTTCGGCGAGAATTACGGTAGGGTTCTGGAACGAAAACAGGCAGAGGGCGCCACTCCGGTTTCCATGTTGAATACCGTGAACTACCCCGGTGTCTTTGCGATGTTCCGCGATCTGCTGACACAACATGTTCACACTAATTGAAGTGCCGTTCCACATGGGCCTCGAAGACGTAGCCGTCGGAAAAGGCCCGCGCCATCTGCTCGCCGCCGGCCTCGATCAACTCCTCGGTGCCCGCGGCATGCCCGCCCTCGTCAGCCATGTCCGCCTCCGCGACCTTCGCAGCCAGGGCCCCGATTCCATCGTCGACGTCAACCGCACCGTCAAACAATCCGTCCAACAGGCTATCGAAGAGGAAACCATCCCCGTCGTCCTCGCCGGCAACTGCAACTCCGCCATCGGCGCCATCGCCGCCATCGAAACGCCACGCCTCGGTATCGTCTGGTTCGACCGCCACCCCGACTTCCACACCCCCGAAACCAGCATCAGCGGCAACATCGAGGGCATGACCCTCTCCATCCTCACCGGCCATTGCCACCAGGAACTTCGCGAACGCATCGGCATGGAGCGCATCGTCTCCGAACACGACGTCATCCTCGCCTGCTTCTGGGATGTCGAACAAGGCGAAAAAGAGCGTCTCGAAGACTCCTGGATCAACGCCCATCCCGTCGATTCCCTCGGCCTGCTCCCCGTCGCCCTCGATCAACTCAAACAACGCACCGACGCCATCTACCTTCACATCGATACCGACTTCCTCGAAGGCGTCGAAAACCCCGCCAACTACATCGCCCTCGTCCGCGAAACCCTGCCCATCGCCGCCGTCGGCGTCACCAACTACAACCCCGACCTCGACCCCTCCGGAGCCTGGAAACGCGAAATCCTGAAAGCTTTGGAAAGTCTCCGCCCCCGCGTGCAGTGATGGGATGAAGAAGGTAGGGAAAGTAAATCCCGCGGGCATCCCGAAGACGGCCACCTCCCCCGAGATCAACCCATCTCCTGAACGCCCGCAGAGGATCTGTTGTCTTTTCTAACAGGACTCCTACCCCTCGCGCCAGAACAATCTCATCCTTTCCACAACTTCTTTTTGCTGTACCATCAATTGTTTAGACATCCCCCTGTGTGGGTATTCTGTGAATAAAACATTCTTGAGAGGATCTGTTCTAATTCCATGCAACGTTTGGGAATCGACCCCTTCACCGGCCAGCCCGTCGAAGTCCGCTTCGATACCGTAATCACCGGTGTCGACCCGCTCATCGCCAGACCCGAAGGCCCCCTGCCCTTCATCGCCCCCGGCTTCATCGACCTCCAGGTCAACGGCTTCGCCGGAGCCGACTACTGCACCCCCTCCTGCCCCCTCGAGGACATCGGCCGTTCCCTCTCCGTCCAGTTCGCCACCGGAGTCACCCGCCTCCTCCCCACCGTCATCACCGGCGGCGAGCCCGAAATCATCGGATCCCTGCGCAACCTCGCCAACGCCAAGGAGCAACTCCCTCATGGCCACGCCATGGAAGGGTTCCATGTCGAAGGCCCGCACATCTCCCCCGAAGACGGCCCGCGCGGCGCACATCCCGTCCAGCACGTCCGTCCGCCCGACATCGAGGAGTTCCACCGCTGGCAAGAAGCCGCCCGCGGCTACATCCGCCTCGTCACCGTCTCTCCCGAATGGCCCGGCACGCCCCAATACATCGAAGCCCTCGTCAAGCAAGGCGTCATCGTCTCCATCGGCCACACCAAAGCCGACAGCCGGCAAATCGCCGATGCCGTCGCCGCCGGCGCCACCAAATCCACCCACCTCGGCAACGGAGCCCACTTCATCCTTCCCCGCCATCCCAACTACATCTGGGACCAGCTCGCCAACGACAATCTCTCGGCCGGCTTCATCTGCGACGGCTTCCATCTCTCCCCGACATTCGTCAAGTGCGCCATCCGCGCCAAAGGCCTCGAACGTTCCATTCTCGTCACGGACGCCGTCGCCCCCGCCGAATGCGCCCCCGGCTTCTACCGCCTCGGCGAAGTCGACGTCGAACTCCTCGCCGAGGGCCGCGTCGTCATGAAAGGAGGCACCCGTCTCGCCGGCTCCGCACTCCGCATGGACACCGCCGTCGGCAACACCATTCGCTTCGCCGGTATCAGCCTCGCCGATTCGTTGACCATGGCCTCCCGCAACCCCGCCCGGGTCGGCCGCATCGCCAACCGCCAGCGTGGCCTCCAAACCGGCGAAAAAGCCGACCTCATCGAGTTCACCTACGACGAAGCCACCTCGCGCCTCCATATCCAAAAAACCTGGCTCTCCGGCGAGTCGGTTTTCTCGGCCAATTGATCGGCGTTCTTCACCGGCCCCGGTAATAGCGGTATGCAACTCGCTTATGAGAACCCACGAAGCAAGCATTCACGCTCCCCCTTGTTATCCTGACTTGGTGAAGAAGAAAGCACCGCCGCTGAACTTTCCGCGGCATCTCGTGGCGTTGCGCAAGCAGCGTGGCCTCACCCAACTGGCCCTTGCCGAGATGGTTCAGATGCACATCTCGCAGATTCGCCGCTATCAAAGCGGACAGTCGCAACCCACGCTCGATGCGATCCGCAAACTCGCCATGGTTCTCAGCGTGAATGCAGATAGGCTGCTTTTTTGAGCAGGACGAACGCGGCCCCGATGAGGAGTGGAGACTTCAGTTCGAAGAAGTCGCTCGCCTCGATCCCGAGGAAAAGAAAATCATCCGTTCGGTGATCGAAAACATCATTCTGCGCCACAAGGCGCGCCGCAGGTCGGGCGCCGATTCCGGAGGTTCCCGATGAGCGACTCCCGGCGGCATGCTCACGAACTGATCGACCGTTTGCCGCAAACTCAACTCACGGCCTTGGTCGATCTGCTGGAGACAATGGTCGAGCCGTTGGACGCCGTTGCCGAGGCGTTACGCAATGCTCCGATAGACGACGAGCCGGAAGGCAAGCAGGAGAAGCATGATGTGCAGGAGGCACGCGACTGGCTCAAGAAGAATGTGGGAAAAGGTATCCCGCATGATGCGGCCATGCGCAGGCTTGGCCTGAAGTGAAAAGCATTGAATGGACTGAGCAGGCGCTGGTCGACATGGCGGCGCTTGACAAGCTTGTTCAGGTCCGGGTACAGCAAGCCGTCGAGCGTCTGGCTGCCACCGGGGGTGGAACGTGGTTCGATTGCAGGGGGTGAATCCCGCCTTCGCGTTGGCGACTGGCGAGTACGGTTCGGCCAGCAGGCAGAGACGATCCACATCCTTCGCGTAAAGCATCGCCGCGAAGCCTACCGCTAATTTTTGCTTCTCTGTCCTCTTCAAGAAAGGCCGGACGAAGTCCCTTTCCGGACTCCTTTTCGGCCGACTGCATGGGAATGCCTTGCTTGCGCGCAAACGCTACCGCCCACCGCCGGAACTCGGCGGTCCGCTTCCCCAGAGCTTCTATAGTGATGGCCCGGATCCCGAGAACTTCCCGGAAGAAGTGAACGACTTGTCCTGGCCTCGATAGATGCT
>CAYOBO010000020.1:16390-70631 GCA_964402295.1 uncultured Candidatus Solibacter sp. | reverse complement strand
ATCGAGCACTGGAAGGACACCCGCGAGTACACCCTCGCCATGCTCGACGCCATGCCCCCAGAGGGGTTCTCCTCCAAGCCCGACCCCGCCCAGCGCACCTTCGGCGAGCAGATGGTGCATCTCGCCCTCGCCAACATCGCCTACTTCCGCGCACTAGCCATTCTGCCGGTCCCCGCATCGCTGCCCACCGGCCGCGACACCATCGCCAAGGAGCTGAATCAGGCCGACAAAGCCGCCGTGCGGCGCTACGTCGCCGAGTCCTTCGATTGGGTGGCCGCCGTTCTCGACAAAATGACGGAAAAAGATCTGCTGCGCAAGGACGTGAACTTCGGACGCAACCCGCACTCCGGCACCGATGTGCTGTTTCGCGCCTACATGCATACGGCGCATCACCGCGGCCAGACCGTGGTGTACCTGCGTGTCAAGGGGATTGTCCCCCCGGCCTGGAAATTCGAACCGACTGCTTAGCCCAGGTAGTCGAACAGGCTCTTGCGCGGTGTGTTCGCCCGCGTCTGGAACGCCGCGTCCAGTTGCAGCCGCGCCTGTGTCAGCTCGGTGGCGGCCTCGGCCAGATCCGCCTCTTCGATGTTGGCCACCTGCGTACGCAAGCTCAGCTCCAGTTTCGCCGCCGCATCGATCGACTCCGTCACACGGTTCTGGATGATCCCATAGGTGGCCAACCGCTGATTCAGATACACGGAAGCCGAACCAAGATTGTGCAGCGCTTCTTCGATGGTGGGTATGGTGGGGTCCGGTGGATCCGGTGGATTGTCCACCGCCAGAAGGGCCCGCCGCATTCCGTTGACCGCGGCAAAAACCTGTTCATCGGGATTCGGCGATTCGAAGATCAGCTCGGCCGTGAAGCCCACCCCAAAGGTGAGCCCGCTTGAGTCAGCCACCTTGCGCGTGGAGGCCGTCCCCTGATACGCGCTCACGCCGGACGGCCGGCTCATATCGAGTTCATAGGGCGCGGTCTGGTCGCTGTCCCCGCTGAACAGATAGCGGCCTTCCACGGCAACGTTGGCCGTGGCCACCAGCCGTTCCAGCACGCCTTGCAGTTCGGCAGCCACCTGCGCCCTTGTCCCAGCGTCCTGATGCCCGCTCGATCCCTGCGCCCCTAGCACGCGAGCCCGCTCCACCAGGCTCACTGCGGTCGCCAGCGCCTTTTCCGCCGTGTCCACTTCCGTCTTCACACGCCCCAGGTTCAACTGCGTCTGCTCGACGCGCTCCAATCCGTTGCGCGCCGTCAGCAGGCGGCTCACCTGATCCGGAGCATCCGAGACACGCGTCAGCTTCAGGCCCGAGGTCAACTGCCGTTGCGCCGTATCGAGCCGCCGCTGGTGCCGCCGGACATCGAGCAGAAACCGTTCCGCCGAAGGGGGTAAGCCGTTGATCATCGTGTCTTCTCCTAGCGCAGCAGATTGATCAGCACATCGGTCAGTTCATTCAACACCTGAAATAGTTGGGCGTTGGCCTGGTAGGCGCGCTGCGCCTCCACCAGCCGCGCCGCCTCTTCATCGAGCGACACGCCCGAGCGCTCGGCGCGCAGTTCCTTGCTCTGCGAGAGCAGTTCTTCCTGAATCTGTACGCCGTCACGGGCGTTCTGCAAGTCGCGCCCCAGCCTAGCGCCCAATTCCCCGTAAAACGTGTGAAAGGAGCCCCCGTTCAGCTCCGCCGATTCGGCCAGCCCGGCGAGCGCCAGCGCATTGCCGTTGCCACCCGGCGCCGCAGTCTCGGCCGCCGCCAGTTGCCACGGCTCAAGCGCGTTGGTCGCCAGCGTCGCCGCCGCCCCCATCGCCGAATCGTAGGTAAACAGGTCTACCAGCGGCGTTGACCCGTTGGCGTCCAGGCCGCCCGCAAGCACCTCGTTGACACGGTCGGCAAAGGTCGACGCCAACTGGTCCAGATCCGCCTGATAGCCGGGGATCAACTCATTGCGCGTTTCCAGCAAACCGCGCAAGCCGCCGTTGCCCACCTGCCAACTGATGTCGACATCCTGATCGTTGACAATACGCGGATTCCCCAGCGAATAGTCCGCCCGGATCTTGTATTGCCGGTCCCCGATCACCAGCGGCGTCTGGCCACCTAGCAGCAACTGCATGGTCCCGTCTTCGGCCTGCAACACATTGAAATCCACCAGTTCGGACAGTTCCTCGAGCGAGGCATACAACTGCGCATCGAGCGCCGGATCGTCCATCTTACTGCGGTCGGTCCGCATCTCCAGGTTGATTTCCCGCACTCGCCCAGCAATCGTGTTGATGCGGTCCACCGTGGCGCTGATCTGCCGGTCCGCCGTGGTCGCCGCGGCCGCGATGTTCTTCGCCGTCTCGTTGAAGGATCGCGCCAGGCTCGCCGCCCGGTCGAGCACCACCTGCCGCGCCACGGGATCGTTCGGATTCACCGCCCAGCTCGACACCCCATTGAAGAAGCGGTTCAGCGCCCCCGGAATGCCCGCGTTTTGGGAGATCGTGAACGTGGCTTCCACCTCTTCGAGAATCGGGCGCTGCTCGGCAAACCGGCCGTAATTGTTGCTCTGCCGCCAAACGTTGCGCTCGCTGAAGGCATTGCGGTAGTTGATCAGCTCGCCCGTCTCGACGCCGCCGGCCAAGCCGAGGCGCACGTCAAAATGGCGCGGACGGAGACTCAACTGCCGCCGCGCATAGCCCGGCGTATTCGCATTGCTGACGTTGTTCTGAATCGTCATCAGCACGCGGTCGTTGGCGCGCATCGCGCCCGTCGTCGTAATCAATGCCGAGAACAGCCCGCCCATAGATGCCTTATCCTTCCACGGCGATCCGCACCGGTTCGGTTGTGGCCGCCACCACCCCTTCCCGCGTGTAACCGGCTTCGCGCCCAGCCGCCGATACGATGGCCTGCCCCCATTGCCCGAGAAAGCCTTCGGCTTGCCCCTGGGTGGCCTCGGCCAGGCGCAGTTCGCGCCGCACGCCGGAAAGCGCGGCCGCAAGAGCCTTGCGTTCCTCCTCCGCCATCCCCCGCGCTTCCCCTACGGCCCGGCGCAAGTGGCCCACCGCCTCTTCCAGCCGGGCCGTGCTTGCCGCATGATTGCGCAAGAAACGGTCCTTGCGTGCCTCCCGCAACGCGCGTTCCGCCTCCGCCAGCCACCCTCCGGCCACGATCAGAACCCTCCCAATGCTTCGTCAATCAGGCGCTTGCTGACCACCTCCGCATCGCCCCGATACGTACCCGACCGATAGGCATCGCGCAGTTCCTGCACCTTGGCCAGCCGTTCCGGGGTGTCCTCGCTTTCCAACCGAAGCACATTGCTTAGTAAAGAAAGCTGGACGCGGTCCCCATCCGGAGTCTTCTGTTCGGTACGGCTCGGACCGCTCGGCGTGACGCCCTCGGCGCCCCGCGTCCGGTCCGCACCGCCCACTCCCAAACCTGTCAAACCGCTCAACTGGCTGTCGTGGATCTTCACTGTTGTCCACCTCCTCGCTTCTGCCGTTGCGGCCAATCTCCCTGGCCTTCACTAACCCTCGCTATCCCTCGCGAGTCAGTCCGGGATATTCGCCCGCGGGGCGTTTTCTCCCTCTAACGCCTTATCGTCCCCCACACGGCACCCTTTAACTTTTTTTCTCCCCACTCTCCACCCCCACTTCTCCGCCCTTTCGTGCTACACTCATAATTCGAGCGGACGCTTGTCCTCGCCCCCTATGATCATTCTGTTGACCATCATTCACGTACTCGTCTGTTTCTTCCTCGTCGTCGTTGTGCTGCTCCAGAGCGGCAAAGCCGCCGATCTCGCCGGCGCCTTCGGCGGCATGGGTTCCCAGACGGCTTTCGGTCCCCGGGGCGCAGCCACCGTCCTTTCCAAGGCAACCACCATCGCCGCCGCGCTCTTTATGCTAACTTCGCTGACGCTTTCGGTCTACGCCACGCGAAGCGGAAGAACAGGCTCCACGGTTCTCGAACGAGCCGCTCCCATCACCAAGGGTGGAACCACCCAGACAGCGCCTGCCGGCTCGACACCGATTCAGATTCAGACCGAAGGTGGGGCGTCGACCACCGTAAACATCCCGGCGCCGGTGCAAACCGCTCCGCCCGCGCAACAACCGCCGGCGGCTCCTGCCAAAAAGTAAGTTTTTTGTTCAGTTTCCTCAACGCGGAGGTGGCGGAATTGGCAGACGCACTAGCTTGAGGTGCTAGCGCTCGAAAGGGCGTGGGGGTTCAAGTCCCCCTCTCCGCACCATATTCCAAACAAGGGCCGGTATCGAGTAGATCGATGCCGGCCTTCTTGTTTTTGGATCTGTTCTTCGGCACACCCCCTTTTTCCGTATCCTGGAAAAGGTGGCGCATTCCGATTTCGACGGCATCATCTTCGGCGCGGGGCACAACGGACTCATCCTTCAGGCCTATGCCGGACTGGCAGGCCTCAACGTGCTCGCCCTCGACCGTAACCCCACTGCCGGCGGCGGCCTGGTGACTGTCGAGAATCCCCGCCTCCCCGGCTTCCTCCACAACACACACTCCTTCTACCACCGCGCCCTGCGCCAGATGCCCTGGTACCGCGATCTCGATCTCGCCTCCCGCGGCGCCGTCTACCTCGAACCCGAACTCAACACCGCCATGATCCTCCCTAATGGCGAAACCCTCGAATGGTGGACCGATTTTGACAAAACCGCCGATTCCTTCGCCCAATGGAGCGCGCACGACGCCCGCCGGCTCCGCCTCTGGCGCGATCGTTTCCTGCCGGTCGTCGAGCAGATCCTCATCCCGGAAAGCCAGTCGCCGCCCGTTCCCCGCGAGCAGCGCCGGCGCCGCCTCGAACAGTCCCCCGAAGGCCGCCTGCTGCTCGAAGTCAGCGCGCTATCCCCCCTCGAATTTGTCGAGCGCGAGTTCACGCACCCACTCATCCAGGCCGGCCTGCTGTTCTTCAACGGACTGCGCGAAGTCGATCTGCGCTGCCGCGGCTTCGGCCATCACATCGCCGCGCTGCTGGCGAGCACGGGCAAGGCGCAGATGTGCGTCGGCGGCTCGCAGCGGCTGGCCGAAGCGCTGCTAGCGGCAGTGGCGGCGACCGGTGGCGTGGTGCGCACGGGCATCGAGCCGCGCCGCATTCTCATCGAACGCGGCCGCGCCGTAGGTGTTGAATGCGCCACCGGCGAACGATTCCGCGCCCGCCACTTCGTCGCCTCCAGCCTCAATCCCCAGCAGACCTTCCTCGAACTGATGGACCCGCGCGACGTCCCCTCCGATTGGTGCGCCAAAGCCGCGGCCTTCGAGTACAACCTGCTCGCCCCCTTGTTCGCCCTCAACGTAGCGCTCAGCGAAGCGCCCGCCTACAGGGCCGCCGAGCAACGCCCCTATCTCCACCGCGCTTTCATGATCATCCTCGGCCTGTCTCACGTCGAGCAGTTCCCCGACATTGTCCGCCATCACGAAGCGGGCTCCATTCCGCCCACCGTCATGTGGGGAAGCTGCCCGACGGTATTCGACCCCACCCAGGCCCCCGCCGGCCACCACACCGCCTTTTGGTGGGAAAAGCTCCCCTATGCCCTGCGTGGCGACGCGCGCCACTGGGATGCCGAAAAGAACGCCCACGGCGAACGCATGCTCGCCCTATGGCGCCAGTACGCCCCGAACATCGAAGGCGCCGTGCTCGACCGCTGGACGCGCAGCGCCCTCGACACCGAACGCAGCCTCCCCAACATGCGCCGCGGCGATCTGCTGGTGGGAGCCTTCACCCACGATCAATACGGCTATCACCGCCCGTTCCCCGGCGCCGGCGAATACCGCGCCCATCACGCCGGACTCTACCTCTGCGGCTCTTCCTCGCACCCCGGCGGCAACATCACCGGACTCCCCGCCTACAACTGCGCCCAGGTCCTCCTTGCCGATCTTGGCCTCGATTTCCCCTGGAAAAACAATTTTCCCGCCCCGTGATCCTTTTCCTTCCGCCGTTACGCCTGATTTTTTGGGAAGAGGAAAACAACAACAATGAAAACCAGAACTCGACTCACCATCCTGCTGCTCGCCGCCGGCGGTTTGCTGGCGGCGCTCGATGCGGCCCGCTTCGTGAGGCAGGCCGTCAGGCCCGCGGTTTGCGCGGGGGTTCCGGAAGGCCCAGCCTGTGCCGGATCTCCACCTGTATCTCGTCAATCGACCGTGTGGCGTCGAGGCTGACCAGAATCCCCTTGCTGCGATACAACTCAAGCAACGGCGCCGTCTTTTCGTGATATTCCCGGAGCCGCACCTTCAGCGCTTCGGGATTATCGTCGGCGCGCTTGGTGAAGCCGCTCCCTTCTCCCATGCGCGCCCGCTCCATCACCCTATCGAACACCACATCGTCGGGAATATCCAGGTACAGCACCCGGTCCATGTTCCAGTTCTCAAACAGGAACTCAGCCTGCGGCAGCGTCCGCGGAAATCCATCCAGCACGAACCCGAAATTCCAATCGTGTTCCTCCAGGCGGCGGCGCACCACCTCTTCCACGATCTCATCGGGCACCAAAAGCCCAGCCGCGGTGATGCGGCGGATCCGCGCCGCCAGCTTCGTGTGGTGGGCGACATGCCAGCGGAAGATATCGCCCACGGAAATGTGCACAAGGTCATACGCCTCGCAAAGCAGCTTGCTTTGCGTGCCTTTGCCCGACCCTTGCGGGCCAAAGACGATGTAATGATGCATAGCCTTATATGGTAAGACTTTCGCCCACCGTCTTTCACGCCAGCAGTTCGTGAATCACGTTCCCGAACACATCCGTCAGGCGGAAATCGCGCCCGCTGTAGCGATACGTGAGCCTCTTGTGATCGAGCCCCAGAAGGTGCAACACCGTGGCATGCAGATCGTGGGGATGCACCGGCTTTTCCACCGCCTTGAACCCGAATTCATCGGTCGCCCCGTAGGCCATCCCGCCCTTGAATCCGCCGCCCGCCACCAATAGCGAAAACCCGTGGTTGTTGTGGTCGCGCCCGTTCTGGAATTTCACCAGCCCGCTCACTTCCACGGCGGGCGTGCGCCCAAACTCGCCGCCGATAATCACGATCGTCTCCCGCAGCAACCCGCTTGCCTTCAAATCGTCGAGCAGCGCGGCCATCGGCTTGTCCGACGTCTGCGCCAGCTTGCGGTGCGTCAGAATATCGTCATGGTTGTCCCACGGCTGCCCGTTGCCGTAGTACACCTGCACCATGCGCACGCCGCGCTCCACCAGCCGCCGCGCGATCAAACACCCGCGCGCGAAGTCGCCGTCCCCATAGCGCTCGCGCACCTTCTCCGGCTCCTTGTTCACATCGAAGGCATCGAACGCCTCCGTCTGCATGCGGTAGGCAATCTCCATCGATTCTATCCGCGATTCCAACTGCGGATCCTCGCCCTCGCGCCGCAGGTGCATGCGATTCAGCTTGCCCAGCAAATCGAGTTGCCGCCGCTGCTCGGTCTGCGAAAGCTGCCGGTTGCGCAGATGCTGGATCAGCTTTTCCGGCTCTTTTTCGTTGTTGGGAATATGCGTGCCCTGGAAAATCGCCGGCAGATACGCCGAACTCCACAACTGCGGCCCGATCACCGGCAGCCCCGGACACAGCACCACAAATCCCGGCAGATTCTGATTTTCCGTCCCCAGCCCGTAGTTCAACCACGAACCCATCGACGGATGCCCCGGCAACACATGCCCGCAATTCAACATGAACAGCGACGGCTCATGATTCGGCCGCTCCGTGTGCATCGAGCGGATCACACACAAATCGTCGGCATGCCGCCCCAGACGATCGAAAATCTCGCTGATTTCGAGCCCGCTCTGCCCGTAGCGCCGGAACTCGAACGGCGACGCCAGCAGCGCCCCCGTCTTGCGCTCCGTGCGCAGATTCCCCGACGGCGCCGGCTTGCCGTGATACTTCGTCAGCATCGGCTTCGGATCGAACGTGTCCACCTGCGAGGGCCCGCCGTTCAGAAACAGATAGATGACGTGCTTCGCCTTCGGCGTGAAGTGCGGACCGCGATGCACCGCCGTGGCCGCGCCCAACATCCCGAATCCGCTGCCCATGGCAGCCAGTACTTCCCGTCGCGTGAGAGGCATATTAGTAAAAAACAAACTCGTTCATGCTCAAGAGCACCTGGGCATACCGCGGCCAGGCCTTGGTATCGGACTGCAAGTATTCGAGGCCGGCTTCCAGTTCCGCTTTCTCCGGCTCGCGATAAAACAAAACACGGTAGGCATGTTTGATGCGGTCGGCATTCGTGGCCCCGCTTTTCTCCATCCGCGCCGCGAACGCCGCCGCACGGTCCATCAGAAACCGGCTGTTCAGAAAATAAAGCTGCTGGAGCGGAGTCGCCGTGGGAATACGCATCTCCGCAGTGTTGTTCGGATTCGGAAAGTCGAACAGCGACAGCGTCCCATCCAACCGCCGCCGGCTGACGAATCCATACACCGTGCGCCGCGCGTTATGGTCCTCGGTGAGCCGCGCCGGCGGCCCGCCCGCTTTCCGATCCAGCTCTCCGGAGGCTTGCAGCAGCGAATCCCGCAGGCTCTCGATATCCAGCCGCCGCCGCGTCGTGCGCCACAACAGCCGGTTTTCCGGATCCACCTCGAAGTTCTTCGCATCGTTGGCGTAGCCTTCCGCATAGGCCGCGCTCAGCGTCAGCTCGCGCAGCAGCGGTTTCAATCGCCAGCCCTGCTCCATGAATCGCGCCGCCAGCGAATCGAGCAGTTCCGGATGGCTCGGCCTTTCCCCCAATTGCCCGAAATTACTCAGCGTGCGCACCAGCCCCGCCCCGAACAGATGATGCCATACGCGGTTGACGAACACGCGCGCCGTCAGCGGATTCCGATTGCTCGCGATGGATTCGGCCAGTTCCATGCGCCCGCTGCCTTTCGAAAACAGCTTGCGCTCGCCATCGCAGAGAATCGTCAGAAACCCGCGCGGGGCCTCCTCGCCCAGATTGTCCACCGCCCCGCGAATGCGCACCCGCTCCGTTTTCAGCTTCTCGCGGTCCTGGATCACGTGGTAGTAGGGATAGCGTTCCGGCACGGCCTTCTTGCGCGCGTCCAATTCCGCCCGCAGGTTGTCCAGATGGGCCTTCCATTCCCCGCTCAGGAAGCGGTCCATCTGCTTGTGGTAGAGAATGCCGCTTTCGAATTTCCCAAACCGGTTATTGGAAAAAATATCCCGCCACAGTAAATATTTATCCCGCGGCAGCGACAGCAGATCGGCCCGCGCCAGATCCCCGCGCGCATTCGATCCACCCAGCCGGATGAAGTTCTTCTCCTCGATTTCCTTGTGTTCCTGCAACACCGCCAGCAGCTTCTCCTGCACCGCGGCCGCCGGCAGCTTCGCCTCATCCAGCCAGTTGTCGAATGCCGCATGCTCGCGCGAAGGCAGCTCCAGATAGTCGCGCCAGCGCATGAGCGTCTCCGCATCCAGCTTCATCTCGGCGGCCACCGCCTTTGCATCGGATTTCTCCGTATGCAGCCGCCGCGCCGCGCGAAGGTAATCCGCCGTGCGGTGCGCCAGCACTTCCGCCAGTTGCTTCGATTGATCCTCCAGAAACTTGTCCAGCTTCTTCTGCTGCGCTTCCACGGCTTCCTTGCGCCGCTTGTATTCGGCCACCACTTCCTTCGAAGCCAACGGATATTCGCTCTCCATGGTCGACGTAAACACGCCCAGCAGCGAATAATAATCGCGTGTTGGAATGGGGTCGAACTTGTGATCGTGGCACGCCGCGCACGCTACCGTCAGCCCCAGAAACGCCTTGCCCGTGACATCCACGCGGTCGTCCTGAAACTGCGGGCTGAGCGCATAAAACCCCAGCCCGGCGACATATTTCTCCGGCTCCGCCATCTGGTCCCCGGCGATCTGCGCCTTGATAAATGTATCCACCGGCATGTCCTGCTGAAACGCCTGAATCACCCAATCGCGGTAACGGAAGGCGTTGTCGTAAGGCTGGTCCTGTGTCGAATTCAGCAAATCGTCGGAATAACGGGCCACATCCAGCCAGTGACGCCCCCATCGCTCGCCATAGGCCGGCGATGCCAGCAGACGATCCACCACGCGCGCCTTTGCCTCCGCCGATTGGTCCTTGAGAAAACTCTCCACCTCCTCCGCCGTCGGCGGCAATCCCGTCAAATCCAGCGAAACCCGCCGTATCCAATCGCGCTTGGAGGCCGCCTTCACCGGACGAAGACCCTTAGCCTCCATCGCCGCCAGCAAAAAGCGATCCGTCTCCCCGCGCGGCCAGCTCTTGTCCCGAACCTCCGGCACGGCGGGCTTGCGCACCGGCTGAAACGCCCACCACTGCCGGTGCTCCTTCGTAATCTGATACCCTGGCCCGGCCTTCCCATTCGACGCCGGCCACACCGCCCCGCGCCCGATCCACTGGATGATATCCAGCACTTCCGCATCCGCCAGCTTGCCCGTCGGCGGCATCTTCAGCTTCGCATCGCTTTGCCGGATCGCCTTCACCAGCAGGCTCTCCTCGGGCCGCTCCAGATTGATCGCCGGACCCGAATTCCCGCCCTTCAGCAGCGTATCGCGCGAGGCCATCTCCAGTCCGCCCAGCTTCGTCTGCGTGTGGCAGGCAAAGCAATTCTTCGCCAGCACGGGGCGCACCTTGGTCTCGAAAAACTCCACAGGATCGATGCGCTGCGCGTGGCACATCGCGCCCAGGATGAGTCCCGCTAAAATCCTCATTGCTCATGAATTCTATCACTCCCCGTCCGAATGGGAGAATGTAGGATTCATGCTCCAGGAACTCGCCGCGCGCTACCGCCGCAATCTCTTCGAATCCGTCATCCCTTTCTGGATGGAGCACTCGCTCGACCGCGTCCACGGAGGCCACTACAACTGCCTCGACCGCGGCGGCCGCGTCTACGATCCGCGCAAATACGTCTGGATGCAAGGCCGCGCCGTGTGGATGTTCAGCAAGCTGTATAACGAAGTGGAACAGCGCCCCGAATGGCTCGATGCCGCCACGCTCATTCTCCGCTTCCTCGACGCCCACGCCACAAACGAACACGGCCGCACTTGGTTCAGCCTCACCGCCGATGGCCTGCCCGTCTTCGAGCAGCGCAAGCCCTACGCCGCGTTCTTCCACCTTCTGGCGCTCGTCGAATACAGCAAGACCGGCGCAACCGGCGATTTCCTCCCGCGCGCCCGCCAGCTCTTCACGAACATCCTCGCCTGGATGCTGAACCCTTCGCTACTCGGCCGTCCTACCCTCGCCGGCCACACGCCGATGCGCGCCCTCGCCGATGTCTACGTGAAAGCCTTCATGGCACTCGAACTGCGCGCCGTCGATCCCAACCCGGCCTACGACGCTCTCCTCGGCCAATGCCTCATCGAAGCCCGCGAGCATTGGCTCCCCTCGCACCGCACGCTCGTCGAAAACAAAGCCGCCACCATGGACTGGCCCGATGCCCGCCTGCTCTGCCCCGGCAGCGCGCTCGAAGTCTCCTGGCTGATGTGGCACGTGCTCGAAGCGCTCGGCATCGAAGACCCCGATTACGAGCGTTTCCTTCTCGACGTCATCGAAGGTTCGCTCGAAACCGGCTGGGACCACGAACACGGCGGCCTGTATTATTTCCTCGATGCCCACGGCCTTCCGCCCCTCCAACTCGAAGCCAACATGAAACTCTGGTGGCCGCACACGGAAGCCATCTACGCGCTCATCCTCGCCTATGCGAAAACCCGCGGCGGCAAATGGCTGCACTGGCTGGAACGCGTAGACCGGTACACCTTTTCCACCTTCCCCGATCCACAATACGGCGAATGGTTCGGCTATTGCGACCGCTACGGCAAGCCCGCGCTCACGCTCAAAGGCGGTCCCTACAAAGGCTTCTTCCACGTGCCGCGCTGCCTGCTGTTCAGCCTCCAGCGACTCCAATCGATCGCGTGATGGAATCCGCCCGGCGATTGCACGTCTATTGGCATGAGGAATCTGCCGTTATTGCTCGCCGCCGCTCTCTTGGCCGGACAAGATCCCGCACCGCTCATCGTCAACGGAAAACAGCTCACCGAGGCGGAACTGCGCCAAGTCCAAGACCTGGGCCGCAAATATCACGTCAAGGTCATCCCCGGCCGCTATTGGTATGACTCGAAATCCGGCCTCTGGGGCTACGAAGGCCAGCCCGCCATGGGCGCCATTCTGCCCAATCTGAAACTCGGCGGCCCGCTCTCTCCGCGCGCCTCCAATGGCAACACCGGAGTCTTCGTCAACGGCCGCGAACTCCATACGGCCGACGTACAAACGGTGCGCCTCTGCACTACCGTCAACCGCGGCCGCTATTGGATGGACGCCTACGGCAACGGCGGCTACGAAGGCCAGCCCGCCGCATGGAACCTCGTCCAGCTTTGCCGCCAGAACGCCCCGCGCCTGCTCGGAACCCCCGGCAACCGCGGCTGGTACGCCAGCGTCTCCGGCAACGGCCAGATGGTGGGGGCGATCTTCTCCGACGGCACAGGTGTCACCTGCGGCCCCGACGGCGGCTGCATCTACTGACTACTGGCTCCTTGCCCCTACCGTCCCATCCAACCGCCGTCCACCACGACAATCTCGCCGCTCACATAATCCGAAGCCTTCGAGGCCAGATACACCGCCGTGCCCTTGAAATCTTCCGGCTCGCCCCAGCGCCCGGCGGGAATGCGCGACAGAATCGCCGGATTGCGCACCGGATCGGCGCGCAACGCAGCCGTGTTGTCCGTGGCGATATACCCCGGAGCAATTGCGTTCACCTGCACGCCCTTCCCCGCCCATTCATTCGCCAGCGCCTTCGTCAACTGCCCGATGGCCCCTTTGCTTGCCGCATAGCCCGGCACCGTGATCCCGCCCTGAAACGTCAGCAGCGACGCCGTGAAGATGATCTTCCCCGAGCCCCGCTCCACCATCCGCTTGCCGATCTCCCGGCTGACGATCCACTGCGCGTTAAGGTTTGTTTCTATCACCTCGTTCCAATACTCATCCGGATGCTCGGCCGCCGGCTTGCGCAGGATCGTGCCCGCATTGTTCACCAGAATATCAATTACCGGAAAAGCAGCCGTCACTTCGCCAAGAAACGCATAAACCGACTCGCGATTCGAAAAATCGCAGGTATACGGATAGAACTTGCGTCCCAAGGCCGTGACGCTCTTCTCAATCGCCGAACCCGACGTCTCCAGCGACTTGCTCACTCCGATGATATCCGCGCCGGCCTCCGCCAGGCCCTCGGCCATGGCCTTTCCGATGCCGCGCCGGCACCCGGTGACCAGCGCAATCTTCCCGTCCAAGCGAAACAAATCCAGAACGCCCATAAATTACGAACACCTCATCAAGATCTTCATCACTTCGCCGCCGCCTTCGAGTTCATGAAACCCCTTCTGCAATTCCTCGAGCGGCAGCACCTTGCTGATCACCCGGTCCAGCGGCAGTTTGCCCGAAGCGGCAATGGCGATCGCCTTCTCGAAATCCTCCGGCTCATACACGCGAGCACCGCAGAGCCGCAACTCGCGCCAGAAGAAGCGGAACAGGTCCACCTGCGGCGGCTTGGCGAAGATCGCCACAATCACGATCCGCCCGCGCGTCCGCGGCAGCTTCGTCATCAATTCCGCCCCCGCCGCGCTGCCCGATACTTCAAACACAACATCGGCGCCCGCGCCGCCCGTCTCGTTGTTCACCAACTCCACCACATCGGTTTCCAGCGGGTTCACAACGTTCAGCCCCAACTCGCGGGCCAGCGCGATACGGAACGGATTCACCTCTGTCACCAACACCCGCGCGCCCTCCAACTGCGCCACCAGCGCCACCAGCAATCCAATCGGTCCGCCGCCCTGCACCACGGCGTATTCGCCCGCCTGCAATTCACCCAGCCGTACATCGTGCGCGGCCACGGCAATCGGTTCAATCAGCGCGCCCTGCTCGAGCGACAGGTTCTCCGGCAACCGGTGCAGCGTGTGCGCCGGAACCGTCCACAGGCCCTGCATCGCGCCCGGTGAATCGATGCCGATGAACTTCAACTTCATGCAGATGTGGCTGTGGCCTGCCTTGCACGCCGGACACTCGCCGCAATAGTCGAGCGGCCGCACCGTCACACGGTCCCCTACGGCCCAGCCCCGCACGTCCTTCCCCACCGCCGTGATCGTCCCCGACATCTCATGCCCGATGATCTGCGACGAGCTCACACGGTGATCCATGTTGCCGTGATAGATATGCAGATCGGTGCCACAGATGCCGCAGTGCGATACCTGAATTTGAACTTGCGACGGACCCGGTTCCACCGGCGAACACTCGCCGATGCGGATGGTTTTCTTGCCTTCGTAAAATGCAGCTTTCATGGTGCAAATCCATGGTACTGCGTTTCGTGCCCCCGCAAGGGTAGAGATAAACTAGAAGGATATGCTCCGTTACGTTCCGCTGCTCCTCCTCGCGCCGCTTTCGAACGCTGCGGTCGATTTCGCAAAGGATATCGCCCCCACGCTCGAATCGCGGTGCCACGTCTGCCACGGGGCCAAGCAGCAGATGGCCGGACTGCGCCTCGATCAGGCCGCGGACGCAACCAAAGTCACCTTGAGCGGAAAACTCGTCGAGCGTATCAAGAGCACCAAAACCGGCCACCGCATGCCGCCCGTCGGCGCACCGCTCACGGCGAAAGAAATCGCGGCCTTCGAAGCCTGGATCGCCGAAGGCGCCAAGTGGCCCTCCAATTACACCCCCGGCGGCGCCGTCCAGCACTGGTCCTTCCGCCCCATCGCGCGCCCCGCACCGCCGAAAGTCAATAACACAGCCTGGGTCCGCAACCCCATCGACAACTTCGTTCTCGCCCATCTCGAGCAGAAGAACATCGCCCCATCGGCCGAGGCTTCGAAGCTCGTCCTCCTGCGCCGTGTCTGCTTCGATCTCACCGGCCTTCCCCCCACCCCCGAACAAATGCGGGAATTTCTCGCCGATGCGCGCCCCGATGCCTATGAGCGGCTCGTCGGCCGCCTCCTCGAATCGCCACACTACGGCGAGCGCTGGGCCCGCCCCTGGCTCGATCTCGCCCATTACGCCGACAGCGACGGCTACGAAAAGGATCAGGTGCGCCCCTACGCCTGGCGCTATCGCAACTACGTCATCGACTCGCTCAACGCCGACAAGCCCTTCGATCAATTCACCATCGAACAGCTCGCCGGCGACCTGCTCCCCCAACCCAACACCGAACAACTCGTCGCCACCGGCTTCCTCCGCAACACGCTCACCAATCGCGAAGCCGGCGTCGATCGCGCCGAGGCGCGCTATGAACAACTGGTAAGCCGCGTCAACACCGTCGGCACCACATGGCTCGGCCTCACCGTCGGCTGCGCCCAGTGCCACGACCACAAATACGACCCGATCAGCAACAAGGATTTCTACCGCCTCTTCGCCTTCTTCGACGCCACCGACGACCGCGAAATCGAAGCCCCCCTGCCCGGCGAGCGCGAACGCTATATGGCCGCCCTGCCGGGATATTTGGGAAATCGCGGCCATATTCTCGAAAAATATGGGATTGCTCCGCTGCAAGCAGTCTGGGAGGCGAAACTCCTCGAAGCCATGGACAACCCCGGCAAGGATCTCGAATGGGATTTCTGGGTGACCTCCAGCCGCGCCATGGTCGACCACGTCGAGCGTGTCCTGCGCACTCCCCCCGCCCGCCGCACGCCCTACGACGCCCACCGCCTCACCGATTACTTCCTCTCCACCGGCGGCCCCGACAACGCCCGCATCCCGGAAATCAAAGACCGCCTCAAGGCAGCCCGCGAAGAGATCAACGCCCTCAAGGACCAGCTCCCCGCCTATACCATGGCGATGGCTGTCTTTCCCCATCCCGAGCACAAGCAAACCCTCATCCGCCTCAAGGGCGATTACAAAGCGCTCAGCGATCCCATCGCGCCCGGCGGCCTTTCCGCCATGCACCCCATGACCGGCGGCGCCAACCCTACCCGCCTCGACTTGGCGCGCTGGCTTGTTTCCAAGGACAACCCGCTCACCCCGCGCGTCACCGTCAATCGCGCCTGGCAGGAATTCTTCGGACGCGGCATCGTCCGCACCAGCGAAGACTTCGGCACACAGGGCGAAAAGCCCACCCACCCCGAATTACTCGACTGGCTCGCCGCCCAGTTCATGAGCGATGGCTGGAGCATGAAGAAGCTCCACCGCCTGATTGTCACCAGCGCCACCTATCGCCAATCCTCGGACACGCGCCAGGATCTCGCCCAAACCGACCCCGACAATTCCCTGCTCGCCCGCCAATCGCGCCTCCGCCTTCCCGCCGAGCTCATCCGCGACGCCGCGCTCGCCGCCAGCGGACTGCTGGACAACCGCATCGGCGGCCCCAGCATTCGCCCCTACCAACCGCCGGGAGTCGCCGAACTCGGCTACGGCGGCAGCATCAAATGGAAGATGAGCGACGGCGAAGACCGCTTCCGCCGCGGCCTCTATATCCACTTCCAGCGCACCACGCCCTATCCCCAATTGATGAATTTCGACGCGCCCGATTCAAACGTCAGTTGCAGCCGCCGCCGCACTTCCAACACGCCGCTGCAATCGCTCAATCTGCTCAACGATCCCGTATTCCACGAAGCCGCGCAATCGCTCGCCGCCCGCGTCCTCGGCGAACGCAAAGGCGCCTTCGCCGAACGCCTCGAATATGCCTTCGCGCTCACCCTCGGCCGCACGCCCGACACCATCGAGAAGCAGCGCCTCGCCGGCTACTACGACCAACAATTGGGCATCCTCGCCACCGAACCGGCCGCCGTCGCCAAGCTCGCCCCGCGCGTCTCCGGCATCGATCCCAAGGAAGCCGCCGCCTGGGTCGGTGTCAGCCGCGTCCTCATGAACCTCGATGAATTCATCACCCGTGAATAGGAAACTCCCATGACCGAACGTGAATTTCGATTGCTGCAAACCCGCCGCTCCTTCCTCGCCCAAGGCGCGGGCGGCATCGGCATGATGGCCCTCGCCGATCTCCTCCGCGGCGCCGAAGGCATCCAGAACCCGCTCGCCCCGAAAAAGCCGCACTTCCCCGGCAAAGCCAAGAATGTCATCTTCATGTTCATGGAAGGCGGCCCCAGCCAGATGGATCTCTTCGATCCCAAGCCCGCCCTCCAGAAATGGCACGGCCAGCCGTTGCCTCCGTCGATGACCAAGGGCTTGCAATTGGCCTTCATCAAGCCCACCGCCGCCGTGCTCGCCAGCCCGCGCAAATTTCAGCCCTACGGCCAATCCGGCATCGAGTTCTCCGACTACATCCCCCACACCGCCTCCTGCGCCGACGACATCTGCCTCGTCCGCAGCATGTACACCGAAGCCTTCAATCACCACCCCGGCCAGTTGCTGCTCATGACCGGCAGCGTCCAGTTCGGCCGCCCCACGATGGGCGCCTGGGTGACCTACGGACTCGGCAGCGAATCGAACAACCTGCCCGGCTTCGTCGTCCTCAGTTCCGGCGTCGGCACCAGCGGCGGCGCTTCCAACTTCATGAGCGGCTTCATGCCCTCCCATTACCAGGGCACATTATTCCGCAATTCCGGCGATCCCATTCTGTATTTATCCAATCCCGACGGCATTTCCAAGGAAACCCAGCGCGCCGGCATCGACGCCGTGCGCGATCTCAACCGGCACCACCTCGACCGTACCGGCGACATGGAGATCGCCAGCCGCATGGCGTCCTACGAACTCGCTTTCCGCATGCAAATGGCCGCCCCCGAACTCACCGATTTCTCCAAGGAATCGCAAGCCACGCTCGATCTCTACGGCGTCGGCAAGGAGCCTACCCACCAGTTCGCCACCAATTGCCTGCTCGCCCGCCGCATGGTCGAACGCGGTGTCCGCTTCGTTCTGATGATGCACGCCTCCTGGGACGACCACACCAACCTCAATCGCAAACTCAAACGCAATTGCGACATCAGCGACCGCCCCACCGCCGCCCTCATCAAGGATCTGAAGCAGCGCGGACTGCTCGACGAAACCCTCATCGTCTGGGGCGGCGAATTCGGCCGCACGCCGATGGTCGAGATCCGCAACACGAAAGAAGAGGATAACGGCGGCCGCGATCATCACCCGATGGCTTACACAATGTGGCTCGCCGGCGGCGGCATAAAGGGCGGCACGGTAGTCGGCAAGACCGACGAACTCGGCCTATCCATCGTCGAAGACAAAGTGCACGTCCACGACTTGCAGGCCACCATCCTGCATTGCCTCGGCTTCGATCACGAACGCCTCACCTTCCGCCACATGGGCCGCGATTACCGCCTCACCGACCTCGGCGGCAACGTTGTCAAAAAGATGCTCGCCTGATGCCACTCGAAGAAGACAAGGTATTCGAAACCATCGGCGAAGAGGGCTTCGCGCGGCTGGTCAGCGCCTTTTACCGCCAGATCCCGCACGACGACATCCTCGGGCCGATGTATCCTCGGCACGACCTCGCAGGCGCCGAGCAGCGTCTTCGCGACTTCCTCATCTTCCGCTTCGGCGGCCCCCCGCGTTACATCGAACAGCGCGGCCATCCTCGTCTCCGCATGCGCCACAACCCTTTCCCCATCGACGCCCCGGCGCGCGACCGCTGGGTGCAACTGATGGACAACGCCTTCCGCGAAGCGGCCCTGCCCGCAGAAGTGGAACAGGTGCTCCGCGCCTTCTTCGCCCACGTCGCCACGTTCCTCATCAACCGCCAGGCGTAACGGCAAACCCATCCATTCAGACAGAAACGAAACCGATTCCAAACCGGGCATCTCCGATAGGAGCAGTCCAAGCGAAGCATCCTAAATCCCTCACTCCATCCCTCTTCACAGCGGGACAGATGCCAAACGATATCCCGCCGGCCAAGTAAGCAAAACAAGCTGTTACCCTCTACAAACGAGAAGGAAAGCCACGGCCTCCTTCTGCGAGCGGACGGGACAACGCCAGCAAGATGCTGCGCGTGGCGTAGACTCAACCCGCAACGCCTTGCTGAAGGATCGTCAGACTTCGAAACCAGTTCTTCCGGTCGTGCGCCCGGCAGATCGCGTTCGAAGGGACTGGACACTATCGTCGTGCTGTTGCGGATGGTATATACTCTAGAAAACATGAGATTTGGGAGGTAGAGCCGAGGTGTATCCACGAATCGCATTGGCCGCTGCTGCAACCGCTACGTTTCTGTTCGCGGCGGGGACGGTGGGCAATGAAAAATACACGGCGGCGGAACGGCGGCACTGGTCGTTCCAACCGCGGTCGAATCCCACTGTGCCTGCGATTCCGGGTGTCACCAATCCGGTGGACGCGTTCCTGACGGCACGGCTACAGAAAGAAGGACTGCGCATGGCGCCGGCGGCCGGGCGGGCGACGCTGATCCGGCGGTTGTACTTCGATATGTTGGGTGTGCCTCCGACGGTGGAGGAAGTGGCGGCGTTCGTCAATGACCGCGCTGCGAATGCGTGGGAGAAACTGGTGGATCGCGTGCTGGCGTCGCCGCATTACGGCGAACGCTGGGGACAGCACTGGCTCGATGTGGTGCGCTTCGCCGAGACCGATGGGTTTGAATATGACACGCACCGCAACGATGCATGGCGCTTCCGCGATTACGTGATTCGTTCGATCCAACAGGACAAGCCGTATGACCGCTTCCTACAGGAGCAACTGGCCGGGGACGAGATGTTCCCCGAGGATCGGGATGCGCTGATTGCTTCGGGATTGCAGCGGCTGGGGCCGCTCCGGAAGAATGCCGGCAATCAGGAAGTCGCGAGCAGCCGCAATGAAGTGCTGACGGAAATGACGAATCTGGTGGGATCGGCAATGCTGGGCGTGACGCTGGGATGCGCCCGCTGCCACGATCACAAGTTCGATCCGCTGCGGCATAAGGATTATTACCGCATGCAGGCTTTCTTCGCGGCGGCGCAGGACAAGGATATCGTGCTGGCTTCGAAGGAAGAACAGGACGCATGGAAGGCGAAGAAGGAATCCATCGAAGCGGAGTTGAAGGAAATGAAAAAGCAGATGCGCGGGCTCAAGGGCGAGGAGCGCGCGCGCATGGCGGCGAAGATCAAGGAGACGGAGGAAAAGACACCGGAGCCGCTTCCGGCGCTGTTCGCGGTTTCCAACGATATGGCGAAGGCGACGCCGATTCACGTGCTGGCTCGCGGGGACCACATGAACAAGGGCGAACGGGTGGCGCCGCGCCCGCTGGGCGTGCTTCTGCCGGATGGTGCTCCGGAGTTGCCCGCGGATCTCAGGAATCCGCGCACGGTGCTGGCGCAGTGGATTACCGACCCGGCGAATCCGCTGACGGCGCGCGTGATGGTGAACCGCATCTGGCATTATCATTTCGGGCGCGGGATTGTGGCCACGCCGAATGATTTTGGACGGATGGGCGCACGGCCGTCGCATCCGGAATTGCTGGATTATCTGGCGAATGAGTTCGTGAACAATGGGTGGCGCATGAAGCCGCTGCATAAGTTGATTCTGATGAGCCGGGCGTACCGGCAGTCTTCGACGTCTCCGATTGAGGCGGCGGCCGCGGCAAAGGATCCGGAGAATGCGCTGCTGTGGAAGCATTCCATCCGGCGGTTGGATGCCGAGCAGATTCGCGATGCGATGCTGGCCGTGAGCGGGCGGTTGAATGCGAAGGCGGGCGGGCCGAGCGTGATTGTGCCGGTGGAACAAGAATTGGTGGATTTGTTGTACAAGCCTTCGCAGTGGGCGGTGACGAAGGATGTGGCCGAGCACGACCGGCGGACGATTTACCTGATCCATAAGCGCAATCTGCGGCTGCCGATGATGGAGGTGTTCGATGCTCCGGATATGCAGATCAGTTGTGCGCGGCGGGAATCGAGCACGCATGCTCCGCAGGCGCTGGAGTTGCTGAACGGGGATTTCGCCAACAGCATGGCGAAGTCGCTGGCGGCGCGCCTGGATAGAGAAGCAGGCGGCGCGGCGGCAAAGCAGGTGGACCTGGCCTATCAACTGGCGGCGGGGCGATTGCCGAACGCGCGGGAAAAGGCGGCGGCGCTGCGGTTTCTGGCCAAGCAGCCATTGAGCGAGTTTGCGCTGGCGGTGCTGAATTTGAATTCGTTTTTGTATGTGAACTAGAGGGGCGGCCATGAAGGAACACATTCGATTTACACGGAACCGGCGGGAGTTTTTGCGCGACGCATTCTGCGGCTTCGGGTCGCTGGCTTATGGGGCGATGCTGGCCGAGGAGCAGTTGCGGGCGGCGGGGACGAATCCGCTGGCGGCGAAGCCTCCGCATCAGCCGGCGAAGGCGAAATCGGTGATCTTCCTGTTCATGGCGGGCGGGCCGAGCCATATCGAAACGTTCGATCCGAAGCCGCTGCTGAACGAGTTGGACGGGCAGAAGCGGCCGAAGGAGTTCGGCGAGGCGAAGTATCAATTTGTCACGGCGGAAGCGAAGCTGCTCGGGACGAAGCGGACGTTTCAGCGGTACGGCAAGAGCGGGATCGAGGTGTCGGATCTGCTGCCGCATACGGCGCAGGTAGTGGATGAACTGGCGATTCTGCGGTCGTGCCATGGGGACATGGTGGTGCACTCGGCGGCGCAGTATCAAATGATGACGGGGCGCATTATTCCGGGCTTTCCGGCGATGGGATCGTGGGTGATGTACGGGTTGGGTTCGGAGAGCAATTCCCTGCCCGGCTACGTGGTCATTCCCGATCCGAAGGGTGCGCTCGAGGCGGGACAACCGATGTATACGCAGGGCTTCTTGCCGGCGCTGTATCAGCCGGCGATGCTGCGGCCGGGGAACAAACCGATCTTGAATCTGGAATTGCCCAAGCAAGTGACCGAGGCGCAACGCAAGGCGACGGTGGAGTTGATTCGGGAGTTGAACCAGGCCGGTCCCTATGCCGAACATCCGGAGTTTGCGGCGCGGATGAATGCCTACGATCTGGCGTTCAAGATGCAGACGGAAGCGCCGGAGGTTTTCGATATCGGGCGGGAATCGGAAGCAACGCGGGCGATGTATGGAGTGGGCAAGCAGCCGACGGACGATTACGGGCGGCGGTGTTTGCTGGCGCGGCGGATGGTGGAGAAAGGCGTGCGGTTTGTATGCGTGGTATCGGGGGGCGGTCCGGGGAACATGCAGTGGGACGCGCATGAGGATATCGAGGAGAACCATCTGCGGATGGCGGCGCAGACGGATCAGCCGGTGGCGGCGCTGATCAAGGATTTGAAGCAGCGGGGGATGCTCGATGAGACGCTGGTGCTGTGGGGCGGGGAGTTCGGGCGCTCGCCGGAAGCGCAGGGGGGCAAGGGGCGGGATCACCATAATCTGGGGTTCACGATGTGGATGGCGGGCGGTGGCGTGAAGGGTGGACAGGTGGTGGGGGCTACGGATGCCATCGGGCTGCGGGCGGTGGAGCGTCCCGTGCATTTCCGGGATGTGCATACGACGATCCTGCATCAGTTGGGGCTGAATCAGCATGCGCTGAGCTATATGCATCAGGGGCGGCGGGAGCGGTTGACGGAAGTGGAGGGTCAGGTCATCAAGGAGATTGTGTAACTTAACGGAGGATGGAGAGTTGGCCGGGGTAAGAGCCGAGCCATTCGACGACGCCGGTATCGGTGTGATAGACGGCTCCGGCGATGCGGAGGATGCCGGTGCGGACGCGGGTGGCGATCATTTCCGAGCCGCGGAGGAGATCCTCGACGGATTGCCAGACGTTGACGCGGACACATTCGTCGGAGAGGACGTGGCCCTTGAGGGAGGGGTTATACCGGCGGGTGCGGGCGACGGCGTTGGCGACAGGTTTGAGCATCGTGGCGGCGCTCGGAGAGAGGCGGCGTTCTTCGACGATGGAGGAGACGGCGGAGCAGCCGGTGTGGCCGAGGACGATGCAGACCGGGGTGTTGGTCTCTTCGAGGATGAGTTCGAGGGAGGCGATGGCGTCAGGAGAGGCGATGTGGCCGGCGAGGCGGAGGGTGTGGAGGTCGCCGATACCTTGGTCGAAGATGAGTTCGGGGGCGATGCGGGAATCGGTGCAGGTGAGGACGCAGGCGCGGGGGTGCTCGCCGGTGGCGGCGGTTTGGGCGATGCGGGCAGCGTTTTGGCGGGGGTGGGTCAGGTGGCCGGAGGCGAAGCGGCGATTGCCCGCGACCAGATCGGGGAGGATGTTGCCGGGGACGGGGTATTCGGGGACGGGCTTGTCGTGCGGTTCGGCGGAGGCGGGCTTGGGTGCCGCTGTGGCGGGCTTGGGGCGCTGGGCGCGGGTGGCGTGGCGGATTGGCGCTTTGGGAGCGGGTTTGGGTGGGGGCGGGGGTGGTTTGGGTGGTTCTTTGTGTTCCCCCAGGGCGGAAGGTTTGGCTTCCGGTTTGGGAGTGGGCTTTGCGGGAGGGGGATGGGCGGCCGGCTTGGCGTGATCGCTGGCCGGTAGAAGGGGAACCGCAAGGGATCCCAAAAGCATCCATCTCCTGGTGGTTTGGGGCACGATGGCCTTATCGGCGAACGCTGGGGCGGTTTGAGGATTAGGTGAGGCGGAATTCCTGGCCAATGGTGGTCCAGCCGACGCGCTCCGGTTTGCCGAGGGCGACGGCGGCATCGAGGAAGCGCTCGATGGGTTCGAGAGGCGGCTCATTGCTGAGGCGGAAGGTCTGGTGATGGACAGGGAGGAGGAATTCGGCGCCCGCGTCGTTGCCCATGCGGAAGGCCTGTTCGGGGTTGCAGTGGTAGCGGATCCAGGGGTTGTAAGCGCCGATGGGCATGATGGCAAGGTCGTAGCCGCGGCGGTCCTTGAGGGAGCGGAAGGTATCGGTGAGTGCGGTGTCGCCGGCAAAGAGGATGCGGCGGCCGTTCACTTCGACGGTGTAGCCGTTGTAGCCGCGGTAGGTGTCGGTGCGCATGCGGGCGCCCCAGTGGTTGACTTCGAAGGCTTTCACGGAGGCGGGGCCGGCCTGATGGGTTTCGCCCCAGCGCATTTCGGTGACTTTCCCGTAGCGTGAGGGGCGGATGAGGTCGCTCGTCTGGCTGGCCATCACCATTTGCGTGCGCTTGTTTTCGAGGGAGCGGAGCGAAGCGGTGTCGAGGTGATCCATGTGGGCGTGGGAACTGAGGATCAGATCGATGGGGGGCAGGTCGGCGGCGGTGACCGGCGAGGCGACCATGCGTTTGATGCCGATGGTGAACAGGTACAGGTCGATGCCGGCTTTTTCGCCGAGGATGGGATCGGTGAGGATGGTGAAGCCGTCGGCTTTGATGAGCACGGTGCTGTGGCCCAGCCAAGCCGCGTATAAACCCTTATCTGGCCATTGCTTGGGATTGGGAAAATACAGTGGAGCTTCCGTGGGCATGGCATTATCCGCGGCGATGCGGCGGATCCAGCCTCCGGCATAGCGGTATGCCATGTAGCCGAGCCCGCCGAGGCTGGCCAATGCGGCTCCACTGCCGATCAGCCAGCGGCGTGTGCGGTCAGTAGCCAAACCTTTCTTCCTTCCAGGGGTCCCCATTCATATGATACCCGTTGCGTTCCCAGAAGCCGGGGCGGTCGGTTTCCAGGAATTCGAGGCCGGCAATCCACTTGGCGCTTTTCCAGGCGTAGAGTTGGGGGACGATGAGGCGGGCCGGGCCGCCATGCTCTTCGGAGATGGGTTCGCCGTCGTGGGTGAGGGCGACGAGGGCGTCTTCGGAGAGGAAGTGGCTAAGGGGCATGTTGGTGGTCCAGCCGTAGTCGTAGCCATAGGCGAGCACGTACTGGCAGTTGGGCTTGATGCCGCCGGCGAGTTCGGCGAGGGTGCGGGTGGAGACACCTTCCCAGATATTGCCGAGGCGTGACCAGCGGGTGACACAGTGGAAATCGGCGAAGACTTTCACTCTGGGCAGCTTTTGGAACTCTTCCCAGGAGAGGCTGACTTCATTGCCGATGAGGCCGACCATCTGGAAGCGCCACTTGGCCATGTCGATGCGGGGGGTGCCGGAGGCATCGAGGACGGGCCACTTCTTCGTGCGCGATTGGCCGGGGGGGATGCGGTTGGCACGGCGGGTGTCGGGGCTGATGATGACACCCTCGGGTTGCTCGGCGGGCGAGGGGACCGAATCGGATTGCAGCTTGGCGTCGAGACCGAACATAGGAGTTCAGCTTTTTCCTTTCATTTCCTTCTCTAAAGCTTTGACTTCCTTGGGCATGTCGCCCACCTTGCGAACGTGGCCGAGTTCTCGCTTGCAGGCGTCCAGCTTGCCGTTCAGGAATGCGATTTTCGCATAGAAAAGGCACTTGTAGCTATTGCCGTTGGGGGCGTCGTGGGCTTTATCCGCCTCTTCGAGGGCTCCGATGGCATTGCCGAGTTGGAGGAGGGCGTAGCTGGTGAGGACGCGGAGGGAGGAATTGGAGGGGTTCGTCTTGTTAAGTTCGTTGAGGCGCTGGTAGGCGTCTGTGTTTTCGCCGCGCTTGATGAACTGGATGATCTCGTCCACTGCCTTGCGGTCGTGGTCTGGGAGCAGGCCGAGGGCTTCGGCAAGGCGGTCGAGGCGGAGGTCGAAGTCGATGGCCGGGGCCGGGGTCCAGAGGGAGAACAGGAGAAGAGTGAAGATCGCGATACGTTTCATCGGCTAGGGGTACGAATCTAGGATGCGCGCTGGATGCCGGAAGTTGCCTGAGATTTTCCGCGGGCGCAGCCTACTACCACTATATGGCGGCAGGTTTGTGGCGTATTCCGATGCTGCGCAGAATGTTTTGTTTCGGTCTGGCTGGGGTGGCGGCGGGCGCGGGCGGAGACCGCGGGAGGGTGGAATACGTCGGGGGGACGGTGGACGCGTTTCCCGGGGGTACGGAAGGCATTCTGAAGACCTCGGACAAGGAGTACCTGATTCTGGTGACGAAGAAAGCCACGATGAAGGTGCTGTATGAGCGGGTGAATCTGCTCGAATACGGGCAGCAGGTGAGCCGGCGGTATGCGCTGGCGATCCTGATTTCGCCGGTGCTGATTCTGAGCCGCAAACGGAAGCATTTCCTGACGGTGGGCTTCGAGGACGATAGCGGCAAACAGCAGGCGGCGGTCTTCATTGTGGACAAGAACGATATCCGGACGCTGCTGGCGAGCCTGGAGGCGCGTACGGGGTTGCGGGTGGAGTTTCAGGACGAAGAGGCGCGGAGACAAGGGAGGGGATGAGCAATGCAGTGGCTCTGGCTGGCAGTAGTGGCTTCGGGTTGTTGGGGGCAGACGGTGGCTCCGGCGGTGGAGTTTGAAGCGGAGCGGTTGCGGCAATTGCTGGGGGTCCGGCGGATCTATGTGGAAAAGCTGAGCGGGAACAATGCGGAGCAGATTCGCGACCTGGTGATTGCGAGTTTGCAGGGTGCGAAGGTGTTCATCTTGACGGAGAACGCGGAGCGGGCGGATGCAACGTTGCGCGGGTCGGCGGAGGATCTGATTTATACGGACACGTATCAGTATCATGAGGGCGGGTCGGCGCGGGGTTCGGGGACCTCGTCGACGGGGACGGGGGTGAACCGGCGGGGACTGTCGGGGGCGATCGGGCTGAGCGAAAACGAATCGACGCGCATTGCCGAGCGGCGGCATGAGGCGATCGCGACGCTGCGGCTGGTGAATAAGGATGGGGATGTGATCTGGTCGACGACGCAGGAAAGCCGGGGGGCGAAGTTTCGCGGGGCGGCGGCGGATGTAGCCGATAAGGTGGCGCGGAGCCTGATGGCGGATTATGAGAAGGCTCGCAAGGGGGGGATGGGGATGGCGAGCGGTCCGCAGTGACGGAGGTGGAGGTATGGGCTTGTGATATACTCGGCGCATGTTAGCAAGGGTCTTCTGTCTATTGATCGTCGCGGGCGGCTTCATGGTCGCACAGGACACCACGGGAACGATCACCGGAACGGTGCTGGATGCGTCGAATGCTGCTGTGCCGAACGCGGAAATCATCATCACGAACGAAGAGACGGGATTGCGCCGCACGACGCGGAGCGGCGAGGCGGGGGTGTATCGCGTGCCGCTGCTGCCGGTGGGCCGGTATTCGATACAGGCGCGCAAGGAAGGGTTCCGGTCTGAGATTCAGCAGAATGTGCGGCTGGAGATCTTGCAGGTGCGCACCGTGGATTTCAACCTGCAAATCGGGGCGGTGAACGAAACCGTAACGGTGGCGAGCACGGCGCTGCTGCTGGAGGCGGAGACTTCGCAGGCAGGCGAGGTGATCAAGAACGAGCAGGTGACGAATCTGCCGCTGGGGCGGCGGAACTTCATGCAATTGACGTTTCTGGCTCCGATGGCGACGCCGGCGACGAGGGATTTCCGGACGACGGAGATCGGGCGCGGATCGGCGGTGCCGGCGAGCGCGGGGCAACGGCCGGAGCAGAACAACTATCAGATCGACGGGATCGACAACCGCGAGAACGGGCGGAACAGCTACGCCATTTCGCCTCCGGTGGATTCGATCAGCGAATTCAAGGTGCAGACGGGGATGGCTCCGGCGGAGTTCGGCAAAGGGGGCGGGACGATTATCAACGTGGTGACGCGCGGAGGAACAAACGACTGGCACGGGTCCGTGTATGAATTTCTGCGCAACGATTTCTTCGATGCGCGGCCCTATTTCGCCAGCGGGAAGAGCCCGCTCAAGCTGAATCAATTCGGCGGGGCGATTGGCGGGCCGGTGAAGCGCGACAAGCTGTTTTTCTTCACGAACTACGAGGGACTGCGGCAGCGCACGGCGGGAGCTCCACCGTTGTACCGGGTGTTCAACGACAACGAACGGGCGGGGATTTTCGCGGTGGCGGTGCGCGATCCGTTCACGCGGACGCCGTTTCCGAACAACACGATTCCGGCGTCGCGCATCGATCCGATTTCGCGGCGCATTCTCGAGTACATTCCGCGGGCGAATCGCAGCGATCCGGCGCGGAACTTCATCTTCGAGGGGCGCAAACCGGCGGAGATCAACACGAACAACGTGGTGCTGCGCATGGACTACAACGTTGGCGACAAGGATACGCTGAACGGGCGGTATTTGTATAACGCGGAGCAATACCGGTCGGCGGCGGCGTGGCCCGCTCCGACGAATGCCGGGGGAACGGATTTGAACCTGCGGGCGCAGGGCGCGGGGACGAACTGGAATCATATTTTCCGGCCGAGCCTGGTGAACACGTTTTCGGTGGGGTATACGCGGTACCGCAACCGGCTGGGGACGTTGAATTCGTTTACGCAGGACTTCATCAATGCGGTGGGGATTACGAATACGCTATCGGCGGTGGATCCGCTGTTCTGGGGTGTTCCGAACATCAGCGTGACGGGATACAACACACCGAGCGACGGCACGCCGAATTACCGGACGACAAACAACTATCAGTTACAGGAAAGCATGTTCTGGAGCCGGGGGAAACATAACGTGAAGTTCGGCGCGGATATCCGGCAGTCTCGCGAGTACATGTTCTATACGGGCGGAAATTCGAGCCACGGCTTCGCGAACCGCTTTTCGGGGGATTTCGTTTCGGACTTTCTGCTGGGCGTACCTTCGACGGTGAGCAAGACGGCGCGGGCCACGCAATGGAATTCGAAGGTGAACTATTTGGGGTTGTTTGTGCAGGATGACTGGAAGGCCACTTCGCGGCTGACACTGAATGTGGGCGTGCGCTACGAGGTGGAGAGCGCGATGAAGCAATCCGACAACGGCGGGTTGGGATTTGACCTGTCGACAGGGACGATGCTGATTTCGCAATACGCCAAGACACGCCCGTTTATCGAGGATTTCTATAAGAACATACGGCCGGATATCCCGATCCGGTTTGAGGACCGGAAGGCCCCGTACGACGCGGATACGAACAACATGGCGGTGCGCCTTGGGTTCGCCTACCGGGCGATGAAGAACACGGTATTGCGCGGCGGGTACGGGATCTTCTACGATTCGCCGCAGGTGCAATCGCTCGCCTCGACGAACGATTTCGCGCCGAACACGCTGCGCCCGGTGTGGACGTCGAGTCCGACGGTGCCGGAGTTAACGTACAATCCCGAAGGGGCGACATCGGCGGAGTCGACGTTGCGGACCGCGCCGCTGTCGATATTTCCGTTCCTGAGCCGGGATTTTCCGTACGGGCTGATTCAACAGTGGATGATCGGGGTGCAGCAGCAGGTGACATCGTCGCTGGTGGTGGAGGGATTTTACCAGGGGTCGAACGGCGTGCATTTGTTGGGGTTCGACAACGTGAACGCGAAATTGCCGGGACCTGGGGTGGTGCAGACGCAGCAGCCGTTTCCGCAGTTTGCGCGGATTCAGGCGGAGGTGATGAATTCGCGGTCGTACTATCATGGCGGGGCGATCAAGGCGGAGCAGCGGTTCTCGAGGGGACTGGCGTTTCTCGCGTCGTATACGTATTCGAAGTCGATCGACACGGCATCGACGCTGAATCAGGGGCCGCAATGGACGGATCCGACGCGGCGGCTGGAGACGGCGCGGGGGCCATCGGATTTCGATGCGCGGAACCGGTTCTCGTCGGCGTTTGAATACAGCCTGCCGTTGGGGAAGGGGCGGGCGTTTCTCAATCAGTGGAATGGGGCGGCGGAGAAGATGGTGAGCGGATGGGGCGTGCGGGGAACGATGATCATGCAGACGGGGGATCTGGTGTCGCCGGCGATGAATCTGGCACGCGTGGGGATTTGCGCGGCGGCCTGCTCGGCGCGGCCCGATCGCGTGGGGAATGGAAACCTGTCGAAGTCGGAGCGGACGGTGGAGCGGTTCTGGGACATCAACGCGTTCCAATTGCTGCCGAACGGGGGGACGGCGGCTCGGGTAGGGAATGCGGGCCGGAACATTCTGTATCAGCCGGGAATTATTGGGCAGGATTTGCAGGTGTTCAAGAACACGCGGCTGTTTGAGACGCATTCGCTCGAATTCCGGTGGGAGATGTACAATGCGTGGAACCATGCCAACTGGGGCGCAGCCAGCGCGAATGTGGAAGTGCCGGCGACGTTTGGAAAGATTCTGAGCCGCGGGGGGACGCGGACAATGCAGTTTGCGTTGAAGTATGCCTTTTGATGCGAAGGAGTCAGGAGCAGAATGATAGTCCGAGTAGCGGCCGTTGTCTTGATTTTGGGGATTTTGGTTTTCGCGGCCTTGGAGGCTCCGTTTGAGTTTGTGGTGGCTCCCTCGACGGAGAGCAACAAGCGCAATTCGGAGGCGGATATCTTGCCATTGCGGGATGGGCGGCTGATGCTGGCCTGGACAGAGTTTTTTACGGGGAACGGGAGCGATTGGGGGTCGGCTCAGATCTCGGCACTGTTTTCGAGCGATTCGGGGCGGACGTGGAAGAATAAGACGCTGCTACAGGAGAATATCGGGACGATGAATGTGATGGAGCCCGATCTGCTGGAACTCCAGTCGGGCAAGATCGCGTTCCTGTTTTGCCGGAAGAATTCGGAGGCCGATTGCCAGCCGATGGCGCGCTATTCGCGCGACGGGGGGAAGACGTTTACTCCGCCGAAGCCGATTCCGGTGAATCCGATGCCGGCGTACACGGGGATGAACAACGACCGGTTGATTCAATTGAAGAGCGGACGGCTGGTGCTGCCGCTCTGGTATACGCCGGATTATCGGATCGACAAGCATATCCGAACCCGGGTGTATTATTCCGATGACGATGGGGAGACGTGGAAGCAGAGCAAGACGCTGGTGGATCTGCCGGATTCGCCCTCCGGGGCGCAGGAGCCGGGCGTGGTGGAATTGAAGGACGGACGGTTGCTGCTGTGGGTGCGGACGGATAAGGGCAAGATTTACCACTGCTACTCGAAGGACAAGGGCGAGACGTGGAGCAAGCTGGAGCCGATGGCGCTCGATTCGCCGAAGTCGCCGCAGTCGATCAAACGGCACCCTAAAACAGGGGACCTGATTCTTGTTTGGAACAATTCCAAGGATCAACGTTTTCCGCTGACGGCGGCTGTTTCAAAGGACGAAGGGAAGACGTGGACGAACATCCGCGATCTGGATGGGGACGCTTCGCACACCTACGCCTACACAAGCATGCTGTTTCTGGCGGACCGGGCGCTGTTCACTTACTATGCGGGGCCTCCGGCGGGAGTGAAGAGCGAGGGGCGCTGGTCGTTGAAATTGAAGGCTGTGCCGCTCACATGGTTTTACGAATCGCCGCGGCCGTAGTTTGCAGCTCGCTTGGCTGGGGGCAGCCGGTGGTGGTTGCCTTCGGCGACTCGTTGACCGCGCCACGCAAGGGCGTGGTGACGTATAGCGACTTGCTGGCCGAGCGGCTGAATGTGAAGGTGGTGAACCGGGGCGTGGGGGGCAACACGTCGGAAATGGCCCGGGCGCGCTTTACCAAGGACGTGCTGGAGGCGCGGCCGGCGCTGGCCATCATTCAGTTGGGCACCAACGATGCGGCGGTGGATGTATGGAAGCCGCTTCCGGCGAGCGAGCCCCGCGTGGAAGTGGGACGGTATCGGGAGAATTTGCAGTATTTCGTCCGTGCATTGCGGGCGGCGGGGGCGAAAGCGATTCTGATGACTCCGAATCGAATGGCGTGGACGCCGCGGCTCAAAGAGCTGTACGGGCGCGCGCCGTACGATACGGGCAACGACGATGGATTCAACGTGCTGCTGGATTTGTATTCCGATGTGATGCGGGGAATCGCCGTGCGGGAACGAGTGCCGCTGGTGGATGCGGCGCTGCTCGTGGGGAAGGAAGATCTGCTCGATGGGATGCATCCGTCGAGCGGTGGGCATGGCAAGGTGGCGGAAGCGCTGTTGCCGGTGGTGCGGCGGGAGTTGGGGCTGCCATGATCGCGCGGCGGAGCCTGGCGGCGGCGTTGTTTCCGCGAATGGAGGATGGCGCGCCGCGTGTGGTGCGGGCGGCTCCGGAGAATGAATCGAGCCTGGTGCGGCTGGCGGATGGAACGGTGCGGC
Source organism: uncultured Candidatus Solibacter sp. (assembly GCA_964402295.1). Lineage (GTDB taxonomy): Bacteria > Acidobacteriota > Terriglobia > Bryobacterales > Bryobacteraceae > CADEFT01. The sequence goes on along the minus strand of CAYOBO010000020.1, from coordinate 38,869 downwards.
TATTCTACATGAAGCGCGGGGAGGCCGTTTGTTCGATCGACTCGCGCGACGGGGGATTGCATTGGACGGCGGAGCGGTGGGAGTTCGCGGTGGCGGGACCGGCGGCGCACGCCTGCGTGGCGATGGCGGATGGGCAGGGCGAACTGCATGTCTTCTTTCTGGGGTTTCGGGGCGAGGGGCGGCGGCTGAATGTCGACCGGTTTTTGGACATCTGGCATGCGCGCACGGCGAAAGGGACGTGGCAGGCGGCGCAGCGCATTTACCAAGGCTATTGCGGATCGGTGCGGGCGGCGGTGGAGATGCGGGGCGGACGGCTGGTGGCGCCGTTTGCCGAATGGGTGGCGGGGCGCGAGCCGGCACCGCCTTACGGATCGAACGAAGTGACGGCGGTGTATTCCGACGATGGAGGCCGGAGGTGGCGGCGCTCGGCGGCGCGGCTGCGGAGCCCGTGCGTGGCGGATTATAACGGATCGAACTACGGCGCGGTGGAGCCGTGTGTGACGGCGCTGCGGGACGGTCGACTGTGGATGCTGATGCGGACACAGACGGGGCGGCTGTATGAATCGTTTTCGCGCGATGGCGTGGAGTGGAGCGAGGCGGCGCCTTCACGCTTCTGGTCATCGAATTCACCGGCGGCGCTGTGCCGGCTGCGCCATGGAGCGTTGCTGGTAGTGTGGAACAACTGCTTGCCGCCGCCCCGGTTCGAGGGGCAAGGCGTCTATGGCGGCCGCGATGCGCTGCATGTGGCCATCAGCCGCGATGACGGACAGAGTTGGGAAGGGTTTCGCGAGGTGTATCTGGATCCGGCGCGCAATGAGACACCGCCGCAGCGGGGGGATCGGGCGACGGCGTATCCGTTTGCGTGCGAGACCGAGAGCGGGCATATGCTGGTGGTGACGGGTCAGGGCGAGGGGCGGCGGGCAGTGCTGCGGTTTCATCCGGATTGGGTCGCGGCACGGCAGCGGGAAAGCGATTTGCGGGTGGATGCGGGCGATTGGTGCACGTACGAATCGTTTGGGCCGGCCAAGGGCTACTGGCGGGACAGGCGCGCTGGGGCGACGCTGGTGGATGGGGCGTTGGATGTGCGGGCGGGCGCCAGTTGGAACTTCCCTGCCCTGCGGCGGGGCGCGTTGCAGGTGGAATGTGTGGGCGAGGCCTGGCTGACCTTGTCGGATCATTTTCGCGATCCGGCGGAGCGTGACGGGGGCTGCGTGCGGATGCCTGTGGCGGGGGCTGTGACCGTGGAGTGGGACGAGGGCGGGGTGCGCGCTCCGCGGCGGATGGGTTGGGAAAGGGCTCCGCTCGACGGAATCAGTTATGTGCGGCTGCATCCGCGAACGGATGCGCCGTTGCGCATCGCGCGAGTGCGGGCGCGGCCGGCGTGATGCACGCTACACTAATGGCCGCATGCCGGTATTCGGATTGGGTGCGGCTACACTGGGCCGCGAAATCAACGAAGCGGATTCGCTTCACATTTTAGACAAGGCGTTCGCGATGGGGATCCGCCATTTCGACACGGCGGAGGCATACGGAGGCGGCAACGCGCGGGCGTACCGCAGGAACGTGCTGGGGGTGGAAGATGTACGCGAGGCGACGGGCACGATGCACTCTTCGGAGATCCTCCTGGGGCAATGGGTGCGGGAGCGGCGGCTGCGCAAAGAAGTGCAGATCGCGACGAAGGTATCGAGCGGGTTTCGAGCGGGGGAAGTGACGGCGGCGCTGGAGCGGAGCTTGGACCGGATGGGCCTGGATTCCGTCGATTTGTACTATTTACACTCGATTCCGGCCAATGTGCCGCTGGAAGAGCCGCTGCACGCGATGAAGGCGGCGCGGCATGGGGGACGGATCGGGGCGCTGGGGGTGTGCAACGCGACAGCGGCGCAGTTGCGGGAAGCGCGGCGGGCGGCGGTGGCGATGGAATATTGCCAGAATCCGTACAACCTGGTTCAGGCAGCGCAAAGCCAGGAAGCATTGGCCTATTGCCAGGAACAGGGAATACGGTTTGTGGGATACAGCCCGCTGGCTGCCGGGTTTCTGACGGGGAAATATGGGGCTCGGGGCGAGGCGGTGCCGAAGGGGACTCGGTTCGATGTGATTCCGGGGCACAAGGATATTTATTTCAAAGAGGAGTCGTTCGCGGCGCTGGCGCGGCTGGAGGCGGCATCGGCACGGACGGGCCTGGCGAAGCATCTGCTGGCGATGGCTTGGGTGTTGCGGCATGGGGAGATCGCGATTGTGCTGGTGGGCGCGACGAAGCCGGAACATCTGGACAATGCGCTGCGGGCGCAGCAGGTGGCGGCGGATGAGGAATTGTGGCGGGGGCTTGCGGAGTTATCGTAGGGCAATGGTGATCCCGTCCTGCGTGGATGCGCTGCCGAAGGCGATCTTTACCGGCCGTTGCCCGCTCTGGGCCGCGGCCGGGATGCGGACATCGAACTGATACATGCCCGCGGGCATGCCGGGCGCCGGACCTTGATACAACACTTGCGCCGGCAATCCGTCGATTGAGACAGTGGCCGTGGTCCGCAGCCGGGGCGGGTTTGAAGAGGGATTGAATGTGGCGTCGATTGAGGGGGGATTGGTCTGGCCAAAGCCGGCGCCGTAGAGGACCACTCTGGACCCCGGAGCGGCCGGATTCTCGGGCGAGTTTGGAGCGCCGTCCTCGTTGAGAATGAGGCCCTGTCCGGCGCCGCTGTTGTCAGCGGAGAAGAGAGCTGGATCGGCCGCTACGACGGTGGCGCGAAATGGGGCAGCGACCGAATCCTTGAACTGGACCACGACATCCACCGATGACGCACCGTCGAGCGCGAAGGGGGCGATCACACTGGCCCGCCCCGGGGAGGCACCGAGCACAGGGCCGGGGATCCCATTAAACAGGACGCGCAGCCCTCCCAGGACGGTTGGGATGGTATCCGCGGCGGAGAGGTCTACTTTCTGCTCATCGTCCGGACCGAAGCCTGAGCCGGAAACGGTGATCAGGCCGCCGGGCGAGACAATATCCTGGCGGAGGTTCGCGCTGTTGGCGACGGCGTGCGTGGCGGTCTCGGAAAGCGGCACCGCGGCATAGATCGCCAATCCAGGGGACTGGATGAAATCCACGAGGAACGTGAAGCGGTCACCGCTCATGGCCTGGGGGCTCACGTCGAAGACCTGACGGACGACGCGCCCGTCGAGCACGTCGCCTGTTCCGATCAAGCGCGAGATCTCGCCGTCCTTCCACAGCATGAGCGCTTGTTCGCCGGCGGGGAAACCCTCCTTGGGGCCGCCGGCAACGCGAAACAGAATCCGCCCGGAATGGAGAGAGTAGCTGGCGAAACTGGTGGCCCAGAGCGGTCCCATGCCGGGCAACTCGGAATGAATATCGGCGATCCGCTCAGGTACACTCGCGCCGTTGCGAGAGAGCGTGTAGAGGCCGCGAAAGCGGCGGTTGCCTCCCTCGGGGATACCGCCAATGGTGGGGTCATCGGCAACAAAGGCGATGCGGTCGTCGTCCATCTGCAAGGTTGGTATGCGGATGCGGGTGTGGGAGTTTGGATTGGGGTTACCCGGGAGGGGTCTGGCGGAGGTGAAAATCTCTTGCGGACGCCCCCCCGTGGCGGGGGTTGTGTAGATGGCATTGAACCCGGCGCTGGGATCCATGATGGTCTGCCCGTAAAAGATGAGTTGCCCGTTGCGGATCCAGGGATTCTGCCAGATCCGCACATCGAGGATCGGAGACAAGGGGATCCGCGTGTTCCGGTCGGCGATGAGGGTCAATGCGCCCCCATCGAGGTCCGCCGTGTAGATTCCGGGGTTGCCGTCGGTGAGGGTGACCGTGAAAGCGGCCTTTCCATTGTGGACGGAAAATCCGCCGAAGGGCTGGCGGAACGAGGTGTCCAATTCTCCGAAAGCGATGCCCTGGGGACTTCGCGAGTTATAGTTGGCGATCCGCTTGATGTCCCCGCCTTTGACCGGGACGGAGTATAGGCCCTGGTTGGGACGTGTCGGTTTCGAATCGTAGGCAAGAAACACCACGACACCGTCACTCAAGAGCGGCTTGCTATCGAGAGTGGCAAAATCGGTAAAGTTGCCGGTGCCTTCGGGTGCCGCCGTGGCGGTATCGGCAAGCTTCACAAGCTCACTGGTGAGCAGATCGTAACTCCAGAGGCTGGCATTGGCCTGCACGGTGGTGAAAACGATGGTGGCGCCTTCGATGGCAGGCCGGCCTAAGACGTTGAGATTGAACGTTCCACGCCCGTCCGGCCGGGGGGTATTGCCTCCCGCCACGCGGACGAATCCGTATTCCTGACAGCGAGCGGTGGCGGCAAGAGCGAACAGCCACAGCCAGAGACGGTATTTGAGCCACTGATCCACTTTGTTCCCTCAAGTTGTAGTGCGGATAGCAGCGGAAGCATCACGCCGGCGGACACGCGTACAATAGTGAATTAGTCCCTCAACAGAGCACCCATGAGCAAAATAAACAGTTTTCAATCGGCATCCACACTCCACGCGGGCGGACGTGTGTATCGTATTTACCGGCTTGACGCCGTGGAGAAGGCCGGCGCGGGCAAGCTGTCGCGGCTGCCCTATTCGATCCGCATTCTCTTGGAGAACATGCTGCGGTGCGAGGACGACCGCACGGTGAAGCGGAGCGACATCGAATATGTCGCGGCGTGGGATACGGCGCGGGCGGCACAGGACATCAACTTCCGTCCGGCGCGCATTCTGATGCAGGATTTCACGGGCGTACCGGCGGTGGTGGATCTGGCGGCGATGCGCGATGCGCTGAAGAAGATGGGCGCGGACCCGAAGCTGGCGAATCCGCTGATTCCGGCGGACCTGGTGATTGACCATTCGGTGCAGGTGGATCATTTCGGCAAGAAGGATGCATTCGATCTGAACGTGCTGCTGGAGTACCAGCGCAATCGCGAGCGCTATTCGCTGCTGCGCTGGGCGCAGGGTGCGTTCCGCAATTTCCGGGCGGTGCCTCCGGGAACGGGGATTGTGCACCAGGTGAATCTCGAGTATCTGGCGAGTGTGGTGTTCCGCGCCGATGCGAATGGGGAGACGGTGGCGTATCCGGATACGCTGCTAGGGACGGATTCGCACACGACAATGATCAACGGGCTGGGTGTCGTGGGTTGGGGCGTGGGCGGAATTGAAGCCGAGGCCTGCATGCTGGGCCAGCCGATTACCATGCTGCTGCCTCCGGTGGTGGGCTTCAAGCTGACGGGCAGCATGCCGGAAGGCGTGACGGCGACGGACGTGGTGTTGACCGTGACGCAGATGCTTCGCAAGAAGGGCGTGGTGGGCAAGTTCGTCGAGTTCTATGGGCCGGGCGTGAAGGAATTGAGCCTGGCGGACCGGGCGACGATTGCGAATATGGCTCCGGAGTACGGGGCGACGATCGGCTTCTTCCCGGTGGACGAGCAGACGCTCGAGTACCTGCGGCTGACGAACCGGCCGGATGATCTGGTGGAACTGGTGGAGGCTTACGCAAAGGAGCAGGGATTGTTCCTGACGGCGGATGCGCCGGAGCCGGTCTACAACGACACGCTGGAGTTGGATTTGAGGACGGTTGTTCCGTCGCTCGCCGGGCCGAAGCGGCCGCAGGACCGCATCAATCTGCCGGATGTGAAGGCGAACTTCACGGCGGCGTTCGGGACGGAAGCAAAGAGCGCGGATTTCGACGGCGGCAAGTTACAGGACGGCGCGGTGGTGATCGCGGCCATTACGTCGTGCACGAATACTTCGAATCCGTCGGTACTGATTGCGGCGGGATTGGTGGCGCAGAAGGCGGTGGCGAAGGGGCTGACAAGCAAGCCGTGGGTGAAGACGTCGCTGGCGCCGGGTTCGAAAGTCGTTATGGACTACATGAACGACGCGGGGCTGATGCCGGCGATGGAGGCGTTGGGCTTCCACCTGGTGGGCTTCGGTTGTACGACTTGCATCGGCAATAGCGGTCCGCTGCCGGATGCGGTGGCGAAGGCCGTGACGGACGGCAAGCTGACAGTGGCGGCGGTACTTTCGGGGAACCGGAATTTCGAAGGGCGGGTGAATCCGCTAGTGAAGGCGAATTATCTGGCGTCGCCGCCGCTGGTGGTGGCCTATGCCATCGCCGGGCGCGTCGATATCGATCTTCAGAATGAACCGCTGGGGACGGGGGCGGACGGGCAGCCGGTGTATTTGCGCGACATCTGGCCAACGAACGCGGAAGTGCAGCAGGCTGTGTCGGCGAGCGTGCGGCGGGAGATGTTCGATAAGGAATACTCCGTGGTGTTCGAGGGCGATGCGCAGTGGCGGGGAATTGAAACGGCGACGGGCGATTTATTTGAATGGGACGAGAAATCGACGTATATCCGGCGGCCGCCCTATTTCGACGATATGGTGGATCCAGAGACTTCGGTACAGGATCTGGGCGGCCTGCGGGCGCTGGCAGTGTTGGGCGATTCGATCACGACGGACCATATTTCGCCGGCGGGGAATATCGCCAAGACGAGTCCGGCGGCGGAGTATCTGATGAGCCACGGGGTGGCGCCGCAGGATTTCAATCAATACGGGGCGCGGCGCGGGAATCATGAAGTGATGATGCGCGGGACTTTCGCCAATATCCGGCTGAAGAATCTGCTGGCCGGGGGAGTGGAAGGCGGCGTGACGAGGCACATGCCGAGCGGCGAGAGGATGAGCATCTACGATGCGGCGATGCGCTACAAGAGCGAGGGAGTGGGCACGGTGGTGATTGCGGGGAAGGAGTACGGATCGGGTTCGTCGCGGGATTGGGCGGCGAAGGGGCCGCAGTTGCAGGGCGTACGGGCGGCGATTGCCGAGTCGTATGAGCGCATTCACCGGTCGAATTTGATCGGGATGGGGATTCTGCCGTTGCAGTTTGCCCCGGGGGATTCGCGGGAGTCTCTGGGGCTGACGGGCGAGGAGGTGTTCCACATCAGCGGCGTGCGCGAAGGCGTTTTCACGAGCAAACGGGCCACGGTGCGCGCGGTGGCGGCCGATGGGAGCGAGAAGAGCTTCGAGGTGGTGGTGCGGATCGACACGCCGATGGAAGCGGAGTATTACCGCCATGGCGGCATATTGCAATATGTGCTGCGGCAGTTGGCGGGAACTTCGGTGGCGGCGAAGGTGTGAGGGCTGGTTTGGGCCGCGGATCAACGCTGATTCAGGCCGATAAGGCCGAGGGTTTCCTCTGCAACGGCCACATCGGTGGAATGGACCGCGGCCTTCGCGGCGGCGGGTTTCGAAGCGGGTTCGGCAAAAATCCCCCGTGCACCTTGCTGGTACTCTGAGAGAGTACTCATGAAGGGCAAGTGGCTTCTCATTTCGGTGTCGATTCTTCTGCTGGCGATTGCGGCAGGGGCGTTGAGCCGTTTGCGGAAGCCCGGCCCGGTGGTGGAGAAGAAAGCTCCGGAACAGGCGGCGGCGCAGGCAACCGAAGACGAAATCGCGATCATGGGAAAAATCCAGGCGGCGCACATCGTGCCGATCGCGGCTCCGGTGGACGGGTATCTGGAAGCCTGGGATATCGAAGTGGGCCAGGAGGTGGCCGAAGGGCAGTTGCTCGGGAATATCCAGAACAGCGGCCTGGCGGCGGCCAAGCAACAGGCCGAGGAACAACTGGAGAGCCTGCGGAATCGCATTTCCAATTTCGAGTCGCAGATTCTCGGCGCGAGACTGGAGGCGGCGCGCGCCGATGCGGAATCGGCTCGGGCGACAGGCGAGGCCCAGCGGCTGGAGAAGGTCTACGCGCGGCAGGCGATGCTGTACAAAGAGGGGGCAACGCCGCGGCTGACGTTTGAAAAGGCGGAGAAGGAATTCAAAGCGGCGCAGGAGGAGGCAAATACAGCCGTCGCGGTGGCCAAGGCTGCCGGCGACCGGGTGGCCAAGCTCGAGGACGATTTGAAGCTGATGAAGCTGTCTCTCGAGGAGCGCCAGGCGATGGTGGAGCATGCCGCGGAGGACATGAAAGCGGCGAACATTGTTTCACCGGTGGATGGGAAGGTGATCCGGCTGGGGGTGGAAGTGGGGGCGGAGGTGAGCCGGGCGATGGAGGATCTGGTGCAGATTGCCACGGATCCGGATTTGCTGGAAGTGGCGGTGGAGCCGGAACCCGCCGCGCTGGAGCGCATAAAACCAGGAATGCCCGCGCTCGTGCAGGTGCCGGACGTCACCAGCGAGGGATTGGAAGGGACAGTGAAAGAGGTGAAAGGCACGCAGGTGATTGTCGAGTTCACCAGCCCTTACCCCGCCATTCAACACGGCATGAGCGCGGCCGTGCGGATCAAGATAAGATAAGCCTTTCGAGGGAAACTGTCATGCAATTTTTAGAAAACAGCCTGATCGAACTGATCACGCAAACATCGACCAATCTTCCGCCGGACGTGCGGGCGGCCATGAAACACGCCATCGCGGCGGAGAGGCCGGCCACGCAGTCCGCGCAGGCGCTGAGCATTATCGCGTCGAACATCGATATGGCGGAGGAGGATGAAGGTCCGATCTGCCAGGATACGGGGATGCCGACCTTTATCGTGCACACGCCGGTGGGGGTGAATCAGATCGCGGTGAAGAAGGCGATTCTGGCGGCGGTGGCCGAAGCGACCAGGCGTGGGAAGCTGCGCCCGAATTCGGTGGATTCGTTGACGGGCAAAAACAGCGGCAACAACCTCGGCGAGGAAACGCCCGTGGTGCACTTTGAGCAGTGGGAAGAAGACGAAATCGAAGTGAAGCTGCTGCTGAAGGGGGGCGGCTGCGAGAACAAGAACATTCAATATTCTTTGCCGGCGGCGCTGGACCATTTGGGCCGGGCGGACCGCGACCTGGAAGGGGTGCGCAAGTGCATCTTGCACGCGGTGTGGCAGGCGCAGGGACAGGGGTGCGCTCCCGGAGCGGTGGGAGTGTGCATCGGCAGCGACCGCGCGCACGGCTACATGCTGGCGAAGATGCAGTTGTTCCGCACGCTGGACGATGTAAATCCGAATCCGGCGCTGGCAAAGCTGGAAGCGGAGATTTTGGAGGAAGCGAATCGCATCGGGGTGGGGGCGATGGGGTTTGGAGGGAACGCTTCGTTGATCGGGTGCAAGATCGGGGCGGCGAACCGGCTGCCGGCCAGTTTCTTTGTTTCGGTGGCCTATGATTGCTGGGCGTTCCGGCGGCTGGGCGTGCGGCTGGATGCGAAGTCAGGGGCGATCACGGGTTGGCTGTACCGCGATCCGGAGCGGGCGGTGCAGAAGATGGCGCAGAGCGAGGAATTCCCGCTGACCGGGCGGGAGGTGGTGCTGCGTCCGCCGTTGAGCGAGGCCGAGATGCGGGCGCTGAAGGTGGGCGACGTGGTGCTGATCACCGGCGAATGCTTCACGGGTCGCGATGCCGTCCACAAGCATCTGATGAAGAATCCGCCTCCGGTGGATTTGCACGGGGCGGTGCTGTATCACTGCGGACCGGTGATGCTGAAGGAAGGCGAGCAGTGGCGGGTCAAGGCGGCGGGGCCGACCACCAGCAGCCGTGAGGAGCCCTATCAGGCCGATGTGATTCGCAACTACGGTGTGCGGGCAGTGGTGGGCAAAGGCGGCATGGGCGCGAAAACGCTGGCTGCCTTGCAGGAATGCGGCGCGGTGTATTTGAATGCCATCGGCGGGGCCGCGCAATATTACGCGCGGAGCGTCAAGAAGGTGAAGGGTGTGCATCTCATGGAGTTCGGCATTCCGGAGGCGATGTGGCATCTGGAAGTGGAAAACTTCATCGCCATTGTGACGATGGATGCGCACGGCAATAGCCTGCATGCGGATGTGGAAAAGGAAACCGGGGCGCGGCTGGCGGAGATGAAGGGGTGAAGCGCCGCGCCTTTCTGAGCGCAGTGGGCGGCGCGGCGGCCGGTTTGGCGCAGGGTTCGCAGCCGCCCAATATCGTATTGATCCTGGCCGACGATCTTGGCTACGGCGAGTTGGGCTGCCAGGGAAACGGAGAAATTCCGACGCCGCATATCGACTCGATTGCGGCGAACGGAGCCCGGTTCACGAACGGGTATGTGAGCGCTCCGGTATGCTGCCCCTCGCGCGCCGGGTTGATGACAGGGCGTTACCAGACGCGGTTCGGGCACGAGCGGAACCTGATTGGGAAGGCGAATTTGAATCCCGATGCGGGGCTTCCGTTGACGGAGACGACGCTGGCCTCGCGGTTGCGGGCAGCCGGATACCGGACGGGATTGATCGGGAAGTGGCATTTGGGGGGGACGGCGCGGTTTCATCCACGGGCGCGGGGGTTCGATGAATTTTTCGGATTCCTGCACGAGGGACATTTTTATTACCCGCCGCCGTACCGCGGAGGCGTAACGCGGCTGCGGGTGAACGAGCCGCCTTACGACGATGACAATCCGATTTTGCGCGACAACGTGGAGGTGCAGGAGACGGCGTACCTGACCGACGCCCTGGCGCGGGAAGCGGCTGGATTCGTGGACAAGCATAAAGCCCGGCCGTTTTTTCTCTATCTGGCGCTGAATGCGATTCACAGCCCGATGCAGGCTCCGGTGCCATATTTAAAGAAATTTGAATATATCCGCGATGAACACCGGCGGCTGTTCGCGGCGATGACGGCCTCGATGGACGAGGCGGTGGGAACGGTGTTGGCGAAATTGCGGGATTTGGGGCTGGAGGAGAACACGCTGGTGGTTTTCCTGAGCGACAACGGGGGACCGACGGCCGAGTTGACTTCCGGGAACGGGGTGTTGCGCGGGGGGAAGGGTCAATTGTACGAGGGCGGGATCCGGGTGCCGTTTCTGGTGCAATGGAAGGGGAAGATCCGGGCGGGGCAGACGATCGAGGATCCGGTGATTTCGCTCGATTTGTTTCCGACGATGCTGGAAGCGGCAGGGGGGAGTGCGGGACAGAGGCGGCTGGACGGGGTGAGTCTGCTGGGGAGATTGACGGGGAAGCAGAAAGCGATGCCCGATCGGGCGTTGTTCTGGCGCTACGGAGCGAATATCGCGTTGCGGCGTGGGGACTGGAAGATCGTGCGGCAGGGGCGGCCGGGGCAAAAACAGATTCCGCTGGAAATGTTTTATCTAAAAGAGGACGCGGGAGAGACGCGGAACCGGGCCGGGGAGGATCCAGTACGGCTCGAACGAATGAAACGCGAGATGGATGAGATCAATTCGGGCATGGTTCCACCCTTATGGTAGGAGCGCGTTCGTTGGAATCATACGTGCAGGAGTATACCGCGTGAGAATGCTCTTGGTCATCGTCCTTCTGGGGATGCCCTTAGTGGGGCAAGAGAAAAAAGCCGCTCCGGAGTACATGGGGAGCGTCGTTTGCCAGGGCTGCCACGAAGAACTTTTTCAATCATTTACAAAGAATCCACACTACCGGGTGGAGACGGACGCCAAGCATGGTTTCGCCGAGAAAGCCTGTGAAAGTTGCCATGGGCCAGGAAGCGCCCATGCGGAATCTGCCACACCCAGCGACATCCGTAACCCACTGCGTTTGTCGGCGCCGCAATCCAATCGCGTTTGTTTGGGTTGCCACTTGAATCAACCCTCCCGCGTGGGCGCCATCCGGGGCGGCCATGCACGGAATCAAGTGGCATGCACCAGTTGCCATAGCGTACACCAGCCAAAGCCGAAGAACTACGTGTCCAATTGCGGCACCTGCCACGTGGCGACGCTGGCGCAGTTTCAAAGGCCGTACCGGCACCGGTTGCAGGAAGGTGGCATTGGCTGCGTCGATTGCCACAATCCGCACGGACGCCTGTTGACGAACGCCCTGCGGGATGTTTCGTCCAACGAGCCAGGGTGCTTACGATGCCATGGCGACAAACGCGGGCCGTTCGCATTCGAGCATGCCCCGATGCGGATGGAAGGCTGTTCGGCTTGTCACGAATCGCACGGATCGTCGAATCCGCGCATGCTGACGCGGCCGCAGGTTGCGCAGCAGTGCCTGGAGTGCCATTCCAATCTGGGAATGAACGCCAGGACGGCGGGTGGTATTCCGCCGGCGTTTCACGATCTGGCCAACCCGCGCATCCAAAGCTGCACGGGCTGCCACGTGAAGGTACACGGATCGCATGTGAATAGGACATTATTGCGATGAAACCGGCACTATTAGCATTGCTAATGGCGGGTATGTTGTGCGCGCAAGACAAACCCGCCCAGGAGCCACCCAAGGAGGCTCCGAAAGAAGCGGCACAGGACGCTCCGAAGCAAGAGGCCAAGACGGAAGCCGCGCCGGATGCCGCTAGCGTGGAGCGGATGTTCGAGATCGATATGGAATTGGGTACGCGCTGGCAACAGAACGTTCTGGGGAACCGGGACACCTACCGCAGCGTGGTGAATCTTGGAGAAGGCGTGCGAATCATGAATTGGGACGCGCGATTCCACAAGGACGACTGGGTGGCGACAAGCCGTGGGGCGGGATGGGGCGGCGACCCTTCCGAGTGGCTGAACTTCCAGTTCGAGCGGCGTAAATACTTCCGGTTCCAAGCCGATCACCGGAACACGGCCTATTTCAATTCGTTGCCTTCGTTTGCCAATCCCCTGCTCGACCGCGGGATTTTTGCGAGCCAGCGGGCGTTCGATACGCACCGCAAGTTGACGGACGTGCAGTTGGAGGCGTTGCCTGGCGGGCGGTTGATCCCGTTCTTCGGCTACATGCGGGACCGGGGGTTTGGGCGCGGGACGTCGTTGTTCGTGCTGGATTCCACGAACGAGTATCCGGTGCTGACCAATTTGAACGACAGGACGAACCTGTACCGGGGCGGCGTACGGGTGGAATTGCGGCGCATGCATGCCACTTTCGAACAGGGTGGGATTCAATTCAACGACGATCAGAACCTGGTGAACGCGGGTCAGATACCGGGGAACCGGCAGACGCCGATTCTCGGGCAATCGCTATTCCTGAACAACCTGCTACAGGCATACGCAGTGGACGGGAGCAGCATCTACACGAAAGCGCTGCTGACGGCGCAGCCGGTGGGATGGCTGGACGTATCGGGAGCCTTTCAATATAGCCGTCCGCGCAATGACGTACAATACCGGCAGGAAAACGATGGAAGATTTATTGACTTAGATTCGTTATTGTTCTTTAATACACAGAGCATCCGTTTGCTGTCGGCTGCAAAACAACCGCACACGACGGGGAACTTTGGGTTGGAATTACGGCCGTTTTCCAGCTTTCGGGTGATGTCAAGCTTCGTGACAGACCGGCTGCACAACGAACCTTCGCTGGGTGGAACGCCGCTGGCCGAGCGGCTGGAGTGGAATTATAACCAGCACCAGACGGAAGCGGTTATCGAGCCAACGGGCAGGCTTACACTGCGCGGCGGATACCGGTATGTATGGGGCGATGGGTTGTCTCGAACGGGGCAGTTGTCTTTGACGCCATCGGAACGAACGGAATTGAAGCGGCATGTGGCATTGGCCGGGGCGGGATTCCGGGCGACGGACAAGGCGTCGCTGAATGGGGATGTGGAAATAGCACGCAGCGATAGGGTCATGTTCCGCACCTCTCTGACCGATTATGAACGTATCAGGATGCGCGGGCGGTATCAACTGATGACGGCATTACGCTTGTATGGCACTGTACAGATACTAAATAATACGAATCCGCCGACGTTCAACCGGTTTGAATTCCGGAGCCACCAAACGGCCCTTGGATTGCAATGGATGCCCAGTGGTGGTAACACCTTCCAGATGACTGGGGAATATTCGAGAGCAGCCGTAAAGTCGGACATGGACTATCTGATCCCACAAGTTCTGCAAAGCACGCAATCGCACTACCGTGAGAATACGCATACGGTCACGGGATTGGTGACATGGCGGATGGCAGTGGGTTGGACGTGGCAGCCGACATTGTCCGCGGGAGGGTCGATGTACCTGACAAGCGGGACGCGGCCGACGGATTACTACCAGCCGATGGTGCGGCTAAACACGCCGGTGGCATCGCATCTGGACCTGTTTGCGGAGTATCGGTGGTACGGGCTATCGCAGCAGATTTATCGATTTGAGGGATTCCGGACACACCAGGGAGCTGTGGGTATCCGAATCCATTGAAAGACAGGAGAGAGTAAATGAAAAAGTTGCCTTTGATTGCTTCTTCGCTGGTTTTGGGGGTCGTGTTTTTCATTAGCGCGACTGCGTCGTTCGGCAAACCGGAGTATACGAAAAAAGAAAAGAAAGCGTGCACGGCGTGCCACGTCAGCGCCAAATCGAAAGATTTGAACGATACGGGAAAGTGTTACCACGAGAAGAAGGATTTGAAGGCCTGCGCCAAGTAAACAACTGACGCAACGAGCACTTCTGCCTGAACGCGGGTGAGCCGCGAGAAAGGAGGGTGCCATGCCCCAAGCATGGTTCGCCGGGTTCTTCCGGCGAAGCAAGATTGGTGTGCTTGCGGCCGGCGCCGCCGTAATTCTGGCGGCCGGAGTCGTAAAGACGGTCGACGAGCGCACGGTGAATTTTGTGCGGCCGGGTCTGAAATTTACAGTGACCCGAGCTGAAATCGCAACGGACGGGACATTAAGGGTGGTGTTTCGCATCACCGACCCGAATAATGTTCCGCTGGACCGGGAGGGAATCACCACACCCGGCGTGGTATCCACTAGTTTTGTGGTTGCCTATATTCCCCAGAACGGGACGCAGTACATAGCCTATACAACGAGGACGCAGACGAGTCCCATCACTGGGCGCAGTGCAATACAGGCTGGCGCGGATACGGGTGGAAGGTACGAAAAGATCGCGGAAGGTGAATACGCGTACACGTTTGGCGCCAAGCTGCCGTCCGGCTTTGACCGCACTGCAACACATTCCGTACTCATCTATGGGTCACGCAACCTGACTGAATTCGACTTTGGGACGAGCCGGGCGGATACGGTGTACACGTGGGTTCCGGCGGGTGGCGCGGTAACGAAGACACGCGACGTCATTCGATCGGCGACGTGTAACAAGTGCCACACGCAACTGGCATTCCATGGGGGCAACCGGCGTAGCATGGAAGGCTGCATCATCTGCCACACGCCACAGACGACGGACCCGGACACGGGGAATTCCGTCGACATGGTGGAAATGACGCACAAGATCCATATGGGAGCGGAACTGCCCTCGGTGGTGGCCGGCGGCAAATACCAAATCATCGGCAACGCGCAGAGCGTCCACGACTATAGCCACGTGGAGTTCCCGGCGGGACCGCAGCGCTGCGCTGTGTGCCATGAGACAGAATTGCCGGCGGCACAACTCCCAGCTCAGGCCGACGCTTACCTGCGCAAGCCAAGCAGGGTCGCATGCGGATCCTGCCATGACAACGTGAATTTCGCCACCGGCGAAGGGCACGTGAATCTGCCGCAGACCAGCGACAATCTTTGCGCGAACTGCCACGTGCCGCAAGGCGAGCTGGAGTTTGACGCATCGATCATCGGGGCGCACACAACACCCACGCGGGCGGCTTCCCTGCCTGGCACGACGTTTGAAATCGTTTCGATCGACGATGGGGTGGCGGGCCGCAGGCCACGCGTGACCTTCACCGTGAAGGACAGAACCGGAGCGACGATTCCGCCGGCGGAGATGACATCCCTAAATCTCATTCTGGCCGGGCCGACCACGGACTACACGACCTACGTTTCAGAGACGGCGCGTGGGGCGACAGACGTCGGTGGCGGGCGCTACGCCTATACGTTCAATGCCACGATTCCAGCAGATGCCAGGGGATCGTTCAGCATCGGGATGGAAGGCTACCGCAATTGGGCGCTGCTCGGTGGGACGGCACGGGAAATGACCGTGCGCGATGCCGGCATCAACGTGGTTCGCTCCTTCGCCGTAGCAGGCGGAACGGTCCAGCAAAGGCGCCAAGTGGTTTCCCTTGCCAAATGTAACAACTGCCATGGATTCCTGGAATTGCATGGTTCCAACCGGAACACCATCGAGCAATGCGTGCTCTGCCACAATCCGACAATGACCGATGCCGCGCGGCGGCCGGCGACGGCGGGCATTCCTGAGTCGATCCACATGGCGACGATGATCCACCGCATTCACGCGGGCCGGAACCAGGGACGCGACTACATCATCTACGGATTTGGGAACACTCCACACGATTACAGCAACGTGGGGTATCCGAGCCCGTTGAATGCCTGTAGCGCTTGCCACGTGAATAACTCGCAACGTTTGCCGTTGGCGGAAACCACGCAACCGGTGAACGATCCGCGGGGCATCATCACCAAGCCGGGACCGGAGACAGCAGCCTGTCTGGGCTGCCACGCAACCAAAGCGGCGGCAGCGCATGCGGCGGCGAACTCGAACGCCATCGGCGAGAGTTGTTCGACCTGCCACGGCGTGAACGGCCAGTTTAGTGTTGACCGGGTGCATGCGGCAATACCGTAATCACCGACAGAAGCGATAGCTCCTCCTGTTTGAGGGCGCGATCTCACAAAAGATCGCGCCCTTTTTTCTGATGTGCGGCCGGCGAAAGGTGTGATACCAATATGGTGATGCGATACTTGACAATTGCCCTCTTGACTGCTTCCGCGCTTCCGGCCGCCGAAGACGGCTTTGTCTCTCTCTTCGACGGTAAGACCCTGAAAGGATGGCAACTGGTAAAACCCACGGGTCCGGGCTACGTGGTGAAGGAGGGTGGCATACTGCACTGCCCCGCCGACGGCGGCGGGAATCTGTTCACCGAGAAGCAGTTTGCCAACTTCGTGCTGCGTTTTGAGTACCGCATGGAGCCGGGCGGGAACAACGGGGTCGGCATCCGGTCGCCGCTGGTGGGCGATGCGGCCTACCAGGGCATGGAGATACAACTGCTCGACGACCAGCACCCCAAGTACAAAGGACGCATCAAACCGGAACAGCACACCGGTTCGATTTACGACGTCATTCCGGCGCGCACGGGTTTTGCAAAGCCGGCCGGGGAATGGAACGAGGAAGAGATCACGGCGAATGGAAGCCGCATCGCCGTCAAGCTGAACGGCGTGATCATCGTGGACGCGGACCTGAATAACGTGCAGGAAGCGGCCACCTTACAGAAGCACCCCGGACTGCGGCGCAAGGATGGGCACATCGGATTCCTGGGGCACGGCACGATGGTGGAATTCCGGAACATCCGGATCAAGCAGCTTCCCTGAGCCTATGGCGTCCGGCCCGGCGGAAAACCCACAGCCGTTTTCTTCCGCTCTGTCCCGCTTGCACGATACTGAAGTGAAAGAGTTCGAGCAAGTATACCGGGAAGAGGTAGACAACGTGTTTCGCTATGCGATGGGTTGCACGGGACGGCGGGACATTGCGGAAGAAATCACCAGCGAGGTGTTTCTCGCGCTGTATCGCAACTTCACGGGCATAGACAGCGCTTGGCGGAAGGCGTGGCTGTTGCGGGTAGCGAAGAACTTGGCGGTGAACCACTGGCGGAAGCGCCAGCGCGAGGCGGAGTTGCCGGAGGGGGCGGACGTGGTGGGGGATGTGGGGATTCCCGAAGCGGCGGAATCCATTCTGGATCACGGCGATTTGAAGCCGTCGCACCGCACGTGCCTGATTCTGCGATACGTGCATGGCATGGACCGCGAGGAGATCATGGCGGCGACGGGGATGTCGCTCAACCAAGTAAAGAGCTGCCTACAGTATGGATTGCGGCTACTGCGGGACAAGTTCCAGTTGGATCGTAAAGGAGGACGCGATGCGGAAGCCTTTTGACGATTTCGACGCAGAGGAGCGGGAGTTGGTGCGGCGGAGCGGGCTGGACAAAGTGGCTTGCCCTCCATGGGATCGGGTACTGGCGGCGCAGGCTGGAGTTCTGGAGGAAGCCGAGGGATTGCCGCTGCGCAGGCATGTGGAGAACTGCCGGTTCTGCCAGGCGCTGTGTGCCGACTTTGCAGCGGGAGAATCCGGGGCGGCGACCGATGAGACGCGGAAACGCATCCGGGCACGCATGAACCGGCAGATTGTGGGAACCGGGGAGCGGGTGTGGTGGCGGCAATGGCGGTGGTGGAGTGCGGTTGCCGGCGCGATGGCCTGTTTGGCGCTGGCGGTTGGGCTGCGCCGGGATCCGGTGGCATCGCCGAAGCCCGCCGCCGTTGCCGTGGCCGGTCCGCCGCGGGCCACCTCAGGGCTCCGGTTGGAGGCTCCGCCGGTAAAGCTGAGCGCAGGGGCGATGACCTGGCGAGGGGATGGGAAGGCGGCAGGGACCGAATACCTGAAGGAGCTTGGCGTGGCGTTGGCGCCCTACCGTGGGGGCGACTATGCCGCGGCGGCTCGGGAACTGGGGCGGGTGTCGGGCAAATATCCGGAATCGGCGGAAGCAGCCTTTTACCTCGGCGTGAGCCTGTTGTTTCTGGAGGAGCCCGAGCAGGCGCGGCGAGCGCTGGCGAGAGCCGAAGCGTTACGGCCGGAGGCCTTGCGGGATGAAGTACAGTATTTCATAGGCGTGGCATGGGCGAGGAACGGAGATACTGGGCAGGCGGCGGCGCGGCTTCGGCCACTGTGCGGCGGGGCGGGCCCGTATCGCGAAAAAGCCTGCACGGCACTGTCGCAATTGCGCTAATTTTTCTTCCCTTTTCCATTATTGCCGCCGATTCCCAGGCGATTTTACAGAGAGCTCGAAATCTGCACTCCCGCGGGCAGACTCAGGCGGCGGAGAAGCTGCTGCATTCGGAATACGAGAAAGCGAAGGGGGAGGGCGACGTATCCCATCAGGCATGGATGGCGCTGGGCCTGGGCTATGGAAGCCACATCGCGGGCCGGTGGGAGGAGGCCAGGCAGTGGCTGGAGGTGGCGATTGCGGGGGCGGACCAGGCGAAAGACGGAGGACTGGAGGGCAAAGCAAGGTATCAGTACGCACAGGTGTTGCGGCAACAGGGCCGGCGGCCGGTGGCGAAGATGCAAATGGAACAGGCCGCGGCGCGTTTCCGCGCGGTGCAGGATTACGATGCGGCGACGCGGGCCGTGCTCGAACTGGCACAGATGGAACCGAACTTCCGAAAAAGGGAAGCGATCTTGCGCGCCGCGGTGGAAGAGGCGGGCAACAATGCGCGGCCGCATCTGGAGGCGCGGTTGCTGCTGGCGTGGGCGGGAAGCCAATTCCAGGAAGGCAATGCGGCCGGGGCAATGAAGACCTACCGGCGGGCGATCGGGGAATTGGAGAAGCGGCAGATGCCCATTCTGCTGGCCGAAGCATGGACGGGGTTGG
Source organism: uncultured Candidatus Solibacter sp. (assembly GCA_964402295.1). GTDB lineage: Bacteria > Acidobacteriota > Terriglobia > Bryobacterales > Bryobacteraceae > CADEFT01. Next base: position 19,727 of record CAYOBO010000020.1, on the reverse strand, counting down.
GACGAGTCTACCGGCTGCATGGCGATCACGATCGCGCACGTAGCGCCTACGGGAAGGCAATCGGCCTCTTGGAGGGAACGGCCAATGCCGTCGCGAAAAGCCGGGTGCTGGAGATGCTGGCATTGAGCTATGCCGCGACGGGAGAGCGCGAGCAGGCTCTGCGGAGTTTGCAGGAATCCGTGGCTCTGGTGCGCAGCGCCGGACGCCGCGTGCAGGCAAAGCGGGTCAACAGCGCGGCGGTGACGTACTTGATGCTGGGAGAACCCGCAAAGACGATCGAACTGCTGGAAAGTACGAGCCGGGCGGCGGCGCATGCATGCCACGGACGCTGGCCAATGAGCGCCGCACTGCACAAACTTGGCCGGCATGAGGCTGCGGTGGAGTACGCTTCGCAGGGAGTGCGGGAATGCCGCGCCCAGGGGGCATCGGAGCCATTGGGCCGGGCGCTACGCTGGCGGGCGCTTTCGCTGGAGGCGCTCGGACATCGGGAAAGAGCCATCGAGGATGCGATGGAGTCGCTGCGAGTGGTGGAGCAAATGAGGGAGCAACTGGCTCCGGAGGACCTGCTGAAGCGGAGCTTCGATGGTTCGTACCAGCAGTTGGTGCAGGAAGCGGTGATGTGGCTGCACGATTCAAAGCGGCACGCCGAGGCAATCGAGGTGGCCGAACAGGGGCGGGCGCGGGCCTTCGTGGATTTGCTGAACACGGCGCGGAATGGCGATGTGCTGCCGGAAGACGAGTCATTGCAGGGCGCCGAGCCGCTCCAGTTGCGCAGCAATGCGTCGGCAAAGGCCGCGACCCTGCCACGCATGCAGTCGGCGGCGGCGGGCCTGGAGTCGAGCATCCTGTCCTACTGGATCGGCGAACGCGAGCTCTATTGCTGGGTAGTGGACCGGCGTGGATTGCGGGCGAGCGTGCGGAACCCCGTGCAGTATGCGGTGCTCAAGAAACTGGTGCGGGAGGCGGGGTCGCGAGACGCACAGAAGAGCCGGGCGGCGCTGCGGGAGTTGTACCGGATTCTCATTGCTCCGGTGGAAGGGCAGTTGCCGGTGGCGCCCGGCGGGCGCCTGACAGTCATCCCACATGGCCTGCTGTTTCAGGCTCCATTCGCCGCTTTCGTGGACGGGCGCGGAAAGTACCTTATCGAGAAATGGGAAACGCATTACGCCCCGTCGGTGGCTTCCTTGGAGGCCACGGCGGGAGAGGAGAGCGGCGGCCGTTATCTGCTGGCCGGGAATCCGCTGCGGGCGGCCGCTCCCGAGGAAGCCAAGCAACTGGCGCCGTTGCCGGGTTCGCAGCGGGAAGTGAGGCGGATCGCAGCGTTGTTGCCGGACAAGGCGACCGTCATTTCGGGAAAAAGACTGCGGCTCGATGCACTGTTGGAAGGCATGGCAGGAGCCAAGGTGATTCACTTCGCCACGCATGCGGTGGTGGATCCACGGCGGCCGTTCGACTCCTATCTGGCGTTGAGCGAGGGCGACCGGCTAACGGCGCGGGAGATCTACGGGCAGGAGTTGCAAGCGCGGCTGGTGGTGTTGAGCGCATGCCGCAGCGCCACGGGCGAGGTTTCGCCGGATGGGGTGCTGGGGCTGACGCGGGCCTTCTTTGCGGCGGGCGTGACGCGCGTGGTGGCGTCGATCTGGGATGCGGCGGATGAGACCTCAAGCGTGCTGGCGGAGTGGTTTCACCGTGAGTACCAGCGATCGGGGGATGCGAGCGCAGCGTTGCGCAAAGCGCAGTTGACGCTGCTGGGGCGGTTGCGGAATGGCACGATGGAGGTGCAAACGCCGGCGGGTCCGGCGGTAATTGCGGAGCATCCCGCATTGTGGGCGCCCTTCGTGCTGCAAGGCAGGCCGTAGGACGCCGCTACGGCGAGATTTCGAGCAGTTCGGTGAGCACCCAATTCTCGACGTTAGCGCATCCCAATGCGACGCGTGGCTTCACGGTGCCGTGAAAATCGGAGCCTCCGGTGACCGCAAGGCCCAGTTTGCGGGCGAGTTGGAAATAGTGTTTCGCGTGGCGGCCGGGCTGGTCGGAGTGGAATGCCTCGACGGCGTCGAGTCCATCGGCGGCGAGGCCGCGGAGGAAGGCTTCTTCATCGGAAAGGGCGAGGCGGATGGGATGCGCGAGGGAGGAGATGCCTCCGGCTTCCTTGACACGCTGTATGGCTTCGGCGAGGGAGGGCGCTTCGTGTTCGACGAAGGCCGGGGCCTCCTCGCCCAGCATGCGCTGGAAGGCTTCATCGATGGTGGCGAAATAGCCCTTGCCGACGAGAACGCGGGCAAAATGGGGACGGCCGGTCATGCTGCGGCCCAAGGCCTCGGCTTCCTCCACCTGCACATCGAAACCGAGCGACTGGAGGCGGGCAGCGAGGCGCCGGTTGCGGTCGCGGCGCTGCTCATAACGGCCGATGAGCCATTCGCGGAATTCCGGGGCGGGCTGTCCTTTCAGGAAATAGCCCAGCAAATGGGGTGCTTTTCTCCCTAATTTACAGGTAATTTCGATGCCGCAAATGAGGCGCAGCGAAGGGGGATGGGGAAGCGCAAGGGCGGCATCGTAACCGCCGAGGTTGTCGTGATCGGTGATGGCCAGGGCTTCGAGGCCGTGCCGGTAGGCGAGTTCGAGCAGTTCGCCGGGCGAGCAGGTTCCGTCCGAATAGTAGGTATGGGAGTGGAGATCGATCACGGAGCGAACGGCTCCGAAGGGAACTCGAAGATCTCGCCGGCGGCCTTGACGACCAACTTGCCGGCGCCGAGCGGTTTCCCTTGATTGGCATAAAACATCGCGCCGTCCGTGCTTTGCCCAGGGAGCAGTTTGATATCGACGAAGGCAATGGCGGATGCGGCGGCGGCAGCCTTCAATTTACCGGAAACCAACTCGGCTGCCGCGGCCTGACGGCGCTGCTCGTAGCCGTTGGTCGACTGGAGGCGGTTGAGTCCGTAGAGGCCGATTTCGTAAGTGGCGACAAGCTTGATGACGTCGCCGCGGCCGGCTTTTTCGATGAGTTCATTGACCACGGCGCGCGGGTTGGTGGGCGTGAGACCTGTGCCGTCCGCCTTGATAAAACGGAAATCGGAGGGTTTGATGGTCCAGGGGATCTGCGATCCGTTGGAAACGGCCACTTGCATGATGGTGTAATCGCGAATGAGGGTGGGCAGGTGGGCGAACATGATGGTGAGCCCGTTCTTGGTGAGAGTCTTGTAGTGGAGGCCGCCGGATTCAAAGTCGATCACTTGGGGGCGCGCGGGGCACACTGCGAGCGCGAACAACAAGAGCACGCGCAGGGGAGCCATACAGCCATTATGCTATAGTGCCGTTCTTATGCGGATGGAAGGCC
>CAYOBO010000020.1:2464-16290 GCA_964402295.1 uncultured Candidatus Solibacter sp. | reverse complement strand
CTCTTCGCGCGGCAGTTGTTCCTTCGCGCGGAACCCTCGCAACTGGCGGAGTTCCGGCCCGAGTTCACGATTCTCTTCGCGCCCGATTTTCAGGCCAATCCGGCGCTGGACGGCTCGCGCACGGAGACCTGCATCGCAGTGAGCATGCAGCGCAAGACGGTGATCATCGTGGGGACGCAGTATGCGGGCGAGATGAAGAAATCGGTGTTCACGATTCTCAACTACCTGCTGCCGGAACGCGGGGTGTTGCCGATGCACTGTTCGGCGAACATGGGTGTGGACGAGCGCGTCGCGTTGTTTTTCGGGCTGTCAGGCACGGGAAAGACGACGCTGTCGGCCGATCCGGCGCGGCGCCTGATCGGCGATGACGAGCATGGCTGGAGCGCCCGCGGGGTGTTCAATTTCGAAGGTGGCTGCTACGCCAAGTGCATCCGGCTGTCGATGGAGAATGAGCCGCAGATCTGGCGGGCGATCCGCTTTGGCAGCGTGTTGGAGAACGTGGCGATGCATGCGGAAACGCGCGAGTGCGACTACGATTCGAGCGCCATTACGGAGAACACGCGGGCGGCCTATCCGGTGGATTTTATCGAAGGTGCGGTGATTCCAGGAGTAGGAAATCATCCCTCGCAGGTTTTGTTCTTGACGGCGGATGCGTTCGGCGTACTGCCGCCGATTGCGAAGCTGACTCCCGAACAGGCGATGTACCATTTCTTGAGCGGATACACGGCCAAGGTGGCGGGGACGGAGCGCGGGCTGGGGAAAGAGCCGCAAGCAACGTTCAGCGCGTGCTTTGGCGCGCCGTTTCTGCCGCGGCATCCCTCGATATATGCGGAGATGCTGGGGCAGAAACTAGCCGAGCATAGGGTTTCCTGCTGGCTGGTGAACACGGGTTGGGTCGGTGGCGCCTTCGGCACGGGACACCGGATGCGCCTGCCTTACACGCGGGCGATGGTGCAGGCGGCGGTGGAGGGCAAACTCGATGGCGTGGCAGTGGATCCGCATCCGGTGTTTCATGTGCTGGTGCCGCAGCGATGCCCGGGAGTGCCTTCGGAACTGCTGGATGCGCGCGGGATGTGGGCGGACAAAGCGGCGTACGATCGCGCGGCGGCGGATTTAGGCGCGCGATTCCGCAAGAATTTCGAAAAATTCGGAACAATGAGCGATGGGGTGATGGCGGCGTCGCCGCGGTAGGCCGGAATGGCGGCGCGAGACAGATTCCTGTTGTTCCTGCGAAACCGCCGCAACTGGTTCGTTGCGGCTTACTTTGCCTGGTTTCTGCTGCCGCTGGTGCTCGATTCGCTGTACCGGCCGTTCGCTTTGTGGGATCACCTCACCTCTGCCGAACTATTCCACTTCGGGTTGCCGATCGAATGGAGGCGGTTGGCGAGCAACGCCTTCCACCACCTACTAACCGGCACGTTCGTCGTTCGCCCCACGACAGCATTCCTGTACGACCTGCAAGTCCTGTTGTTTGGCGGAGAGTTCTGGCTTTGGTATGCGGTGAAGTGGACGGCTTGCGGCGCCACAGCGGGTTTGGCGGTGCATTTGCTGCGGCGGATGGGCTGTGGATGGGAAGCTCAGACCGCGGCTGTGTCACTGCTGTTGTTTCATCCGGCGCGATTCACGTTGATGCTGCATGCACCCGATGGGTGGCTGGCTTTGGGAATCTGCGCGCAGTTGGCGTTGTTGTGGCGGCATGAGTTTCGCGCATCGGCGATGACTGCATCCATGCAGGTGTTGTGGTTTGCTCTGGCGCTGTTCACCATCGGAACCAAAGAGGCGGGTCTTGTTTTTCAAGCATTGTTGACCATGTTCGTGTTGGGTCGTGGACCCGCCGCATGGATGCGTTTGCTGCCGCATGGCGGATTGCTTGCGGTGTGGATGTGGCGTTTGCAGGCGGCGTCGGGCCGGGCCGGCGGATTTGTCTTCGGTGAATGGATAAGCCGCGCGCGGGAGCAGGCGGCGATGCTCATGCCCACCAGCACGCTGCATGTTTTCGAGTTGATGTTGCTTGGGCTTGCCGGCTATTCCTGTGCCATTGCGTGGAAGCGGCGTGGCGAGTTGCTTGGGCAGGCGGTGCTGTTCTGCTGGGCTGCCGTTGTGTGCATGGCGGCGTTTGTGACGGTCCCGAAACTTGTGGCACTGCGTTACGCCGTTCCGATGGTCTATCTGGCCGTGATTCCGGTTGGGGTGGCTGTGCAGAATCTGGGACGCTACCGCGGGTTTGTGGCGGCAGCGCTGGTGGCAGTCTATCCGATCGTGACGGCCGGTCACGTATATCGTCAGGTGATTGCCTACCGCGATCAAACATACCAGACGGCGGAGTTAGTGCGGCGTATGGAAACGAAAGCGCGATCGGGGTGCCAGTTGGTGGTCAGTGGAATGGACACGGACATAGCGGGCGAGCCTCTCGGATCTCTGGATTTCTATTTCGGAAAACGTGGCGTCGCGTGGTATGGGTTGCGGCAGGCCCGCGTGCTGCATCGGGCGCGCGAGAAGGGATGGCCGGCGGAGTGTTTCGCGATGGCCAGTTATTTCGGGCCGGAGCAAATGATCCGCGAGAGCGGGTTCGATATGCGGCGCCTGGAGCGGGTGGAAGTTCTCCACAGCGGGGACATGGGGGCGATTGGGCGGCTTTCGGGGTGGTATCGGCGGTTCGACAGGCTCGTGCGGCGGCCGGGCTCGTACACCATTGACCTGGGAGCGCCGGAGCCCACAACGCAGCCGCGTTTTTACTTGTACACGGCCGGTCCCGTGGGTACGGTCCGCGAGGGTGGTTGGATTCTTGAACCGGTCCCGGTGGGGCGACGTTCCGGTGCGTTTTGAGGGGAAGATCAGTCGATTACGGAAACCAGATTCGATGAGACGATGCGCTGATCGGAGGTGAGCAAGCGCAAGCCGTGGACTCTGGCGGTGGCGACGATGGCGCGGTCGGCGGGGTCGCGCAGAACGCCGAGATAAGCGGCCTCCAGAGCGATTGCGTGGGTGATGGGCAATAGTTCGATACACGGGTTTGTTCTCAGTTCGTCGAGTACGTGGTCCAATGGTTTGCTCAGGCGCAGTTTCCCGTCGCCAACGAGAATCGCAAATTCCAGCAAAGAAGTGGCGCTGATGCCCAATTGCTCTTCGCGCCGGAGCGCCTGGTCGAGCACACGCCGCTGTTCACGACTGAGCAAATTCGGCGAGGCAAACCATCGGATGAGAATATGGGTATCGAGAAGGAGGCTTGGCGCCATGGCGTTAGTCCTCGCTTACGACACTCCATTTGCCGGAAGTATCTTCGTTGACGATGTCGCCAACAATCTTGACGACTCCCTTCCAACTGCCCGCGGGGTTTTTCCATGCGCTGCGGGGGATTCGCTTCACCTCGGCGATGGCGCGGCCACGCTTGGTGATGATGATTCTTCCGCCGAGGCGGTCCACTTCATCCAGCATGGCGAGGCAGTTCGCTTTGAACTCCGTCACCGTGACCGTGCGCTTACTCATAGTGACAGGATAGCAAAGTGGTCAGATGACCACTTTCAGTCGCGGCGGCGCCGGCTGCTTTGCGGGGTGGAGAAATAGGGATCGGGCTCGGGAATTGCGGCGCCGTCCTTGCGGGGAGAGGAGGCGGCGGAGTTGATCTTCGCATCGTAGTCGCGCATGACGGCCTGGCCCCCTCCCATCCATCCGGAGAAATCGCCTTGCACTTCCAGACGATGCCCCTTGGCGGTGAGGGCTTCGCGGGTTGTCACGGGGACGCGGTTTTCGATCATCACGTCGCAGCCGCCGAAGTTCAGCTTCGTGAAGCGGGGCGCTTCGAGGGCGAGTTGCATGTTCATGCCGTGATCGACGATGTTGCTGACAAACTGCGCGTGGGCCTGGGCCTGATTCAAACCGCCCATGATGCCGAATCCGATGCGCGTGTTCTCTTTTTCCATCAATGCGGGAATAATGGTGTGAAAAGGGCGTTTTTTCGGAGCGAGAGCGTTGGGATGCCCCTCTTCGAATTCAAACAGCCCGGCGCGGTTGTGCAGATGGAATCCGAAGCCTTCGACGCCGACGCCGCTACCGAAGCTGAGATACAGGCTTTGAATGACGGAGGCGATGTTGCCGTCTTTGTCGACGGCGGCGAGATAGATTGTGTCTCCGGCGGCGGGCAGCGGCTTGCCGGGCTCGAAATCGCAGTTCGCCTTTTCGGGGTCGATGAGGCGGGCGCGCTCGGCGGCGTAGGTTTTCGAGAGCAGTCCGGCAAGGGGAATCTGCGCCTGGCGGGGATCGCCGAGGTAGCGCTGTAGATCGCGATACGCGAGTTTTTGCGCTTCGATCTTGGCGTGGAATGCCGCCGCGCTGTCGGGGGAGTATTCGTTCACGGGCAGCGTTTCCAGGATATTGAGCATTTCCAGGGCAGCGATGCCTTGTGAATTCGGGGGAAGTTCGTGGATTTTCCATCCGCGGTAGGTGGTTTGGATGGGGTCCACCCATTCGGCCGAGAATTCGGCGAGATCGGCGGCGGCCATGAGTCCTTCGAGTTTTTTCGAGGTGGCGAGAATGCCGGCGGCGATGGGGCCTTTGTAGAAGGCGTCGGGGCCTTGTTCGGCGAGGATGTCGAGGGTTTTAGCGAGATCGAGGTTGGTTACGATATCTCCCACATCGGGGGCGCGGCCATCGCGGAGAAATGTCTTTCGCGTGTACTCGCTGAAGTTTAGCTTGGATACGCTGGAGCGCCAGTGATCCTGAATGATTTCGGTGAGTGGGAAACCGTTGCGGGCGTAGTAGCGGGCGGGTTGGAAGATTTCGCGCCAGGGGAGTTTGCCGAACCTCTGATGCAGCTTGCGCCAGCCATCGACGCAGCCGGGCACGGTGACGGAGTGGATGCCCTCCTGCGGCATGGAGTAATTGCCCAGGGCCTTGAGCTTTGCGATGCTCATGGCCGCGGGGGCCGGTCCGCTGGCATTCAGCCCGGAAATTTTGCCCGTCTTCGCATCGTAGTAAATGGCGAACAGATCGCCACCGACGCCGCAACTCATCGGCTCGACGACAGTGAGCACCGCGTTGGCGGCGATGGCGGCATCGATGGCGGCGCCGCCGCGGGCGAGAATCATGGCGCCGGCTTGCGAGGCCAGCGTCTGGCTGGTGGCGACGATGCCGCCGCGGGAAAATACTATGGATCGCGCTTGCGTGCGTTGTTGGGGTTGCATGGGGAGTGCCGTAAGTAAGAGGGCCAGTGTGAGCTTGTTCATCCGAGTTCCGGGGCGAGAGTTTTCGAGTATAACGCGGCTCCGGTGAGATCGCGTAGGGTCACGGTGAGTTCCCTGCTCCGGGCGGCGATCTGCACATCGCCGAAAAACTGCATTCCGGAAAGTGGCGAAAGATTCGATTGGCCCGTGGGTGGGGCCTTGCAGAACTCCACGCGGGGACCGAAGGTGTCGTCGAGAACCCCGGGGCCGAAGGTGCCCGCGTTGAGTGGGCCGCTGACGAATTCCCAGAACGGGAGAAACTCCGTGAAGCGGGCTCTCGCGGGGTCGTAGTAGTGTGCGGCGGTGTAGTGCACATCGGCGGTGAGCCACACGGTGTTGCGGATGTTCTGCGTTTTGAGAAAGCGCAATAGGCCGGCGATTTCCAACTCACGGCCGAGAGCGGGTCCGTTGCCGTTGGCGATGGCCTCGAATTGGGGCCGGCCTTGGACGTCCTTCCCATCGCCTACGATGAGGCCGACGGGCATGTCGGCGGCGATCACCTTCCATGTGGCGCGCGATGCGCGGAGCGCCTGCTTGAGCCAATCCATCTGGCGGCGCCCGAGGAAGACCGTATCGGGGGATTCGGCTTCCTGGCGGTTATAGGTGTTGGGACCGCGATAGCTGCGCATATCGACAACAAAGACATCGAGCAGCGGGCCGTAGGCGATGCGGCGGTAAATGCGTGCCGGATCGCGGCGCTCGATGCGGAGAGGCGCGTATTCGAGATATGCTTTCCGCGCGCGCTCGACCAGGGTGCGGATGTCCTTCTCGCGGTAACGGTCATCTCCGGTGAGAATCTTCGAAGGCGACCAGTTATTAGTGACCTCGTGATCGTCCCACTGCCAGATCTGGGCCACTTCGGCGGAAAACCGGCGGACATGTTCATCGAGGAGGTTGTACCGGTAACAACCGCGGAACTCGTCTAATGTTTGTGCGATCTTGCTCTTTTCTTCGGTGACACGGTTACGCCACAGCTTGCCGCCGGGCAGGCGGACTTCGGAGGGAACGGGAGAATCGGCATAGATGGAGTCGCCGCTGTGGATGAAGAAATGAGGCTGAAGCTCACGCATGACGTCGAAGATGCGAATGCCGCCGAGATCGGGATTGATGCCCCAGCCTTGGCCGACCATGTCGCCGGACCAGAGGAATCGAATGTCGGAAGCGCCGGCGGGCGGCGTGAGGAAATGGCCTTGCAGGGGCGCCGCGCCATCCACCTGCACCTCGTAGAGAATGCGCTGGCCGGCGGGCAATCCGGTGAGTTCGACACGGCCGGTGAAGTCGCCGGCGGCGGTGAGCGCCGGCCCCTGAATGGTTCTGGCTGGTCCCTTTTCGGAGGTCCGATAGCGGACCGACATTCGGCCCGGCGCGGCGGCGCGAGTCCAGACGATGGCGCGGCCGGCAGTAACGTCGCCGGATTGGATGGCGATGGGTTCGATGCGGTCCTGCGAACGCAGCAGCGTGGCGCCGGATGGCGAGGCGGCCAGAATCCGCAACAGGTCTCTACGCAGCATGTCTGCTATTTTGTCAGCATTCGGAGGATAGAATGAAGAAAGGGATGCTGCGACTGACTACCATTCTGTTTTTCGGCGGCCAGGTGTTTGCAGCGTCGCTGCTTCCGACCACGGACCAGTTCTATCTCAACTACCTCCAGACCTTGGAGAAGCGCCTGGAACGGCGGGACAGCTTTCTTCTGATCGACCGGACCGACGGTTTGCGGCAGCGCGTGAAAAGTGGAGAGTTGTTTGTGGAAGAGCGGCGTCCAAAGAACGAACCGCCGCATGGCCTCATCCACCATTACGAAGGCGCGGTGTTTATTCCCGGCGCAACCGTCAACCAGGTGCTGAGTGTGGTGCAGAACTACGATCACCACAAACGCTACTATGCACCGGAAGTGATGGACTCAAAGACGCTCAGCCGCGAAGGCAACGATTACGTAGTCCGATTGCGGCTGTTGAAGAAGAAAATCGTGACGGTGGTGCTGGAGACCGAGCACAAGGTGCGCTACAAACAGGTGGACCCGAAGAAATGGGAGAGTGTTTCGCGATCCGTGAAAGTATCCGAGGTGGAGCATCCCGGTTCGGATCGCGAGGAACAGAATCCGCAGGGCACAGGGAATGGATTTGTCTGGCGCCTGGACAGCTTCTGGCGGTTCCTGGAGGCCGATGGCGGCGTATTCGTGGAATGCACCTCAGTGTCGTTGTCGCGCGATATCCCGTTTGGGATGGGGCGGATGATCCGGCCGATCATCGCGGACCTTCCCTATGAGTCGTTGCGGGGTGTGCTGCACAACACGCGCAAAGCGGTGCTGCGGTAGCATGCTGCGGCGAACGTTTGTGCAACTGGCGGGTGCGGCGGCGGCAATAGGCAAGCCGCTGCGGGCCGCGCAACTGGGGGCCAATACGGCCATCGCCGGTTTCAGTTTCACGCAGGCCGTGCGGCTGTTGCGCCAGATTGGCTTTCCGGTAATGGAAATTCAGGCGATGGGAGTGCCGCGGGCCACACCCGGCAAATTTCCCGGCTTTCGCTTCGCGGAGTTGCGCGATGCGGAGAAGCGCGAAATGAAAGCTGCGCTGCAAGGCGTGGCGCACATCACGTCCCACCTGCCGTATTCCGGACTTGAGTATTTCGCTAAAGATACGGAGGTGGCTGCCGCAGCCGTTCGCACGGTGGACGAAGCGATCGACGGCTCAGCTTACTTCGGCGCGGAGTTGGCCGTGTTGCATCCGAAACCAGGCAAAGGATTCACGGAGGAAGAAGAGTGGCCGCGGATGGTGGAGCAGATCCGCAAGTGGGGCGACCGTGCACGGCGGCATGGGATGCGCATCGCATTGGAGACCGGATATCCGCTATCGGTGGCCGGATTCGTGCGCCTGGTGCGGGAGGTGAACCATCCGGCGGTGGGCGCAACCATCGACGTGGGCCATCAAGGCAAATACAAGGAATTGCTGGCCAAGGTTCCACCGGACAAGCAGGGGACGCCGGAAGGCATCCGCGCCTACAACGACACCACGCTGTCGATTGTGGAGGCGTTGGGGCCGAAGGTCTTTCATTTTCACATCCACGACATTGAGCCGGACACGTGGAAAGAGCACAAGCCGCTGGGCACGGGGTTTGTCGATTACGACCGGCTGTTTGCGCTGCTCGATCGCTTGGATTACCGCGGGTTTCTCATCTTCGAAATCGGCGGCGACCCGGCGCGGATGGGAGATTATCTGCGCGACGGCAAGCGGCGCATGATGCACTGGCTGAAGTGACGCATCGGCTCAGGCCACCGACGGGATGACTTTGCGCAATGCCGCAATGATGTCATCGATGTCCTTGCGGGAATATTTCGGATCCATCAACACGCCGCCGAACCGGCCGAGGATGTCGATGGTCCGCGGGCAGGTCTCGGGGCCGTAACGGATGGCTTTGCCGCGCGGCGTCTGGAAACTCGGCCAGTTGGGGTGGATGGTTTTCTTGGCAATGACGTGCGGCAAAGTGGGAAGAATGACGGAGCCGCCGGGTTTGGCGGCGGGCACGTTTTCCGCTTTCATCGCGGCGAGGAACCGGTCGCAGCGTTCCTTGGTGCCGAAGTCCAGGAACACGCCGGTGCCGAGTTCGCCTTCGGGGTCTGGCAGGGTGCGGTATTTGAGGTTTGGCAGATCGCGGATGCCGTCATAGACGAGGCGGGCATTGGCGCGCACGGCGGAGACGATGCGGTCCAGCTTGCGCGTCTGCGCGAGCAACACACCACCGGAAAATTCGTTGAGGCGGAAGTTGGCGCCGAAGAACCAATCGAGGCGCGCTTCGCCGGTGAATTGCTGATGCGGAGCGCGGAACCCGCCGAGATCGTGGAATCGGGAAGCGCGCTCGAAAAGCGCGGGGTCGTTCGTCACAACGGCGCCGCCTTCGCCGGCAGTGATGGTCTTGTTCAATTGCAGGCTATAGATTCCGATATCGCCCATGGAGCCGAGAGGCTTGCCTTTGTAGGAGGCGCCCACGCTTTGGGCGCAGTCTTCGAGAACACGCAGTTTGTGCTTTTTGGCGATGGCGAGGACACGGTCGAGATGGCAGGGATTGCCTTGCAGGTGCACAGCGAGGATCACTTTCGTGTGCGGCGTGATGTGCTTTTCGATTTCGTTGGGATCGATGTTGAATGTCTCGTCGATTTCGACGCAGACGGGCAAGGCTCCGGCGAGCACGACGGCATTGAAACAGGAATGCCACGTCCAGGCAGGAAGGATGACTTCATCGCCGGGCCCGATTTCGAGGGCAGCCATGGCGCATTGCAGCGCCGCCGTGCCGGAAGTAACGGCAAGCGCATATTTGGTTTGCATGCGCGCGGCGAATTCTTTCTCGAACTGAAGCACTTTGGTGGGCGCCCGAGTTCCGTACCAGCGGAAGGGCGATTGCGCTTCGAGGACATCGAGCAGTTCGGCGCGCTCTTTTTCGTCGTAGTATTGCGGTCCCCAATACCCGGCGCGAAGCGGTGTGGAGCGAACGGGAGTGCCTCCGTCGATGGCGGGCTTGGCGGGGGGAGCGGAATGCGCGGCAGGGGAGAGGGCAGCGGCTGCCACGAATTTGCGGCGTTGCATGAAGAATGCCTCCTGGGGACATCGTAGTGGATTTGCGCGTCGTGTACCATGGCAATCATGCATATGCTCCTTTTGCTGGCTCTGTGGTCCATGGATGCGATGGCTGCGTTGCGCGCGGGCGCGGCGGCGGTGGACATCACACCGTTGGAATGGCCGGTTCGGCTGATCGGCAATTTCGGCATCACGATGTCGAAACAAGCGCACGATCCGTTGCACGTGCGGGCGATTGTCTTGGATGACGGCGCCACGAAGATCGCCATTGCTCTGGTGGACAGTTGCTATGTGAAGCGCGAAGAGTTGGACCGTGCGAAATCGCTGGCGGCGAAACGGACCGCCATTCCCGTCACGCGCATGTTGATTTCGGCCACGCATACGCACTCGGCGCCGCCGTCGCGCGCGAATGTGGGGAATGCCTTGGAGGAGCGCTATGTGGAGCGGCTGGTGACACAGACGGCGGAGGCTATCGCGCAGGCGAACAGCCGCCTGGCGCCGGCGCGAATCGGCTGGAGCGTGGTTCCGGTGCCGGATGAGTTGTTCAACCGCCGTTGGTTCATGAAGCCGGGCAGCATCCCGCCCGATCCATTCGGACAGACCACGGATATGGCGCGCATGAATCCTCCGGCGGGTTCGCAGGATCTGATTCACCCGGCCGGCCCCACGGATCCGGGATTCTCCATCGTGTCGATCGAGACCGCCGTTGGCAAGCCGCTGGCCCTGCTGGCGAATTACTCGCTGCACTATGTGGGCGGCATTGGAGGCAACATGGTTTCGGCCGATTACTTCGGGGAATTTTCGAAATTAGTGGGGGAAAAGCTGGCTCCCGGGCAGCCGTTTGTGGCGATGCTCACCAACGGGACCAGCGGAGATGTCAACAATATCGACTTTCTCCATCCGCGGCCTCGCATGGAGCCGTTCCAGCGGATCCGCGAGGTGGCGGGAAAGCTGGCCGGCCATGCGGTGGCGGCGGCGGGCAAGATGCAATATCGAACCGAGGCGCCCATTCGCATGGCGCAAACAGAGTTACGGCTGCGTTACCGGCGGCCGACAGCGGAGCAGATGCGGTTCGCCCAAGCGGCGTTGCGGGAACCCGATGAAACGAAGCTGCCACGCAACGCGAAGGCCTACGCCGAGCGGGCCATGCGGCTGCAAGAAGGGCCGGAGACGGCCGATCTCGTGTTGCAAGCGGTGCGGATCGGCGAGTTGGGCATCGCGGCGATTCCTTGCGAGACCTTCACGGAGATTGGGCTGTCGATCAAGGAATTAAGCCCCATGCCTACTACGTTCACAATCGAACTCGCCAACGGGCACTATGGCTACTTGCCGACGCCGCGGCACTACGCGCTGGGCGGATACGAGACATGGCTGGGCACGAATAATCTGGAGCCGCAAGCGGCGCCCAAAATCCTGAAAAAGATTCTGGAACTGCTGGAACAGGTACGAAACTAACCGGCATTGGAGCCTGCGCTGCCAGGAGGCATGGCGGCTTAAAATGACAACCGGCGGTGCTCACGGGCCACGCGGCCCGCGATCCACAGCCAAGCAACGGTGAATCCGATATTGAGCCAGGCGAAGCCCGTGAAGGCCAGTTGCAGTTCGGAACCGGCCTTCACAATGCCTGCCTGGATGACATCTCCCAGCCGCATGAACATGGTGTCGATCGCCGCCTTTGCTTTGTACTTGGCCTCGCGCGAGGTGGGCAAGAACAGCGCTTGCCGGATGGTGTTTTGCAGCGAATAGTCCGTCGCGTTCTCCAACGTCTTCGCCACGCGGATCACGGCAAGAATCGGCGCAATGGCCAACACCGAATAGCTGACCAGCGCAATGATGGGCAGCACGAACAATGCGCCGCGCACGCCAATGGAAGCAAAGATGCGCGACACGGCGAACGTCTGCAACAGGAACCCCAACAGATTCACACCGCCGAAGAAGCGTCCGTAGAAGGCGCCGATGAAGCGCTTTTGGGCGTCGGGATCGCCGGCGTGCAATTGCTTGGATTGCTCCGCCACGAAGTTGCCCAGCAGAAACTCGCCGGAGCTATTGACGACGTTCAACAAGACAATGAGAATGGCAATCCAGGTCAGATAACGGCTCTGAAAGATCAATTGGAAACCACCCGCCGCACCCAGCGGCTTGTCGGCGTGGGCAGCCATTTCCGGCGCCGACCGGTGGATCTGAATACGATTCACGGTAACGGTGAGCACCACGCAAACAGCCAGGATCGCGGCGGCGATCAACTGCAACTGATACGGGCTCAACTGGAACTCCTTCACCAGTTGCCCCGCCGCTTCGGCGCCGAGCCAGGCCCCCAGTGAGCTTCCCACACCGATCATGGGAAACAAGCGCTTGCCCTGGGCCTCGGTGTAAATATCGTTGGCGAACGCCCAGAACTGTGAGATTACGAAGACATTGAAGATGCCCACCCAGATGTAGAAGACAACCCCTTCGCGATAGCCCCCCACTCCGAAGGAATAGAACAGCGCCAGATTCATGATGAAGAACAGCGACAGCCCCGTAAGCAGCTTGATGCGCACCACCTTCGTGCCGATGAAGCCGTAGAGGGGCACAATCAGCATCAGCAGCGCCGCTTGTCCCGCGCTCGAATAGGCCTTGATGTAGGCGCCGCCTTCGGTGAGGATGAGAGCCTCGCGAACGGTCTTCAGCAGATAATAGGCGAACAGGAGCAAGAACACATTCACCAGCAGCAGCAGCACTCCCGGCCCTTCGCCGGCGCGCACATCGGCGAAGAAGCTGAGCAACGTTTCGAGCGGCCCTTTCGGCTTCTCCCCGACAGTCTTGAAGCTGGGAAAACTGGAGAGACTGCGGATTTCCGGCCGCGACTGATATTCCGGACGGTCGTCTACCATGTACGATCGATTCCGACCACTGCCGTCTGCCCTCCTCCATGCCGCAGGAAGACATCGATGGTCTGTGTTTTCTTACTGCGTGAGGTTAGGGTAGCGCACCAATAGCCGTCGCGCAGCGGCGGGAGTTTCACGCCCGTGGCTCCGGCGATGGGTGTCTTTCGATTGGCCGCGTTGTCGAATGCCGCCCACTGCACATCGACCGGAGTCTCTCCCCAGTAACCCAGTTTGGCGGGCAGATCGGTCCAACGGAGTTCGCCTGCTTCGATGCGGAACTGGTCAAACGGCAACACCTTGGTGAAATAGGCCCGCCCGATCTTGTTGCGGCGCTCGACGAGGCATTTCCAGAGCCATTCGGCCGCCTTGGCGTCGCTCAGTTCCGCCTTGGCGACGACGGCCTTCAATTCCTCGTCGGTAAAGGCGGTGACCAGCTTGGCGCCCCAGAATTCGTCGTCGGGAAGGCGGTTGAGAAATGCGACGTTGGGATATTCGGGCACCCAACGTTCGGGATCGAAGACTTGGTATTCGAACTTGCCGATACTGGGAAAGTTGGGATAGTTGGCCTTGGCCCAATACGGGACATAGAGGCCGAGTGAAAACAACTGCGCGGCCGATTCCTTCCAGGAGAAGAAATATGTTCCGGATCGCGCACTGTTGGCTTTCGCCGTGGCGCTGCCGAGCGTGGAGCCGAAGTCGAGCTGATAGTGGCGGATGTATTGGATGCCGCCTTCCTTCACGAGGATGTCGATGTTGTTGATGGCCCGCGAATCGTCGTGATCCAGCCAGGCGTCGATGACGTGCAACCCGCGGTAATCCCGGCGATGCTCGTGGGGGACGACGTCGTTCGGATCGTCGGCGCGCGTTCCGAAATAGCGGGGCGGCCCAATCGGTTTCCCGGGCAAGGCAAGCGATGCGGTGGCGCGATACTTGCCTTCGGCCGTCTTCGGCACTTTGCGCAAAATCTCCTCCACATCGGCCCACACCATGGGACGCTTCTTGCCGAGCATCCCCGTGATGTTCACGTCCTTGCCAATCTCCAGTTGATCCGGCTGGAAATAGACGATGTAGTTATCGGGCACGTGATAGCCCATGGCGTGGAATAATCGCCCAGTGACCGCATCGGCGGCGGTGGCCATCTCGGGATTCGACTTCGGATCGAACTTCACGAA
>CAYOBO010000020.1:0-2364 GCA_964402295.1 uncultured Candidatus Solibacter sp. | reverse complement strand
GTTCGGAATTGCGCTCGCCGGGGCGGCCGAATTGATTGGAGAAAAGATCGTAGTAATCGCTCAGCTTGCGATTGGCGGCGACGGGCACGTTGCGCGGCTTCGGTTCGAACTCGAGCGGATCGTCCGGGTAGAAGCGTTGCCCACAAAGCGCCAGCGGCATCAGGATAAGGGGAATTGTTCGTCGCATCGTTCCTCTTGTCAGTACACCGGCTGTCCGGTGGATGTGCCGAAGCGGCGCTGGTTGAAAACGTCGTTGAATTTGAACCAGACCTGGAAGCCTTCGTGGCTGAATCCGGTGTCGATGCGGAGAAAGGTGGCGTTGTTCACGTTGAAGCGCAGTCCGAATCCCACTGAGCCTTCCAGGTCGCGGAAATGGAGCATGCCGCGGCGAGGCATCACCTTGCCGGCATCGGCGAAGATGGCCGCGTCGAGTCCGGCGAATACTTCGAAGCGGTATTCGGCATTGTAGACCACCATGTTGCGGTCACTGAAGCGAAACGGGCGGAAGCCGCGCAAGTCATCCGAGCCGCCGAGCATCGGTTGCAGGTAAAACGGGATGCGCTCATTGCGGTCCGTGTCGGTGAGGATCGTCTTCGCGCGCAGGGCAATAATGCGCGTGCGATTGAAGAAGGGGATGTACTGCTGCAAGTCGATATCGAGGCGGCGAAAGTGGAATTGGTCCAGGCGGCGGTCATTGTTCCACGAAAACTGTACGACGTAATTGCCGCCGGACTTGGGCCCCAACGGATCGTTACGGTAATCGTATTGCGCGAACACCGAGGGCCGGATGTAGTCGGTGGCCACATCGATGCCGGGCGCCTGCTGTGGAGTGAACTTCTCTTCGGTGGAGATGTAGCGGACATCGTTGCCGGGGCCGGGGTTGGAGTAGAACTTCCCGATGGACCCGCCGAGCCAGAGGTGATGGTTCAGGCGGACAGTGGCGATGGCGTCAAACGAGGTGTCCTCCATCCGGTAGTTGCTGCGGTCGATTTTGAGGGAATCGGGGCCGGGCCCGTAGTAGCCGATCCTCGAGTAGTTGCGGTGCGAACCGACAAGCTCCAATTGCAAGCGTTCGGAGGCGAGCTTTGGAAACCGCGCCTCCACTTCGTACTTTTGCGATCCGCCGAAGGAGAACCCCGCCGAAGCGCGAAACTCCAGGTTCTCGCGCAGCAGATCGGCGCGATAGAACTCCGGCCCGAGGGCGAAGCCGGCTCCGGTCACCATGTTGCCGATTTTGGGACGAAAGCCGTGATAGCCCGCCGAAAGCCGTTCCAGCACTTTCTGTTCCTTGATCTCACGAAGCAGTTGCTCCGTCTTGGTAACGGTCTCGGGAGTCAGCACTTTCTCCTTGGCGGAGCGCGCCGCTTCGATCTCAGCCTCTCGTGTTTGGGCGGCGGCGGAGAACGCTACGAAAAGACACAGAAAGATCGAAATGCGCATCAAGCCCCATTTCCGGCGTTTTCACTTCACGGTGCTTCAACCATGATACGCGACAGGGAGCGGCGCCGGATTTTGCCTTACAGCGCGGATTCTCCACGTTCGTCATTGCGAATGCGAATGGCTTCGGCCACCTCGTAGAGGAAGATCTTGCCATCGCCGATCTTGCCGGTTTTGGCGGCGGCGGAAAGCGTCCGAATCACCTCTTCCTGGCGGGCGGAGGGGATGACCATTTCCAGCTTGATTTTCGGGAGCAAGTCGACGTTGTACTCACGGCCGCGGTACATCTCCTTGTGCCCCTTCTGGCGCCCATGGCCCCGCACTTCGGTGACGGTCATGCCATCGATGCCGATTCCTTTGAGGGCTTCCTTCACCTCTTCGAGTTTGAACGGCTGAATAATCGCTTCGATTTTTACCATTGCCTTATGCCTCGAAATTGTACCCTTCTTCGCCGTGCAGCGTCAGGTCCATGCCCTCGGTCTCTTCCCTGCCCTCCATCCGGATGGGAGTGATGAGTCCGGTCAGCTTCAGGCACAATAGAGTGCCCACGACGGCAAGCGCGATCCCAATGCCTGCTCCGGCGAGTTGATTGAGGATTTGCTGGACGTTGCCATCCACCAGTCCCAGCGGCATGGCTCGTCCAGCGGCATCCTTCAAGCCATCGTTCACGACGCGGGTAGCAAAAACTCCAGTGAGAATGCAACCCATCAGTCCGCCGACGCCATGGACGCCGAAGGCATCGAGAGAATCGTCATAGCCGAGTTTGTTCTTGGCCACGGTGACCATGTAGAAGCAGACGAATCCGGCGAGGAACCCGATCGTCACTCCGGCGTAGGGAGCGACGAAACCCGCGCCCTGTGTGACGGTGGCGAGTCCTGCCACCGAGCCGGAAATGGCGCCGAGAGCGCTGGCCTTGCCGGTGCGGAT
>CAYOBO010000019.1:0-70962 GCA_964402295.1 uncultured Candidatus Solibacter sp. | reverse complement strand
CAGGCAACGGTGATTGTCCGGGCGCGGTATCACCGCTTTCTGGATGCGCTGAAAGAAGCCGGAGCCGCCGCAATTGTGGACGAGGAGACGCTGGTGGGACAGGAACTGGCTCGGCGGAGTCTTGAGTTTCTCGGGGCGAAGGATGGTTCCCTCGAACGTCCTGTCAACGAAGGGCAACGGCCTGCCTCAGTGTAGTTCCCTCAGTTTGCCTTTGAGATGGTCGGATGGCGTGAGCCCTTGGTTGTCTTTGCGGTCCGGGTCGCCACCGGCTGCCAGAACCGCCTTCCACATCCGTTCGTTGCCGCGTGAGGCGGCCTGATGAACCGCGGTCCAGCCTCTTTGGTCTGGAATATTCGGGTCGGCGCCTTTTTCGAGCATCCATAGCGCCTGCTGCAACTGGCCCCAGCGAATCAATTCGTTGAGAATGGGGCGGCCTTGTTCAAAGCGGTGATTCAGGTCGGCGCCGTGGCGCAAGGCTGCTTCGGCGAACTCCATGGACTTACGCCATGTGGCCGACGGGAGGGCTTGGGTGGCGTCGGCGCCACGCTCGAGCAGAAGTTCGAACATTTCCAGGTGGCCGCTGTTGGCGGCGAAATAAGTCGCGTTCAACTGGTGGCTCCAGCCCTTGGTGAGGGCGTTCGGATCCGCGCCTGCGTCAAGCAAGGCCGCGGCGATCTTCCGCAGGCTTTCACGGCATTCCATACGGGAAGCGGCACAACACTGTAGCGCGGTGATGCCGCCTTCGTCGCGGCTTAGAGCCAAAGCGGGGTCCGATTGGATCGCCGCTTTCGCGCGCTTGACGTCCCCTAAGGCGCATGTGGCGTAGAAATTCACCGATGCGCCTCCCTTCCGCAAGCGCGTTACGAAGGGTTCGATGCCGGTGAATGCAGCGATCAGCAGCGCGCGCGCCGGGGGCCATGCCGCGGTGAGTTCCGGATCTGCGCCATTGGCAAGCAACCAATCGAGACAATCCAGCCGCGCTTGTGGAGGGATGCATTTGCCTTCTGCGTGAGGTTCCTCCTGCAACAGGGCGTGCAACGCACGGTACCCTCGCCACATGGCATTGAGGTCGGCGCCATATTTGCGGAGTTCCGCCAATGCCTGTTTCCAGCCGAGTCGTCCGGCTTCCACCACCGGCCTGGGACTCTGAGCGGAACTCGGCCGCGCCGCAAGATATTCTCGAACCGCGGCCAATTCCCCGTTACGCAGTCTGGCGATGAGCTGATCCGGCATCGCGTTCCTATATTTAAGATCATGCCACGGAGGGTCTGTCCGTCGATACTCGCCACAGGCGCCGTGCCAGGCCGGTTCCTGCCTTCGGTATAATCACGCATATGGCAGTACTTGTGGCACTGGGCGCCGGTCCGAAGTTGGACGCGGAGCGGCTTCTCGCCAAGCAAGAGAAGCTGTTCGCCAACCTGCGTTCTCTGCGGCAGGCGATGATCGCCTACTCCGGAGGGACCGATTCGGCTTATCTCGCATGGGCTGCCCAGCAGGCGTTGGGCGCGGCTTGTGTTGCGATCACGGCGGATTCGGCTTCGATTCCGGAATCGCACAAACGCGATGCCGAGGCATTCGCCGCGCAGTTTGGGATCCGCCACGAGTACATCCCGACGTACGAGTTCGAAAATCCCGATTACGCCCAAAACGCGCCGGATCGCTGCTTCCACTGCAAGGACGAATTGTTCAAGCGAATGGAAGAGGTGGGGCGCGAGCGGGGAATCGAGCACATCGTCTACGGTGTGAACCTGGACGATCTGGGAGACTACCGGCCCGGTCAAAGCGCCGCCAAACGGCACCGCGTGAAGGCGCCGCTGGTGGAGGCGGAATTGACGAAGGCGGAGATTCGCGAACTGTCGCGGATGGCCGGCTTGCCGACTTGGGATCGTCCCGCTTCGGCTTGCTTATCCTCTCGGATTCCGTATGGAACCCCGGTGACGGTTCAAGTGGTCAAGACGGTGGAAAAGGGTGAGGAAGAATTGAAGGCGCTTGGTTTCCGCCAGTTCCGGGTCCGATTTCACGAGAAACTCGTGCGAATTGAAATCGCCCGCGAAGAAATGGAAAAGGCGCTGTCGCTCGACATGGCCGGGAAGATGCTGGCCATCTTCAAGCCGCTCGGGTTCCATTATGTGACGCTGGATCTCGAAGGATACCGGCAGGGTTCGATGAATGAAGTGCTTGGCCTGCCGAAATCGTGAACGGATCGGCGGCTGGTTGCGTTTTCCTTTTTGAATGCTTACCGCCCCTATTGATCAACTGGTGGATGCCCTGCCGTCGCAGGGGCTAACCGTACAGGCGCTGAAGGCGCTCGACTACATTGCACCCGGACAGTGGGTGAACATCAACCGCTTCGACAACATGATCCGCGTGGTGACCGGCAACGGGGATGAAGCCTACGTGCGGGCCGTGCGGCAACGGGCGCTGGCAATGTACGCCGATGAGTCCCTGGGTTACCAACGCGCCGTTTGGATCTACCAGATGGTGGACGCCACGGATTCCAAGCTCGGCATGGCGGCGCTGGCCAACAAAGCCGGAGAACTGCTCAACATCCTGTCGTTCCTGAGTGCGATCACTCCCAAAGCCGATACGACGCAATCCGTTGATCTGGCCATGAAGATCATCGCCGAAGTGATGGCATTCAAATACTTGAATACATCCACGCCGGGCGATGGCGTGATGGATTTCGCCAACGGGCTGATGGCCTATCAGAAGGAGAATCTGATACGCGTGGCGGCATTACTCACCTTCGACGGACTGATTCCGTTGGGGCCGGATTTCGCGCGTAAGCTGGTGAATACGGCCCAGGGGCTGCGGATGTCGGACCTTGAGAGCAATGCGACGTATCGGCGGTTGCGGGGGATGCTTCCCAGTGGAGTGTCGCCGCTATCGTTTGTTTCTGGAGGAGTGAGCGCTCTGAGCAGCCACATGGGTGGATTCACCAATCGCTATGGCTTGTCGGTGTCGCGGGTGATTCCACAATTGCGTGGCATCATCGAATTCGCCGATGACAAGCTTGACTATGTGGCCGGATTCCTTGACATGAGTACGAATTATATGGAGCACACGGGTATCCAGGCAGTTGCTCGCGTGCTGATTGCGCGGGCGGCGCAGCAGACCTAAGGCGATGCACTTCGGCGAAGCCGTCCGCTTCAGCATGCAGGCCCTGGCGGCGAACCGTGTGCGCACGATGCTCACGGCATTAGGGCTGCTGATTGGCAACATGTCCGTGATTCTGGTGGTCACGATTTCGCTCACCAGCCGCGAGTATATTCTCGAACAGATCAGCGGAGTGGGGAGCAATCTCATCACGGCTTACTTTGACGCGGGGAATCGCGAGGCAAGCGCGGTGACGGGCGATTACGTGAAGCTGGCCGATGTGGAGGCGGTCAAGGCGCAATTAGGGGATCGCGTGAGAGCGGCCACGGGTGTGATGTCCGACTTTTCCAGCATCGTAATGGACGGCCGGTTGCGGGATGTCAAAATCATCGGATCCGATGACCAATATGCGCGCGTCCGGAATCTGGTGATTGTGGCGGGGCGGCACTTGGATGCGTCGGATGTGACCCTGCGGCAGCGCGTGGCGTTGTTGACGGAATACCTGGCGCGCGGGTTGTATGGATCGCAGTCCGCGGCCATCGGGCAGACGCTGAAGCTCTACGGCTTGCAGTTCACGGTGGTGGGGACGTTCAAAGAGAAGACCGATACGTTCGGTTTGAGTGAGTTGTCGCGTGAGTCGATTCTCATTCCCGTGACGGTGTTGCGCTATTTCGTGCCCTATGAACGGATCGACCCGATGTACGTTCAGGCGCATCGGCTGGAAGATGTGGAGCCTTTGACCCGGCAGGTAAGAACGATTCTGGAGAGCCGCCATCGCGAAGGGGCGAACTACTTTGTGGGGAATCTGACCGGGATTCTCGATGCCGCGAAGAACATTTCAATCGTGCTGACAATCGTGCTGATCCTCATTGCGGCGATCGCGCTGGTGATCAGCGGGATCGGGATCATGAACATCATGCTGGTGACAGTGACCGAGCGGACCCGGGAGATTGGGGTGCGCCTGGCGGTGGGCGCCCGTCGCCGCGACATTCTGTTGCAGTTCCTGCTGGAGGCCGTGATGATTAGCTTGGGCGGGGGATTGCTTGGGGTATTGCTGGGAGTGGCTGTGCCTTTGAGTTTGCCGTTGTTTGTCGATTTCGTGGCGATTCAGGTGTCGACGGCTTCGATTGCGGTGGCCTTTGGCGTGTCGTTCGCGGTGGGGTTGATATTCGGCTTGCTTCCGGCGAATCGAGCCTCGCGGCTCAATCCGACGGAAGCGTTGCGCTACGAGTAGCTAAACCGATTTGATCGGCAATTCGCGGACGCGCTTGCCGGTGGCGGCGAAGACCGCATTGGCGATGGCTGGTGGAATGGGCGGGACACCCGGTTCGCCGACGCCCGCGGGCAGTTCCCGGCTGGGGATGACGTGCACTTGCGTTTCAAAGGGTGCTTCGTGGATGCGGGCCACCCGGTAGTCGTGATAGTTCGACTGCACGATCTTGCCGTCCCGCGCCGTGATCTCACCCAGCAGAGCGATGCTGGTGCCGAATACGGATGCGCCTTCGAACTGTGACTTGACGCGGTCCGGGTGGATCGTTGTGCCGGCATCGACGGCGTAGGTGACACGCGGTATGCGGATCTTCCCGTTTTCCACTTCCACTTCCACGACCGCGGCAATGTAGCTGAGGAAGCTGCGGTGGGCGGCGATGCCGAGGTTTGTCTTCTTACCCCATCCCCCTTTTTCGGCGGCGAGTTGGATGACGCGGCGCAGGCGCGCGGTGTCGACGGGATACTTCTCCTGCGGTTGATCGTTGTTCCAATACTTCATGCCCTCGGGCTGGATGTGGAGTTTGCGATCTGGTCCGAGGACTTCGAGGAGATATTCGACACGGTCGCGATTGGCGGCGGCGGCGAGTTCATCGATGAAGCTGTGAATGGCGAAGGCGTGATAGATGTGGGCCACCGAGCGAAGCCAGCCGATACGAACGTGGTTTTCGGCCGGGCCGTTTTCGGCACGATGGTTGGGAATATCGTAGGGCAGATCGTTCCAGCCCATGCCCATTTCCAGGTCCATGGCGTAACGGGCGTTGTGGTCGAACGTGGTGCCGATGCTCGGGAAAACGCTGCGATGCAGCCATGCGGTTGGCTTCCCTTTGGCGTCGAGGCCGGCCTTCATGTACATGCCCGCGCAGGCATGGTAGTAATCGAAGCGGATATCTTCCTCGCGGCTCCACACCACCTTGACAGGCTTGCCAACCTTCTTCGAGAGCATCGCTGCTTCAACGACATAATCCGGTTTGGACTTGCGCCCGAAACCGCCTCCCAGCAGAGTGACGTGACAGGTGACGTCTTCCTTCTTGAGGCCCATGGCCCCGGCGACGGCTTCCTGCACGGCCTGCGGATTCTGGGTGGCTGCCCACGCTGTGACCTTGCCGTTCTTGTATTCGGCAACCGAGGCGGGAGGTTCCATGGGGGCATGGGCGAGCAGCGGAACGTAGTACTCCGCTTCATGTATCCTGGCCGCGGCGGCGAAAGCCTTGTCGACATCGCCCACAATGCGGACGGCTTTCTGCGGCTTGCGGGCGGTTTCGAGCAGGGAACGCTTGTAGGCTTGCGATTCATAGGCGGCATGTGGGCTTTGTTCCCATTCCACCTTCAGCTTCTTGCGGCCTTGCATGGCGGACCAGGTATTGTTGGCGATGACTGCCACCCCGCCGAGTTGCTGGAAGACATGCGGGGGCTTGAACGGATCGAGGGTTTCCACCTGCAAAACGCCCTTGGTCTTGCGGGCCTCGGCATCGTCGAACTTCTTCAGTTTCCCGCCGAAAACAGGCGATCGCTCGATGGAGGCATACACCATGCCCGGGACCTTGGCGTCGTAGCCGAAGGTTCCTTTGCCCATGCAAAGATCGTCGCGGTCGATCATGGGTATATCTTTGCCGATGTACCGGTACTGCTCCGGTCGCTTGAATTGCAACGACTTGGGGTCTGGCTTGGGTTGTTTCGCGGCAAGCGCAACCAGTTCGCCGTAGCCGGCTCTACGGTTCGATCGCGAATGCGTCACTTGATGATTGGATGCCTTGCATTCCGAAGCCGGCACGTTCCACTGCGAAGCCGCGGCGGATTCGAGCATCGTGCGAGCCGTGGCGCCTGCGACGCGCATGGCTTCGAGGAAGTCGCGAATCGAGCAGGAGCCGTCCGTGTTTTGCGAGCCGTATTTGGCGTCGCCGACAGCTTGTTCGATCTTCACGCGCTTCCAGTCGGCCTCGAGTTCGTCGGCCAGCACCATGGGCAGCACGCTGCGAATGCCGGTGCCCATTTCGGATCGGTGGGTGACGATGATGACCGTGCCGTCTTTCTCGATGCCAAGATACACGCTGGGATTCCATGCGGCGGCCTCGGCCTTGGCGGCGGAGGCCGGAATGGGCAACTGCGCGCCCAGAATCAGTGCTCCGGCGGAGAAAACGTTTTCGAGGAACCCGCGGCGCGAGACGATGGCGATATTGGTGCTCATGCTTTCACCCCCGCGGCGAGCTTGATGGCTTGACGAATGCGCTGGTAGGTGCCGCATCGGCAGATATTGCCCTCCATGGCAGCGTCGATATCTTTGTCTGTTGGCTTCGGCTTTTGTTTGAGTAGCGCCACTGCCTGCATGATCTGGCCACTCTGGCAGTAGCCGCACTGCGGTACGGCGCAAGCTTTCCAGGCCTTTTGAACGGGATGATCGCCGGTGGCGCTAAGGCCCTCAATGGTCAGCACGGACTTGCCTTCCATGCTCTTCATCGGCGTGACGCATGCTCTTGCCGGAGCACCGTTGACGTGCACCGTGCAGGAGCCGCAGATGCCCATGCCACAAGAATACTTGGTGCCGGTGAGTTCGATATCGTCGCGCAGATACCACAGCAGCGGCATGTCGGGGTCGCCATCGAACTGGCGGCTAACGCCATTGACTTTGAGTTTGATCATGGTTTCCTACCAGAGAATAGATATAGGATAATCCAGACGGTATGGCATTGACACGGCGTGCATTCTTGGCATCGGCGGCGGCTGGGTTGGCGCAACAGCGCGCCGGCCGTCCGAACATCATCGTCATTCTTGCCGATGACTTGGGCTATGGGGACTTGGGCTGCTACGGGCAGAAGCGGATCCAGACGCCGAACATCGACCGGTTGGCGGCGGAAGGCACCCGTTTCCTGCAAGCCTATTCCGGTTCGACAGTGTGCGCACCCTCGCGTTGTGTACTGATGACGGGAAAGCACACCGGCCATAGCACCGTGCGCGGGAATCACGATCCGGAAATACCCATCCGGCGCGATGAACCGACGATCGGCACGGTCCTGAAAGCTGCCGGCTACCGGAATGCCGCGTTTGGAAAATGGGGGCTCGGCGCCAATCAGGATGACGGGACTCCCTTGCAGCGCGGCTATGACGAATTCTTTGGGTACATGAACCACTGGCACGCCCATCAGGCGTTTCCGGATTATTTGTGGGAGGGGCGGCGCGAGTTCCGGCTCAGCGATAACTGGTTCCATCAGCGGAAGGTCTTTGCTCCGGATCTGTTTGCCGGCCGCGCCGTGGAGTTCCTCAAAAAACAGAGTTCGGCGCAGCCGTTTTTTCTGTACTTCCCCACCATCATTCCCCACGCGAACAATGAACTGGGCAGGTTTCAGCCAAACGGGATGGAGGCGCCCGATCAAGGGATTTACGCGAAAGAGGATTGGCCCGATGTGGAGAAGAACTTCGCCGCGGCCATCACGAGACTGGACAGCTACGTTGGGCGGATTGTCGAGACTCTGAAGGCTAAGGGGCTGGATGAGAATACGCTGATTCTATTTACCTCGGATAACGGATCGCACAAGGAAGGCGGGCACGATCCCAAGTTCTTCCAGAGTGCCGGTCCATTGCGGGGGAACAAGCGCGATATGTACGAAGGCGGGATTCGCGTGCCTGCGATTGTGCGCTGGCCCGCGCGCGTGAAGGCGGGGCAGGTGAGCGAGACGCCATGGGCGTTCTGGGATCTGCTGCCAACCTTCGCCGAACTCGGCGGGGCGCGGATACCGGCTGGCCTGGACGGTGTTTCGCTGGTGAGGTTGTGGACGGCCGGCGTGGCGCCGCAGCGCGATCACTTCTACTGGGAATTTCACGAGCGCGGCTTTCATCAGGCGGTGCGGCAGGGGAATTGGAAGCTGGTGCGGCAAGGGCCGAAATTTGCCTTGGAGTTGTTCGACCTTTCACGCGACATCGGGGAACGGGACAATATGGCCGCGCAGCATCCGGAAATCGTTGCGCGGATGGAGAAGCTATTCGCAACCGCTCGAACGGAATCCAAGGAGTTCCCAGTGAAGCGCTGAATGTGATTTTGCTTTGCCGCGGTTCTGGATGACTTGCATCCAGGGCGGAAGTGAAAACGATGGCGGGGTGGAGTAAGATACCGGACATGATGACGCGCAGAGGGTTTGCCGCAACGCTGGCTGCGAGTGCCGTGGCCGCTCCGAAGAATCCGCATATTGTTTTTGTGTGTGGCGATCATGAATATTCGGGTGAGCAAACCATGCCGCTGCTGGCGGCGGAGTTGGAGAAACACTACGGGATGCGATGCAAGGTGATCGCGTCACAGCCCGATCAAAACGCCGAAGAGAATATTCCCGGATTGGAAGCGTTGGATCAGGCGGATCTCGGCGTGTTCTTCTTGCGGTGGCGCCGGTTGCCGGCCGAACAGCTTGCGCCGATCGAGCGATACATGAAATCCGGAAAGCCGATGTTTGGATTTCGCACCTCCTCGCATTCGTTTAACTATCCCAAAGGGCACGCCCTGGAAAAGTGGAACGAATGGGCGGCGGAGGCATTCGGAGCGCCTCCGGGCTGGGGGAAGGATGGCCATACCCATTTCGGTCATCAGGCGAGCACGGACGTTTCCGTGATTCCGGCGGCTGCAAAGCACCCCATTCTCCTGGGCGTGCCCGAGAAGTTCCATGTGCGGTCCTGGCTGTATCGCGTTCTGCCCAAGTGGCCGCCACAGGATGCCGAGAAGCTGCTGATGGGCCATTGTGTGAACCCGAACAAGCCCGCCGAGGATAACCCGGTGGCCTGGACCTGGAAAAATCATTTCGGGGGTAAAGTGTTTTTTACGACGCTGGGGCACCCCGAGGATTTCCAGAGCGAAGCGATGCAGAGGCTTACCGTGAACGCAATTCATTGGGCCGTCGGGAAGCCGTCGCCCAAAAAATGGAAGGGCCCGCTGAACATCGCCGTACCCTATCGGGGCATCCAGAAGTCCGGCGCTTAGCGCCGGTTGAGCGGTCCGCGGGCGGTTTCAACCCTTGCGGAAAATCTCTTGCAATCGCCGTGCGGCAGGGCGTTCATCGCCAGGGTCGTTCATAAAGCAGGTGAACATCAGGCCTTGTGGCGAGTAGCGTTGCACGGCAATACGAGGGTTGCCCTCCCAGAGCTGCTTTTCCACTTCCGCCGCGGTGATTCCGAGGGCTGCTTCATCCCACCGTAGTACCACGCGGCGCACTTTGCGTGTGCGGTCGAAGGGCTCCATCGAAGTCTGGATGCCGCGAATCTTGCCGGCCGCATCGCGGATGTACTCGGCCTGGCGCAAGCACTCCTTGTCGAGTGCTTCAAAATCCAGCTTGGCGTATTTCTCCGCGGCCAGCCAAAGCCCCACCATCTCTTCCCGGCCTACTTTCATGGGACGGCCGAGGCTGTCCGAGTGCGGGCTCATGTTCAGGCGCGCTGCGGCGGTGAGATCTTTCCGTCCGGCGAGGATGCCGGAGCATTGCGGACCGCGCATGTGCTTGCCGCCGCTCACGCAGATCAAATCGACTCCCGTGGCCGCGAGTTTACGAAGGTTCTCGAAGGGCGGCAGCATGTTGGCGGCGTCCACCATGACCGGAACGCCGGCGGGCTTGGTGATCTTCAGAACATCTTCGAGCGAAATGGTTTGGGGCCAGGTGTAATCGCCGCTCGTGCCGCCGAGCCAGTACATCATGGCCGTGCGCGGGTTGATCGCTTCGGCCAAGCGCTCGGGGTTTTCGATGTCCACTATCCGCGCCCCCGCGGTGCGTACCGCGTGGTCGTAGCCGTTGCGATGCAGTTTCAGGCAGAGGACTTCATTCTTGAGTCCGGTGGTATCGGGAATCTGGCGAATATGGGCGGGATTCGTGCCGGCAATACAGGCGCATGTGCCGACAGTGATGGCGCCGGCCGTGCCCGTCGTCACGATGGCGGACTCCGTGCCGATCAGTTTGCTGAGGCGCTCGCCGATTTTGTCCTGTAACTCATCGAGAGACACGAACGAACGCGCGGCTTCTTCCATTGCCGCGTGCAACTCCGGCCATTGTTTCGATGCACCGATCGTGGTGTGGGTGCCCCGGAAATTGAGTATGGGACGGATGCCCAACTCCTCGTAGATGGCGCGGCCGGACTTGGCGGCTGCCGCCGCGGCGGGAGCGCCGAACGGTAGCCAGCGTGTGAACCAGGCCGAGGTCAGGAACGAACGTCGTCCGCTAAGCATGTGCATATAATCACATGAAACGCGCCGGATCTGCACCGGCTCTATCTGTGGAGGAGTACGCAATGCATCGTTGGTTGGGTGTTTTGATGGTCACGCTGTTGGGATGTACGGAGGCTCCGAAAGAAAAACCAGAGGCAAAGTCCGCCGATGGCGCGGCGAAGATTCTGAACTTCTATGCCTCGCCATCGACAATTGAAAAAGGCGGCGATGCGTTGCTGTGCTATGGAGTGGAAGGCGCGAGTTGGGTGAAACTGGATCCCCCCGTCGAGCAGTTGACCCCGGCGCTCTCGCGCTGTTTCCAAGTGAAGCCGGAAGTGACGACGCAATACACATTGTCCGTGGAAGGCTCATCGCAAAAAACGGAAGTCACGGTCACGCCGGCGCAGCCCAAAGCGGCGCGCAAGGAGTTGATCAAGTATTTTGTGGCCGCCCCGCGCGAAGCGCTGGCTGGTCAAAAGGTAACCCTTTGCTACGGAGTGCAGGATACGAAGTCCGTGAAGATCGAACCTTCCAGTCACGAACACAAGCCGGAGGAAAAGATCTGCTTCACCGAGACGGTCAACGCTACGACAAACTTCCGCCTGACCGCAATCGGAAATGACGGCTCCATCCAAACCGTGAACCTGGAAGTAAAGGTCAAATAGCGCAATCGGCCCGGACTACATGGTCTGGGATTGCTGCGCCTGAATCGGCAGATACGCCGCCCCATAGAGGCCCGCCTCGTTGCCGAGCGCGGCTTTTTCGATCCGTGTTTTCGTATTGCGATAGGAAAAACTGCGCCACCGCACCTCTTTTTCGAGCGCCGGATAAAAAAAATCCCAGGCGGCGAGCACCCCGCCGCTCATTAAATAGAGGGGGTAGTTGAATATGTTGATGAGGGTGGCAAGAGCGATTCCTAAGGCTTGTCCCATGCTTTCGAAGATGCGGATGGCTCGTTCCTCACCCTGCGCCGCCAGATCGTAAACGTCCCGCGCCGAAAGGTGATCTCCCAAGGCGAGCAGGTTCGCCATGCTTTCGATCGCGGTCGCCGAGGCGTGCTTTTCAAGACAACCCACATTCCCGCACCCGCACGGATTGCCATTGGGAACCACCGTGAGATGGCCCAGTTCCCCCGCCATTCCGACGAAGCCGTGCAGGACGCGCCCATGCGAGATGATGCCGCCGCCAATGCCCGTCCCGAGAGTGAGCAGCACCAGGTCATCGACATCGCGGCCCGCTCCCATCCATTTCTCCCCCAGTGCCGCGGCATTAGCATCGTTCTCCAGAACGACGGGCGTGCCCAATCGCCGCTCAATGGCGTCGCGGATCGGATAGTTGTTCAGCGGCGGAAGGTTGTGCGATCCGACAATAAAGCCTTCCGCGATCCGGATAAAGCCTGGGACGCCGATGCCTACCCCTACCAATCGAGCCTGGCTTTGATGATCGCGCACCGCTTCGATGCACTCACATATGTCGCTCACGACTCGTTCGGCCCCCTGCGTCAAATCCGTGCTTGCCGCGACTTTCTCAATCATCTGGCCCGATGTGGAAACCGCCGCCGCGCGCAGGTTGGTTCCACCGAGGTCCACTCCTATAGCGAATTGATCCATGCCGTTATGAGAGTCTACCAGGATCGGCCGGCGCGGCGGGAGTTCGATCCAGGACATAGTTGTGGTGGAAATCCGTCAACGAATGTTGTAGACTGATGAATTGTGGCTGATGATAGCGCACCTCGTTTGGTGTGTCTCCTCTCTTCGAGCCTCCCAAAACTACCATTCGCACAGAGGTTCCTATGTACGCAGTAATTGAGACGGGCGGGAAGCAGTATCGTGTGTCTCCCGGCGACGTGATCCAGGTGGAAACACTCGCTGGCGAAGCGGGTACGCCTGTTGAGTTCGACAAAGTTCTGGCCGTCTCCAACGGATCTGAGTTCCGGGCAGGCGCCGACGCAGCTTCGGCCCGTGTTCGGGGGACGATTCAGAACCAGATGCGTGGCGACAAAATTATCGTTTTCAAGTTCAAGCGCAAGAAGCAGTATAAGCGTACCATCGGCCACCGCCAGAACTTGACCACCGTTTCGATCAGCGAAATCCTGGCATAAAGGAGTTTTAACACGTCATGGCACATAAAAAAGGACTGGGAAGTTCCAAGAACGGCCGGGATTCGAATGCACAGCGACTCGGCGTGAAGGTTTTCGGGGGCCAATTGGTAACTGGCGGTTCGATTATCGTTCGCCAGCGCGGCACCCGTATCAAGCCCGGCGAAAACGTCGGCCGGGGTTCCGATGATACCCTCTTCGCCAAAATCCCAGGCATCGTCCGGTTCCGTGACCGCGGCCGCATGGGCAAGTATGTGAGCATCGACGCCGCATCTGTTAACTAGTTCATTTTCATTAGTTTCGGGGCCCAGGGTTCCTTCTAGCCGAATCCTGGGCCTCACGTGTTTCTGTATTCATGTTTATTGACGAAGTTCGAGTCTACGTGAAAGCCGGCGACGGCGGCAATGGCTGCATGGCCTTCCGCCGAGAGAAGTTCGTCCCCAAGGGCGGCCCCTCCGGCGGCGACGGTGGACGCGGAGGCGACGTGGTCTTCGTGGCCAGCCCACACCACAACACCCTGCTACACTTCCGCTATAACCCCGAGCATCACGCCGAGCGCGGCCGCCACGGCGAAGGCAGCAACAAGACCGGGCGTGACGGCAACTCCATCGAGCTGCCGGTGCCCATTGGAACGGTGGTCGTGGACGAGCAAACTGGCGAGGTCTTACACGATTTCACCGTGATCGGTGAAAAGTTCGTCATCGCCCGGGGCGGCCGCGGCGGCCGCGGCAATCAGCACTTCGCCACCCCAACGCACCAGGCTCCAACCGAGCATGAGCCTGGTAGACCAGGCCAGGAGCGCTGGCTCCGGCTCGAGCTAAAGCTGCTGGCCGATGTCGGGCTAGTCGGGTTCCCCAATGCCGGCAAGTCCACTTTGATCTCGCGCATTTCCGCCGCGAAGCCGAAGATCGCCAACTATCCCTTCACGACGCTCGAGCCGAATCTCGGAGTGGTTCGCATGCCTGACGAGCGCACCTTTGTTGTGGCGGATATTCCCGGACTGATCGCAGGCGCGCACGAAGGCGCAGGACTTGGAATTCAGTTTCTCCGCCACATCGAACGGACGAAGGTTCTGGTTCACCTGGTCGATGTGTCTGAGTTCTCCGGCCGCGATCCTGTCGATGATTTCAAAGTAATCCTTGGCGAGCTGGAGAGTTTCAGCGAAGAGTTGCTCAAAAAGCCGATGATCGTCGTGGCCACGAAGATGGACGTTGCTCAGGACGCCACCCGCGTTCAAAAGCTACGCCGTGCCGTTGCTCGCCGCAAGATGCCCTTCTTCAAGATCTCAGCGGTAACCGGTGAAGGTCTGGAAGATCTCTTGTTTGCGATGGCCGCGCACGTCTTCAGCGAGAACAACAAGCCTGAGTAGAAACGAGTGTGGCCGGCGAAATGGGCCGCGCCTGGGCGAAGTAATCCTGTACGGAAAGATTCCGGTAGACGGCCCCGGCGATCCCCGAAGCCACTGGGCCATTCACCGGCTTGCCACCCGTGAGTAGAACCACCACCACCAGTTTGTTACGGCCTACGTCGTTGAATGAGCCGAACCATCCGAGGTGCGTCGGAGTCCGCTGGTCCGTACAAGTCCCCGTCTTGCCCAGAATCGGTTCACTGTACTGGACAGCCGCGCGCCGCGCCGTACCGAACTCGACGGCGCCGCTCATTCCCGGCCGGACTTCCGAAATCCATGGCTGAATGTCGAGATGGCGCTTCACACGAGGAATGAACGTGGCTACCTCTTCCGGAGATCGCGGATGTTGCAGGTAGTATAGTGTCCCGCCATTGGCGATGGCCCCAAGCATGGCCGCCAACTCCAGCGGAGTGAGAGAGATCCCGGAACCGAAGCTCGTCATCATTCCCAGCCCGGCTTCGGGAATCTTCGTCGGCAAAATGCCCGGCTGTTCCCCTTCGATATTCAACCCCGCCCGCTCGCCAAGACCGAAGAGCCTTGCATAATAGCTAACACGTTCAAAGCCTAATTTCTCTCCCAAGGTGGCGAAGTAAGGATTGTCGGACTTCGCCAGCGCCGTCGTGAGGTCGAGTTTCTTCCTCCCCCAACGCAACACCGTATTACGGTCGATGATCCCCTCGCTCAGCGCGGCTAAGGCGGCCACGATTTTGATGGTCGAGCAAGGCTGAAAGCCGCTCTTCAATGCGAGCTTCTGGTTGACCAGTGTGAGAACACGGCCCGTATACGGATCGACTACAGCCACCGTTCCGTTATATGGCCCAAGTGCATCCACCGCTGCCTTGCGTACTTGTTGGTCTTCGCCGTCTACCCAGTCGCCATCCGTGGAATCGGCGAACGTGGGCTCGCGCCACGGACCGCCACGAATCGCCGTACGCCGGTAAGCCGCCGAGCGCACCACATTCGAGCGATACCGCGTCGAACTTGCCGTACTGGCCCGCGAACTACTCGTCGACTTCTTCGCCGACTGGGAGGCCGGCTTTTTCGCTGAACTCGTCGTGGTTTTCTTGGCAGTGGAGGATGGAGGCTTCTTCTTTCCACTGGTCGCTGCAACGGCCTGCGTCAACGCCATGGCCAGCAGAATCGGGATAATCAAGATTCCGATAACGGTCTTTGGCTGCATGCCACCCCTTTTTCCTATCGGTAGAAATCCGCAAGCACCATAGACGAATGATGCGAACAACCGTTATTTTCTTCAATGCCGTACTGGTCCGTCAAGCACGCAGTACCTCATGGATGAAAAGGATGATCGATTGCACCCTGCACTTCCCACAATACGACCCTCAGGCCGCCGTCCAGCCGCCGTCGATACTGAACACGGCCCCGTTCACAAATGCGGCTTGGTCAGAACACAGGTATAGCACCATGTATGCGATCTCTTCCGGCTTTCCCAACCGTCCGATGGGCTGGCGCGCGTTCAGTTCCACCCGGATCTTTTCCTTCTCGTGCTTATGGTACTTTTCCAGGTACCCCTCGACGAATGGCGTGTCCACAGTCCCCGGACACACACAATTCACCCGGAACTGGGTTGGGTAGTCAACCGCAAGCTGGCGCGTCATCATCACAACCGCGCCTTTGGTTGCGCAATAGGCAAAGCGCCGCTTCACGCCGACCAGTCCGCCCACTGAGCCGATATTCACCATGGACCCATGCGACTCGATCAGCTTCGGCACGGCGGCTTTGGTTACCAGATACACGCCCTCGACGTTCACCCGGAACAGGCGTTGGAAATCGTCGAGGGCCGTTTCCTCCACGTTGCCGACGAGGCCTATTCCCGCGTTGTTGACGAGAATGTCGAGCCTCGGAATGCCATCGAAGGCAGCCTGTACCGATGCCGGGTCCGTCACATCCAGTTGCACCGGCGTGGAACCCGGAACCTGTGCAGCCAGTGCGGAGGCCGCCTCCAGGTTGATGTCCGCAATATGCACTCGCGCGCCTGCGCCGGCGAGCACACGGACCGTATGTTCTCCGATCCCGCTGGCCCCGCCGGTTACCAGGGCAACGCGATCGTCAATTCGAAATGGTGTCATTACTTATTTCTTAGCTCTTTTTCCAATGCAATAGAGGGCCTTCTCCGTGCGCAGGAAGATCTGCCCGTCGGAGATGGCCGGTGAACTGAGCATGTACTCCTCGAACTTGTTGACGGCGAGCACCTCGAACTGACGTCCCGCCTTCATGACCGTGGTCGTCCCTTCTTCGTTCGAGATATAGATCTTTCCGTCGGCAAGCACGGGCGACGAACTGTAAATGGCCGCCGCGATGCGTTGCGGTCCCCATACTTCCGCCCCGGTTTTGGCATCCAGGCAGAAGACGATCCCCCGATCGTTTGTGATGTAAAGCAACTCGCCATCCGTTACCGGAGTCGGCACATCCGGACCATTCTGATACGTCCACAAGACGTGGGACTGCGATACATCGCCCTTGCCGCCCGGCCGCATGGCGACAAACGGCTTGACGCGCGAACCCGCATAAACAATGCCGTCGCGGTACACCGGCGAAGTGATGATGCGGTTCATGGCATAGTTGGTGGGATTGAGCACATCGGCGCGCCACAGTTCCTTCACCGTGGCGATGTCGTGCCCGGTGATCAGATCCCCGCCGGAGACGATCAACTCCAGCTTCCCGTTGACTTTGGCTATCGTGGGCGTGGTATACGCATCGGGCGCTTCCACTTGCGCCTTTGTGGGGCGCTCCACCTTGGCCAGGGTTTTGCCGCTCGCCTTGTCGAGCCGCAGCACGTAGGACGGGTCGTCGGTCTTCATCCCATGCAGCACGACGACGTACAGCGAGTCCTCGTGGAGCAGCGGCGAACTCCCGTAGCCCCAGTTCAATCCAAACTTCCCGTAGTCGGCCTGAATATCGCGGGACCAATGTTCTTTCCCGGCGAAATCGAAAGCCTTGATGATCCCCGTGCCGGTCATCACGTAGACGCTACGCCCGTCGGTCACCGGCGACGGCGACGACATGTTCTGCTTGTTGATCTTGTAATTGCCCCCGCCGACAGTCCTCTTCCACAGGATGTCGCCCTTGGTGCGGTCCAGGCACCATAGCTCAAGGTTGTCGCCATCGGCGACGTTGAGGAAGATTCGTTCCCCCCAAATAATGGGAGTGGAACCGCTGCGCATCGGCAGTTCCAGCCGCCATTCGACATTCTCCGTCTTGCTCCAGGAGACGGGGAGGTTCTTCTCCCCGCTGGTGCCGTCGAGATTCGGTCCGCGCCATTGAGGCCAGTTTTCCGCCTGGGCCCAGAGGCAGAACGAGAAACAAAGGATCAGCCGCATATGACCGATTGTAAGCGAACGGCGGCGTTAGAATTGCAGGCGCAGCGCCCATTGCATGACGCGCGGGATGGAATCCGTGCCCCGAACCTTGCCCGCGTCGGGACTGTCCAGGTTGCCGTTCGGCCGGCTGAACGCCGGAGTGTTGAACAGGTTGAACGCTTCCCATCGAAACTGTAGGCGCATCCGCTCGCTGAGTGGGAACACCTTGAACAGGCCGAAATCCGTATTCACTTGGCCGCCGGCAGTGAGGAAGTTCGCTCCAGCGCTCCCGAGCCGGCAAACCCCGCCGTCGCAGGGGCGGCGGAATGCGGTTGTGTCGAACCATCGTTCGGGGTTCGGATTCTCCACGGTCCCCGTGGCGATGCGGTCCGGCCGCCACTGCTGTACGGCCGCGGTTCCCAGTGCGGCGGCGGGATTGGCAAGCGTCGGGTTGAACGGAAGGCCCGTCCGCATCGAGGTGATACCGTTCATCTGCCATCCGCCCGCGATGGCGTTGGCGATTCCACCCCAGTTGCCCCACCGCCGGCCTTTCCCGAAGGGCAGTTCGTAGAGGTAGCTCCCCGCAAACCGGTGGCTGATGTTAAAGCCCGCGGTGCCGCGGTTGGCGTCAAAATTCCAGATGTCCTGCATGCCGATATCCGGGCCCCACTGCTCGCCCACGTTCGCGATCGCCTTCCCCCACCCATACGATGCCGTGAAGCTGAATCCCTGCGCGAATCGCTTGTCCAACTGAACATCGAGGCCATGATAGCTCGAATGGCCGTACGGCGAATGATACTGAATCGCATTGATGGATGGAATCAGCCGGCGTTGGATCTCCGTGGCGGGATTGCCGAGGTAAGGCGCGTTGATGTTGTAATTGTCGCGGATGTAGCTGGTGCCGGAACCAACATAGGCCGTTTCGAGCGCCAGCGTCGAGGTAAGCTGGCGTTGCAGCGAGAAGTTCCATTGGGCGATTTGCGTCACCGGGAAATTCTTCGTCCAATGGAAGAGATTCGAATTCGCGGGGAGTGAAGTCCCCGGATTCAGGAAGTCGTCCCCTACCCCATTGCGCAGGATCATGGCAGGCACCGTGGGTGTTGAGGCCAGCGTCTTGCGGACATTGAACGGCCAGTTGGCCATCATGCGCGCTCCCGTGCCGATGCGGTCGAGTCCTCCATAGAACAGCCCGCCGCCGGCTCGCACGGTCCACTTCTCCATCGGCCGCCACGAGAAACCGATGCGCGGCGCCCAGTTGTTGGTGTCCAGATCGATGAGAGCGCGGTCGGCGATGGATCCACCCTGCTGCCCTGCGTAGATCAGCTTTCCGAAATCGGGGCCGGGCGTGAGAATGATGTTGTTCTGCCGGTCGCGTTTGTCCCACATCGGTGTCGTCAGTTCATAACGGATCCCCAGGTTCAACGTGAAATTGCGGGTGATCTTCCAATCGTCCTGCACATAGAACATGTAGCTGTGAAAGCGCCCATCCACATACTGGAGGTTGGTTTGCGCGAACGAGTTCGCCCATCCGAGAAGAAAATCGGCAAAGCTGACGTTCGTATACCGGCCATTGAAGTTCGTGTCGCCGTGAGCCGACTGGGCGCTGAAATTGTCCGCGCGTGTGAGCCGCACATCGACGCCCGCCTTCAGTGTGTGGTTGTTGCGAACCCAGGTGATGTTGTCCAGGAATTGCCAGTTTTGGCTGATCTTCTGCGTGGGCGCGGAAAGCGATTCGCCGATCGAGGTGTATCCCAGCCTGCCGCCGAAGGTAAACCGGGGCAGCCCTTTGATACGCTCATCGGTGCGCGGTAAACGGAATCCGATCTCCGGCGCAAGCCACGTATCGGCGAACACATCGGCGATGACGTTCAGCCGTGAGAAGCCGGCGCGTGCTTCGTTGACCAGCGAGGGCGTTAGGATGCGCGTGTAGGAAAGCGCCGCGCTGCGGGCTGGATTGTTGAAGCTGTTCCACTCGAAGGCCTGTCCCCCGCGCGCCGGCAGCGGCAGTGCGGGATAGCGGTCGTTCTGGAAGCGTGTCAGGCTCACGCGGGCGAACATCTTGTTGTTGCCATTGAAATTGTGGTCGCCGCGAAAATCGTATTGATCGCGGGTCTGCTTCCATGGCGTCGCCGAAACATAGTTGGCGCGGGCCCCCGAACCCGTGAAATTCGGAAGCGGCCAAAAGGAACTGAGCTTCTCCGCTACAGGATCGAAGCGCGACCGCGGGATCGTGTTATTCGGGAAAGGCTGGTTGGTGAGCGGATCGCGCACGGCGCCGTGAAAAGCCTGGTCGAAAATGCCGGCCCTCTCATTGGCCAGCGGAACAGTCTCCAGGAACGACTGCGGCTGGCGCAGCCGCAAGCCTTCCCAACTCCCGAACCAGAATGTCTTGTTGCGAATCAGCGGCCCGCCGATGGTGAAACCGAACTGATTCTGCCGGAGCGGCGGCGGATCGGCTTTTCCGTCGCCGTTCAAATCGACATAGCTGAACGTGTCGCGGGCATCCAACACTTCGTTGCGGAGATACTCGAAAGCGCTGCCGTGAATCTGATTGGTGCCCGACTTGATGCTGATGTTCATCATGCTCCCCGCCGTGCGCCCAAATTCAGCCGAGTAGTTGCTGGTTTGAATCTTGAACTCCTGCACGGCATCCAGCGAGGGAACCACAACCTGCGCTTTACGATCCTCCAGTGCGAAACCGTACGAGTTGTTGTCGATGCCGTCGATGAGAAAGCTGTTCTCCACTGCCGCCTGCCCGTGCGAATTGAACCCCCCCGCCTGATCGCGTGTGACGATGGCGGGGACTGTTCCCGCGGCCAGCAGCGCGAGCGATTGAAAATTGCGCGAGTTCAGCGGCAGTTCTCCAATCATCCGGTCCGAGACGACTCGGGAAACCGTCGCGCTTTCCGTATCGAGTAGCGGAGCCTCGGCCGTGGTGGTGATGGATTCGGCAACCAGTCCCACTTCGAGAACCAGATCGACGCGGCGCCGGTCCTGCGCACTCACCCCGACTTCTTTGACCAGGGCGCGTTTGAAGCCCTGCTTTTCCACGGCTACTTCATAGGTGCCGATTTTCAGAGGGCCGGCCGTGTAGTTGCCGGTCTCGGTGGTTTGCGCGGAAGTGACCACTCCGGTGGCCAATTCGCGCACCGTGATGGCGGCCTCGGGAACTACCGCGCCGGTGGGATCGGTGACGCGTCCGGTAATGTAGCCCATGTCCTGCTGGGCGTGGAGCGCAATAGCGGTGAATAGAATAAGAAAGCGCATAAAGACCTCAAGGTGCTTCCACTCTATCACCGCCTGTACTTCAATGCAGCTTCACCACACTGTCCGGACGGAACGGCGTCTCGTTTCCAAACACCACCCCCAGCGCATGCCGTGCGATGGCGCGGAACTCGTAATCCCCGTCTTTCGGTACTGTCATCAGGCAATGCGAAAAACGCCCCGCCGCGGTCTTCTTTACGTACGGCACGTTCTTCCATGGATCGATGGCCTCGTACAGATCGGCCAACCCGCGGCGCTTGCGGTAATGGAAGCTCACCTCCACCGCGGGACTGCTGCCGAGCGACTTCAGTTCACCCTCCAGCACGTGACAGCGCTGCGCCTCGTTCCATTTCGCCGATAGAGTCTGAAGAACCGGCGCCGTAAACCCGGGCTGCGCGTCCGTGATCCGCACGACCACCGGATTCGGCCAGCGGCGATTGTCATACATGCGCTGCGCATGCATCATGTCGATGTGCAGCGTCCCGTTTTCTTCCCGCACCTTCGTGGACGCATCCACCGCCGGCCGGTATTCCAGGCGCTCCCCCGATTGCCCCAGCACATCCACCTTGCTCTGTGGCGACAGTTTCACCGAACGAAGCGCCAGTTGCCGGCGCTCCCCCATGCGAAACGGCTGGCCGCCGACGAAGGCATACACGGTCTTGGTCTTCGGATTGTGCGTCAGCCAGACATCGCCCTCGCGATCCACCACCCAGGGGCGGACGTTCGCAATGGCCTCTCCATTCACGAAATTCCACAGTGCAAACTCCCGCAACCGCGCTTCTTCTTCCCGGAAAATTTCCCCGTCCGCGGTCGGCCCGACGTTCAACAGCAGATTGCCGCCCTTGGCGCGAACCTCGATCAGCGTGCGGATCCAGTCCGTGCCCGTCTTGTATGCCTCATTGGTGTACTTGTGCTGCCATGCCGTGCCGATGGTCAGGCAGGCTTCCCACGGCTGGTCGAGGATGATCTCAGGAATCGTCTGTTCCGGCGTCTCCATGGCTCCGCGCGTGACGACAATGTCCGGATTCAATTGCCAGGCATATTCCCTCAGCCCGTCGGCCGGTCCGTCAATGAACAGGATGTCGATCGTCCGTAGTTCGTCAGCAACTCCCGCAACTGGCGTTTGCCGTACTCGAGCATCGCGGGCAGCTCCTTCGTTGTGGTCTTCGGCGCGGGGGGACGCGCAATCGGCAGCCCGTTGGTATGCATCCAATAAAAATCGTCCGGTGAAATATAGATGCCGATGGCGATGCCTTCCTTGCGGAACGCCTCCACAATCGCCTTCAGCGGATCCCGGCCGAACGGAGTGTGAACCGCGTTCATCTTCGTGGTTTGCGTGTCGAACATGGCGAAGCCGGAATGGTGTTTCGCCGTGAACACCACGTATTTCATCCCCGCCAGCTTGGCCAGCATGGCCCACTTCTCCGGCTCGAAGCGGCGCGGGTTGAAGTACCGCGGCAGTGTGTCGTAGTAGCGCGCGACATAGTCGGGCGATGCGCCCACCAGCGAGTGGCTGATGACGCTTCCGAGCGAGACGTCGACACTCCAGTGGATAAACATGCCGAAGCCCAGGTCGCGAAACCATGCGAGGCGTTCGGGCTTGTTCTGCGCGCCAACAATCAGTGCGCA
Organism: uncultured Candidatus Solibacter sp.; assembly: GCA_964402295.1. Lineage (GTDB taxonomy): Bacteria > Acidobacteriota > Terriglobia > Bryobacterales > Bryobacteraceae > CADEFT01. Next base: position 48,712 of record CAYOBO010000019.1, on the reverse strand, counting down.
GAAGAAGAGTAGAAGAGTGCGCGGCAACATAGCTCTTATAATAGAACTATGAAGCGCGTTGTCCTGCTTCTGGCCCTGACTCTGCCTCTTGCGCCAGCCCCTTCCCGCTACGATGCGATGCCGACGCAACGCAAGCTCGATTTGATCGAGCAGGGCCGCATTCCACCGGGTACCACCCTGACCTTCGAGGAACGGGAACTGAATACCTACCTGCAACGAAAAGCCAAGGAAGTCATCCCCGATGGCCTGCGCGAACCGCATGTCACCCTCAGCGACGGTAAAGTGACAGGCAAGGCATATGTGGATTTCGTAAAGATGCGCCATGCCCAGGGGGAGGACCTGAACTGGCTCATGTCATCGCTGCTCAAGGGCGAGTACCCCATCCGCGTCGAAGGCCGAGTGGCCTCCAGCAACGGGACCGCGCGTGTCGATCTCGATATGGTCCAGGTAGGCGGAGCATCCCTGAAGGGACGCGCCCTGGACCTTCTGATCCGAACCTTCGTGCATCCGCTATATCCGAACGCCAAGGTCGGGAGCCCGTTCGAATTAGGCTATAACCTCGACCGCATCGAATTGAAGCAGGGCGTGGCGCAGGTCACCATGGCGCCGAAACGAGCCCGCTAAAGCCGCATTTCCCGGGATTCGTGACGCGTAAAGACGGCTCACCCGGTAAGTCGGGCCGCTTCGTTGCGGGAAAGCAGTGGCGTGCCGTTTCATCCCCTCGAGAACGGATTCTTTCGCCGGAACCCTACTTCACCAAATCCGCCGACCGCCCCGCGAAATCCAGCACCAGCGAAGGATAGATCCCCAGCACCAGAATCGCCGCCGCCGAGCTCCACAGCACAGCCTGCACGCCCGCCGACAACGGCTGCAAATCCACCGTCGACTCGCCCGGTTCCTTGAAGTACATCACCACAATGATGCGCAGGTAATAATACGCGGCCACGGCACTATTCAACAACCCCAGCACCGTCAGCCACACCAGATTCGCATCCAGCGCCGCCTTGAAAATATAAAACTTCCCGAAGAACCCGCCCGTCAGCGGCACCCCAATCAACGACAGCAGGAAAATCGTCAGCAGCGCCGCTGTCACCGGCTGCCGCCATCCCAACCCCGCCATATCGTCGATGCTCACATACTTTTCGCCCTTCCGCGCAAAGTGCGTCACCACAGCGAACGCGCCCACGTTCATGAACGCATACGACGCCAGATAGAACATCGCCGCCGCCGTCCCGATATTCGAATGCGCCGTCAGCGCCACCATCACATACCCCGCATGCGCAATCGAGCTATATGCCAGCATGCGTTTGATATTGTTCTGGAGCAGCGCCGCGAAGTTCCCGATGATCATCGTCGCCAGCGCCGACACAGCCACCACCGGAGCCCACGCATCCGCCACCGATTCGAACGCCGTCATGTACACGCGCAGGAAAATCGCAAATGCCGCCGCCTTCGGTCCCGCCGACAAAAACGCAGCCACCGGCGCGGGCGCCCCCTGATACACATCCGGAGCCCACACCTGGAACGGAGCCGCCGACACCTTGAACGCGAACCCGACAAACATCAGCGCCGCCGATGTCCCGATCAGCCCCAGCGACGGAGCGATGTCCTTGTTCATCAGCACGCGCCGGATCTCCGCCAGGTTCGTCGTCCCCGTCGTCCCATAAATCCACGAAATCCCATACAGCAGAAACGCCGTCGCGAACGACCCCAGTAGAAAATACTTCAACGCCGATTCATTATTCCGCTTATCGTCCCGCAGATACCCCGCCAGAATGTAGGAAGCAATCGAACTGATCTCCAGCCCGATGAACAGGATGATCAGCTCATTGGCCGTCACCATGATGCATTGCCCCACCACGCTGAACAGGATCAACGGATAATATTCTCCATCCTCCGCGTTCTCCCGCTTTAGGTACGCAAACGAGCAGAACAGCGTCAGAATACCAACCCCAATCACCAGTACGCGGAAAAACGTCGCGAACCCGTCAATCAGCAGCATCGATTGAAACGCCGCCCCAGGATTCGCATACGCCATCACCGAAGCCCATGCCGAGGCCACCAGCGAAAGCAGCGCGATCGCGCCCAAGTGCTGCTTGTCCTTCACGAGCGGCTCCAGCACCATCAGCAACGTACCCATCGCAATCAGGATCAACTCCGGCAGGAACCGGAGCAGTTCCGCGGAACTGGGTATGAAATTACCGGCCATTGGCGAACTCCCTTAACTCCGCGACGTTACCGCCCGGATTCTGATTCACGCGCAACTCCACCCCCGTGCGGCTCTGTTCCAAAATCCGCGCGTTGGCTTGGCTGATGAACGGCAGAAACGTCTTCGTATACACGCCCATCCACACCATCAGGATCACCAGCGGCAGCGCCGCCGCAAGCTCCCGCGCGTTGATGTCGTGCATGTGTCCCTTCAGGTGCTCATTCGTCTCGCCCAGGAACGACCGCTGGTACATCCACAGCATGTACCCGGCCGACAGAATCACACCCGTTGCCGCAAACACCGTCCACCAGATGTTCACCTGCGCCGACCCTTGCAGCACCAGAAACTCGCCGATGAAGTTGTTCAGCGTCGGCAGTCCCACGCTCGCCAGCGTCGTCACCAGAAATACCGTGGCCAGCCAAGGCGACAGATTCGCCACGCCGCCGTAATCCTTGATCTCGAGCGAGTGCGTCCGCTCGTACAAATAACCCACCAGCATGAAGAGTGCGCCCGTCGAGATGCCGTGATTCAGCATCTGGTACACCGCGCCATCCAGCCCGTTCTGGTTGAACGAAAAGATGCCCAGCACGACGAAGCCCAGGTGGCTCACGGAAGAATACGCCACCAGTTTCTTCATATTCGGCTGCACCAGCGCCACCAGCGCGCCGTAAATGATCCCGATGATCGCCAGCACCACGATGTAGGGCGCGCATTCCCGGGCCGCGCTCGGAAACATCGGCAGGCAGAAACGCACGATTCCGTACGTGCCCATCTTCAGCATCACAGCCGCCAGCATGATCGAACCCGCCGTCGGAGCTTCCACGTGCGCATCCGGCAACCACGTATGCAGCGGGAACAGCGGCACCTTGATCGCGAACGCGAAGAAGAATGCCAGGAACAGCCACATCTGCTCGTTCGGCGTGAACGTCAACCGCCCCCGCTGGATCAGATCCACCAGGTTCACATAATCGAACGTGCCGCCCTTGTTGTAGAGGAAGATGATCGCCACCAGCATCAGTACGGAGCCGGCCATCGTATACAGGAAAAACTTCACGGCCGCATAGATGCGCCGCTCATGCCCCCACACGCCGATCAGGAAGTACATCGGCACCAGGCAAACTTCCCAAAACGCATAGAACAGAAACAGATCCAGCGCCACGAATACGCCGATCAGGCCGAACTCCAGCAGCAGCAGGAACGCGTAGAACTCCTTCACCCGGTCTTTGATGTAATTCCAACTGACCAGCACGCAAATCGGAGTCATCAGCGTCGAAAGAATCACCAGCCACAAACTCAATCCGTCGACCGCCACGTGATAGCGAATCTCCGGCGATTGGATCCACGGCACATCGGTCACAAACCAGTTGCCGTTGCCCGACGCCAGGAACGGGCCGGTCAATCCCAGCGACAGCACAAATACGCCAAGCGAAAGCACCAGCGTCACCAACCGGATTGCGTTCGTGTTCGACTTCGGCAGCAACAACAGCAGCAGGAATCCCAACAGCGGCAGGGCCAGTACGATGTTCAGTAAACTCATTTCGCGCCTCCCATCACGCCCAGCACCACCAGCACGGCGACACCGCCCAGCGTGACCCACGCCGCGTAACTCCGTATATTGCCCGATTGCAGCATGCGCAGCACGCCGCCCACTGTCCGCGACACAGTCGCGGTCCCATTCACAATGCCGTCAATCACGCCGGCGTCCACAACGCGCCACAGCACGCTGCGCGATCCGCCCACCAGCGGCTGGACCACCGCCGCGTCATAAATCTCATCCACGAAATACTTGTTGTAAACCAGCTTGTAGATCGGCCCCAGCGTGCCCGCAATCGCATCCGGAATCCCCGGACTCAGTACATAAAACACATACGCCAGCCCGATTCCCAACGCGCCGGCCCCCACTGAAATCGCCACCAGCGTCATATCGTGAGCCTCGCCCGACAGCGGGAACATCGTCTCCAGGTAATGCGGCACTTTGAAATACCAGCCGCCGGCCAGCGACAGCAGCGCCAGCACCGCCAGCGGCCCCCACATCACAAACGGAGACTCGTGCGGATGCGCATGCCCCCGATACTTGCCCCAGAAGGTCATGAACATGGCCCGCGATACGTAGAATGCGGTCATGCCCGCGGTCACCACGCCCACCCAGTACATCCAGGGATGGTGATGATGCGCCGCCAGCAAAATCTCGTCCTTCGAAAAATAACCCGCAAACGGCGGGATGCCGGCAATCGCCACCCAGGCGCACGTCAGCACCGCGAACGTGATCGGGATCTTCTTCATCAACCCGCCCATCTGCCGCATGTCCTGCTCGCCGTGCACCGCGTGGATCACGCTCCCCGCGCCGAGGAACAACAGCGCCTTGAAGAACGCGTGTGTCACCACGTGGTAAATCCCCGCCGAGAACGCGCCCACGCCGCAGGCGATAAACATATATCCAAGCTGCGACACCGTCGAGTAGGCGAACACCTTCTTGATGTCGTACTGCGTCATGCCGATCGTCGCCGCCATTACTGCCGTCAGCAGTCCGACGATCGCCACCACGTCCATCGCCATCGGCGACCGCTCGAAGATCACCGCCGAACGCGCCACCATGTACACACCCGCCGTCACCATCGTCGCCGCGTGGATCAACGCCGAAACGGGCGTTGGGCCTTCCATCGCGTCCGGCAGCCACACATACAGCGGGATCTGCGCCGATTTACCCGTCGCGCCCACGAACAGCAGCAGTGCAATCGCCGTCAGAATCCCCGCGCTTGCCTCCACCGGCATCGGCTTCACCGCTTCGAACACCTTGCCGAAATCGAGCGTCCCGAAATTCACCACAATCAGAAACATCGCCAGGCAGAAGCCGAAATCGCCGATACGGTTTACAATGAACGCCTTCTTTGCCGCATCGCCCGCGCTTTTCTTCAAAATGTAGAAGCCGATCAGCAGGTAGCTGCACAATCCCACGCCTTCCCAGCCCACGAACAGGATCAGGAAGTTCCCGCCCAGCACCAGCATCAGCATGAAGAACATGAACAGATTCAGGTACGAGAAGAAGCGGTAATATCCTCCTTCATGCTCCATGTACCCCACCGCGTAAATGTGAATCAGCGATCCGATGCCGGTCACCACCAGCAGCATCACCGCCGTCAAGCGGTCCACCGCCAGGTCGAACCCGATGCTCAGCGTGCCGCTCTCGAACCACGGATAGTAACGCTCGACATACGCCGTCTCCAACGAGCCCAGCGCCGACAGCGTCTTCAATACCCAGCCGAAGCTGAGCAACACGGAAGCCACTGCCACCAGAGTCACCGCCATCTTCGGCAGCTTTCTGCCGAGAAGGCCGTTGATCAAAAATCCGGCGAGTGGAAGTGCGGGAATAAGCCAAAGATGTTGCATGGTCAGTTTTTGAGCGAACTCACTTCGTCGATGGCAAGCGTGGCGCGGTTCTTGAATACGGTAAGGATAATGGCAAGACCCACGGCGGCTTCCGCGGCGGCCACCACCATCACGAAAAACGAGAAGATATGGCCGTCCACCTGCCGCAACTGGTAGCTGAACGCAATGAAGCTCAGGTTCACGGCATTCAGCATCAGCTCGATGGACATGAATACGGTAATTATGTTACGGCGGAAAATGAACCCCGCCACGCCCAATCCGAACAGGATCGCGCTCAGGATCAGATACCAGCTTAATGGGACTGATTGGGGCATCCCTTAAATCTCCTTGCGCGCCAGTACGACGGCGCCCAGAATCGCAATCAGAATCAGTACCGACGTCACTTCGAACGGCAGCAGGTACTCCGTGAACAGCTTCTTCCCGATCGCCTGCGCCGTCCCGCCCGTGAACGCGCCGAACTTCACCGGCTCGGTGCGCGGCAGCAGCGCCTGTATCAGAAAACTCACAATCCCCAGAAACGCGATCAGCGCCGGCACGCCCAGCAGTTTGGCGAACGTCGCCCGGCTCTTGCGAGTCTCCGCGCCCGCGTTCAATAACATGATCACGAACACGAACAACACCATGATGGCGCCCGCATACACAATCATCTGCGCCGCCGCCATGAACTCAGCCCCCAGCAGCAGATACAGCACCGCCAGCGAGCCCATGACGCCAACCAGCGAAAGCGCGCTCGAAATCGGATGTGTCTGCACAACCAGGTTGATGCCGCAGGCGATGGCGATCGCCGCGAAAAGAAAGAAGAGCAATGCGTCCATTTCTTAATTCCAAAGAGCCACAATCAAACCCGTGGCCAGCAGGTGGACAATCGCAACAGGGAACAGGAACGTCCACGTGAACCGCATGAGTTGGTCAAAGCGGAAACGCGGCAGCGTCCCGCGAACCCAGATGTACAGGAACAAAATCGCTCCCACCTTCGCCGCAAACCAGAAAATCGGATGCAGCGCCGTGCCGATCGCCAGCACTGGCTCCGGCAGGAATGTCAGATACTTCACCCCAAACACGCCCGCCAGTCCGAACGCCACCAGCCCGAACACCGGAAACGTGTACTTGTCCCATGTCCGCGTCGACAACGACTGCATGCCATGAAAGAACAGCAGCAGCCCCGCCCCCGCAAACAGCACAATCGGTACGAACGAGGCCACCGGCTCCGCAAACACCGGATTCCATCCGCCCAAAAACAGGTGCGTCGCCAAGGCCGAAATCGTCACCATGTTCACGTACTCCGCCGTGAAGAACGCCGCGAAACACGTGCTCGAATACTCCGTGTGGAATCCCGCCACCAGTTCGTTCTCCGCTTCCGGCAGATCGAACGGGATGCGGTTCGTTTCCGCGAACGCCGCGATCATGAAAATGATGAACGCAATCAACTGCGGCGCCGGACCCTGGAAAATAAACCACTTCGGAATCACGCCCCAGTAGAAGCCCGATTGCATCTCCGCGATCTCCCGCAGGCTCAACGTGTTCGCCATCAGCAGCGGCGATGCCAGCGCCAGCGACATCGGCAATTCGTAGCTGATCATCTGCGCCGAACTGCGCAGTCCGCCGAGCAGCGCGTACTTGTTATTCGATGCCCAGCCGCCCAGCGCCACGCCGTAAACGCTCACCGCGCTCACCGCCAGAATCACCAGAATCCCGATGTTCACGTTGGCCAGTTCCAGGTACGTCTTGTATCCGAACAACTCGATCTGCGTCCCGAACGGCACCACCGAAATCGAGATCAGCGCCAGCGCCACTGCCAGAAACGGAGCCAGCAGATAGTAAAACTTGTTCACCTGCGCCGGGATCACGCCTTCTTTCGTCACCAGCTTGATCAGGTCCGACAACGGCTGCAACAGCCCGTGCGGACCCACGCGGTACGGCCCGACACGAAGCTGTATGTGCGCCAGCACCTTGCGCTCTATCCATACAAGGTATGCGGCGAGAGTGAGTAGAACGAAGGCCACAAGCGCGGCCTTGATCAGGCTGATGATGATGAATTCCATGCGATTTCCGGCTTACGGACGGTACAACTGCCCGGGGTACTCCATGACCGACGTCAACTTCTTCGAGTAGCGGCCCAACGTGCCGGACGTAAACAGCGTGTTTCCGGCCGATTGAATCAGATCCGGCCGGGCCATGACTGCCACCCGTCCGTTCAGCGGGCTGGTTTGGGCCGCTTGCCCGGTAGCGATGATTGGCAAAGGAATATTATACCCACTCACGGACGAGCGGATTTCCTCGAATACATTACTCGCCGACCAGATCCCCAGATTCAGCTTCATCTCTTTCGCGATCAGCCCCATGATCTCCAGATCCGGCTTCGATCCCATCGTCTGTCCAGCCGCATGCAGCTTCTGAACTTCGCCCGTCACATTCGTCACCGTCCCCGATTTCTCATACCCGCTCGCCGCCGGCAGCACCACGTCCGCCTGCTTCGCCGTCTCCGTCAGGAACAGCTCCTGCACCACAACAAATGCGTTCTTCGCCGCCAGCGCCGTCCGCGCCAGCGGATTCGCGCCCACTACCCACAGCACATCCAGATCCGCCGCCCCCAGCATCTCCGGCAACGTCATGCCTGGATTCGCCACCGGCTTCAGCCCCGGACCCAGATCCGGCAACAACCCCATATCGATTGCGCCGCGCGAGTTCGAATAATCCACCAGACACACATACTTCACCGGAATCCCCAGCGAATCGCCGAAGCCCACAAGCTGCTTCACCGCCTCGCCCTTCACCGATGCGCCGAACAGAATTACCAGCGATTTCTCCTTCGCCAGTTGCTCCCGCAGCGATTCCACCGCCGCCATTTCCTTGCCGGGCTCGGCCCGCAACGCCGCCACGGCAATCTTGTCTTCCCGCACCGGACCCTGCGTCACCGTGTAAATATCCGCTTGATGGTGCCGCCAATTCGCCCGCAACTGGAACGCCAGGAACGGATGCTCCTGCGACAAATCCGACCCGATCACCAGCGCCGCCGGTGTGTGGTACAGATCCTCCGTCGTCGCCAGCGCGTTCGTCTTCCCGCTCAGCGCATCGATCAGCGACACCACGTCGCCCGACCGGTGATGATCGATATTCGAAGTCCCCAGCCCTTCCCGCGCGAATTTCTGAAGGAAGAAATTTTCCTCGTTCGTCGTCTTCGTCGAGCCGATCACCCCGAACTTCCCGCCGCGCGCCTTGACCTCGGCGAATTTCTTCGCCACCGCGTCCAGCGCCTTTGACCAGCTCACTTCCTCCAGCTTCCCGTTGATCTTCATCATCGGCGAAGTCAGCCGCTCCGGATGCTCGATGAAATCGAATCCGTACCGCCCCTTGATGCACAAAAACTCGCCGTTAATGCCGCTGCGGTCCCGATTGTTCCCGCGCACGATCTTGTCATTCCGCACGCCCAGCGTCGTCTTGCACCCGTTCGAGCAGAACGTGCAAATGGTCCCGACGTGCTTCATCTCCCACGGCCGCGTCTGATACCGGTACGTCCCCGATGTCAACGCTCCCACCGGGCAGATATCGATGCACATCCCGCATTCATCGCATTCCAGATGGTCCCCATGCGATGGCGCAATCTCGCTCAGCACGCCCCGGTTCACAATCCCCAGCGCGCCCACGCCCATGCCTTCATTGCAAACCCGCACGCAGCGGTAGCAAAGAATGCAGCGCGGCCCGTCATAGAACACCACCGGCGACCACTGCTTCTCATCCACATGGTGCTTGTTCTCCGTGAAGCGGCTTTCCCCCGCCCCATACCGGAACACCATGTCCTGCAATTCGCATTCCCCGCCTTTGTCGCAAACCGGACAATCGAGCGGGTGGTTCGTCAGCAAAAACTCCAGCGTCGTCTTCCGAGCCTTCACCACCGCCTCGGATTCCGTCTGGATCGCCATCCCTTCGCCCACCGGCAGCGTGCACGCAGCCTGTAGCTTCGGGAATTTTTCCACCTCCACCAGGCACATGCGGCACGCGGCTTGCAACGAATAGCCTTCGTAATAGCAAAAGGCAGGAATCTCGATCCCCGCCTTCTTTGCTGCATCGATCACCAACGTTCCCGGAGGAGCCTGCACACTCCTTCCGTTAATGGTTAGGTTGACGAGATCACCCATGTGACTGATAGTTTCTCCCTGAAAGAGCGCGTGGGGAGGACCGTTGGCACAAGTCCCCTGGAATTCGGGCAGGCACGGCCCAACCCTTGATTATGATGATCTCCGCCGAGGGGTGTCAAATCGCTGGAACGTCTCGCCTCACCCCTTGCGCCGCCGCAACAACCCCGCCGCGAGCCCCGCACCCACCAACAGCGATAGCGTTCCCGGTTCCGGCACTTCCGGTGTCTGGTCCACCTGCTGCCCGAAACGGATGTTGTCAATCCCAATGTTCTGGCTGTCATCCCCCAGATTGTTCGCATCGATCAATATCGAGATGATATTGCCCACCAGCGGCGTCTGGAAGCTATATGTCGTATGCGTCATCCCTGCCCCCGCGACCGTCGCGTTCGGGTCATGAAAGATCCGATTCTGCGCCGGAAAAAACCCGTTGAAAACGTTGTCGTACACCGACACGGAATTGATTTCGTAATCCGTCTCAAACCATCCACCCAGATCGAATCCGTGCAGCACCGCCTCGTACCCCGGATCGGCAAACAGCACCACCAAAAGGTAGTCATAGTTCGTCCCAACGCCTGTCTCGATACTGCCTTGATACAACACCCGGTCCAGATCCCCATAGTTGTACCGCCACAGCGACGGCCCCCCGGTGAAAATTGACCCAGGTTCATAGGAAACGTTCACGTTCGGTGTAAAGCCCTCCGCCCCCACTCCATACTCGAACGTCACCGACCCGTTCGTCGTCGATGTCGATGTCACCCGGTCCCCGTAAGTCTGGTCTATCCCAAGACCCTCCGGGAAGTTCTCCCAGTCCTCGCAACAGCCGCCTGTGTCGGTGATCTGGAACGTCAATATCGTTGCTTGCGCCGGACTTGCCAGATACAACAGCACCAGCCCGGAAAGAGAGAGAAAGATCGTTTTGCAAAAACGCATGAGAATGTCCTCTTACTCTCCAGTGAGCAAGCCACCCATTGCGTCACGCACGGAAAAGTACCAATTCCACGCTCCAGTACCCCCGCCCGTCATATATTGAAGTACCAATGCAACTCCACGGCAAAAGCGTCATCGTCACCGGAGCCGCCCACGGCATCGGCCGCGCCCTCGCTCTCCGTTTTGCCCACGAAGGCGCACGACTCGTCATCGCCGACATCGACCCCCAAGCCCTCGCCCACACCGCTCACCTCTCCGGCGCTCTCCCCGTCCCCACCGACGTCGCCTCCGAATCCGCCATCCAACATTTGGTAGGCCGCGCCATCGCCGCCCACGGCCACATCGACCTGTTCTGCTCCAACGCCGGCATCTTCCTCCCCGGAGGCCTCCATACCCCCGATGAAGACTGGGAGCGCGTCCTCTCCGTCAACTTCCGCGCCCACCTCTACGCTGCCCGCGCCGTCCTCCCCCACATGCTCGCCCGCGGCCACGGCTACCTCCTCCAAATCGTCTCCGCCGCCGGACTCCTCACCCAAATCGGCTCCGCCACCTACGCCGTCTCCAAACACGCCGCCCTCGCCCTCGCCGAATGGATCGCCGTCGAACATGGCGACGCCGGCATCAAGGTCTCCTGCGTCTGTCCCCAAGGCGTGCGCACCCGCATGCTCCTCGGCGACGGCGGCGAAAATGAAAGCTTCCTCAAATCAGGCGCCGTCACCGTCGAACACGTCGCCGATGCCGTCGTCCAAGGACTCCACGACGAGCGCTTCCTCATCCTTCCCCATCCCGAAGTCGAGACATACTTCCAGCGCAAGGCCGCAGACTACGATCGCTGGCTCCGCGGCATGCGCCGGCTGCGTCAATCCGCTAGCTGATCGACTTCAGGTCCGCCTCCACCTTCTTCTTCAATTCCTTCGATTCCTTGCTCTCCGCAACCCCCTTGAGCGCCTCGCTCGTCATGTTCAGGAAATGCTTCTGATGGTCCGGCCGCCCCAGTTTCTGCTTCCCGTATAACCCGGCCTGCTCATACAGCATACCGGCCATCGCCTTCAGAAACACTTCCCGCGGTACGGTTGCGGAACCGCTCTTCAGCATCTCCGTCACCTTCGCCGCATCGTTCGACACACCCGCCGCTTCGCACGTCGCCAGCAGCACCGCGCGCCGCACCGCATCGCGCCGCGTGCTCTCCATCTCCCCAATCGATGGCTGCAATCCCGTCGCGACCTTGTCAAGCGACGGCAATCTCGCCGCGCTGCCCGGAGGAGCCGGAAACGCCAGCGGTATCTGTGCTTCCACCGGCGCCTTGCTGAACTTCGCGAAATCCTCCACGAATTGCGTTGCGTAGTTCGATGCGCTCGACCGGTTCTCCATCGTCTCCTTGCGGAACGGCGTCGGATTCGTCTTGTTCTGCCGGCCCCCCATTTCGTAGCTATTGGCGATATCCATATGCCCTTGCGCCAATCCCGCCAGCAGAATCAGCCGCCAGGCACGGGCCCGCGTTGTGTACTCATTGTCGGTGTTCAGGATTTTTCCAAGTTGCTCGGCTGCCTTCGGATAATCCCCTTTCAGGTAGTTATCCCGCGCCGCATTCCAGAAGAACGCCGGCGTGCCAGGCTTGACCGGTTCGGGTCCACTCGAACAGGAAAGAAGCATCAGAAAAAGTAGAATGACGGATGCAATGCGGAACATGGCCATGGCCTCCGGTGCAATTGTTATCACGGCGAAAAGCCGGGGTCAACGGCCCCTTCCGCCCGCAATCCCTCCACCCCCCGCACCTCATCCTTCATCAACGGAATCAGCACGCGTACCTTCGTCCCTCGCCCTGACTCACTTTGAATCTCAATCCGACCCCCCACTGCCGCCGCCCGGTCCCGCATCCCAAACAACCCGATCGAATGCGGATCGTCCAGCTTCTCGCTGCGGAATCCCACTCCGTTGTCCTCAATCGTCAGCACGAACGTCCCGCCTTCCACCTTCCCCTCGATCGCGATCCTCGTCGCCTGCGCGTGCCTCGCCACGTTCGTCAACGCCTCCTGCGCGATCCGGAACGCAACAACACTCCCCTTCTCGTTCAGCTCTACCCCAGGCGGACAACGAAACTCCACCACCATCCCCGTCCGCTTCCCGAATTCGTGCACCAGCCATTCGAGCGCCGGCTCCAGCCCCATCTGGTCCAGGATCCCCGGCCGCAATTCCGTCGAAACCCTCCGGATATCGCGCACCGCCGTATCCAGCGAATCCATCGCTCTCCGGATTTGCAGGCTCACTCCCGCCGGATCCGACTCCGCAATCCGCAACGCCATCGCCAGATCGATCTTCGCTGCCGTCAGCGATTGCCCCAATTCGTCATGCACTTGCCGTGCCAGCAGCGCTTTCTCCTCTTCCTGCCGGTCTTGCACCCGGTTCGCCAGCAAATGATACCGCTGCTCCGCCAGTTGCACGTCCGCCAGCAACTTCCGCGATTGCGTCAGGCTCGCGTTCAACTGGAAAAACGCCAACGACAGCAGCAGCGCCGATAGCATCGCGCCGCCCACCAGCAGGAATCCTCTGCGATCCAAAGCCTGCAAAAGCGAATGCGAGATCTCCTCATCCATTTCCCGCAAATTCGCATTTGCCGTGCGGTGGCTCAGCCGGAATCGCGCCATCGCCTGTGTCGGTGCCGATCGAAGCACAAGCTGCACTCTGTCTCCATTGCTCCGTTGCGATTCCGCAATCTTCGCCTCCAATTCCTCAATCCGCTTGTGCGCCGACTGGAACAGAATCCTCGTCACTAGGTCGCCGCCCAACAACCTTTCCGCCGCCCTCTCCTCTCGTGCCAGATTCCTCGCCAGGATCTCCATGTGCTCCCTGTATTGCTCCAGGTAACTCTTGTTTCGCGTCAGCAAATAGCTGGAGTTGAATCGCTCGCACGCGTTCAACGTCTGATACAAATCGAAAATCCCATCCCGCAGTTGGCTGCACTGCCGCAACTTTTCCTGGCTGGCCCTCGTTTCCGAAAAGCTCATCCGCATTTCCACAAATACGAACACACACACCGCCAGCGCACCCAACAAAGGCACGAGATATGCCAGGCGTCCCAACCGGGCCATGCCCAAATCCTACCGCAGTTCCCTTAAGTCCAAATACCGAAAATTCGTTCGACGAGGCGCGGCCCCATTCTACAATGGGGATCGTCCATGAACTTCCGCCGCCGTTCTCTCTTCGAATCCCTCCTCGCCTGGTTCACCCCCTCTGCATCCCAGGCCCAAGCCCCCGCCGGCGATCGCCGCCCCGGCGCGCTAGGCGGCTACATCCTCACCTCGAAAGAGCACACCCACCGCCGCGAATTCGACATCGTCATCGCCGGAGGAGGCATTGCCGGAACCTGCGCCGCCATCGCCGCCGCCCGCGCCGGAGCCAAAGTCGCCCTTGTCCACGAGCGCTCCATGCTCGGCGGCAATGCATCGAGCGAAGTTCGCCTCTACCCCGAAGTCAGCACCAATCACAACGTCTGGTCCAAGGAGATGGGCATCCTCGAAGAGTTCCACACCGAAGAGCGCAAGTTCAATCACGAACCCTACATCGAAGGGCTCATGAACTCCCAGTGGGATCTCGTCCTCTACGGCCGCTGTGTCCGCGAGCCCAACCTCACTCTCTTCCTCAATACCACTGTCCGCGAAGTCGAGATGAAAGATCCCTCCACTATCCTCGCCCTCCACGGTGTGCAAATGGGTTCCGAGCGCCAGTACATCTTCACCGCCCCGCTCTTCATCGATGCCACCGGCGATGGAGCCGTCGGCTATCGCGCCGGCGCCGATTACCACTGGGGCATGGAAGCCCGCTCCCAATACAACGAGCCCGAAGCCCCCGAATCCGCCGCCTCACAGCCGCAAATGGGCAGTACTCTCTTCTTCCGCGCCCGCGAAGCCAACGTCCCGCTCGAATTCCGCCGCCCCGAGTGGGCCGCTTCCTTCCCCGCCGAAGCCGATCTCACCGGCCGCAATCACACCCGCATCGATGGCGGCTATTGGTGGATCGAAGTCGGCCTCCCCCACCATCAAATCGACGGCAACGAAGAGATCAAACACGAAGCGCTCCGCCAGTTGCTCGGCGTCTGGGACCACATCAAGAACCACTGCCCCAACAAAGCCGGCGCCGCCAACTACGGCCTCGATTTCGTCAGCTTCTGGCTCTACAAACGCGAAGCCCGCCGCCTCCTTGGCGACTACATCCTCACCCAGCACGACCTCCAGAACCCCAAAGTCCACCCCGATTCCATCGCCTTCGGCTGCTGGTACATCGATGTCCACAAACCCGGCGGCATCATGGCCCGCTCCAACCCCAATACCAAGCCCTCCTGGGAATCCGCCGGCACCATCCCCTACGGTATCCCCCTCCGCGCCTGCTACTCGCGCAATGTCTCCAACCTCCTCATGGCCGGACGCCCCATCAGCGCCAGCTACGTCGCCTTCTCCTCCACCCGCGTTCTCCGCACCGGAGCCATCGTCGGCCAGGGCGTAGGTGTCGCCGCCGCGCTCTGCCGCCGCTTCCAATGCTCCCCCCGCGAACTCGCCGCCCGCTACGCCCCGGAACTCCGCCGCGCCCTCCTCCGCGAAGATTGCTTCCTCCCTGGCTGGACCAACGACGATCCCGCCGACCTCGCCCGCCAGGCCACCGTCACCGCCTCCAGCGAAGCCCCGCTCCACTTCCCCGAAAGCAACGAATTCCTTCCCCTCGATCTCCCCACCGCCCAGCTCTTCCCCGTCACCACCCGCCGCATCGAATCCGTCGAACTCCTCCTCCGCTCGCAGGCCCATCTGCCCATCGAACTCACACTCGGCCTTCGCTCATCGGATTTCGTCTACGATTTTCGTAATACCAGCGATATCGCCACTGCCAAGGCCATCGTTCCTCCGCAATCCACTGGCTACGTCCGCTTCGAGTTCCGCCGCCCCATCGATCCCGACCGCTATTACTACATCCATCTGCCCGCTGCGCCGGGCATCTCCTGGGCTCATCATGCCGACAAGCCCGATCAAGCCGCCGTCTCCCCCACCGGATGCACTGCCGCCCGCCTCCCCGGCCCCACCCGCTGGGAGCCCCTTCGCAATAACCAGCACTTCTGCATCCGCATCGCCCCCACCCAGCGCCCCTACCAGCCGCAAAACGTCGTCCGCGGAACCTCCCGCCCCGACCGCTGGACCAACCTCTACATCTCCGAAACCCTGCCCGCCACCCTCGACCTCACCCTCCCCAGCGTCCAAACCATCCGCTCCATCCAACTCATCTTCGACACCGACGTCAACCGCCATTCCCGCCGGCCGCTCTTTGTCTATCCCGATTGCGTCAAAGCCTATGACATCCTCGCCCGCATCAACGGAGCATGGCAGCGCATTGCCGGCGAAACAGACAACTACCTCCGCCGCCGTACATTCCACTTCCCGCCCGTCCAAACCGCCGCCATCCGCATCGCCATCCGCGAAACCAACGGATCCGCTCGCGCCCGCCTCTACGAAGTCCGCCTCTATTGACGCCTCGGCCGAACTACATGCAAAGCCTTGAAAACAAACCTAACAATCCCCCCCTTCTCCCGATACGTGATTCAGATGCCCGCACCAGGAACAGAAATGAGACCTGACCTCACGGACTTTTGCCGCCTCGCCGCACAGCGCCTTAGCCTACCGGAAAAATCCGTGCTTCCGGAGCAGATCAATTCCGCCCTCGGCGGCATCTCCAACTTGCGGCCTATTTCACGGAAGACGGTCCCTCCACTGTCTACCTCGGCGGAATTGGACGATTCAAGCCCCTCCAGATCGAACGGTCCAGGTATCGCCTCACGGCTCAAAATCCCCTCCAGGCTCCTGCCTTCCGCGGGCCCAAGTTCACCCGATAATCTGTGCCTGACCACCCGATCGCGAGAATCCTCCACATCTCCGATCTCCACTTCGGCGACCGACTCGAAAACCGCGAAATTTGGTGGCACACTCTTCTTGCTCACACCCCAATCCAGGGACTCTACAACCACGACTACCAGGCCGTCCGGGCTCTCCAGCGAATCGTCCACGAAATCGCCACCGAAACCAAGACCGCTGCCGTTCCTCTCCTCATCGTCCACACCGGGGACCTCACCGCAGGTGGCAAACAAGCCGAATTTCAGACTGGCGAAACCTGCCTACATTCCCTTGGGACAGTCCACGAAGTGCCCGGCAACCATGACAAATGGAAGTTCGCCAAGGGTCAACCTCCCGCTTGGTACCGGATCCATTTCCCCAGCCTGGAACCCATCCCTTGTCTCACCGGTGAGATCACCCTTCGCTGCCGCCGGAGCCAACCTCGTCCTCACAGGCCACGTCCACATTTCTCAATACGAGCCTCAACCCTACTACCCAACGCACTGCATTGCCGGATCCGCCGCCCAGATGGGCGGCCCAAAGAGCTTTCTCGTAATCGACGTCTACTCCGCCGGCTTCGACGTTCAGGAATACATCCTCGGCCCCGATAACCACTTCCAGCCCAATGCCGGTTAGCGTTCACGCCCCTGCCCGAGAAAATATCTCCTTTCCCTGCAACACCGCGCCCCGTCCGACGATCCTCCGCCCCCACCTCCCCATGGGACAACCGGATCAAGGAGTGTTTTCACTATGTCGATTTCCCAAGCTCATTCCGATGCAGCGCGACGTAATGGCAGCCGAAGTCAGGGGCCAGTTACCGAAAGCGGCAAAGCTACCTCTTCGCAAAACGCGAGGAAACATAGTCTCTTTGCCGCCATCGTTCTGCTTCCCAACGAAGACCGCGAAGCATTCGAGACGCTTCTCAATGCTTACCTCGGCGAGTATCAGCCGCAGACTCCCACCGAAATTCGTTGCGTGCGCGAAATGGCCGACGCCGATTTCCGCCTTTGCCGCACCCGCAACTACGCCATTGAAATCCAGCTCAAGGCCATGGCCAAGTTCCCCGATTCCGAGCAGCCGGAATCCGATGCCTTCCAGGATCTCGCCGAAAACGGAACTTCCCTCCAGTTGCTGATGCGCTATGAGCGGATGTTCCAGCGCCAGTTCGACAACGCCCTGCGCACCCTGCTCGACCTGCGCAAGCGCGCCAAGGCACAAGAGCCTCCGCCGCCACCAGAGCCTTCTCCCATCGACAAGACCCTCAACGCCCGGCTCGCTGCGCTCGAAACTCTCATCCTCGGCTATTCCAACAGTCCCTACGCCGGAAACCTCGACCGCGAACTCGCCGGCGATGACGAAGATTTCGAGGATTTCGAAGATTTCGACGATTTCCAAGAAGATACGACTTCGCAGCCGGATTTGCAAAACGAACCCAGCAAACCCCCTGCGCGAGGCTGAAAATCCCAAAAAAGGAAGGAGAATCGCCACCCTAAATCACCCCAAACAGCGTTTTCGTCTGGCAATCCGGCGCGGCATCGTTCCTAGCCCCGCCCGTGGTGTATCTTTGCGGCTCGCCCTCCAATGCTAGGATGCAGTTGTGCCAGATGGGTCCACCTGGAAAGGCTATGTCTTGTCCTTGCCCGAGCGCGTCGTGCGCTCGGCCACCGCGCTTGCCGGCGGACTCGTCCGCGAGATCGGCGATGTAGCGCTCCCCGCCTCCTTGCGCCGCACCCGCCTCTACCGCAGCCTCGTCGATTCCACCCTGCGCTTCCTCATCGAACAGGTCGGCCAGGTCGAAGGCGTCTACCCCGGCGAGGCCGCGCTCGCCGAGAACTTCATCGTTCGCCGCGCCGCCGGCAACGGCCTCGAACTCGTCGGCATCCTCGCCTTCCGAGCCTCCCCGGTGTGGGTCATGGCCGCCCTCGCCGACCTTTCCGGCTCCGGCCGCTTCCTCGTCCGTGAGATCGCCCAGTCCCTCCAGGCCCAGGGACTCCTCGCCCCGGACTCACGCTTTGAAACCATGGATCAGATCCTCGATGGCCTCGAGTCCACCGCCGGCAAACTGGCCGATACCATCAACACCCCGCCCCTCGATGTCGCCGCCCTGCGCGAGGAGTGGCGCATCATCCGCCAGCAAGCCTCCCGCATCCCGCCCCGCAACCTGCCCTCCGTCGACCTGCTCGACGCCCAGTGGCGCGACCTTCGCGCCACTGCCGAAGCCGAGAATCGCTCCGTCCTCGAAGTGTCCGCTTTGCTTGCCCTATCCGCTGTCCGCCGCCTGCCCGAGAACGTTCGTTGGCTCTCCCGCTGCGCCGCCGGAGCCGCCCGTGCCACCGGCTCATTGCTCGCCTCGAACCTGCTCGGCCACTACAGCGACTCCCTCGCCCAGATCCGCCGTGAGGGCTACCTCGCCTATTGGATGCGTGAGTTCCGCCCCTACCTCCAGGCCGCCGCCAAGCAGTTCTCTCCCACCCGCCGTACCCTTACCGAGCGAATGCTGGACTAGCCGTTCCGTGTACGTGGATCAGCCGCTCCAACTCCTGCCGTTGCTCCGGCGTCACTTGCCCCACGGTGGTTCGTGCCGCGACCAGGCAGTCGCCGCCCACCGCCGCGACGACCAAGATGGTGCAGTCCCCGCCCCCGATCTGAAGGATCGGCGTCTCCCCGAGTTGGTGCCGCATCACATACGCCTTCGACTTCTCGTAGAACACGCTCAGCGTCTCCGGGTCGTAATAGCGCGCGTCGATGGGCGGTTCGCAACTCACCATGCGGTTCATACAGAACACCGCCACCGACTCGAAGATCCGCGCCGGCCTCGACACGATCTCGAAGTCCATCGTGCCCGGCTCCTCGATCAGCAACTCCTCCGGTTCCTCCACGACGATCTCGGCTTCACCGGACTTCAGATCGAATGTCGGAAGATCCTCCGGTTCCTCCAGGTCCAAATCGGCCGGCGGGTCGGCCGCGGTGGATTGGCTGGCTGTCGTGCCTGACATGCCTTCGAACACCGGAAACTGATCCGGTTCTTCGAGCTCCAACTCCATCGCCGGCGCCGGCGGCGGGACCGGTGCGCCGCCCGATAGCGCGTTCAATGGCCGGTCCATGTTCTCGCGCAGGAACTCCGGCAGCATCCGGTACTCGAACAGGCAGTTCGTCCAACCCGCGATCTTGGCCGCTGCCTCCTCGCCCGACAGCCGCCCTACCTCGCAGTAGATCGCCCTGCCCTTCGATACGCAGATGTCTCCGAATTCATCGCCCGAACACACCCGTAGCCATCCTTCATCCGGCATCGCCGCCAGCGCCTCCAGCAGGTCGCCGGCCCGCAACGCCGCCACCTTGCCGCTCTGGAACCGCTTCACGCATTCGCCGATCAACGACCGCCAGCCGTTGCCGTCCAGATACGCGTTGACCGCCTCCACCGCCTTGCTCGCCGTCTGTGCCTTCGACTGCGGCGATGCCACCAGGATCTGTGGCGGCTTGTCCTTGCTGACCGCTTCCAGCAGCAACTCGAGGTTCCCGGGCAGGGGATTGCCGGCCTCCACAATCAGCGCCGCGATCGCTCCCCGGCGCACCAGCCGCTGTCCGTCCGCGGGCGCCTGCACCCGCACGACTTCATACGCGCCATCCCCCTTCTGAAGCGCTTCCAAATGGGGCACAAAGGGCGCCGTGTCCGACCCCACCACCAGCAAGCTGGCACGGTCCGAGGCCGGCAGCCACGAATTGAGAAGTTCCGGTAAGGTTCGCATCTGGGTGTCCGCAGGCTACCCCTCTATTAACGGATGACCATGCCCAAACCGTTATAGGCGCCTTTACCTTAGCAGTACTCCCCCCGAATGCGGGGGGCGGCTATTGAGGCTTCTTCCCTATGCAAGCTCCTGATGTAAACGCCGTTTATACGTGTGTAAGCAATCAGACCGAATGTCTGCTCCGAGCAGGCTTCACATTTCAAGGGAACCTATGCCCCAAACTCAGGATGCTTTGCTATTGCGGGAGGCAGTCACGGCCGCAAAGGTAGGCAACAAGACGGCCGCCAGGCAGTTGCTGCGCCAGGCCAGCGTGCACAACCCCAACAATGAGCTCGTTTGGCTGTGGCGTGCCTCCCTTTCCGAGTCCCCGAAAGAAGCGATCTTCTATCTCGGAGAAGTGCTCCGCATCAACCCGCAGAACCAAAAGGCATCGGCTTGGCTCGATAAGTGCAAAGGCACGGCGCCCGCTACGGCCCCCGCGCCGGAAGGGCCGAAGCCGATGGGTCAGGGCCTGTCGGCGCCCCCGGAGCCGAAAGCCTCGGCCGTTCCCCATGCCGGCAACGGAACGTCGCCGACGACACAGGGCATCCTGCGGGTGACCGAGAACGTCGGCACCACCACGATGCGCCCCGCCGATCCAGCCGCCCCGGCCGTGGCCGCGCGCGCCGGCATGGGCGCGGACCTCACCCCGAAGCCCGCCGATACGGCGCTGCGAGGGCGGCCTACCGTGGTCCCCTTTACAGCCCCCGCCACGAAAGCCTCGCCCGTTCCCGCGCCGCAACAGCAGGCAGGCCATAAGTGGCGCTGCCCCTTCTGCAACCACAGTGCCGAAACGCAGGCCCGGCGCTGTCCCGGATGCCGCGCCATTACCGTGCTCGAGGATCTCAAGGAGATCGAAAAGAACGAAGGCGTGCAGGAGAAGCTGGTGCGGGAAGCGCTCGGACGCTACGAGGCCATCCCCGCCGAACAGCGATCCTTTGAACAGAACGTGCACCTCGCCCTCGGCCACCTGAACCTGCGCGAGGCTTCCGCCGCTCTGCCCCATTTGAAAGCCGCCTCCGCGCAGAAGCGCAGCGATTGGGCCCTCATGGGCGTGCTCGACCAGATCCAATGGCGCAAGGTCATCCTCGTCGTCGACGACAGCCTCACCATCCGCAAGGCATTGTCCAGCATCCTCGAGAAGAACGACTACCGCGTCGTCACCGCCGAGGATGGCGCCCAGGCGCTCAAGAAGCTCAACGAAGCCGTACCCGACCTGGTGCTGCTCGACATCACCATGCCCTGGATGGACGGCTACGAAGTCTGCAAAAACATCAAGCAGAAGGCCCTCACCCGCAAGGTGCCCGTCGTGATGCTCTCCGGCAAGGACGGCCTGTTCGATAAGGTCCGCGGCAAGCTCGCCGGATGCAATGACTATGTCACCAAGCCCTTCGATCCGGACGCCCTGCTCAAGACCCTCAAAAAGTACCTTTCCTAGGAGCCGCTAATCCAAGGAGCCAGAAATCGAGATGAGAGACAAATCGATCCTAGTTGTGGAAGACAGCCCCACGGAGCTTCAGATGGTGACGAGCGTCCTTACCGACAACGGCTATCAGTTCACGGTGGCCACCGATGGCGAGGAAGCCCTCAAGAAGGCGGTGCAGAACAAGCCCGCCTTGATGCTCCTGGACGTCGTGCTGCCCAAGAAGAACGGCTTCCAGGTATGCCGCCAACTGAAGAGCGCCCCGGAAACCAAGGGGATCAAGATCATCGTGCTGAGCAGCAAGAACCAGGACTCGGACAAGTACTGGGGACTGCGCCAGGGCGCCGATCTCTATATGACGAAGCCTTTCAAGACCGATGAGCTGCTGCGGGCCATCGCGCAGTTGCTGTAACTCGCCAATTCGAGGAGCGAAGAGGAAACGGCATGAGCAGACGCAAGAAGAACGGGGACATTCCCCAGGACGATCGACGGCCTGATATCCAGGGCGGCGAGGTGGACCTTGCCGGGCTGGACATCAGCCAACTGACGGAGTCCGAACTGGAGGCGTTGACCGCCCCTGGCCCGCTCATCGCCGAACCCCCGGACGCCGCCGCCGGCGGGGAAATGGAAGCTCTCGACATCCCCGAGCCGGAAATGGACGATCTGCTCGCCGAGTTGTTGGCGCACGAGCCTCCGGTGGAGATGGAGGCGGCGCCCGAAGCCGAGCCGCAACGGTCCATCGAAGCCCCGGTGGAACTCGACTGCGCCCTGGAGCCCGCTCTCGAGGCCGTGCCGGAACCCGAGTTCGTGGCCCTTGCGGACTTGGATGTGCCGGACGAAGTGCTGGCCGCGCCCATACCGGAGCCTGACCTGCCGGTGTCGATCGCCGTGGACGCCGAGCCATTGTTGCCGGAAACGCAACCGTCCCTGCCCGAGCCCGTTGCCCTGGAAGCGGTCGACGAGAGCGTCGAAGCCGTGGAACTGGCGCCCGACGAGCCTGCCGGGCCTGTGCTCGAAGCCGCGGTCGAGGCAAGCGTCGAAGCCGCTGCGCCCGTCCCGCCGGCCGAATTGGAGACGCCCGCCGAGCCGCCTCCACCGCAGCCCGCGCTCGAAACCGTGGTCCGGTCGATCGACCAGGCCCTCGAAGCCGCTCCTGCGGTGGCGAGCCTTGCCGAGCCTGCCGCGCCGGCCCATCACCACAAGCAGTTCAGCCAGCTCGACGACTATGTCGTGTTCGCCCTTTCCGGCACGGACTATGCGGTGCCCGTGCGCGACGTCGCCGAGATTGGGCGCATCCCCAGCATCACGCGCCTGCCCAACGTGCCCGACTTCATCCGCGGCATCACCAACCTGCGCGGCGAAGTGGTTCCCGTATTGAGCCTTCCGGTACTGCTCGGCTTGCAGGACGCGCCGGCCACCGCGCGCGGACGCGTGCTGTTCCTTCAGCCGCGCGAACGCGTGAGCTCGACGGGACTCGTCGTCGACGAAGTGAAGGGCATTCAACGCATACAGTCGCAGCAACTGGAGCAGGTGACGGGACTGGTGGACGACAAAGTGACATCGGTTCTGCGCGGCGTGCATGGACGCGGCGACCGCTTATTGAACGTGCTCGACCTGGAACAGCTATTCCACTTGCAGGAGTTCCAGCAGCTCGAGTCGAGGTAAAGCAGTTTACAAAATATGGACCGCCAAACTCAGGTGTTTCTGGAGGGAGATTAGACAATGCCGTCGAATATTGGCGCCACGGGCGCTCTTGCCAACCTACCGATCGGGCGTAAGTTGGGCCTTGTACTGGGGCTCATGGCCGTCCCTGTCGTCATTCTCGGCCTGCTGTTCATGCAGGCTCGCAACGAACAGATCAACGCCGCCAACGCGGAGATTGCCGGCGTCGAGTACATCGGCGCCTTGCGCAGCTTGTTGGAATCGATTCCGCAGCACCGCAACATGGTCAATGCCGCGCTCAACGGGGACACCACCGAACGCAGCCGCGCCGAACAGATCCAGTCGGCCATCGACCGCTCGTTCGCGACGGTGGAATCGGTGAACGCGAAGTACCCGCAGTTCGGAGCCACGGACAAGGTCGCGCAGTTGAAGCGCAACTGGCAGGACGTGAAGCTCGGCGCCCTCAAGATGGGCGTGCGGGAAAGCATCGACGCGCACAACCGCGTGGTGAACGACCTCGCCGACCTGATCCGCCACGTGGGCGATCAGTCGAACCTGGTGAGCGATCCGAACCTGGACGCCTACTACGTGATGCAGGCGGTGGTGACACAGTTGCCCGCCATCACGGACCGGTTGAGCCGTCTCGGCTATCTGGCCGGCAACGCCATTGTGCGCAAGACGCCGGAGGAGCGCTTGCAGGCGCAGGTGTTGGCCGATCAGGTGGATTCGCTGATCCAGGAGATGCAGCGCAACCTCGGCGTGGCGTTCAGCAAGAACCCGGCGCTCGAGCCGCGGGTGAACCCGGCGGTGGTGACGGCCGTGCGTGGCGCGGACAGCTTCATCCGCCCTCTGAAGGAAGGCAACCTGGAACGCTTCGGCGCGATGGACCGCGCCATGCAAGGGGCGAACGCGGCGACCACACCGTTCTTCGCGCTCTATGACGCGGCGTTGCCGAGCCTGCGCGGGTTGGTGGAAACGCGCGTCGCCGAACTGTCCCGCCAGAAGTACACGCAGCTCGGACTCGGCGTGGCCGTGCTGCTGCTGATGGCGGCGCTGGTGTCGGTGGTGAACCGCTCGATCACGGGCCAGATCAAACAGATCAGCGAGGCGTTCAGCCTCATTGGAGCGGGGAACTTCGACGTGCGCGTGCCGGTCACCTCACGCGATGAACTGGGCAGCATGGCCGCTTCCATGAACGCGGTGTTGGACAACACGCTGGTCCTCATCCAGAGCCGCGATGAGCGCAACCGCATCCAACAGTCGATCCAGAAACTGCTCGACGATATCAGCGGCCTGGCGACGGGCGACCTGACACAGGAAGCCGAAGTGACGGCCGAAGTGACGGGCGCCATCGCCGACTCGTTCAACTACATGATCTCCGAGTTGCGGCAAATCGTACGGAGCGTCAACCGCACGACGGCGGACGTGGGGGATTCGGCGAAACTCGTTCTGAAGACCACCGAGGTGCTGGCGCGGGGTTCGCAAGGCCAAGCCAAGCAGATCGCCGAAGCCACCTCCTCGATTGAGGAGATGGCCAAGTCGGTGAAGCAGGTGTCGGCGACGGCGGGACAAGCGAGCAACGTGGCCGAGCAGACCTTCCAGAAAGCGAAACAGGGTTCCGAAGCGGTGCAGAAGACGATTCAGGGCATGGGCGGCATCCGCAACCAAGTGCAGGAAACGTCGAAGCGCCTCAAGGGCCTGGGCGAGCGGTCGCAGGAAATCGGCTCGATCGTGCAGCTCATCGGCGACATCGCCGACCGTACGTCGATTCTCGCGTTGAACGCTTCGATTCAGGCGGCCATGGCCGGCGAAGCGGGACGCGGATTCGCGGTGGTCGCCGAAGAAGTCGAGCGGCTGGCGGAACGAGCGGCCGAAGCAACCAAGAAGGTGAACACGCTGATCAAGTCGATTCAGGCGGACACCACGGAGGCGATCGCGGCGATGGAAGAGACGACGCGCGAGGTGGTGGATGGATCGAATCTGGCCAACGCCGCGGGCCGCGCGCTGAGCGAGATCGAGTCGGTGTCGGCGGAACTGACGACCCTGATTCAAAGCATCTCTTCGGCCTCGGAAATCCAAGCCGTGGGATCGGAATACATCACCAAGACGATGGCGGACATCTCCCAGAACACGAACAGCGCGGCGGAAGGCGCCAAGAACGCGGCCGAATCGGTGCATCAACTGGCGACGCTCGCCGAGGAACTGCGCCGTTCGATGCAGCGCTTCCGGCTGCCCGCCGATGAGCACTCCTACATCTAGAAACCTGCCCCTCAAGTAAGCAATGCCCACTGGGAGGAGAGATGACTTTCAAGGTTGACCCGGAGATCATCAACGGCTTCGTGAAGGAAGTGGAGAGCTACCTTCCGAAGCTGATCGAGAGCCTGGAGGAATACCGCGCCAATCCGGATCACGTGGAGAGCCTCGAGGAGGCCTACCGGATGGTGCATTGCATACGGGGAGCGGGATCGACAATCGGCCTGGCGTCGCTGAGCCGGCTGGCGCAGTATCAGGAAGACACGCTGGAACAGATCCTGTCGGGGCAGATCCACTGGACCGACGAAGCCGCCGCGATATTGGAAGCGGCGACGGCGCGGCTGGGGGACTACCTGCATGGAATCGTCTCCGGAAACCTGGCGGAACGGGACATTGTTTCCGAACTCGTGAAAGGGTATCGCCGGTTGCACAATCTTCCCGAGGAGGGAGATAGCGCGGAGATCGAACAGTTGCTCGCAGGAGCCGAGGAAGCCGGGCAGGTTGCGGAGGAGCCTGCCGCGGCTTCCGATGAATCGGCCGAGCCGGGGTTCCCGGAGTTTGAGGAGATCGCAGGGGCGGCGCCGTCGGCGATCCAGACGCTGGACGACTTCTCGATCGACGACGACTTATGGGGCGCCTTCCAGGAGGAAACGGCCGAGCATTTCCAGAAGATCGCCACCGCGCTGGCGGCGTTGGAGCACGGCGAAGATCTGGACGCGCTGAAGACGATCCGGCGGAGCTTTCACCAACTGAAGGGCGCATCGGGCGTGATCGGGATGCGCAATACGAGCAAGCTGAACGCGGGAATGCAGAAGATCCTGGATGGGATTCTGGAGGGAGAGCAGCGGTACAACCCTGGCCTGTTGCCGCTGTTTCAGCGCACCTTCGAGGCGGTGCTCGAAGCAGTGGGCGGCAAAGGGACAGGAGTCAATCTACAGGATCGCGCGGCCGCTTTGCTCGAGGAGTTCGAGACGGTGGCGAACGTTCCCGCCCCGGTGGAAGCGAAGTCTCCGGAAGCGGCGCCGCCCGTCCCCGCGGCGCCCGCGCCACGGGTATCGGCCAGCGGTCCCGCCGACCGTGTGGAGGTTGGCGACGATCTGTGGGACGCCTTCCACCAGGAAGCCGAAGAGCACTTGACGGCGGTGGGCGAGTTGCTGCGGTCGATGGAGCATAGCGCGCCGTCGCACGAAACGGTGCAGGCGATGCGGCGCAGCGTGCATACGCTCAAGGGCGCGTGCGGCGTGGTGGGCATGCGGTTGACCAGCAGCGTGGCGCATCGCATGGAGGACGTTCTGGACGCCTTGTACGAAAACCGGCTGTCCTATACCAACGAACTGGCGCCGCTGCTGTTTGCCACCTACGATCTTCTGACCGATGCGGTGGCGAGCCGCGGGATGCCGGCGGCACACCTTCCGAAGCTCGAAGAGGTGATGGCAGGTTACGAACTGGTGCTGCAAGGCGTTGGAACCCCGGCGCCGTCCGAGCCGGCTGCCGTGGAGAAGGCCACGGAGGCGGAGCAGGCGGAAGCGCAGGAGTCTCCCGTTGCGGCGAAGAAGTCCACGCAGTTTGTGCGCGCGCCGCTGGAGCGCGTGGACGAACTCGTGCGGCTGGTTTCGGAACTGGTGATTCACCGCTCGCGCTTCGAACAGTACCTGTCGACCTACGTACACGAGGTTGGGGAGCTGCAACTCTCCATCGAGCGCTTGACGCGGATCTCGCGCAAGCTGCAATCGGACTATGAAGCGACGGCGCTTCAGGAAGCCAACAAACGGGCCTTCGCCGCCATCGGCGGGAGAAGCTTCGGAGGCACGACCGCGGACGACTTCGACAGTCTGGAGTTTGACCGCTACACCGAGTTCCACCTGCTGAGCCGCGACCTGGCGGAAACGACGGGTGACGTGGCGAACGCCGGCACGCGGTTGAACGAGTTGACGTCGGATTTCGACAGCTATCTGAACCGCCTGAGCACGCTTACCGGCGAAGTGGAAGACCGCCTGATGCGGCTACGCATGTTGCCGTTGCGGAATCTTTCCTCGCGGCTACACCGCACCATCCGGGTGACGGCGGACCGGCGCAACAAACTGGTGGATCTGGTGATTGAAGGCGAGTCGGTGGAACTCGATAAGACGGTGCTGGAGGAGATGGCCGGACCCATCGACCACCTGCTGCGCAACGCCGTGGACCACGGGATTGAGACGGCGGCGAAGCGGAAACAGCAGGGCAAGCCGGAGCGGGGCACGATTCATCTGCGCGCCTATCACGAAGGGACGCAGGTGGTACTCCAGATTCGCGACGACGGCAAGGGCATTGACCTGAACCAACTGCGGGAATCGGCGGTGCGGCTGGGTTTCGTTTCCGAAGAAGACGCGGCGGGGATGAGCGATCAGGAAATCTACAGCCTGATCTTCCTGCCGGGCTTTACGACGGCGGGCGAAGTGAGCGAAGTATCGGGCCGCGGCGTGGGCATGGATGTGGTGAAGTCCACGGTGAGCAAGCTGAAGGGCACCTTGTCGGTGGCGAGCGAGCGCGGCAAAGGCACCGTGTTCACCATCCGCCTGCCGATGACTCTGGCGCTGACTCGCGTTGTGTTGGTGAAGTCGGGCGTGGAGACATACGCGATTCCGTTGTCGGCGATTTCGCAGGTGCTGCGTATCGAGCCGGAGCAACTGGAGCGCGTGGGACGCAAGCCGGTGCTGCGGTTGGGCGGAAAGATTCTGCCCACGATGCATCTGGCCGAGGTGATCGGGCAGCAACTGCCGCCCGATGCGAATTTGACGCGGCTGAAGGCGGTGGTGCTGAACATCGGCGAACAGCGGCTGGCATTGTTGGTGGACCAGGTGCTGGAAGCGCGCGAGGTTGTGGTCAAGAACCTGGGCACGATGTTGGGACGCGTGCACGCGGTGACGGGCGCGACGATCATGGGCGACGGCTCGGTGGTTCTGATTCTCAATCCGAACGATATGCTGCACCAGCAGCATGCCGTGACTCCGCAAGTGCGGCTGCGAACGCCGGCTCCGGCGCCGGGCAAGCAGAAGGAATCCTACGAAGTGCTGATCGTGGACGACTCGCCGAGCGTACGGCGTGTGCTGACGAATCTGATTCGCAATTCGGGGTGGAATCCGCATCAGGCCAAGGATGGAATGGAGGCGTTGGAAATGATCCACTCCGGAATCGTGCGGCCTGACGTGTTGCTGCTGGACATCGAAATGCCGCGCATGGACGGCTATGAGCTGACGGCCGCCGTGCGCAATATGCCGCAACACCGGGAGACGCCGATCGTGATGCTGACATCGCGCGCGGGCGATAAGCACCGGAAGAAGGCGTTCGAGTTGGGAGCGACGGATTACATGGTCAAGCCTTACCAGGACGAAGAACTGGTGGCGACGGTGCGGCGCGTGGTGAGCCAGCCGCGAGGGATGGTGCGCCGATGAGTGGGGCGGGCAGTCAACGGCTGGTGCGCTGTTCGGTGGGGAACGATACGTTCTTTCTGGACAGCGACTGGCTGGACAGCATTCAGGTGATTGAGAACCTGTATCCGAGCCGGGGCGCGGATGGATCGATCGGATGGATCCGGCGTTTCGATGAGAAGGTGCCGGTGTTCCGGCTGGCGGATCAGATCTACGAGAGCAGGCCGGTGGCGCCGCGGCAAGGCGTCATCATGGTGCTGCGCCGCAACGAGAAGCTCTGGGCGATGGTGGTGGACAAGGTGGCGGCGGCGGGAAACATTCCTTCCGAGCGCATCTTTCCGCTGCCGGCGATCGTGGGCGCCGATGCGGGTGGGATTTTCTCCTCGGCGATTGTGGACGAGGACGGAATTGTGCTGCACCTTTCTCCGGAACGGCTGGTTCCGGGACAGGTGTCGGGGATGGAAGAGAAACGCCGCTTGGCCGCGCCGGCGCCGGCGGTGTTCAGCCGGGTGCGGACGTCGATTGCGCGGGCGGAGAGTTCTCCGGTTTCGGCGCAGGCTGAGGTGGTACAGAAGGCGGGGATGCAGTTGATCACCTTCTCGCTGGTGCATGAACAGGCGCTGGAGCAGCCGATGCGGCTTGCCGTGACGGCTTCGCAGGCGCTGGAGATTGCCAGCGGGTTGCCGATGACGGCGGTGCCGCATGCTCCGGGGTTCCTGGCGGGTTTGGTGAAGTGGCGCTCGATGCCTGTGCCGGTAGTGGATCTGGCGTCGTGGCTGGGGCTTCCGGCCGCTCCGTATGCGCCGGGGTCGCGGTTGCTGATCTGCCGCGGGACGACGGGGCGGAGCCAGCGCGATGCCGGGTTGCTGGCGGTGGCGGCGGTGGACGATATCCGGAAGTTGGATCTGCCGATCGAGTACAAGCCGTGGCCGCAGAAGGTGGGATGGAATGCGTCACTGGCGTTGGGAATCTACAAGACGGAACGGACGATGCTGGTGGTGCCGGATCTGGACGCCGTGTTGAGTTTTCAGGGGGCAGTGCCGGGCTACGCGATGTAGTCAGGCGGACGGAGGGAAGGCGTTGCGGATGGCTGCCGCTGCGTCTTCCGCAGTGGCGGCCTGGATGACTTGGCGGAATGCGGTGTCGAGGGCGGCGATATCCGATACCTGGTCGATTTGCGAAGGGATGTCGTAGCCGGGGAAGCGGAGTTGGAAGAGGGTGCGGAGATCCTCGCGTTTGGCTTTCAGTGTTCCCTCGGCTCTTCCTTCAGCCTTTCCCTCGGCCTTTCCCTCGGCCTTTCCATCCTGATACAGCCAGGTTTCGGTGAAAATATCGCTGGTCATGCGGAGCTTCTCCCGGAGGTTTTCCAACAGCAGCCGGATCTCATCCTTATCGTATCGAAGCGTTGCCAGGGCGGCAAGGTTGCCGGCCATGGCGGCGACGGGGTAGGGAGCGTGTTCGGGGTCACCGGCAAGGCGTTCGATGGCAATGGCCGCCTGTTCGAACTCCTTCATGCCACCTTTGAGCAGGGGCACCCAAGGGAGGAGGGGTTCGCAGCCGGGTTCAAAGGCGATCCGCGGATCGATCTGCCAGAGGCGGATCACCTGATAGGGAGTTTCGATGCGGAAGCCGTCGTCTTCGGCATAGACGATTCTGTCGGGCAGGTGGCGCGGCGCGGACTTCTCCGCCATGAGCACCAGGTAGCTGTCGACGGGGAGTTGGAACTTCTGCTTCATAAGGAAGCGGTAGAGCGCGAGCCTGGGGACGCGAGTGGCATGCCAACTGGCGATGGCCTCGAAATGGACGAGGCGTTGCGAGCCGATGCGGTAGGCGTGATCCACGTGCACGGGGTCGAGGTGGAGTTCGCGGAGGATGTCGATGGGCTCGGCGCTGCATCCGGGCTCGACGATGCCCAGCATGCGGAGCAGCAGGTTCGGGAACTCTTCGGCGAGAAGTTTGAACCGCCCGTCGTAGGGCGTTTTCATCGCTGGCTGCTATTGTAGCGGGTCCGGCTACATCTTTAGCGCATCGCGCAGGAAGAGGATGGTGTCGGTGTATTCCTCGATCAGCTTGCCGGCGGGCTTGCCGGCGCCGTGGCCCGCGCTGGGTTCGATGCGGATGAGGATGGGTGCTTTGCCTTCCTGCGCGTATTGCATCTGGGCGGCGTATTTGAAGCTGTGCGAGGGGACGACGCGGTCGTCGTGATCGGCGGTCATAATCAGGACAGGCGGATAGACGGTGCCGCGTTTGGCGTTGTGGAGCGGGGAGTATTTGAGGAGCGTGGCGAAGTCCTTGGGGTTGTCGGGGGAGCCGTAGTCGGAGGTCCAGGCGCGGCCGATGGTGAATTTGTGGAAGCGGAGCATGTCCATGACGCCGACGTGCGGGACGGCTGCGCCGAAGAGGTCGGGGCGCTGGTTGAGCACGGCTCCGACGAGCAGGCCGCCGTTGCTGCCGCCCTCGATGGCGATCTTCGACTTGTTGGTGTATTTGTTGGCGATGAGGTATTCGGCGGCGGCGATGAAATCGTCGAAGACGTTTTGCTTGTTTTCGAGCATGCCGGCGCGATGCCAGTCCTCTCCGTATTCGCTTCCGCCGCGGAGATTGGCGACGGCGAGGATGCCGCCTTGTTCGAGCCAGGAGAGGAAGTAGACGCTGAAGGAAGGGCGGATGGGGACGCTGAAGCCGCCGTATCCGTAGAGGAGGGTGGGGGTGGCGCCGTTGCGGCGGAGTCCCTTGCGCGCGGTGAGGAACATGGGGATCTTCGTCCCGTCTTTGCTGGGGTAGAAGACCTGTTTGGTTTCATACAGGGAGGGGTCGAAGGGAAGGCTGGAGGTGAATAGCGGGGCGCTGGTTCCGGTCTTACCGTCATAGCGGTAGATGGTGGCGGGGCTCAAGTAGCCGGTGAAGACATAGAATTGCTCGGGTTCGTCCTGCCGGCCCTGCGACCATTGGACCTGACCCATGCCGGGGAGTTTGACATCGCCGAGGGGTTTGCCGTCGAGGGTGAACATGCGGACGACGGACTTGACGTCGCTCATGTAGCCGCAGAAGAGGCGGCCGGCGCTCCAGACGGCGCTTTCGAGCGGGTCTTTGGATTCGGGGACGATCTCGCGCCAGTTGGATTCGGCGGGTGTGGCGAGGTCGATGGCGACGATGCGGCCCTTGGGAGCCTTGTGCGTGGTCTGGAAATAGACTGTCGTGCCGCGGTTGCCGAGCATCTGGAACGCTCCGGTGAACTGCGACACGATTTCGGTGACTTTGTTGTTGGCGCGGAGATCCATCGCGTAGACGAGGTTTTCGACGCGTGTGCCGTGGCCGACTCCGATGATGAGATAGCGGTTGTCATCGGAGATCCTGGGGGAAAAGCTCCACTCTTTCTGGTCGGGGCGTTCGTAGATGACTTTGTCCGCGGATTGCTTTGTGCCGAGGCGGTGGTAATAGAGCTTGTTGTAATAGTTCTCCTGGACGAGAGCGGCGCCTGGCTGCGGTTTGGGATAGGTGCTGTAGTAGAAGCCGGAGTTGTCGGGGCTCCATTCGGGGGAGGAGAACTTGACCCACTCGATTGTTTCGCCGGTGTCCTTGGCCGTGTCAACGTCGCGCACGAACCATTGCTGCCAATCGGAGCCGGCTTTGGCGATGCCGTAGGCGAGGAGTTTGCCGTTTGGGCTAGGCATCCATGTGGAGAGGGCGGCGGTGCCGTCTTTAGTGAGGGTGTTGGGATTGAGCAGTTCGCGAGGCTGCCCGCCGGGATCCTGGACGTAGAGGACAGGCTGATTCTGGCCGCCGTCCTGGCGAAGGAAAAAGAGGCGGCCGCCGCGCTTGAGGATGCCGTCGCCGGAGGTGCGGGAGTAATTCATCAGCGCAGCGATGCGGGCGCGGAGGGCCTCGCGGCCGGGGATCTTGTCGAGGTGGGAGCGGGTGTACTGGTTCTGTGCGGCGATCCAGGCACGGGTTTCGGGCGAGTCGATGTCTTCGAGCCAGCGATAGGGGTCGGGGACGGTTGTGCCGTGGAGGATATCGACGTGGCCTGTGCGCTTCGATTGCGGAGGCGCGGCCGCCATGGCGATGGCGCCGAAAGACAGCATTAGCAGGAAAATTCCCAGGCCCATAAGCCCTATTCTCCCAGACTGCGGTAAAATTCGGGCACTGGGTTTTCATGATCCAATTCCTCGCCCGCATCCTCTTACGCATCCTCTTCCGGCTGGAAGTGAAAGGTACGCCGCCGCGCGAGAAGCCGGAGCGGTTGCTGGTGGTTCCGAACCATCAGGCGTTCACCGACGGACTTCTGGCGCAGGCTTTTTTGCCCATCCAGGTGACGTGGATTGTGCATGCGCAGATTGTCGCCAAGTGGCATTTCCGGATGTTGCTGAAAGGGATTCCGCATTTAGCCGTGGACGCGGCGAATCCCATGAGCATGAAGAAGGTGGTGCACCTGATTGAGTCGGGGACTCCGGTGGGAATTTTCCCGGAGGGGCGGATCACGGTGACGGGTAGCCTGATGAAGATGTACGACGGGACGGCGTTTCTGGCGGCGAGGACCGGGGCGACGGTGCTTCCGGTTCGGATTGAAGGGGCGACGAGTTCGATCTTCGGGAAGATGAAGCCGCCGTTTCCGGTGAAGCTGCGGCCGAAGGTGCGGTTGACGTATCTGCCGGTGACGACGCTGCCGATGCCCGATGCTCCGTCGGCGAAGGTGCGGCGGAAGCTGGCGGGCGAGCAAATGCGGCACATCATGCAGAAGGCGGTGATGGACGCGCGGCCGAAGCGGACGCTGTACGAAGCGCTGCTGGAGGCGGTGGAGTTGTACGGGCGGTCGGCGCCGGCGATTGAAGATGTTCGGCCGAAGCTGGATACATATGGCGATTTGCTGAAGGGCACGCTGGCGCTGGGGCGGCTGATTTCGCGGCTGGCGGCGGAAGGCGAGTATGTGGGAGTGCTGCTGCCGAATGCCGGTCCGGCGGTGGCCGCGTTATTCGGGATGTTCGCGACGCGGCGCATTCCGGCGATGCTGAATTACACGGCGGGCGTGGATGGGATGCAGAGCGCGATCGACACGGCGCGGATCCGGACACTGGTGACTTCGCGGGCGTTCCTGGAGAAGGGGAAATTGACGGACAAGATCGCGCAGTTGCGCGATGTGCGGATGGTGTATCTGGAGGATCTGCGGCCGCAGTTTGGATGGATGGACAAGCTGTGGCTGATGCTGTATGCGCTGCGGCGGCCGCGATGCCTGGCGCGGCCGGTTCGTCCGGAGGATCCGGCGATTGTGTTGTTTACATCGGGGTCGGAGGGGAAGCCGAAGGGGGTGGTGCTGTCGCATGACAACATCCTGGCGAACGTGGATCAGGTGAAGGCGACGATCGAGTTTTCCAACCGCGACCGGTTCTTTGTGGCGCTGCCGATGTTCCATAGCTTTGGGCTCACGGCTGGAGTGATTCTGCCGATGGTTTCGGGCGTGCGCATTTTCCTGTATCCGAGCCCGCTGCACTACCGGCTGATACCGGAGTTGACGTATGACCGCGATTGCACGGTGCTGTTCGGGACGCCGACGTTTTTGAAATATTACGCGCGGTTTGCCCATAATTACGATTTCTATAGCGTGCGGTACGTGGTGGCGGGCGCGGAGAAGCTTACCGAGGAGGTGCGGCAGCTATACATGGACCGGTTCGGGCTGCGCATTCTGGAGGGGTATGGCGCCACCGAGTGTGCGCCGATCATTGCCGTGAACAGCCCGATGGCCTATCGTCCCGGGACGGTGGGCCAACTGGTGCCGCACATGGAGGCGCGGTTGGCGCCGGTGCCGGGGATTGAGCAAGGCGGGCGGCTGCATGTCAAAGGGCCGAACGTGATGATGGGATATTTGCGGTATGAGAAACCGGGAGTGATTCAACCGCCGCAATCGGAGTTTGGAGCGGGTTGGTACGACACCGGGGATCTGGCGCATATCGACGAAGACGGTTTCCTGCATATTCTGGGGCGGTTGAAGCGCTTTGCGAAGGTGGCGGGCGAGATGGTGTCGCTCGAGGTAGTGGAGCGGATTGCGCTGGAGGCTTCGCCGAAACATATGCATGCTTCGGTGGCGCGGAAGGATCCGAACCGCGGGGAGATTCTGGTGTTGTATACGGAGGACCGGAATCTGCGGCGGGACATGCTGAGCGAAGCGGCGCGGCGGTTGGGGGCGCCCGAGGTTGCGGTGCCGCGGAAGATCGAGTACATCGACAAGATTCCGAAGCTTGGCACGGGGAAGACAGATTACGTCACGCTGAACAGCCTGGCGGAAACGGCGGTCGAAAAATAAATGGCGGAATATTCGCTTCGCGAACAGCGCGGCTGGTATGTGTACGATTGGGCCAACTCGGCGTTTTATACGACGGTGGTCACGCTGTTTCTGGGCCCGTATCTGACGTTGCTGGCGAAGAATGCGGCGGATGCGCAGGGGTATGTATATCCGCTGGGGATCCAGGTGGCGGCGCTGTCGTTGTGGCCATACATGGTGTCGCTGGCGGTGTTGCTACAGGTGTTCGTGCTTCCGTTGTTTGGGGCGATCGCCGATCATTCGCACAAGAAGAAGGAGATCCTGGGGCTGCTGGCGTTTGTGGGGTCGGGCGCGACGGTGGCGATGTTTGCGCTGGAGGGGACGCGGTATTTGTTGGGGTGCGTGCTGTTTTTGATCGCGAATTCGGCGTTTGGAGCGAGCATTGTGGTGTACAACTCGTTTCTGCCGGAGATTGCTCCGCCGGAGCAGCGGGACAATGTGTCGTCGAAGGGATGGGGGTTGGGGTATGTGGGCGGCGGGATCTTGCTGGTGTTGAATCTGGGGTTGTATTCGAATGCGGAGAGCATCGGGTTGACGCAGGGGATGGCGGTGCGCATCAGTCTGGCGACGGCGGGGTTGTGGTGGGCGGGGTTCACGTTGTGGCCGATGGCGACGCTGGTGAACCGCGTGCCGGGGAAGAAGATTCCCGATGGGGAGAATCACCTCTCGGCCTCCTTGCGGCAGCTTGTGGGGACGGTGAAGGAGATTTTCACGCTGCCGCAGACGCTGCGGTTCTTGCTGGCGTACCTGATTTACAACGACGCCATTCAGACGATTATCACGCTGGCCGCGCAGTTCGGGCAGGAGGAGTTGAAGCTGCCGGTGGAGTCGCTGACGGTGGCGATTCTGATTGCGCAGTTTGTAGGGGTGGTGGGAGCTCTGGGGTTCAATTGGATCTCGGCGCATATCGGGAACAAGCGGGCGGTGATGCTCACGCTGGCGATTTATTGCCTGGTGCTGGTGTATGCGTATGGGTTTGTGTCGACGGCGGTGGAGTTCTACATCATGTCCGGGGCGGTGGGGGCCGTGATGGGCGGGAGCCAGGCGCTGAGCCGGTCGATTTTTTCGTTCATGATTCCGAAGGGGCATGAGGCGGAGTATTTTTCGATTTATGAGATCAGCGATAAGGGGACGAGCTGGCTGGGGCCGCTGTTCTTCGGGCTGGCGTTGCAGTTCACGGGGAACTATCGGATTAGTATTCTGTCGCTGATTTTGTTCTTTCTTGTGGGGTTGGCGATTCTGGGGACGGTGGATGTGAAGCGGGCGGCGGTGGAGGCGGGCAATGAGCCGCCGCTGAAGTAGCCTTCACTGCGAGGTCAGTTTGCGGTACAGCCATCCGCGGGCGACTCTGGTCTTGCGGTCGACAGCGGACTTGGAGACGCCGAACAATTCGGCGGTTTCCTCCACGCTGCAACCGAGCAGGTAGCGGGTTTCAAACATGGAGACCTGTTCGGGATCGAGGGCGGCGAGTTCGTCGAGGAGGCGGTCGAGATCGATGGCTTCGGGTCCGGCGGCATTGAACCAGGCGAGATCTTCGTGAAGGGGGACTGCGATTTTCGATCCACCGCGTTTGCCGCGATTAACTTCGCGGGCATGATCGATGAGGGCGAGGCGCATGAGCTTGGCGCAGGCGTTGTAGAAGTGGCGGCGGTCCTCAAAGTGGGGTTCGCGCTGGGCAATCAGCTTGAGGAACAGCTCGTTGACCAGCGCGGTGGCTTGCCAGGTGTGGCCGGCGCGCTCGCGGCTGAGCATGCCGGCGGCGAGATCGCGCAGCATTGGGTAGACGGCCGGGGCGATGCGGTCGAGGGCGGTTTTGTCTCCGGCGGCCCATTCGTTGAGGGCTGCTGTGATGCGCGCGTCCACTCCCTGTATTGTACGTGCGCGGACGCCGCGATTTTGGTACGGATACCGCTAATAGACATAATGGGACGGATGATTGTGGATCCGCGCTGGCGGCGCATACAGGAGCTGGTGGAGCTGGCTGAGTCGTGGCCCGCGGAGTTGCGGGAGACACGGCTGGCGGCGATGGAAGGCGATGCCGGCCTGCGGGGCGAGGTGCTGGATTTGCTGGATGCGATGGACGCCGAACAGCGTGCGCCGGGGATTCGCATGGAGGACGTGCAGGCGGCTTTGCCGCAGAGCATCGGACCGTACCGGGTGGAAGGGCTTGCAGGGTCGGGCGGGAGAGGGAGCGTGTACCGTGCCAGCCGGGAAGTGGCAGGCGGACGGCAGCAAGTTGCGGTGAAGGTGTTATTGGGGCATTGGGTGACGCCGGCGGGGCTGGCCCGGTTCGAGCGCGAGCAGCGGATGCTGGCTTCCCTGCAACATCCTTCCGTGGCGCGGTTTCTGGATGCGGGTTGGGATGCCGAGCACCGGCCGTATCTGGCGATGGAGTGGGTGGAGGGGGAGAATATCGGAGATTATTGCAGGGCGCAGGGTCTTGCCATGGACGAGCGGATCCGGCTGATGCTGGAAGTGCTGGACGCGTTGCAGGCGGCGCACCGGAGCCTGATGGTGCATCTCGACATCAAGCCGTCGAACATTTTGGTGGATGGGCAGGGGCGGGCGAAGCTTCTCGATTTCGGAACGGCGAAGCTGCTGGATGCGGAAGACGTGATGACGACCACGCGGCAGTTGACGCCGCGTTATGCGAGTCCGGAGCAACTGCGCGGGGAGGCTGTAACGACGGCTTGCGACGTTTATGGCGCGGCATTGACGCTGTACGAGCTGGTGACGGGCCGGTGGCCGTTTCCGGAGTCGGTGTCGATTGCGGCGCTGGCGGAGCGGGCGGCGGGGACGGTTCCGGTGCGAATTGCGACGGGCAAGGCGGATTTGGATGCGGTGTTGGAGAAAGCGCTGCGGTTCGAGGCGAAGGAGCGGTATGCGAGCGCGGCCGAGTTCGCGGCCGATCTGACGGCCTATCTGGAGCGAAGGCCCGTGAAGGCGCGGCGGCTGACGGTGGCGTATCGGGTGTCGCGGTTCGTGGCGCGGAACCGGTTCGCGGTGGCGGCGGCGACGCTGATGGCAGCGGCGGGGGCGTATGGGATCTGGCAGCAGCAGCAGCGCTATGTGGAAGCGGTGCGCGGGCGGGAGATCGCGACATTTCTGCGGGGCATGATCGCGAGTTCGGCGGTGCCGGGGAGTGGGAACGCATCGATGACGGTGTTGGATATGGTGGCGCGCGGCAATGAGCGGATTGAACAAGGAGCGGCGTTGCCGGAGGATGTGGGAGCGCTGTTGCAGGCGGATTTCGCGTACCTGACGCAGGAGGCGGGGCGCGAAGACCGGGCGGAGCAGATGGCGCGGCAAGCGGTGGCGCGTGCGGACCGAAGCGGGTCTGAGGAAAGCCGGGTGCGGGCGCGGCAAACGCTGGGAAGCGTGCTGCTGCGCCGCGGAGATTGTGCCGCGGCGCTGCGGGTCTTTGGCGAAGCGGATGGATTGGCGGTTTCGGCCGAATACCTGCTGGCGCGGGCGGCTGCGACCAGTCAGTGCGAGGGGAAACCCGCCGAAGCGGTGCGCCAGATTGAGGAAGCGATCCGGCTGGCGGAGCGAGCACCGCGGCAAGAGTTGCTGATTGCACCGGAGGTGTTTCGGGCCGGGGCCTATTTGCACTACGCGCTGGAGTTGTCGCGCATGGGAAGGCACGCGGAGGCGCGCCGGGCGGCGGACACAGGACTGGCGCTGGCTGGGCAGCACGCCGATGGGCGGTATTTCCGGGTGGCGCTGTTGCGCATCCGGTCGCAGGCGGCGGCAGTCGCGGGGAACGCGGCGGAAGCTCTGGCGGATATCCGTGAGGCGTCGGAATTGGCCCCTGGGGTGGTGAATCCGTTTGAGCAGTTCCGGTTGCAGACGCTAACGGCGGGACGGTTGGCGGATGCGGGAAGGAATGAGGAGGCGGCGCGGTTGCTGGCGCAGTTCATTCCGGAGGCGCGGCAGAGGGCGGCGGTGATTGGACCGTCGTTCTGGATGCTGCTGGCCGATGGGGCGGAGGTGTACGCACGGGTGGGAGCGTGCGCGGAGGCGTTCCGGTTGTTTCGGGAGGTAGAAGATCTGACGAAAGGAAAGATGCCGCGGTCGTGGTTGGGGAACCGGTTTTTCTATGAGGCGGAGTGTTATTCGCAAAGCGAGCCGGCGAAGGCAGCCCAATGGGCGAAGAAGGCGATGGAGGCCTATGGGGGGCTGCTGGCGGCAGGTTCGAAGCGGCAGCGGCGTTTGCTGGAGTTGAGCGCACTTCGTTGACGCGGTTCGCGGCCGATTGTCGCTAATCCCTTCGTACCACAACGCGTACAAATCAGCACGGCGGGGACGATCCGCCGTTCAGGAGGAATTCGTGATGTCCGTTCGCTTCCTTTGCCGGGCCGCGCTATTTGCGGCGATATGCGGTTCGCTGGCAGCCGCTCCGATTCAATGGACCACCGCCAGCGGCGGGAATGGCCATTGGTACGAATACGTACCGGCGGTGAGCATATTTGCTCCGGTCGGCTTCGATGCGGCGCGCAGCGCGGCGCTGGCGAGCACGCATATGGGGATGCCGGGGTATCTGGCGACTATCACGTCGGCGGAAGAGCAGCAGTTCGTGCAAAGTTCGTTCGGGTTTTTGACGGGGTTTGGATTTTCCGGGACGGCGTTTCTGGGAGCGACCGATGCCGCGGCGGAGGGTGAGTTCCGGTGGCTGGATGGGCCGGAATCGGGGCAGTTGGTGAGTTACACGAACTGGTTGCCGGGATATCCGAATACAACCACTGGCGACATTCTTCATCTGTTCATCAGCTACGCCTCGATCGGATCCCCGCAATTTGGATGGCTGAATAGCGGAACGCAGGCACTTGGCTATGTGGTTGAGTACAGCGGGACGGCGGATGGAGAGGTGCCGGAGCCGGGGACGGCGCTGCTGGCGCTGGCCGGGCTGGCGGGGATTGCCTGGAGAAGAAGGACATAGCGGCGGGTGCGCGCTACCTTCCGAACATTTCGCGGTTAAAATGTTTTGGTAAGATGGCTTTCGCCTGTAGTGGAAAGCCATCGTCCGCGGGTCTGAACTGGAAGGAAGACGCACATGCCGTACAAACTCGTCCGCCACGCCGCACTGGCATTGCTTGGGACCGCGATGGTCCAGGGCCAGGTTTTTGACGAACTATCGACGAATCAGGATGGTTCGGTTGTCTACTTCACGAGCACGCACCGGTTGAAAGGGACCAACGCCGCGACGCAGAAGCGCGTTTATGTGCAACGTACGGCCGCCGTGCCGGCGTTGCTGGCGGATATCGCGAATCCGACGTATGCCGGGGCGACAAGCGCATCGGGCGAAGTATTGGCGTACGTGGAGCAGAGGCCGCCGCTTCCGCCACCCGCGAACAGCACGACGCCGGCGCCCGTGCCTCCACTGACGCACATTTTGGCGCGCGGTGCGGACCGTACACTGGATGGCGAGATTGTTTTATCGAACGACGGGCGGTTCGGCGTGCTGTGGCTGGATACGAAAGTCACGACGGCGGATCTGGTGGAGACGGGTGCATTCACGCGGAGCCGGATTCCGTTTCCGGTGCTGCGGGGGCGGCCGTTGAATTCGCGGGGAGAAGTGGCGGGTTGGGAAGGGAATCGCATCGTGGTGCAATCGAGCACAGGCACGGCACGGTTCCTGCCGCAGGAGACGCCGGACCGGATTTATCTGGAAGATTCGGGGCGTCAGATTTTTTATCTGACGGCCGCGCCAGGGCGTGTGCTGCGGGCCATCGACCGGGTGACGCTGGAAGACCGTTTCCTGCAAGGATGGGTGCGCGGCGAACCGGCGATTTCACAGGATGGGAACATCGTGGTGGCGCTGGGTCCGTCGGCCGACGTGAACAGCCCCTACCAGGTGATTGTGTTCGAAGGGCGCACGCAGCCCTACGCGCTGACGGAGTTTCCGACGGGTGCGGATGCAGTGACGATTTCCGGGAACGGGCGGTATGCGATTGCGACGACCAGCGTGGGGGAGTTGGTGAAGGTGGAGATCGCCACGTTCGACCGGCAGACGTTGATCACGCGGAGCCCGGAGCTGGGAACGTTCGCCTATGGTTCGCGGGTGACGGCGGGGTCGCTGACGTATTTGCGCGGGCGCGGGTACAGCAATGCTCCGGAGCATGGGAACTCGCCGCTGGCGGGACCGCTGGCGGGGTTGGAGTTGTGGTTTGGGCCGATGCGGGCGGCGTTGAATACGGTGCAGTTCGATCAGCTTCGATTCCAGACGCCGTTTGAGTTGCCGGAGGGTGAGTATCCGGTGCGGCTGTATGGGACGGATTCGCCGTTTGAGAGCACGGGCACGGTGCGGATCGGATCGCCGGCGCCGCTGCTGCTAGCGTGCGATAACAACGCATTGTCGCTGACGCCGTCGGAGAATTCGATTGTGTGCGCATTGCACGAGGACCGGCGGACGTTTGTCGGGCCGGACAGTCCGGCGCGGCCGAACGAGGTGATCCGGTTGCTGGTGCTCGGGCTGGGGCCGGTGGATCCGGCGGTTCCGACGGGCGTGATTTCGCCGCCGACGAATCCGCGGTTGCGGACGCCGGTCATCTGCCGGTATTCGAACTCGGTGCCGTTTCTGACGCCGCAGGGGTTGCCGCAAATGGAGATGTTCCATGCCTCGCTGGTGCCTGGGGATTGGGGTCTGTACTTCTTCGACGTGCGGGTGCCGGCGAGCGAAGCGGCGTTTTTGCGGATTGCCTGCACGGCTACGCCGGGCGTCGACACACAATCGCGTATCCTGCCCATGCCAGGCTACAAGATCCCGCCGCCGCGGGAGTAGTTATCGCGCCGAGGCCGTCACTCCGGACCAGAAGTGGCGTAGTTGGAGGGCGTCGCCGTAGGCGGGGCCTGGGGCGGTAACGACTCCGGTGAAGTCGCGGACACGGACGGTTACGGGGGCTGTGTTGTCGTTGGGCGCCCAGATGAAGACGCAGCACTCGGCTTCGGAGCGGGAAGAGAAGTCGACCGTAAGGGGCGGCATGGGGATGCCTGTCCAATCGCCGAGCCAACCGAGCACTTTGGCATCGAGGAGGTAGTTCCACAGGTCGGCGTCCCAGAGGGGTTTTACGCCGATCAGGAGATTGCCGCCGCGGATTTGGAATTGGCCCTGGTAATAGACGCCGGCGGAAGTGCGCGGATTGGGGAAGCGGGCGAGAATCTGCGCGCCGGGCGGAATGGTGAACGTATCGCCGTGCTGGGTGGCGCCGAGGGTTTCGAAGCCGGAGCGGCGTCCGCGAGAAGTGTGGATGAGCCGGGTCACATCCATGGGGACAGGATGGCGCGGGGCTTTGCGGATGGGGACTTCGAGCATGTCGGCCAAGGCGAGGGTGTCGGCTGAAAAGGCGCTGCGGTCGAACTCTTCACAACGCATACAGTCGTCGGGCATCTTGGCCCAATCGAACATGGAATCGCGGAGGCGGGTGTAGCCGGGGCCGGACCAGAGATCCTGAAATTCGCGGGCTTGGTCCGTGTCGTCGAGGTGGCCGGAAAGATGGCAGCAGGCGCGGGAGCGGCCGTCTGCTTCGACGATGGACATTTTCCAGGGAAGGAAGCAGTAGGGGATTTGGACCTGATCTTCGCGCAGGGCGCGCACGGCGCGGGTGAGGGCGGCGATTTCGCTATCGATGGTGTCGATGCGGACGGCTTCGGGACGGGGCGGAAGCGGCGGAGTGGGGGTGGGAATGAAGCCGGGGAGGCCTTCGAGGGCTTCGGGAAAATAACGGAATTCGATGCCCCGGACGCTTTCCAGGATGGAGGCGAGATCGTGGATCTGGAGAACGGGGAGGGGGTTTTCCTTGAGGATTTGGAACATCGAAGGTTTGTCGAGGGCGTTTTCGTCGTGTCGTGCAGCGCCGGCGAAGTTGAGGGCGTTGACGAAGCGCATGCCGCGGCGTTCGGCGGCATGGCGGGCGGCTTCGACGCACTGCATCATGTGCGGGCGGTCGCCGGCGCGGACCTGAATGAACTCGTGGACGGAGTGGAAGACTTCGAGCGAATGAACGATGACTTCGTTGACGCCCGCATCGGCGAGTTTTTCCATGAGGGCGGGCAACTCGTCATAGTTCATGCGCGAGACGGTGACTTTGGTGTAGATGGTGGCTTGCGGGGCTTTGGCGCGGAGGCCGCGGAGGGATTCGAGGACGTGGGCGAGCGGCGCGACGGGGCGGAGGGCGCGCATGGTTTCTTCGGTGGCTCCATCGACGCTGATACCCAGGCGATAGAACTTTTCCCAGGGCAGGTGGGCCTTTTCGAGGATGGTGCCGTTGGTGAGCATGTCGACCTTGACGCCGTGCCGGGAAGCTTCATCGATGAGCACGGGGAGGGTGGAGGACATGGTGGGCTCGCCGGTGCCGATGGGGTACATGTAATCGGTGAAGGGGAAGGCCTCGCTGAGGATTTCGACGTAATCGCGGCGGAGTTCGGTGTGATGGAAATCCTTGGTGATGCCGTGGCGGCAACCGCGGCAGCGGAGGTTGCATTCGTTGGTGGGGTCGAGCTCCATGCGGTGGGGAAAGCTGGCGAGGCGGGAACGGCCGAGGAGGATTTCGAGGTCGTTGAGGAGGAGATTTTTGCGCTTCAGATCCTGGTAGGCGCCGGGGGAGAGAAGCGGCGCGGCGGTGGCGGGTTCGGCGGCGATGGATTGCTTGCGCTGCTGCTTGAGATGGAAGTGGCAGAAGGTGCCGAGGCGGCCGATGGCCAGGAAGAGCCGGTCGATGGCGACGGCCCAGGCTTGGATGGCTTCGGTGGAGGCAGGAGCATTTTCGGGGAGTTCCACGAGGTGGGCGCCCTTGGTGGGAGGGACTCCGGCGCCGTTGTCGTGCCAGCGGGCGGCCTCGCGTAGGATGTCTTCGAGGAGGGAAAGCAGGGCAGGGCCTTCGGGGTATTGCGCGGCGATGGGGGCGAAGTCGCGATGGACTTTGCGGGCGGTGGGAATGAGCTCGAATCGGGTTTTCACGCCCCAATCGAAATAGCGCACAATTTCGGCAGACAACTCTTGCTCTGCCGCGGGGAGACAGTTCATGGGTTCGGGCTCCAACCGGAAATTTCGGAAACCTCCACTATACAACGGGGGCTGATGGTAGTCTCTAGGGATGAGGATTACGGACGATAGCAGACGCAGATTTCTGGCCCGGAGCGGGGCATGGTTGGGGTTGACGGCGCTGAATCCCTGGGAAAAGGTAATGGGGGCGGTGAAGCTGGCGAAGAATCCATTTACGCTGGGGGTGGCGTCGGGGGATCCGACGTCGAGCGGCGTGG
This sequence comes from uncultured Candidatus Solibacter sp., assembly GCA_964402295.1. GTDB lineage: Bacteria > Acidobacteriota > Terriglobia > Bryobacterales > Bryobacteraceae > CADEFT01. The sequence continues at coordinate 4,079 of CAYOBO010000019.1, read as the reverse complement.
TGCTGTGGACGCGGCTGGCGCAGGATCCGATTCATGGCGGCGGGATGGATCCGGAAGCGGTGGCTGTGGATTACCGCGTGGCAACGGATGAAAAGATGTCGAACATCGTGCGCAAGGGGAAGGCTACGGCATCGCCGGACTTGGCGCATTCGGTGCACGTGGAGCTGACGGGATTGAAGCCTGGGGCTTGGTACTACTACCAGTTTTCGGCGGGCGGTTGGGATAGCCCTGTGGCGCGGACGCGGACGGCTCCGGCGGCGGCGGACAAGCTGCGGTTTGCCTTCGCATCGTGCCAGCACTATGAGACGGGCTATTACACGGCGTATGAGCACATGGCGGAAGAGGATCTGGATCTGGTGATCCATTTGGGGGATTACATTTACGAAGGCGGGGCATCGACGCAGCCAGGGCGGCCGCGGAAGCATACGGGGGCGGAAATCGTATCGCTGACGGATTACCGCAACCGGCACGCGTTGTATAAGACCGATGCCCTGCTGCAACGGGCGCATCAGCGCTTTCCGTGGATTGTGACGTGGGACGATCACGAAGTGGATAACGACTACGCCAACGATTTTCCGGAAGACGGGATGGCGCGGACGGCGTTTTTGGAACGGCGGGCGAGCGCGTATCAGGCTTATTACGAGCACATGCCGTTGCGGCGCACGTCGCTGCCGGCGGGATCGAACATGCAGTTGTACCGGCGGCTGCGCTACGGGCAGTTGGGGGAGATTTTCGTGCTCGATACGCGGCAGTACCGGAGCAGGAAGCCGTGTGGCGCGGGCTCGGGACCCATTTGTGGGGAGAGTACGGCAGCGGGGCAGACGATATTGGGTGCGGCGCAACGGCAGTGGCTGCTGGATGGGTTGGCGCAATCGAAGGGGCAGTGGAACATCGTCGCCAATCAGGTGATGATGGCGTGGCTGGACCGCAAGCCCGGCCCGGAGGTGGCTTACAGCATGGACAAGTGGACCGGCTACGCGGGGGAATTGAAGGCGGTGATGGAGTACCTGGCGGCGAAGAAGGTGAAGAATTTCGTAACGGTGACGGGGGACATCCACAGCAATTGGGCGGCGGATCTGAAGGTGGATTTCGCGGATGCGAAATCGCAGACGGTGGGTGTGGAGTTTGTGGGCACATCGATCACGTCGTCGGGGGATGGAGCGGACGCGGCGGATAAGGCGCAATCGGCGATGGCGGAGAATCCGCATATCCGGTTCCACAATCAGCAGCGGGGGTATGTGTCGTGCACGGCGACGAAGACGCAATTGCGGGCCGATTACCGGATTGTGCCGTATGTGACGAAGCCGGGCGCGCCGCTTCAGACGCGGGCGTCGTTTGTGGTGCTGGACGGCAAGGCGGGGTTGGAAAAAGCCTGAAATCGAAAGGGATTGGCTCACGTCTGATAGGCTAGAATCAGTGCGCGTCCAAGTTCTGTTTTTCGGCGTGCTGAAGGACGTTACAGGCCTCACCCGCGAGGATCTGGAAGTGAGTCCCGGCAGCCGCCTAGAATCTGTCTTTGACCATTACGCGGCGTTGTATCCGCGCATGCGGGAGATGTCCGGGAGCATCGTTGTGGCGTTGAACCGGCAGTTTGCCGGGCGCGATACGGCGGTGAACGACGGGGATGAGATTGCGTTCCTGCCTCCGGTGAGCGGGGGCTCGGGCGGGTACACGCACGAGATTCGGGATGCCGAAGGGCATTTCTTTGCGCTGACGCGCGAGCCGATCGATGAAAAGGCCGTGCGGCGGGAGCTATTGCAGAACTGCGACGGGGCGATTGTGACGTTCGAGGGCGTGGTGCGCGACAACTCGAAGGGGCGCAAGACACGATACCTCGATTACGAGTGCTACGAGGCGATGGCGATCGCGGTGCTGGCGCAGATCGGGCGGGAGATTGCGGCGGCGCATGCGATTTCGCGGATCGCGATGGTGCACCGGTTGGGGAGAATGGAGATCAACGAAGCGAGCGTGGTGGTGGTGGTGACGTCGCCGCACCGCAAGGCCGCCTTTGACGCGGCATTGGAAGGCATCAACCGGCTGAAACGCACCGTGCCCATCTGGAAGAAGGAATACTTCGAGGATGGGGAAGTGTGGGTGGAGGGAGAATGGGACGACTCTGTAGTCTCGCCTTGATTGCATGCTCCGCCGCGCTGGGGCAAGAGCCGCAAACGCCGGTGTTCCGCTCGGAAGTGAAACTGGTGCGGTTGCTGGCGACGGTGAAGGATAGCAACGGGACGCTGATCGGCGGGTTGGACAAGAGCGACTTTACGATTACCGACAACGGGGTGCCGCAGGAGATCGCGGTGTTTGAGCGATACACGGAGCAGCCGCTGTCGATCGCGGTGCTGTTGGATACAAGCGCGTCGATTGCGAAAGACCTGAAGTTCGCCACGGCGTCACTGAAGCGTTTTTTGCAGGCGGTGATTCAGGAGGGGAATCCGCGGGATGAGGCGGCGCTGTTCACGTTCAACCATGAGGTGAGCCAGCACACGGGGTACACGCGGAAGATTCAGCAGATTGAGAACCGTGTGAAGCCGCTGAAGGCGGAAGCGGGGACGTCGCTGTACGATGCGATTTTCCTGGCGGCGCAGAGCCTGGAGTCGCGGGAAGGGCGGCGGGTGATTTTGATTGTGACCGACGGCGGGGATACGACGAGCCACTATGGGTATCACGATGCGCTGAAGGCGGCGCACATGGTGGACGCGCCGATCTATTCGCTGCTGCTGATGCCGATTTTGAACGATGCGGGGCGGAATATCGGGGGAGAGAATGCGCTGACGACGTTGGGGCAGAGCACGGGAGGACGGTTGTTCACGCCGACAGTGGGCGCGGAGCTGGATGCGGCGCTGGCGGAGATATTGAAGGATCTGCGGACGCAGTATCTGATCGGGTATTATCCGCGAAACATTCCGGTTACGAAGGAGAAATTCCATACGATTCGGGTGGAGTTGCCGCGGCGCGATTTGCGGGCGGTGACACGCAGCGGATATTATGAGTAGCGCAGGTGACACGAAATGCCCGCACCCAATCCAACGAAAAAACAAAAGCCACAAGAACAGACGGGCGAAGAGCCGAAGTATCTCAAGTCCCTGATCGACAACACGTCGCCCGTGCGGGTGAAACTGGTGGATGGGGAAGAGGTGGAAGGGACGATTGAATACTACGATGCCTCGTTCATCCGGCTGACGCGGGACGGAGCGCCGAACCTGTTCCTGTTCAAGCACTTCATCGTGTACATCATGGAGCTGTAAACGAAGCAATGAGCAGATCTTTCCTCGATAGCGCGGTGGAAATCGCGCGGGAATCGGGTGCGTTGTTGTCGCATTATCTGGAGCGGCGGGTGGGGTTCGAGTTAAAGGGCGATTTCGATTTGGTGACGGAGGCGGACCGGGCGAGCGAACGGCTGATCGTGGAGCGGCTGCGGTCGTGGTTCCCCTCGCACGGGATTGTGGCGGAGGAAGGCGGCGGGCACGAGGGAAGTTCCGAGTACCGGTGGTATGTGGATCCGCTGGACGGGACGACGAACTTCGCGCACGGCTATCCGGTGTTCAATGTGACGCTGGCGCTGGAGCATGGCGATGAGATGGTGTGCGGGGTGATTTTCGATCCGGTGCGGCAGGAGATGTTCACGGCGGAGCGCGGCGGCGGAGCGTATCTGAACAACCGGAAGATTTCGGTTTCGAAGACGGCATCGCTCGCGGACACGCTGGTGGCGACGGGATTTCCGAGCCGGAAGCGGCACCTGAATTACAATGTGCATTTCTATCATCAACTGGCGATGGGGACGCATGGGGTGCGGCGCGGCGGGGCGGCGGCGATCGACCTGGCGTATGTGGCATGCGGGCGATTGGATGCGTTTTGGGAGTTCACGCTGAATCCGTGGGATATGGCGGCGGGTTTGCTGCTGGTGGAAGAGGCGGGCGGGCAGACATCGGATATGCTCGGGGGACCGGTGCATTTGCGGGCTCCGCACGTGGTGGCGGACAACGGGCATGTGCATGAGGAACTGATTCGGTTGTTTGGGGAGATTTTCGCGAATGAGTACCGGTTTCCATTGCCGGTGGTTTCGCGTTAGGCGG
>CAYOBO010000018.1:36662-71807 GCA_964402295.1 uncultured Candidatus Solibacter sp. | reverse complement strand
TTCCTGACGACGTAACGCCCCTCATGCTCCATCTCACGAGGTCATTACGAAGCTGAAAACGTCCGAAAACGCCGCAAAATTCCCAACCGCGAGATCACTTACGCCCGACGTGTACCCCGCCATTCCGCGTCATCAGCCGGACCGGAGCGCCGCCCGACCCCATCGTCCCGCGATAGCTCCGCGCGTCCTTGTCCATCGTTGCTCCCGAAACATGAACCCGCCCGTTCACCGTTCCCGCCTCCAGTTGCGCCGAATCGTTCTCCGGCACGTCCAGATGTACCCCGCCATTCATCGTCTCTACGTTGAATTCACTGCCCTCCCAGCGATTCCCGTTCAGTTCCGCATGCACCCCACCGTTATGAGCCTTCACTTCCAAATCCTTCACGCTGACTCCGCCATTGCGGCCTGCATCCACCGCCAGACGCGCCGCAGCCGGCAACGTCTCTTCCCGTACCTCGCAGAAGCGCTGCCGCCGCGCGTCGCCATTGCGATCCGAGCACTGCAAGTTCTTCGTCTGGTTATCTTCAAACTGACCGAACGCAACCGCGGCCGGAACCAAAAACAGCAGAATCCGTTTCCTGCACCCCATTACGCACCGTCTCGCAAAAGGTTTCTGTTAATTCGCACCGGCGTTCCGCCGTCTACCAACGCTACAATTCACAATATGCGGTCTCTCATAATCGGTTTGCTGATCGCCACCACCTTGCCCGCCCAGAAGAAACCCTTCGATGTGCAGGCCATGCTCCAGTTGAAGCGCATCGGCGAACCGCAGGTCTCTCCCGACGGAAAGCTCGTCGCCTTCACCGTCATGTCCATCGACCTGGACAAGAATACCAAGCCCCGTCATATATACACAGTCCCACTGAACGGCGGAACGCCCACCCAGATCACCCACGAAGGCTCCGTCAATGAGCGTCCCCGCTGGACCCCCGATTCCAAGCAAATCGCCTTCGTCTCCAACCGCGGCGGTTCCGCGCAGATCTGGATCATGAACGCCGACGGCTCCCAAGCCAGGCAACTCACCAACATCTCCACCGAGGCTTCCGGCATCCTGTTCACACCCGATGCCAAGCACATCCTCTTCACCAGCGACGTTTACCCCGATTGCCCCGACGATGCCTGCAATAAGAAGAAGCTCGATGCCGAAGCGCAAAGCAAGGTCAAGGCCCGCATCTATACATCGCTCCTCTACCGCCATTGGACCGAGTTCGAAGGCGCGCGCCGCAAGCACCTCATGATTGTCCCCGTCGAAGGCGGCGTAGCCAAGGATCTCACCCCCGGCGCCCGCCATGTTCCGCCTTTCTCCTTGGGCGGCCCCGACGATTATGCCATCGCTCCCGACGGCAAAGAGGTTTGCTACGTGATGAACCCCGACCCCGAGCCCGCCCTCAGCACCAACTCCGAACTCTATGTCATACCCATCGAGGGCGGTGAAGCGCGCAAGATCACGCTCAACCCCGGGGCCGACAACTCCCCGCAATATTCCCCCGACGGCAAGTGGATCGCCTTCCGCTCCCAGCAACGCGCCGGCTACGAGAGCGACCGCTGGCGCCTCGCCGTGCTCGATCGTTCCTCCGCCCGCGTGTCCATCCTCACCGAGAACGTCGATCGCCACGTCAACTCCTTCGCCTGGTCCACCGATTCGCGCCGCCTCTTCTTCGTCACCGAAGACCGCGGCCGTAGCGTTCTCCAAATGAGCCCCGTCACTGGCGGAGCCGCCCGTATCCTCATCAGCGCACCCGGCCATCTCGACGACGTCCAGTTCTCGGCCGACGGAAAAACGATGGTGTACTCCGAAATGACAGGCTCCCGTCCCACGGAACTCTTCACCGTCGCTTCTTCCGGAGGAAGCGCCCGCGCCCTCACCAAGATGAACGACACCCTCCTCGCCGAACATACCCTCACTCCGCTCGAGGACTTCTGGGTTACCGGAGCCGAAGACGCCAAAGTCCATTCCTTCCTCGTCAAACCGCCCAATTTCCGCCCAAATCAAAAATACCCGGTTTTGTTTTTAATCCACGGCGGCCCGCAAGGCGCGTGGGGCGAATCCTGGAGCTATCGCTGGAACCCGCAGGTCTTCGCCTCCGCCGGATTCCTCGTCGTCATGCCCAACCCCCGTGGCTCCACGGGCTACGGCCAGAAGTTCACCGACGATATCAACTCCGATTGGGGCGGCAAGGTCTACGACGACATCATGGCCGTCGTCGATCACGTTTCCGGCCTCCCTTATGCCGACTCCAACCGCATGGCCGCCGCCGGAGGCAGCTACGGCGGCTACATGGTCAACTGGATGCTCGGCCACACCAATCGCTTCAAAGCCTTCGTCTCCCATGCCGGCGTCTTCGACCTGCGCAGCATGGCTGGCGAAACCGAAGAGCTTTGGTTCCCCATGTGGGAGTTCCGAGGCATGCCTTGGGACAACCCCGATGTCTACCAGCAGTGGTCGCCCAGCTACTACGTCAACGAATTCAAGACCCCCACGCTCGTCATTCATGGCGAACTCGACTACCGCGTCCCCGTCGGCCAGGGCATGCAGCTCTTCACCGGACTCCAATTGAAGAAGGTTCCTTCCAAGTTGCTGCTCTTCCCCGACGAAGGCCACTGGATCCTGAAACCCCAGAACTCCGTGCTCTGGTACAACCAATTCATTGAATGGGTAACCGAATGGACCAAAAAAGCAAACTAGCCCTCCTCGCTCTTCTGCTTGCGGGCGCGCTCTCTGCCCAACAGAAGCTCCGCATCATCGCCATCGGAGCGCATCCCGATGACTGCGACATCAAGTTCGCCGGCACCGCCGCCAAGTTCGCCAAGGCGGGCCACATGGTCAAGTTCCTCTCCGTTACCAATGGCGACGCGGGCCATCAGGGCGAAGGCGGCGGCATGCTCGCCAAGCGCCGCTATGCCGAGACGCAGGAGGCCGCCCGCCGCAACGGCATCGCCGAGTACGAAGTGCTCGACAACCACGATGGCGAACTCACCCCCAACCTCGAAGTGCGCAAGCAGATCATCCGCGCCATCCGCCGCTGGAACGCCGACATCGTCGTTGCTCCGCGTCCCAATGACTATCACCCCGACCATCGCTATACGGGCGTGCTCGTGCAGGATGCGGCCTATATGGTGGTGGTGCCTAACGTCACCCCCGATGTTCCGCCGCTGCGCAAGAACCCCATCTTCCTCTACTATCAGGACCACTTCCAGAAGCCCGCGCCCTTCCGCCCCGACGTGGTTGTGAACATCGACGATGTATGGGAAACCAAGGTCAACGCCCTCGACGCCCACACCTCGCAGTTCTATGAGTGGCTCCCCTGGGTCGACGGCAAACTCGATGAGGTGCCCAAAGACAAAGCCGCCCGCAAGGCTTACCTGTCCAACGCCCGCACGCGTCCGCATCCGCCCGCCGTGCGCGAGGCCATCGAACAACGCTACGGCGCAGGCGCCGCGGACCGCATCAAGCGCGTCGAGACCTTCGAACTCTGCGAGTATGGACGCCAGCCCTCGCTCGACGAACTGCGCGCCATGTTTCCCAAATGAGCAACGAACGCCTCCGGCAACTTCCCTCCGTCGATGCCGTGGCCCAACGCTTCCCGGAGGCGCCCCGCGCTGTCCTCATCGCCGAGATCCGCAAAGCGATAGACCGCGCCCGCAAGTCGCAAACGCTGCCTGACATTGAATCCGAAGTCCGCCAGGCGCTCGAAGCTCTGCGCGCGCCGTCGCTGCGAAGGGTCATTAACGCGACAGGCGTGATCCTTCATACCAATTTGGGCCGGGCGCCGCTCACGATGGCCAAGCCCATCCAAGGTTATTCAAACCTCGAATACGACCTGACGAGAGCCAGGCGTGGCAAGCGCGACACGCACATCGCCCCATGGATTGAGCGCCTCACCGGAAAGCCCGGCATCGCCGTCAACAACAACGCCGCCGCGGTCTACCTCGTGCTCAATGAACTCGCCGCCGGCGCCGAAGCCATCGTCAGCCGAGGCCAGTTGATCGAGATCGGCGACGGCTTTCGCATCCCCGATATCATGCAACGTGCCGGGGTTCAACTGCGTGAAGTGGGCGCCACCAACCGCACTTCCATCGACGACTTCCGTAACGCGGTCACCGAGCGCACCAGGCTGCTCATGATCGTCCACCCCAGCAACTTCCGCATCGAGGGCTTCACCGCGCAGCCCGCTCGCGAGCAGGTGGCGGCCCTCGGCCGCGAGCGAGGCATCCCCGTCTATGAAGACCTCGGCAGCGGCTGTGTCCTCCCGCTGTTCGATGAGCCGCTAGTGAAGGACTCCATCCGCGCCCAGGTCAACGTCGTCAGCTTCAGCGGCGACAAGCTCCTCGGCGGTCCGCAGTCGGGCCTCATTGCCGGCGACCCGGATCTCGTGGCCCGCATCCGCCGCAACCCGATGTTCCGCGCCCTGCGCCTCGATAAGCTGATCCTCCAAGCGCTCGAAGAGACGCTGCGCCTGTTGGTCTTCGAAGACTACGATGCCATCCCCGCCCTGCGTATGATCCGCATGAGCGCCGATACGATCAAAGCCCGCGCCGAAGCGCTCCGTATCCCTGGAGCGGAGATCGTCGAAGGGCAGTCGGTGATCGGCGGCGGCTCCACACCGCGTCAATCCTTGCCCACTTGGCTCATCGCTCTGCCCGAGTCCCTCGAAGCGAAGCTCCGTGCCAATGACCCGCCCATCGTTGGACGCATCGAAGACGGCCGCCTGCTGCTCGACCTGCGCACCGTCTTCCCCGAAGAGGAACCATTGCTCGCCGCGGCGCTCAACAGCTAGAAGAACAGCAGTGTCGAAGAGGCCGGCGGTACCGGAAATCAGGCGGCTTCGCGGCGGGCGCGGAGCCACTTGCGCAGCAGCATGGTGTAGACGATGGTCAGCGCGAGTGGATGCATGAAGCCGGCAGTGAAGAAAATGGGCGCATAGGAGTAGCGCTGCACGATGTAGCCGGTGCCGAGGTTGGCGAGCATGCCGCCGATGGCTCCCCCCATGCCGCTCAAGCCTGTCGCTGTGCCGACGCGCGTGGCCGGGAACATATCGGTGGGCAAAGTGAGCAGGTTCGAGATCCACAGCGCGTGGCCCATCGCCACGATGCAGATGACCCCGATGGCCATCCAGGCTTCGGGCACGCGCGGGGCGAAGATGGCGATCGGCATCACGATGGCGCCCAACAGCAGTACGGCTGTGCGCGCCTTGATCCAGTTCCAGCCGCGCCGGATGAGGAAGCCGGAAACCCATCCGCCGAAGAGGTACCCCATGTCGCCGAAGAGAAAAGGCACCCAGGCGTACTTGCCCACCATCGCCAGATCGAAGCCGCGCTCCTTTTGGAGATACTCCGGCAGCCAGAAGATGACGAAGTAGACCACGGGGTCAGTGAAGAAGCGGGCGAGGATTAACGTGTAGCACTCGCGCTGCTGGAGCACGCGGAGCCACTCGCCTTTGGGCACACGCACGGGCGCTGCTTCTTCGGGTGGCCGCACGCGGCCCTTGAGGAAGCTCCATTCGCGCTCGGTGATGAAGCGACTTAAGTGCGGTGGCTGGTAGAGCAGCAGCCAGAGGATGAGCCATACGAAGCCAAGCGAGCCGACTGCCACGAAGGCCGTGCGCCATCCGAATTGAATGGTCAGAAACGCCACCAGCGGCGGAGCGATGGCCGACCCCAGAGAGGAACCGGCATTGAAGATGCCGATGCCGAGGGCGCGCTGTTCGAGCGGAAACCACTCGGCGACGGCTTTCGCCGCGGCGGGCCAGTTGCCGGGTTCGCCGAGTCCGAGCAGGAAGCGCCAGAAGGCGAGCGACCACTTGCCCACCGCCGTGGCATGTCCGATGGCCGCGATGGACCACGCCGTGATGAATACGGCGAAGCCCTTGCGGGTGCCGAGGCGGTCGCAGATGGGTCCGCTGCCGGCATACATGATGGCGTAGGCGAGCATGAACATGCTGACGATGAAGCCGTAGTCCTGCTCGCTCATGCCGAATTCCTTGCGCAGGGTGGGAGCGACGACACCGATGGCGAGGCGGTCGGCGTAGTTGATCATCGTGGCGAGCAGCAGCATCGCGGCCACGACGTAGCGGAAGTTGGGGATGCGAAGGTTCATCGATTTGCGCAGCTTCTGTCGAAGCCAGGCTTTGGCGAACCTCAGACCGGTGTGAACCGTCGCCTTGGAGACACCCAACTCGGCAGCCATCTCAGCATAACGCAGTGACGCCTCGTCGAGCGTTGCCGAAGGCGATGCACTGGGTGGCCGCGGGAATCGGGAACGCGGGCTATAATGAGCGGTTCTATGAACCTGGTGGCCCGACTTCTGGATAAGCCGCGCACGGTGGGGCTGCGGCGGTGGTTGTTTCAGGTTCATTTATGGACGGGGATTATCGCCGGGTTGTACGCGATGGCAATTGGGGTGAGCGGCAGCGTGCTGGTGTTTCGCGAAGAGATTGTCGAATGGGAGAGCCGCCAGTGGTCGCAAGTGACGCCGCAGCCCGATCGGGCCTATGCCCCGGTGGATGCGTGTGTGGCCGCGGTTCGCAGGGTGGCAGGGCCAAAGGCGACCTTGAACTTCACCTTTCCGGAAAAGCACGGCGATGCCCTGGTGGTAGGGGTGTTCCGGCCAACGGGTCCGCAGCGATACTTTCTGAACCCGTACACGGCGGAGTTGTTGGGGGTGCATACGCGGGCGCATGGGGTACTGACGTTTTTGGAACATTTGCACCACAATTTGTTTTTGGGGCGGACGGGGCGTTTGTGGAATGGCATCGGGGCGTTGTGCCTGTTGCTGCTGGCGGTGACGGGCATCATCCTCTGGTGGCCGGGGCGGCGGTTGTGGAAACGGCGGCTGGTGGTGGATCGGAAAGCGAGTTGGAGACGAATCAACTTCGACCTGCATCATGCGGTGGGGTTCTGGGGTTTGCTGGGGTTTTCGGTGTTGTGTGTGACCGGGGCGTGGTTTACCTGGCCGCAGGCGTTTCGCGGGGCGGTGGCGAGGGTCTTTGCGGTGACTCCGCCGGCGGGGCAACCGAAGGTGGTGCGTGGGGAGGGCGCCGAGCCGCTTCCATTCGCGGCACTGCTGGAGGCGGCGGACCGCGCGGTGCCAGGGAAGAAGACGAAACGGGCGTCGCTGCCACCGGCGGGGACTCAGCCCGTACGCATTAATAAAGGATCGGAGAGTGACGGGGAGCCGTTCTTCCGGACGGCGACCACGGTGACGCTGCATCCGTACACGGGGGAGGTGCTGCGGATCGAGGGGCCGGAGTCAAAGCAGACGGGGGACCGGATCCTTTCGTGGATGGGTCCGCTGCACTTCGGGAACTTTGGGGGGCCGGTCGTGCAGTGGGTATATTTCCTTCTCGGGTTGACGATGCCGGTCCTGTTCATGAGCGGGTTTGTAATGTGGTGGCTCAGGGTTGTGCGGCGGTAGTTATGAAATCGATTACCGGTAATATGCGCCGGGTTGTCTTTTGCGCCTGCGAATAACCTTTTCTCCCGCAACATCGTCTTTGCAGTTTGGGATAAAGTAGATCGATGGCTACCTGTGTCTTCTCAGACAAAGGTAGCTCAAAACGGAGCTGGAAGGTTTGTCCATGCAACACAGCAGCATCCCTACGCCGATTACGAAGCCGGACCAACCGGCGCAGAAACCCGTAGTGGTCCAGGAACCGCCGAAGCCACGCAACCCGGCATGGTTATGGCTGGTCGGTATCGCGGCCGTTTGCGCCGGCGCTTATTGGCTGTATCAAAAGAACTTAGCCGACGAAGCCGTGGCCGCCAAGCGGGCCTTGTCGGCATCGATACGGACGGCACCGGTGGGCAGCGGGAAACTCACGCAGACTCTGCGGCTGACGGGAACGACGGGACCGGAGAAGTTCGTGACGATCCTCGGGCCGCAGTTGCGGGGAAGCCGGAGCTTTTCAGGCGGAGGCGGTGGCGGGTTCATGGGCCGGAGCCGTGGCGGCGGCGGAGGTGGCGGATCGAGCAGCGGCGGCGGAGGTGGCTCCTCGTCGGGCGGGGGATCGAGCAGCAGCCCCTCATCGAGCGGCAGCGGCGGCGGCAGCACCCCAAGTTCCTTGGCTGGGTCGGTCACGTCCAACGCTGGCGGTGGCAGTTCCATGGGCGGTTCGAGCTCTCCAACGGCGAGCATGAGTGGCGGAGCGTCGGTGGGCGGCGTGCGCAGCTCTTCGAGCGCGATGCGTGCGGCGACGACGCGGACCTCATCCGGTGGTTCGCGGAGCTCGAGTAGCGCGCGTAGTGCCACGGCGGCGGCCCTCAGTTCGGCGCTCGGCGGAGAAGGTCTCGGTTCGACATCGGGATCGTTGTTCAGTGGCGGTGGCGGTGGACCGAGCAGCGGCGGCGGCGACTTCGGCGCGGTTTTGCAGGATCTGGTGAAGCCCGGCAGCATTGTTAAGAAGAACGATAAGATTGCAGAGTTCGACCGGCAGTACATGTTGCAGCGGCTGGAGGACTATAAGTCCGGCGTATTGCAGCAGGAGGCGAACATGCAAAAGATGGTCGCCGATCTGGAGGTGACGCGGAAGGCGCATGAGCAGTCGATTCTGATCGCCAAGGGGGAGGTAGAGAAAGCGAAGCTGGATCTGAAGACGGTGCCGGTACGGTCGGCGATCGATTCGGAGCGTTTCCGGCTGGCGCTGGAAGAAGCCGAGGCCCGCTATCAGCAGTTATTGAAGGAAGTACCGTTTGTGCGCGCGGGCGAAGAAGCGCAGTTGAACATCTCGAAGATGGACTTGCAGCAATCGAAGCTGGAACTGCGCCGTTCGGAAGTGAACGCGGACCGGATGGTGATGCGGTCGCCGATCGAGGGAATGGTGGTGATGTTGAACATCTTCCGCGGGGGCGATTTCGGGCAGGTGCAGGAAGGCGATCCGGTGATGCCCGGGATGCCGTTCATGAAGATTGTGGATCCTTCCACCATGGTGGTGGAAGCGGTCGTTAACCAGACGGACGTGGAACGGATCCGCGTTGGCGCGAAGGCCACGATCCGGCTGGACGCATTTCCGGACCTGGAATTGCCGGGGCGCGTCTACAGCGTGGCGGCGATGCCGAAGAGTTCGGGAATGTTCAGCGCGCGGGGCAATTACCTGAAGGAGATTCCGGTGCGCATTAAGATTGACAAGATGGATCCGCGCGTGATTCCGGATCTGTCGGCGAGCGTGGATGTGGTGACGGAAGAAGAAGAGGCGGCGGCAATTGTTCCCTTAGGCGCGGTATTCCGCGACGATCCATCGGCCAAGCCCTACGTATACGTGCGGACGGCGAACGGTTGGGAGACGCGGCAGGTGGAATTGGGATTGGCCAACAACACGGCTGTCGCGATCAAGAGCGGGCTGAAGGCAGGCGAGACGGTGGCCGAGGAACGGCCGCCGATGCCGGCGAGTCCGGGGCAGAACAAGTCCGAGCCGGAGAAAACGGCAGTGTTGCGGCGGCGGCTGGCGCCGGCGTCCTAGGGTTTCGATTTCTTGTTGGGAGACGATGTAACCGATGTCGAAAGATGTAAAGCCAAAGCAGCGTCTGGGCCAAGTGGGCTCGAAGCGGAAGAAGGCCATAGTCTGGACCATTCTTCTGGCGGTGGGCGCGGGCGGCGGATACGCGGCCTACAACAAGTATCAGCAGAACACGACGAAGGTGGAAGTGCCCGTACAGCGGGTGCGGACGGGCGAATTCGTGATCGCCGTGAAGACGCGCGGGGAGATCAAGAGCGTGCGGTCAGAGGTTCTGGCGGCGCCGCAGGTTCCCGATGTGCGGATTGTGCGGCTGGCCGAATCCGGGCGTCCCGTGCGGCGAGGCGAAGTAGTGGTCGAGTTCGACGCCGCCAGCCAGGAGCAGGCGTTATTGGAACGCCAGACCAGTCTGCGCACGGTGGATAGCGAGGAAGTGCAGACGAAGGCATCGCACCGGATGGTGGATGAATCGGATGCCATGAACAAGATGACCGCCGAATACAACCTGGAGCGGGCGAAGCTCGAGGCAAGCAAGGCCGAGGTTGTGAGCGAGATTGAAGGCGCGAAAAACCGCATTGAAGTGGGTATTTCGGAAGGCGAACTGGGGCAGGTGCTGACGACGCTGAAGGCGCATGATGTCGGGCAGAACGCCGATCTGGAGCGCATTAACCAGAAGAAAGACAAGGCCATCCGCGATATGGAGCGGACCCGCGGGTACCTTTCGAAGATGATCCTGCGCGCGCCGAACGATGGGATTGTGAACGTGCTGCCGAACTTCCGCAGCCAGGGATCGTTCGGCTCGACTCCGCCGCCATTCAAGGAAGGCGACCGGGCATGGACGGGCGCGGCCATTGCGGAAATTCCGGACCTTTCGGAAATGCGCATCGAGCTGAAACTGGACGAAGTGGACCGGGGCCGGCTGCAACTGGGGCAGAAGTTGCGGATTCATGTGGATGCGATACCGGACAAGGAGTTTGAGGCGGAACTGGATTGGATCAGCCCGATTGCATCGGTGATCTACCGCGGGATGGGTATGTCGGAAAAGAGTTTTCCGGCCCGGGCCACGCTGGTGAAGCTGGATCCGCGGCTGCGGCCGGGCATGAGCGCATCGGCGGAGGTGGTGATTGAGAGCCAGCAGAACTCGCTGCTGATTCCGATCCGGGCGAGCTTCATGCACAACGGCAAACCGGCTGTTTATGTGCAGAAAGGCCAATCGTTTGAGATCCGGCCCATCGTGGTGGGCAAGCGCAACGATGTGGATATGGTAGTGCTGAGCGGCTTGAAGGACGGCGAAGTGGTGGCGCTTGAAAACCCCGCCGAAGCGGCCAAGCGGGCCAAGAAGTTATAGCCGGCGCGCGAGAAGCGAACGCCGCGGTTCGAAAAAAGGTAAGCGATGAAAGCGTTGAAAAAGATTCTGTTTCGTCTGGCTCTGCTCGGGATCGTGGGATTCGGGGCATGGCGAGGCTACCAATACGTGCAGTCGATGCCGTCGCGGGTGGAGCAAATTCCATCGACGAGGGTACGGCAGGGCGACGTGGTGGTGCGCACCTACTCGCGCGGGGAACTGCGCGCGGTACGGAGCGTTACGCTGACAGCCCCGAATCTGTTCGGCACGGTACAGGTGACGAAGCTGGCGGCGCTTGGCTCGCTGGCCCGCGAGAAGGATCTCGTGGTGGAGTTTGACGATTCGGAATTGCTCTCGCGCATTGAAGAGAAGCAACTCGAACTGGATCAGATCGACGAACAGATCAAGAAGGCGCGGGCGGATCTGAACATCCGCAACAACCAGGACCAAGTGGAACTGCTGCGCACGCGGTATTCGGTGCGGCGGGCAGAGCTGGAAGTGAAGCGCAATGAACTGCTGTCGGCGATTGACCAGAAGAAGAATCTGCTGACGCTCGAAGAATCGCGGCGGCGGCTGAAGCAGTTGGAAGTGGATATCAAGTCGCGGCTCGAGCAGGCGGAAGCGGAAATGGCCGTTTTGAACGAGCGGCGCCAAAAATCGGTGCTGGAACTGCAACGGGAAAAGAATCGGCTGATGCAGGTGAAGCTGCTGGCTCCGATCACGGGGCTCGTTTCGGTGCGGCAGAACCGGGCTTCGGGCTTTTTCGTGCCGGGCATGACGGTACCGGACATCCGCGAGGGCGACCAGGTGCAGCCGGGTATGCCGGTGGCCGATGTTTTGGATTTGTCGGAACTGGAAGTGATCAGCAGGGTTGGCGAACTGGACCGGGCGAATCTGCGCGAGGGACAGGACGTGATCATGCGGCTGGATGCGATTCCGGAGACGGAGCTGCACGGCAAGATCAAGTCGATGAGCGGGACGGCGACATCGAGCGTGTTTTCGAACGACCCGGCAAAGAAGTTTGACGTGATTCTGTCGTTGGACATGAAGCAGTTGCTGACGGCGCTGGGCGCTTCACCGGAGCAGATTCAAAAGATTCTGGCAACCGCGGAAGCCAACCGCAAGAAAGGTGTCGCGGCGAACCCAATGGCCATGGGTGGCGGCGGCGCGGCGATGATGATGGGCGGTGGCGGCGCAATGCCTGGAGGAATGGGCGGCGGCGGAATGGGCGGCGGAGGAGCCATGGGCGGCATGCAGGGCGGTCCCGGTGGCATGCAGGGCGGTCCCGGCGGAATGCAGGGAGGGCCTGGAGGCCAAGGCGGTGGTGGCGGGGAAGGCGGACCGCGGCGGTTCGGTTTCGCCGGACCTGGAGGGCCGGGCGGCCCCGGCGGAGCGGGTGGGATGAACCCCGAGATGTTCACGAAGGCGCGTGAGATTGTGCGCAAGCTGTCTGAGGGCAAGAACCTGGCGGAAATGGACGAGAAGGCGCGTGCCGAGTTCGTCAAGAAGCTTCAGGATGAGTTCAAGAAGGCGAAGATCACGCTGCCGGATCAGGTGGTGCAGATGATGGCCAGTGGACGCGGGCGGCAAGGCGGTCCCGGCGGCCGCGGCGGACCGGGTGGCGGCCGTGGCGAGGCGCAGATGGCGGCGACCGCTCCCGGCGGGTTTACGCAGAAGGATCTGGACGCGGCGAAGCTGCCTCCGGCGCCGGAAGACGACGACCAACTGGATGTTCTGTTGCGGCCGGGAATGCTGGCCGACGTGGAAATCATCGTCGAAAAGATTCCGAACGCCATCAATGTGCCGACACAGGCGATCTTCGAACGGGACAATAAGCCGTTTGTTTATGTGCGCGGAGCCAAGGGCTGGGAAGAGCGGCCGATCGTGATCGGGCGGCGGACGGAGTCGACCGTGGTGCTGACTTCGGGCGTGAAGCCTGGAGATGTGGTGGCCATGGCCGATCCGAATGCGAAGCCGGGGGCGAAGAAGGGTAAAGATTCCAAGGGCGGTGCGTTAGGTGCGCTGCCGGCTGGTGGAGGTGGCAAGTAGTACATGCTTTCGGCATATCTTCCTGAAATTTACATGGGGCTGGCGAGTCTGCTGGTCCACAAGTTGCGCAGTCTGCTGACGATGTTGGGAATGATCTTCGGCGTGGGCGCGGTGGTGGCGATGCTGGCCATCACGGCGGGCGTTGAAAAAGAGATGATCAGCTACATCGATCTGCTGGGCGTGAACAACATCATCATCGAAGCGAAAGAAGCGGTGGACCGGAACGAGTTGCAGGCGCGGCGGCAGGTTTCGCCGGGGATGTCGTTCCGGGATTTCCGGGCGATTTCGGAGAACGTGCAGGGTATTGAAGCGATGACGCCGCGCAAGCGGTTCAAGCCGACAAAGATCCTGCCGAAGACCGCGCAGGAGCCGCCACTGCTCATCGGCGTGGACCCGAACTACCTGCAAATCAACAGTCTGAAGGTGGTGGAGGGGCGCTTCTTCAACGATGACGACAATGCAAAATCGGCGACGGTTTGCGTACTGGGCGAATCGGCGAAGGTGAACCTGCTCGGCTACGAGCCGGCGGTGGGCAAGTATGTCAAGGTGAACGATGTCTGGCTGCAAGTGATCGGCGTGCTGGCGCAACAGGCGACGGCGGATTCGGATGTGGAAGGCCTGGAAGTGGTGAACCGGAACAATCTGGTGATCGCTCCGCTAAACACAGTGATGCGCCGGTTTGAAGACAGCAACAGTTATCTGAAGGACGAGATTGACGGGATCTACATCAAGGTGAAGCAGGATGTGGACTCAGTGGATACCGCAAACGTGGTGAGCGCCATTCTCGCCAACACGCATAAGGACGCGGGCGATTTCACGGTGACGGTGCCGGCCGGACTGCTGGAACAGCGGCGCCGGACACAGGCGATCTTTTCGATCGTCATGATCTGTATCGCAGGCATTTCGCTGCTGGTGGGCGGCATCGGCATCATGAACATCATGCTGGCGACGGTGCTCGAGCGGACGCGTGAGATCGGGATCCGGCGGGCGATCGGAGCGCGGCAAGCCGACATTGTGCGGCAGTTCCTGACCGAAGCGGTGCTCATCTCGATATTGGGCGGCCTGATCGGGATTGCTTTCGGGTTCACTTTATCGAAAGTGATCGCGGCGGTGGCCGGATGGTCTACGGTTGTAACCACATCGTCTATTGCCGTCGCCTTTGGAGTATCGGTGGGTATCGGATTGCTGTTCGGGATCTACCCCGCGGTACAAGCGGCGAAGCTGGACCCGATCGAAGCGATCCGGTACGAGTAATAATCACAAGGTTCTCTCTCCAATAGAGGTTTTTCTAGAATGCGTTTGTTCCTTTTCTGCGCCGTTGCCGTAACCGCAGGGATTGTCCAGGCACAGGAGACGGCCGGCAGTGCAGCCGGGCCCTCGCCGCGCATGGGCTTCCGCGAGACCTACACGTTGTCCGATGATTTGGAAGTGCCGTCGTTCCCGAGCAAGGCTTGGTTCCGGCGGCATTTTCAGCCGGTAGTGCCGCGGGTGGAATTGCGTCCCCCCGTTCGCCATGCCGATTACGTGGTGGACGGAAAGCTGGAGTTGTCGCTGAAGCAATACATTGAGCTGGTGCTGGCGAACAATACGGATATCGAGCTGAGCCGGCTGAACGTTGAGCAACCGAGGAACGCGATTACGCGCGCGGCGGCGCTTTTCGATCCACTGCTGGTCATGCGGTTTGCGGCCACGCGGGCGAATTCGGCGACGACGGACGTGCTGGCCGGCGCGGCATCGCTCAGCCAGTTGAACCAGCCATGGTCGGCGAACTACCAGCAGACGATTTCGACGGGCGCGCAGATCACGGCGGGATTCACGGGCAGCAAGAACTCGACGAACAGCCAGTTCCAGACGTTTAACCCGGCGTATACGAGCAACCTGAACTTCAGCTTCAACCAGCCGCTGTTGCGTGGGCGTGGCAAGCAGATCACGATGCTACCGATCACGCTGGCGCGGAGCCGGCTGCGCGTGAACGAGTACGATTTCGCGGACACCGTGTTGCGCCTGCTGGCCCAGGCGGAGACGGCCTATTGGAACGTGATTGAAGCGCGCGAGAACCTGAAGGTACAGGAGAAGGCGTTGCAGTTGGCCGATGTTTCCTTGAAGCGCGCGCAGCGGGAATTGGATCTGGGCGCGATTTCGGAGCTGGAAATTTTCCAGCCGAAGGCGGTGTATGCGAACGCGGACATCTTTGTGACCCAGGCGCGGTACCGGCTGGCGCAGACGGAGGACCAGTTGCGGCGGCAGATGGGTGCGGATCTGGATCCGGAGATCCGGAAGCTGCCGATTGTGCTGACGGAGACCGTGGCGGTGCCGGACGATCAGACCGAATACGACAAAGAGGCGCTGGTACAGAAGGCGATGATGCTTCGTCCGAATATCAAGTCGGACTATCAGAGCCTGGATGTGGCGGACTTGCAGTTGCGGCAGGCGAAGAATGCGTTGTTGCCGAACCTGGTGCTGGGTGGCGGCTATACGACGACAGGCCGCGGCGGTACATTTTTTCCCCGGCAGAACGTGTTGCAGACCGGTCCCATCCAGCCGATTCCGGGTGGGATTACGGACGCGTTTGACCAGATGTTCGGGTTCGGATTTCCGACGTACAACTTCAGTCTGACGCTGACACTGCCTTTGCGGGACCGGCGCGCGGCGGCAGACCTGGCGGATGCGGCAATCACGCGGAAGCGGGAAATGCTGAATCTGCGGAACGATCAACAGACGGCACGGCTGGAAGTGCTGAACGGGATCAACCAAGTGGAGAATAGCCGGGCGGCAGTGCGATTGGCGCAAATCGCCCGGGACCTGGCGCAGAGCCGCGTGGACGCGGACCAGAAGCGGTATGACTTGGGTACGATCACGATCTTCTTCCTGCTGGATTCGCAGAATGCGCTGACGCAGGCGGAATCGCGGCTGGTGACGGAGAGCGTGAACTACCGGCGTGCCCTGTTGCAGTTGATGCAGCGGACGGGCGAATTGTTGGAAGAGCGCGGGGTGATCCTGCCGTAGGTTTCGGCACCCGAGTCGCCGGCCACGGGTTACTCCACGGGGCACTCTAGAACCTCCTAAGGGGTTTGTTGCGGCAGAACAGGGGGTATTACTAGATGGCGTTTAGTCCTAGAACTCTGCATGATGGAGTTTCAGGGAGGACTAAGATGTCGAAGGTACTATATACGCTGAAACACAGTCCGGCGGCATGCGCCTTTTGTTTGGCTTTCGGTATCGGAGTGATGCTGAGCGTGGCGTATGTGGATCCCGGAGACAAGATGGCGATCGCGATCCGGCAGGCGATCGGGGGTGTTTGTTTGCTGCTGCCGGGGTTGGCGCACCGGCTCTACGAAGAGGACTACGAATAGCGGAGGCGATCACTTGCGGGCGGTGGGCTCTTCGGTGAGGCCGGCTTTGTTGAGGATGACGATATCGACGCGGCGGTTGCGGGCGCGGCCTTCGGGGGTATCGTTGGACTCGATGGGGACGACATCGGCGTAACCGGCGACGGAGAACTTGGAGCGGTCGATGGCGAAGTGTTCCGTGAACAGTTGGAGCATGGCGATGGCGCGGGCGGCGGAAAGCTCCCAGTTAGAAGCGAAGCGGGCGTTGTGGATGGGGATGGAGTCGGTGTGGCCTTCGAGGCGGACGGGGTTGGGCAGGACGCGGATGGATTCGGCGATCTTGGCGATGGATTCATAAGCGGCTTCGTTGACGGTGGCATCGCCGGAGGGGAAGAAGGCGGCCTCCTGGAGGCTGACGACGAGGCCTCGAGCACCCATGTGGACGGTGACCTTGCCGCTGTTGATTTCGTCCTTGAGTTGTTCGTTGAGGAACAATTGCGAGGGCAGGAGTTCGGCGATGCGGGGGTCCTTGGCGGTGGATTCGGCGGCTTTGGTGGCGCCGCCCGGGCCGCGCATCATGGCGTTGCCGAGGCCTTTATTGCCGACGGTGCCGCCGAGGATTCCGGCCATGGCGGAAGCGAACTCGTTTTCTTCGAGGGCGCGTTTGACGGATTCGGAGACCTGGGCGGCCTTGCCCTTGTCGGTTTGGGAACTGGCGAACATGACGACGAAGAAGGCGAAGAGGAGTGTGATGAAATCGGCGTAGGAGACGAGCCAGCGCTCATGGTTGGCGTGCTCTTCATGCTGCTTTTTCCGGGCCATTGGCAGACTCCTTCCTGGATTGGGATTCGCCCGAGGCGTAGGCTTCAAGCTTCATGCGGATGAGTTTGGGGTTGAGGCCTTCGACGATACCGCTGACGCCTTCGACGATGAGTTCCTTGATGCGGAGCTCTTCGTGGACGCGGGCCTTGATTTTGCCTGCGATGGGGAGGAAGAAGAGGTTGGCGATACCGACGCCGTAGACGGTGGCGACGAAGGCGACGGCGATGCCGTGGCCGACCTCATCGATGTTGGCGAGATTTTTCATGACCTGGATGAGGCCCATGACGGCCCCGATGATGCCGACGGTGGGGGCATAGCCTCCGGCCTGCTCGAAGACTTTGGCTTCAGCGCTGGCGCGGTGTTCGATCATTTCGATTTCGAGCTCCATCATTTTGCGGAGTTCCTGGAGGTCCGTGCCGTCGACGGCGAGGGTGAGGGCTTTGCGGAGGAAGGGATCGTGGATCGCGGCGGCTTCCTGTTCGAGGGAGACGATGCCCTGTTTGCGGGCTTTGGTGGCGTATTCGATGATGGCGTCGATGACGGAGTCGGGCGATTCGGCGCGCTCGAGAAAGACGTGGGCGCAGCGTTTGAGGGCGGAGAGGAAGGTGTGGAGCGGGGAGTTGAGCATGGTGGCGCCGAGGGTGCCGCCAAGGACGATGATGGCGGCGGTGTACTGAGCGATATCGGTGATCTGGCCGCCTTCGAGGAGGAGGCCGCCGATGATGGCGCCGAAGGCGATCACGACGCCGACCCAGGACGCGAGATCGGGCTTCAAACCGTTTTTGGCTGCCATTGCCGACTCCGCGTCATTCCGACTTCTCCGGCTGGGGAACCCTTTCCGTTTGGTGGGCGACGAGGCGGCGGTACTCGATGATGCGCTGGACGACTTCTTCGGCTGTTTCGAGGACGACGAGCTTCTGGCCGGAGGTGAGGCTGATCACGGTATCCGGGGTCACTTCGATGTGCTCGATGAGATCGCAGTTGAGGAAGACAGGAACGTGATTTAGCCGAGTGAGCCGGATCATTTTGGGGATCGCCTACAACCTACTTATCGGTAAGGGGGGGAGGAGAATGAGTGGGGACCAGCCTTAGGGGCGGGGGTAGGGTGATTTTCACGGGAGATGGTGCGTGGACTGAGGCCGGCGGCGGTGAGGATCCGGACGGCTTCATCGATGTGATGGCGCGTGGCGATGAAGGGGGGCAGGAGTCGGATGACGTTGCCCTGCGTGCAGTTGATGAGGAGGCCTTGTTCGAGGGCGGCTGCGACGAGCGGTGCGCCGGGAGTGGAGAGTTGGAGCCCGGCCATCATGCCGGCAGAGCGGGTTTCGGCGAGGGTGGAGAGCCGCTGGTGCAGGTACTCGCCCGTCTGGCGGATGTGTGGGATCAGCTCTTCGATGATGTCGAGAACTTCGAGGGCGACGCGGCAGGCGAGGGGTCCGCCGCCGAAGGTGGAGCCGTGCTGGCCTTTGGGGAGGGCTCGGGCGGCGAGGTCGTTGAAGAGGGTTGCCCCGAGGGGGAGTCCGGCGGCAAGGGGTTTGGCGGTGACGGCGATGTCGGGAAGGAGGTTGGGGAAGCGCTGGTAGGCGAAGAAGTGGCCGGTGCGGCCGAGTCCGCATTGGGTTTCGTCGGCAATGAAGAGGGCATTGGCTGCGGTGGCGAGGCGGCGGGCCTCGCGCAGGAACGATTCTTGGAGGATATGGATGCCTCCTTCGCCCTGGATGGGTTCGAGGATGATGGCGGCGGTGTGTTCGGTGACGGCGGCCTTCAGTTGTGGGATGTCGTTGGCGGGGACGAAGGTGACGCCGGGGAGGAGGGGTCCGAAGGCGCGGCGGTAGTGGAGTTGGCCGGTGACGGAGAGGGCGCCGAGGGTGCGTCCGTGGAAGGAGTTTTCGAGGGCCACCATGCGGAACTTGGTTGGGTGCTGGCGGGTGCCATGTGCGAGGGCGGCTTTGAGGGCGGCTTCCATGGCTTCCGTGCCGCTGTTGGAGAAGAAGGCATGGGAGAGGCCGCTCCACTGGGCGAGGCGCTTGGCGAGCGGGGCCTGGTATTCGTGGCTGTAGAGGTTCGAAGTATGAAGGCAGAGAGCGGCCTGGCCGGCGATGGCTTGGACGATGCGGGGGTGGGCGTGGCCGAGGGCGTTGACGCCGATGCCGGCGATGAAGTCGAGATAGCGGCGGCCGGCGGTGTCGATGAGGTAGCAGCCTTCGCCGCGGTGGATGGTGAGGGAGGGCCGTTCGTAGAGGGGAAGCACCATGTTTCGATGGTAGGGTGGGAAACGGCGATTCGTCCAATATAATTGTCTGTGTAGATTGATATGATTCTGATATGAATGTTTCAGGGATTGAATTGACGCATCTGCGCTACTTCGTGGCCGTGGCGGAGGAATTGCATTTCGGGCGGGCGGCGGAAAAGCTGGCGATTTCGCAGCCTCCGCTGACGCAGCAGATCCAGCGGCTGGAGCAGCGGATCGGGTTCGCGCTATTCGAGCGGTCGACGCGGCGGACACAGTTGACCGATGCCGGGGCGGCGTTGTTGCCGCTGGCGCGGGCGGCGATGGAGCAGGTGGAGCGGGCGGTGGCGGCGGCGCAGGCGGCGGGCCGCGGGGAGGCGGGAAAGCTGGTGATTGCGACTCCGCCGTCGGTGATGCTGGGGGCGTTGCCTCGGGTGATCCGGGGGTTCCGGAGGAAACTGCCGGCGGTGGACGTGAGTTTGCGGGAGATGTCGACGGCTGCAATCGGGGAGGCGTTGTTGGCGGGGTCGGCGGATGTGGGGTTTCTGCGCTGTGAGGCGGTGGGCGAGGGATTGCATGAGTTGCACCGGTACCGGGAGGGGGTTTCGGTGATTCTGCCACGGCAACACCGGCTGGCGGGGGCGAAGCGGGTGCGCCTGGCGGCGCTGGCGAAGGATCCGTTCGTATTCTTTCCGCGGCGGCTGGGGGCGAGTTTTCACGATGAACTAATGGCATGTTGCCGGGCGGCGGGATTCGAGCCGCGCATTGTGCAGGAGGCGACGCAGTGGCCGACGGTGGTGGCGCTGGTGGAGGCGGGAATGGGGGTGACGATCGCTCCGGCATCGGTGGCGCGGCTGGGGGGCCGGCAGTGTGTGGCGAAGCCGCTGCCGGGGGTGACGACTACGGTGGTGCTGGCGTCGGGGCGGCAGGATCTGGCGGGGGTGGGGCGGCGGTTTGTGGAGGCGTGCGCGGCGCGGTGGCGTTAAGGAGGTTGAGTTCGCGGTGGAGCGGGGGGAGATATTGTTGCGCAAGCGTGCGCCCCGGTTGCGGTGGCGAAAGTGGAAGGGGTACTGCGGTCCGGCATTCGGGGACGCTGGTTACGCCGGCGTCGATGCATACATCGACGAGGTGCGCGGTAAACTATGATCACCGCCATCGACACCAACGTCCTGCTCGATGTTCTGATACCGAACGAACGATTCGTCGACAGGTCGCTCGCGGCGCTCGAAGAGGCGAGTGCCCTCGGCTCGCTGGTGATATGCGATCCGGTATACGCGGAGCTGTGCGACCAGTTCCGATCGCTGGCGGATTGCGGGCGATTTCTAGGCGACAACCAGATTCTGGTGGAGCGGGTATCGCAGGAGGCGATGTGGGCTGCCTCGTTGGCGTGGCGCGATTATCGTCGCATGGGCGGAACGAGAGATCGAGTTCTGACGGATTTCCTGATCGGAGCGCACGCGCATGTGCAGGCATCGTGCCTGCTCTCCCGCGGCCGTGGAGTGTATGGGAAGTACTTTCCAGACCTGCGGGTTATCGACCCCAGCTCGGCTGGATGAAAAGTAAGGCGCCGGCTCGGAGTCGGGCGCTTTTCCGTTGACAAGCCACCCAAATTCGTATGAGACTTTTGTCTGGTCTTGGCGACTTAGGTCTAGACAGGGTCGATGAGTGGATTACTGTCTGACAGTAATAATTTTGGTTTGACAAGAGAGCCAGTGGCTTCCTATAATGACAATTTCTGTCTGGGAAGTATTTCTATTCGTGTGGAGTCAGGGGCTGCATGAGGATGCGCACACCTGGCTATCGTGAACAAATAAAAATCAAAGGCTAAAGGTGGAAGGTTCCCGCCTTGCAGGTGGTTCATGTCTCAGCTATTTCACCCCAGCACTAACGTCATCGCCAAGGTCAGTATCGCCGCCGTCGTGCTTCTCGCCGGCGGGGCGGGCTACGCGCTGATGACGGTCAACCGTGCGCCGTATGTCTCGCGGGCCAATATCCCATTCGACCAGGCGGTTCCCTTTTCGCACAAACACCATGTGGCGGGATTGGGAATCGATTGTCGTTATTGCCATAGCACAGTGGAACGGACAGCGTCGGCGGGTATGCCGGCAACGGAAACGTGCATGAGCTGCCACTCCATGATCTGGACGAACGCTCCGATGCTGGAGCCGGTGCGGCAGAGTTGGGCGACGGGCAAGTCGCTTGAATGGAACCGGGTGCACGATCTCCCGGGGTTCGTTTATTTCAACCACAGTATCCACGTGAACAAAGGCATGGGTTGTTCGGAATGCCACGGGCGCGTGGACCAGATGCCTTTGATGTATCAGGTCAACACGCTGTATATGGAATGGTGCCTCGACTGCCACCGCAATCCGGAGGCGAAGATCCGGCCGCGGGACAAGGTATTCGATATGACCTACAAGCATCCTCCGAACCAAGCTGAGCTGGGCGCGAAGCTGGTGAAGGAATACAACGTTCTGAAGCTGACGGATTGCTACACATGTCATCGATGAGCACAAGCGGAAACGCACATTTCCCAATACTTGGACAATCGCCGCGGCTCGATTTGCAAGCCGTGCGCGAGAAGCTCCAGGGCAAGACCGGGGACCAGCTTTGGCGGAGCCTGGAGGAACTGGCGGAAGCGCCGGAGATACAGGATCTGCTGAAGAATGAGTTTCCGCAGACGGGCTCGGATTGGCGGACCCCGCTCGACCGGCGCAACCTCTTCAAGCTGATGGGGGCATCGCTCGGGCTGGCCGGATTGACGGCCTGTACGCGGCAGCCGCTTGAAAAGATTGTTCCGTATGTGAAGCCGCCGGAGGAGTTTAGCGGCAACGAGCCGGTGCAGTATGCGACGGCGCAATTGAATGGCGGCTACGCAGCCGGGCTGCTGGTGCTGAGCCACCAGGGGCGGCCGACGAAGGCGGAAGGCAATCCGGAGCATCCGGGCAGTCTGGGATCGACGGACATTTTCGCGCAGGCGAACCTGCTGACGATGTACGACCCGGACCGTTCGGAGACGGTGCTGCACGAAGGGCAGGTCAGCAACAACACGAATTTCTGGGGCGCGCTGACGGTGATCCGCGAAAAGCACTTCGCCAAGAAGGGCGCGGGGCTGCGGATTCTGACCGAGAACATCACTTCGCCGAGTCTGATCGAAACGATGCAGGCCGTGCTGGCGATGATGCCGGAAGCGAAGTGGCACGCCTGGGATCCGTCGTCGAGCGATTCGGCGCGTGCCGGGGCAGTGATGGCGTTCGGCGAGCCGGCCTCAACTTATTTCAAGGTCGATGCGGCGGACGTGATCTTCTCGCTCGATTCGGATTTTCTGAACTACGGGCCGGGGGCGGTGCGCTACTCGCGCGATTTCGCGGCGCGGCGCAAGCCGGAAGTGGGCAAGAAGCGGATGAACCGCCTGTACGTGGTGGAGACGCACCCGACGGTGACAAGCGGATTGGCGGATCACCGGCTGTCGCTGAAGCCTTCCGAGATTGAAGGCGTGGCGCGGACGCTAGCGGCGAAGCTGGGCGTGAATGTGGAAGCGCCTTCGACGCCGCACGATGCGTGGGTAGCGGCGCTTGCCAAGGATTTGCAATCGAAACAAGGTGCTTCGCTGGTGGTGGCGGGCGATACGCAGCCTCCGCTGGTGCACGCGCTGGCGCACGCCATCAACGAAAAGCTGGGCAATTTCGGCAAGACGGTGATGGTGACGGAGCCGATGGAAGGCATCGCCACACCGCACATCGATTCGCTGAAAACGCTGGTGGCCGATATGAATGCGGGGAAAGTGGAAACCTTGATTGTGCTGTCGGGCAATCCGGTGTACACGGCTCCGCCGGATTTGAAGTTCAAGGATGCCTTCCTGAAGGTGGCCAACCGCATTCACCTTGGGTTGTATGTGGATGAGACGGCGTTCTACTGCCACTGGCATGTGCCGGAGGCGCATACGCTGGAGACCTGGGGCGATGCGCGGGCCTACGATGGCACGATTACGACGATTCAGCCGTTGATCGATCCTCTGTATGGCGGCAAGACGGCGATGGAAGTGCTGTCGGCGCTGGCGGGCAAGCAAGGGACGAATTACCAACTGCATCGCCGCTTCTGGCGCGATAAGTTGAAGCTGCCGGATTTCGATGCGCAATTCTCGAAAGCTCTGCACGACGGCTTCTGGGCGAACACGGCTCTGGCTTCGAAGAACGTCACGGTGAAGGCCGATTTCAAGGCCATGCCGCCGGCGGCCGCGCCAAGCGGGATGGAGATTACCTTCCGGCTGGATCCGACGGTGCTCGATGGGCGCTACGCGAACAATAGCTGGTTGCAGGAACTGCCGAATCCGGTGTCGAAGGTGGTGTGGGACAACGCGGTGCATGTGTCGCCGACGACAGCCGAGAAATTGGGCGTTACCACCAACGATGTCGTGAATCTGAAAGTGGGTTCGGCGACGGTAAAGGGAGCGGTCTGGGTGACTCCGGGGCAGGCTCCCAATACGGTGACGGTGCACCTCGGTTACGGCCGCGGCAAGGCGGGCAAGGTGGGCACGGGCGTCGGATTCGATGTCAACCCGCTGCGGACAAGCGACAAGCTGTGGGCGAATGCGGTTGAGGTGTCCAATGCGAATCAGTACTACAAGCTGGTTTCGACGCAGACGCATCACGGCATTGAGCAGATCAAGGACGCCGACGCGGCGCAGATCGACCGCAAGATTGTGCGGGTGGGAACGGAAGACGAATTTCTGAAGCATCCGGAGTTCGCCAAGCACATGGTGGAAGATCCGCCGGCGGATTTCAGCCTGTACGCGCCGGGCTGGGATTATTCGAAGGGTTACGCCTGGGGCATGTCGATCGATTTGAACGCCTGCAACGGTTGCGGGGCGTGCACGATCGCCTGCCAGGCGGAAAACAACATTCCGGTGGTCGGCAAGGATGAAGTGGTGCGCGGGCGCGAGATGCATTGGATCCGGATTGACCGCTACCACAAGGGCGATATCGACAATCCGGCGGCCTATTCGCAGCCCGTGACCTGTATGCACTGCGAGAACGCGCCGTGCGAGCCGGTGTGTCCGGTGGCGGCGACGGTGCATAGCGAAGAAGGTATCAACCAGATGGTGTACAACCGCTGCGTGGGTACCCGGTATTGTTCGAACAACTGCCCGTACAAAGTGCGGCGGTTCAATTTCTTCCTTTACAACGATTGGGATACGAAGAGCCTGCACGGGCTGCGGAATCCGGAAGTGACGGCGCGGAGCCGCGGTGTGATGGAGAAGTGCACCTACTGCATCCAGCGCATCAACCACGCCAAGATCACGGCGGAAAAGGAAGACCGGAAGGTAAGAGACGGCGAGATCGTGACGGCGTGCCAGCAGGTGTGTCCGACCCAGGCGATCACGTTCGGCGATTTGAACGATAAAGAGAGCCGGATATCGAAGGCGAAGGCGGATCCGCGGAATTACGGGATTCTGACGGACCTGAACACGAAGCCGCGGACGACGTATCTGGCACGGTTGCAGAATCCCAACCCGGAGCTGGAGAAGGCATAGGAAATGGCACAGGAAAAGATCGATCATTCCGGGCCAGCCATCGAAACCGGGCCCACCCCCATGGTGGCGCCGGGGCATAATTTTTCGACGGTCACGGACAAGATAGCCGCGATACCGATTGAAATAGGCTGGCCGCGATTCTGGCTGATCGGGTTCACGATCACTTTCTCCGTCTTCATGATGTTGCTGGGCACCATCGTGTGGCTGGTGGGCAAAGGCATCGGCGTGTGGGGCGTGAACGTACCCGTGGGCTGGGGCTTCGACATTATCAACTTCGTCTGGTGGATCGGTATCGGCCACGCGGGGACGCTGATTTCGGCGATTCTGCTGCTGTTGAAGCAGCAGTGGCGCATGTCGATTTCGCGATTCGCGGAAGCGATGACGTTGTTCGCGGTGGCCTGCGCGTTCCTGTATCCGACGTTCCATACGGGGCGTCCATGGCTGGCCTACTGGCTGCTGCCGTATCCGAACACGATGGCGATGTGGCCGCAACCGCGGAGTCCGCTGCTGTGGGACGTGTTCGCGGTATCGACCTACGCCACGATTTCGCTGGTGTTCTGGTATGTGGGTCTGATTCCGGATTTGGCGACGATGCGCGATAAGGCGAAGTCGCAAGCGGGACGGATCATTTACGGGGTGTTGTCGCTTGGCTGGCGCGGATCGGCGAAGCACTGGAACCATTACGAAATGGCATCGCTGATTCTGGCGGGCATGTCGACGCCGCTGGTGCTTTCGGTGCACACGGTGGTCAGCTTCGACTTCGCGGTGGGCTTGATTCCGGGCTGGCACGCCACGATCTTCCCGCCGTACTTTGTGGCGGGCGCGATTTATTCGGGATTCGCGATGGTGTTGACGCTGGCGATCCCGCTGCGGGCCTGGTACAAGCTCGAGGATTTCATCACGATGAAGCACATCGAGAACATGTGCAAGGTGATGCTGGCGACGGGCCTGATTGTGGCTTACGGCTACTTCATGGAAGCGTTCATGGCCTGGTATAGCGGCAATATCTGGGAAATGTTCATGTTCAAGAACCGGACCACGGGGCCGTACGGATGGTCGTACTGGTCGCTGATCCTGTTCAACGTGCTGGTGCCGCAGGTGTTGTGGTCGAAGAAGGCGCGGGCGAATGTACCGCTGGTGTTCATCGTTTCCATCATCATCAACATCGGCATGTGGCTGGAGCGGTTTGTCATCATTGTGACCAGCTTGCACCGCGACTTTCTGCCGGGCAGTTGGGGCATGTATTATCCGACGAAGTACGATTGGAGCTTTTACATCGGGTCAATCGGCATGTTCCTCACGCTGATGTATCTGTTCGTGAGAGTGTTGCCGTCGATTGCGATGTTCGAAGTACGCATGATTCTTCCCAAATCGCAGAAGGGAGGCAGCCACTAAATGCGGAAGTCGGTCTACGGCCTGATGGCCGAATTCGAAACGCCGGAAAAGCTGGTGTATGCCTGCGAAGCCGCTCATCACGAGGGGTATCGCAAGATGGACGCCTACTCTCCGCTGCCGATTGAAGAGCTGCACCACGCGATGCATATGAAGGATACGCCGCTGCCGCGCTTTGTGCTGGCGGGCGGCATTCTGGGATGCATGGGCGGCATGGGGCTGCTACAGTGGATTTCGCAAGTCGCCTATCCGATGAATATCGGCGGGCGGCCGCTGAACAGTTGGCCATCGTTTATCCCGATCACGTTTGAAACGACAGTGCTGCTGGCCGGGTTGACGACGTTCGGGACGCTGCTGGCGCTGTGCGGATTCCCGCAACCGTATCATCCGGTGTTCAACGTGCCGCGGTTCAAGCACGCATCGAGCGACCGTTTCTTCCTTTGCATCGAGTCGGAAGACCCGCGGTTCGATTTGCAGAAGACGAAGGAATTCCTGGAAACGCTGCACCCCTTCGAGGTATCGGAGGTGGAGAACTGATGCGGTACGGGATATTGTTGATCGGCGCGCTGGCGCTGATGGGGTGCCGGCAGGACATGCACGACCAGCCGCGCTACCGGCTGAATGCGGCGAGCGATTTCTGGAGTGACCGGCGGGCGGCGCGTCCGGCCGTGAAGGGCACGGTTCCGCGCAACATGAACAAAGCCGGGAACCCGGGATATTGGACGGGCGAAGTTGGCGGCAAGCCCGTGGAAGTGTTGCCGGTGCCGTTGACGAAGGCGTTGCTCGAACGGGGCAAGGACCGCTACCAGGTGTTTTGCACACCGTGCCACGGGCAGACAGGCTACGGCGATGGGATGATTGTGAGCCGGGGTTTGAAGAATCCGCCCTCGTACCACACCGAGGCGTTGCGCGATCAGCCGATCGGGCATTTTTTCCAGGTGGTGACGAAGGGCAACGGATCGATGGCGAGCTACGCTGCGCGCATTCCGGTGGAAGACCGGTGGGCGATTGTGGCCTACATCCGGGTGTTGCAACAGAGCCAGAATGTGAAGGTGGCGGAACTGGCCGGCGATGAGGTTACGAAGGTGAACGAGAGCGAGAATCCGCCGCCGCCTCCGGCGAAGAAGGAGGCAGCACACTAATGACCGAAGCAATGAAGCCGTATGTAGACCAGTTGCAGTCGCGCTCGCTGGTCCTGGGGATCGCGGGCTTGGCGGCGACGGGGGCCGGATTTGCGGTGAATGCGGAGATGGTGTTGCGCTCGTACCTGCTGGCATTCATGCTGTGGGGCGGCGTGGCGATCGGATGCTTGGGATTGCTGATGCTGCACCACATGGTGGGCGGCGGCTGGGGCGTGGCGATCCGGCGCTTGCTTGAAGCGGGCACGCGGACGTTTCCGCTGGTGTTTCTGCTGTTTCTGCCGATTGCGATCGGCGCGCACAGCCTGTATGAGTGGACCCATGCCGATGTGGTGGCGAAGGATCCGATTCTTCAGCACAAGGCTGTGTACCTGAACACAACCGGTTTCTATATCCGCGCGGCGGTGTACTTCGCCATCTGGATGTTTCTGTCGGCGCGGTTGAATGCGCTGTCGAAGCGGCAGGAGACGGAAGGCTACTGGCCGGTTCGTCCGAGCCTACAGCGGGTGAGCGCTCCGGGGTTGATTTTGCATGCCCTGGCGGTGACGTTTGCCGGCGTGGACTGGGTGATGTCGCTCGAGCCGCACTGGTTTTCGACGATTTACGGCGCCATCTTCATCGTGAATCAGGCGCTGTCGTGCTTTGCGATCATGATCTTCGTCATCTGCTTCCTTTCCACGAAGGAGCCGATGAAGGGCGTGGTGAAGACGCAGACCTATCACGACCTGGGCAGCCTGTTGTTCGCCTTCAACATGCTTTGGGCTTATGTGAGCTTTTCGCAGTTGATCATTATCTGGTCGGCGAACCTGCCGGAGGAAATCGCCTACTACATCAAGCGCCTGCGGGGCGGCTGGGAGTACATCGGACTGGCGGTGTTCCTGTTCCACTTCGTGGTTGTGTTCTTCCTGCTGTTGAACCGGCCGGTGAAGCGCAACCCGAGCCTGCTGGGCAAGGTGGCGCTATGGGTGCTGGCGATGCGGGTACTGGATCTGGTGTGGGTGATCATGCCGGCATTCAGCCACGGGATGGAGAACGGCGTACCGAGCGCGCATTTCGAATTGAGCGCGCTGTGGATCAGTTTTGCTGCCGCGGTGGGATTGGGCGGCATCTGGATGTATGTGTTCGCCATGCAATTGAAGAAGCGGTCCCTGGAACCGCTGACCCTGGAGTAAAGGAGAACGGCCCATGAGTATGGATCCACATTCGTCGCACTCGGGTGTGCCCGTGCCTTACGGTCCCGAGGAAAGCGATGCCAATATCCCGTTGATTGTGTGGACGGGAACCGGGATTCTGTTCACGGTTGTGCTGTGCATGGTGATCGTGTTCTTCCAGTACCGGTTCGAGCTGGCGATGCTGCCGAAAAAGGCGGAAGGCGCTTTTTCCAACCAGGGCAAGCTGCCGCCGCTGCCGCGGTTGCAGGCTTTTCCGGCGAAGGACTTGGCGGAGTTCCAGCATCAGCAGGCAAGCAAGGCCGAGACGTTCGGCTGGGCCGATAAGCAGGCGGGAGTGGCCCGCGTGCCGGTGGAAAAGGCGATGGACATGATTTTGAAGAATGGGCTGCCGGTGGTAGCGGCCAAGCCCGCGGCCGCGAAGCCGGAGGCCGTGAAGAAGCAGTAAAGGATGTTGTACATGCGCGCCCTAGTTGCAGTTTTCTTTCTGATGGCCGCTCCGGGCTGGGGGCAAAGCTCCCGGCAGACCCCGGGCGGACAGACGGAAATTTTGAAGCGCGTTGCCTTTGAACAGAAGTTGAACTCGCAGTTGCCGTTGGAGCTGACGTTCCGGGACGAATCGGGGCGTACGGTGGCGCTGAAGGAGTACTTCGGGCGGAAGCCGGTGGTGCTGCTGCCGGTGTATTACGAGTGCCCGATGTTGTGCAATCTTTCGATGAGCGAATTGGTGAAGACGCTGAAGACGCTGTCGATTGAGCCGGGCAAGGATTTTCATATTGTGATGTTCAGCTTCGACCCGAAGGAGAAGCCGGAACTGGCGGCGGAGAAAAAGGCGGCGTATCTGAAGCGCTATGGCCGGCCGCAAACGGCGGAAGGGTGGACCTTCCTGACGGGCGAAGAACAGAACATCAAGCAGTTGACGGAATCGATGGGATTTCGTTACGCGTTCGATCCGTCGATCCAGCAATACGCCCACGCGGCTGGATTCGTGGTGGCGACGCCGCAAGGGCGGATCTCGCGGTATCTGTTTGGCATTGAGTATTCGGCGCGCGATCTGCGGCTGGGGATTGTCGAATCGTCGCAAGGCAAGATTGGCGATCCGGTGGCGCAATTGCTGCTGACCTGTTTTCACTACGACCCGACCAGCGGGCGCTACACCATGAATGTGATGGTGGCGATGCGGTTGGCGGGGGCATTGACCGTAGCCGTGATCGGCGGCTTCCTGATCGTGAACTTACGGAGGGAAAGACGCCAGAAAGCATAGTTTCCTGGTTGTGAATCCACATGAATGAGATAAAGACACTGCCTCTACTCCCGGACAGCGCAAGCAACCTGGCGCCGCAAGTGGATGCCTTGATGTTCGCTGAGATGGCCTTTTCGGTTTTTTTCACGGCACTCATCTTTGTCACCGTCGCCTACTTCGCGCTCAAGTACAAGCGCAAGTCGGAAGCGGACCGGCCGCCGCATATCCATGGCTCGCTGGTGCTGGAGATCGCCTGGTCGATGATTCCGTTCGCGATGATCCTGGTGTTTTTCGGCTGGGGCGCGCATGTTTACTTCCAGGCGTACATGGAGCAGCCGAACGCGATGGAGATCTTCGTGACCGGCAAGCAGTGGATGTGGAAGGTGCAGCATCCGACGGGTCCGCGGGAAATCAATGAACTGCATCTGCCGGTGGGGCAGACAGTGAAGCTGACGATGATCTCCGAGGACGTGATCCACAGCTACTTCATTCCGGATTTCCGGGTGAAGAAGGATGTGGTGCCGGGGCGGTACACGTACTTCTACGTCACACCGACGAAGGTGGGCAAGTATCACCTGTTCTGCGCCGAGTATTGCGGGACGCAGCATTCGGGGATGATCGGCACGGTGCACGTGCTGGAGAAATCGGATTACGAGAAGTGGCTCGCCGGTGGCGATGAGTCGATGACCGCGCGCGGCGAGGCGTTGTTTGAGCAGTACGGATGCATCACCTGCCACCTGGCCGATGGCAAGGGCCGCGGCCCATCGCTGGTGGGTGTTTATAAGAGCAACGTGAAGCTGAACAACGGCAGTACGGTGGTGGCGGATGAGGATTATCTGCGGCGTTCGATTCTGAACCCGCGGTCCCAGATTGTGGAGAAATATCAAGCGATCATGCCCACGTTCCAGGGACAGATATCCGAAGAAGGCTTGTTACAGATCATCGCTTATATCAAGAGTCTGGAGAAGGAGGAAGGAGAGCAACAGCAATGAGCAGCACGATCCCGGCCGCGCAATCCTCCAAGAATTATTTGACGAACGGGTGGACCTGGCAAAGCTGGCTGTTCACCGTGGATCACAAGCGCATTGCGATCCTGTATTTGATTTCGATCTCGGTGTTCTTCCTTTTGGGAGGAATCTTCGCGGGGTTGGTACGTTTGGAACTGCTTACGCCGCAAGGCGATCTGATGGAGGCCGAGACCTACAACAAAGCCTTCACGATGCACGGCGTGATCATGATTTTCTTCTTCCTGATTCCGTCGGTGCCGGCAACGCTGGGCAATTTCCTCATTCCCATCATGGTGGGAGCGAAAGACCTGGCGTTTCCGAAGATCAACCTGCTGAGCTGGTACCTGTACATTATCGGCGGAATGTTCGGGCTGTATGTTGCCATCACGGGCGGCGTGGAGACGGGCTGGACGTTCTACACGCCGTACAGTTCGACGTATGCCAACAGCGCGGTGATTGCGACGGCGATGGGCGCATTCGTGGCGGGTTTCTCGTCGATTCTGACGGGGCTGAACTTCATCGTCACGATCCACAAGATGCGCGCGCCGGGGCTGACGTGGGGACGCTTGCCGCTGTTCGTGTGGGCGCATTACGCCACCAGCCTGATTCAGTTGCTGGGCACGCCGGTGGTGGCGATCACGCTGGTGCTGATGATGCTCGAGCGGGCGTTCCGCATCGGATTCTTCGACCCCGCGCTGGGCGGGGATCCCGTGCTGTTCCAGCACTTGTTCTGGTTCTATTCGCATCCGGCGGTGTACATCATGATTCTGCCGGGCATGGGCGTGGTTTCGGAAATCGTGACCTGCTTCTCGAAGAAGTCGATTTTCGGATATGAGTTCATTGCCGGATCGAGCCTGGCGATCGCGATCATTGGCTTCTTTGTATGGGGCCACCATATGTACACCTCGGGCCAGTCGACTTACGCCGGCATGGTGTTCAGCTTGCTGACGTTCGCGGTGGCGGTGCCATCGGCGGTGAAAGTATTCAACTGGACGGCGACGATGTATAAAGGGTCGGTGTCCTGGAACACGCCGATGTTGTACGCGATGGGCTTTATCGGGTTGTTTACGATCGGCGGGGTGACGGGCGTGATGTGCGCGACGATGGGTATCGATCTGCACATCCACGACACCTACTTCATCGTGGCCCACTTCCACTACGTCATGGTGGGCGGAATGGTGATGGCCTTCATGGGCGGGTTGCACTTCTGGTGGCCGAAGATGACGGGGAAGATGTACCACGAGATCTGGGCGCGCGTTTCGGCGTTCCTTGTGTTTATCGGGTTCAATCTGACGTTCTTCCCGCAGTTTGTGCTGGGGTGGCTGGGAATGCCGCGCCGGTATCATGCCTATCCGGAGGAATTCCAGGTTTTGCACATGTACTCGACCGCCGGGGCGAGCGTGCTGGCTGTTGGCTACATCCTGCCGGCGATTTATTTCACGCATTCCATCTTTTGGGGCAAGGCGGCCCCAGCCAATCCGTATCATGCCAAGGGGTTGGAATGGGAGATCCCCAGCCCGCCTCCGACCGAGAACTTCCCGGCTCCGGTATACGTGAACCAAGAAGTCTACGCCTACGCGGAGGACGAGAAAGCACATGTCTGATCACGCCGCTACGTTACATCACGGACACCATGCCGATGAGCATGTCGCTCATCACTTTGAAAATGCCCAGCAGCAGTATGAGTCGGGCAACCTGGGGATGTGGCTGTTCCTGATTACCGAAGTCATGTTCTTCGGTGGGATGTTTGCCGCTTATGGCATCTACCGGATCTGGTATCCGGATGCCTTTGTGCTGGCGTCGAAGGCGACGAACGTACCGCTGGGCGCCTTCAACACGATTGTTCTGATTGTGTCGAGCGTCACCATGGCTTTGGCGGTGCAGAGCGCGCAGCTAGGAAAACAGAAGCGCTTGGTGTGGATGATTATCCTGACGATGATTTTCGGCGCCGCGTTTTTGGGAGTGAAGGCGGTTGAGTACACGGAGAAGTGGCACCACAATCACGTGCCGGGTCCGAATTTTGTCTGGGAAGGCGAGGGCGGCAGGGAAGTGCAGATATTGTACTGCCTGTACTTCGCCATGACGGGCATGCACGCGATCCACATGGTGGTGGGACTGGGCATCATGACCTGGTTGCTAATTACGGCGGTGAAGGGGCATTACGGGCCGAAGTACTACAATCCGGTGGAGATATCGGGTTTATACTGGCACTTTGTCGATATCGTGTGGATCTTCCTTTTCCCGCTGCTGTATCTGATTTAAGAGAGAGATAGAACCATGGAACAACACAGCGAACACCATATCGCCCCCACCAGCCTGTACCTCACGATTTTTGCCATTTTGATGGTGTGCACAGTGCTGACGTACTACGTGTGGACCATCGATCTCGGGTTCTTCAATATCGTTGCCGCTCTGGGCATTGCCATTGTGAAGGCGACGCTGGTGATCCGCTACTTCATGCACGTGAAGTGGAGTCCGATTCTGTCGAAGATGGCGGTGGTGACGGCGATTACGTTCTTATTTATTCTGCTGACGCTGACATCGATGGATTACGCGAGCCGGAGTTGGCAGCCGAGCGGGATCGGCTGGGAGAAGTATCAGGTTCTGAAGTAGGCTAATCCCAGATTTTGGACAGATCGAGGGTAAAGCCCTGCACCGGGCCTTCTCCCCTGACTTGGTTCGGTGCATGCAGCAACTCCGGGGGCAATCCCGGCCGGTAGATGGTGACTGTGTTGTCGAAGGGGTCGATCAACCATCCTAATTGCGCTCCGTTGGCGATGTATTCCTCCATTTTGGCGCGGAGTTTCCGAATACGGTCATGGGGGGAGCGCAACTCGATCACGAAATCCGGACAGAGACGGTAGAATTTCTCGCGCTGCTCGGCGGGGAGTGCGGCGACGCGGTCCTTGCGGATCCAGCAGGCATCGGCGGCGCGACGTGCACCGTTGGGCAAAACGAATCCGCCGCTGGAGTCGAGCATTTCGCCCCGTCCATCCCGGTCGGTCCACAAGAGCAACTGGGTGACAATCCTGCTGTTCTTCTTACTGGTCTTCGGATAATGCGGCGGCATGATTGTGATTTCTCCGCCGGCGCTGACTTCCACCATGCAGTCGGGATACTGCTCGCAGAACGCCACGAACTCGTCGTCGGTAAGTGGGGGGCGTTCGGGGTGGAGCGTAACAGGCGCCACGGATTCGAAATCTTCGACAATCAACTGCATACCTGACAGTGTAACGGGATTCGAGGTAGTGGGAAACCGTCCCTCCACGGGCGGCGTCCATAAAGACGATAATAGGCAAGAGAGGTTTCCGTGATTTCGATGCCAATCCGCCGGGTGATTGTACCGCTGACCTTCGCGGCCCTCGTGGCGGCGCAACCCTCTGAAACGAAGGCTCCGGAAACGAGCGCGGTGGCCAAGCAGGAGAAGGCGGGCGATTTCCGTGTCGATCCGGGGACGCACCTGCCGCTGAGCCTGGTGAACCAGGTCAGCACGAAGAGCGCCAAGCCGGGTTCGCGCGTATATCTGGAGACGGCGTTTCCGATTGTGGTGAGTGGGCGAATGGTGATCCCGCCGGGCAGCTATGTGATGGGGACGGTGACGGAAATCAAGCGTCCGGGACGGTTGAAGGGCAAGGGGGAACTGTATCTGCGATTTGACTCGCTGGTGCTTCCGAACGGAGTGACGCGCGACTTTCGGGCGCGCGTGAGCGGCGTGGAAGGGATCAATGGGGAGCAGTTGAATGACGAAGAGGGGAAGGTGATTGGCGAGGGGAACAAGTCGGGCGATGCACGGACCGTGGGTGAAACCGCGGTGACCGGAACCTGGATCGGGACGATTGCGGGAGCATCGGCGGGGCGAACGGGAATGGGCGCGGGGGTAGGAGCGGCGGCCGGTGCGGCGGCAGGAATGGTGGGAGTTTTGTTGTCGCGGGGGCCGGACCTGGTGTTGCCCAAGGGGTCGACGATTGAGATGGTGCTGGACAGGCCGCTGTACTTCACCGAGGAGGAGATCGATTTTTCGACGGCATACCGGCGTGGCGGATCGAGCGTCCAGATGGCCCCGGGGGCAGCTAAGGAGAAGCGGAGCCCGATTCCAGGGATGGGGCGGCGTCCGTTGCGGTGATTTCCCTAGGGGGAATACTGCACCGTACTGAGAGAATTTAGCACGACAGGTCTATTTTCGCTGTAGGACACCCCCGATAGTATCTATAGGCAAGACCCCTATGGATTCCGGTACGTTGGAGATGCAGATCTTTCTGAGCCTGATTGTCGTGCTGGCCACAGCATTCGTGGCACTGCTCTGCGACTACCTGAAGGGATCGAATGAATCGCTGCGGGAGCGCAATATTGAGTTGCGCGTGAGGCAGGAGGAACGGGAATTCCAGCGGGCAGCGGAAGAGTGGACGAAGGCAGCGCAGCGGTGGCCGATTCGGACACC
>CAYOBO010000018.1:17558-36562 GCA_964402295.1 uncultured Candidatus Solibacter sp. | reverse complement strand
GGGAGCAGCCGAGACGGGAGCAGCGGCGCCGGAGACGCCACATCCTGCGGGGGAGATTGAGGGGCAGGACACTGCGGCGGTTGAAATTGTAGGCGAGGCTCCGGAGGAGACGCCAGAGTCGAAGCCGGAGAAGGTGGAGGAGCCATTCGTGCTGCCCCCGGGCATGCACGACCACGCTGTGCTGGTGAAGTACTTGTCGCGGTCCGAGCCCTTCTCAGGGGTGGTTGTTTCAATTGGGATCAACGATTATGCCACGCAACTCGAAACGGCCGGCCGGGAAACGATGGCGGAAACCATGCTGACGGTGGAATCGATGATTTCGGGTTTGCTGCGGGCGGGTGTGGATTTCGGCTGCCGTTCCGGCGATGATGAATTCCTGCTGGTGTTTCCGAGGGAACAGGGAGCGGATGCACAGCGGCGGCTGGCGGCGATCTCGGAGCGGCTATGGAACTTCCAGTTGCGTTCAAGTGGGAGTGCGCCGGTGGTGTTTTGCTGGGGAGCGGTGGAAGTGCAGGGCGAATCGTTGGCCGATTCGGTTGCTTCGGCGAGCGAGCGGATGCATCAGACGAAACGTAACCGCAAGACCATATCGTTGCAAGCCAAGCCGCGAAAACTCGCCGTATAGACTTCAGCGCACGAATACGGTGACGCCGTCCTGACTGGAGACACCGCCCACGGTGAGGAGGAGCGGGACAGGTCCGGAGGCGGCCTGCGGCGGGACGCGCACGGTGATCTGTAGGACTCCCGGGCTGGTGACGGCTGCGGCCATGGCGCTGATTTCAGCCGGTTTACCATCGATGGAGACTGCGACAGGGGCGGCAGGAACCGGGTAAGGAGCTTCGGCCAGTTTGCCTTCGGCGAGCGCGGGCTCAGTGACACCGTGGCCGGTGGCGTAGAAAGTGATGAGGCTACCGCGTGCGGCGGGACTGCTTAGCTGGTTTACGGTGGAATCCTCGTTCAGCGCATTGGCGGGTCCGGCGCCGCTACCGGCAGTGAATATGCCGGGAACAAAGGCTCTCACTGGAACCGAGGCGGCGCCTCGCGGCTGGCCGGCGCGGAAGATCTCGATCCGCGCGGTGGACTGGCCGGCGATGGAGAACGGCGCCTGGACGTTGAGGAGGTTTTCCTGGGCGTAGAGAATCGGCGCTGGTTTCCCGTTGAAGCGCACCTCTGTGTCCCCGAGTGTGGAGGCTAGAACGCCGTCTGTCCCAACGGTTCCAGACATGGGCGCCGTGGGGCCGATGCCGGTGCCCTGGAGGGTAAGCAGCATTCCTGGGGCGGCGGCGGTGGGTTCGAGGATGGCGCCGTGCCAGACGCGTACCGGTGTTTCTTCCACCACCGGCGGGGGAATGGACGGCGGCGGAGCAATGGGTGCGGGGCTGAGCATGCGGATCCGGTGATTGGCACTGTCGGCGATGTAGAGTTTGCCTTGTTTATCCAGGGCAAGGCCGGACGGCGTGTTGAGGCGGGCTTGTTGCGCGGATTCCTTGTCGCCGGAAAATCCGCGTTCACCGGTTCCGGCGATGGTGCGCTGGGCGCCGGTGGGATCGACGGCCAGAATCGAGTGGGAGGCGGCATCGGAGAAGAACAGGACACCATCGGGGCTGATGTCCAGGCCCGCGGGGAATCCGGCGTTGGAGGCAACGGTGGAAATGGCGCCAAGAGGGGAGATCTTGCGAATGCGGCGATTGCCCTGGTCCGCGAAGAAGAGGTTGCCGGCTGTGTCGAATGCCAGCGCGACGGGCGTATCGAGGCTGGCGCGGAGTGCGGCGTCGCCGTCCCCGGCGTATCCGCGGCCACCGGCGCCGGCAA
The DNA here is from genome assembly GCA_964402295.1 of uncultured Candidatus Solibacter sp. Lineage (GTDB taxonomy): Bacteria > Acidobacteriota > Terriglobia > Bryobacterales > Bryobacteraceae > CADEFT01. The sequence continues at coordinate 34,750 of CAYOBO010000018.1, read as the reverse complement.
TCGTGAGGAGGTATCCGCTGGCGGTCATACGGCGGATGCGATGGTTGCCGGTATCGGCGATGTAAAGGATGCCGTTCGTATCGACGGCGACGGCGCTGGGGGTGTGGAGTTGGGTTTCGAGAGCAGGACGCGAGTCGCCGTTGAAACCGGCTAGTCCCGTGCCGGCCACTGTGGATATCACGCCGTTGGGAGCGACTTTGCGGACACGGTGATTTTGGGTGTCGGCGATGTAGACGGTTCCGTCCGGGGCGACGGCGACGCTTTGCGGGCGAAAGAGGCGGGCGAGGGAGCCGGGCCCTCCGTCGCCGGAAAAACCTGCCTCGCCATTGCCGGCGAGCGTGGTGATGATGCCGGAGGCGACCTTGCGGACACGGTGGTTGGCTGTGTCGGCGATGTAGATGGCCCCGGCGGCATCGACCCTCACACCGCTGGGCATGTTCAGGAGAGCATTGGCCGCGGAACTGCCTTCGCCGCGAAAGCGCAAGGCGGAACCGGCGAGTGTGGCGATTCCGCCATTGGGGTTGCGTTTGCGAGCTGCACTCGCCGAGACGATGTAAACGTTTCCCGTTCCGTCGCAGGCGACGTCGCGGACTTCCCGGGTGAGAACGCTGGGTACTCCCGCGCGGTTCACCTGGACCACCTGGTCAAAGCCGGTGCTGGCGATGTAGAGATTCCCGGAAGGATCCAGGCACACTCCGACGGGCAGATGGACGAAGGAAGCAGCCTCCTCGATCGGGATGCGGGTCATGGTTCCCGAGGCGATTCTACGAATGGCGTGGTTGCCGCTATCGGCAACATAGAGTTCGCCGGCGGCCGTGGCATGAAGGCCGGCCGGGTAGGAGAGGGTGCCGGAGGTTGCCGCGACGGCTTCGGTGGGGGCGCCGGGAGATCCCGTACCCGCGTAGACGGTGGCGCGGCCATCGGGGGAGATGCGCAGGACGCGATGATCGAGAAAATCGGAGACGAATAGATTGCCGGAGGGGTCGATGGCAACGTTGCGGGGCGCTTTCAGGGCAATGGCCAGCGCACTGGGGGAATTGGAGGGAGAAAGGGTACCGCCGCCGGCCACGGTGGTGATGCGGCCGGAAGAATCGATTCGCCGGACTCGCGCATTCTGCAAGTCGGCGATGTAGAGGTTGCCGGACGAATCGAGGGCAAGGCCATAGGGCTGATTGAGTTCGGCGGAATCGGCTGGGCCGCCATCTCCGGAAAAGCCAGGTTTTCCGGTGCCCGCGACGATGGACATTTCGCCAGAGACGGCAATGCGGACGATGCGATGGCGGGCGGCGTCGGAAACGTAGAGGTTGCCGGTGGAATCGGCGGCTACGCCGCGGACATCTTCGAGGGGAATGGCGTTGGCGGTGGGGTCGCTGCCGGCGATGGTATCGATAAAATAGGCGGTCTGAGGTGGCGAAAGCAAGGCGAATAGGAGCAATAACAAGGGCAATCGCCACATGTGGGGCCTCCGGAAAACGATCACGCGTTCCGCAATATTAGTGGCCGCATTCTCACGGAATTCTCTTCTGACTCGATAAGTTTCTTGAAGACATGGATTTCCAGAAAGGGTTTCGCCTCGTAGCCCTCGCCATGGCGGCTGGGGGATGCCTGTTGCAAGCACAGCCCGGAGTATCGCTGAAGGCGAAGGTGAGGGAGAGTGCTCGCGGGTCGGTGGCAGCGTCGCGGCGCATGTCGCTGGACCGCTGGCACATGTTGCTGGTTTATCCGGGGACGCCGGGAGCCGGAGACAGGGAATTGCTGGAATCCCGTTCGATCCGCGTACTGCAATATGTACCGGAGCGGGGTTTGATGGCGTCGGTGCCGGAGACAGCGCGGCTCGACGATATTGCCTTGGAGTGGGTAGGGCGGCTGCGGCCGGAGCAGAAGTTGAGTCCGGTGTTGCTGGACAGTGGGGCGTTCGATTCGCTCGAGGAAATGGCGATTGTGGCGGAATTTCATGGCGACGTGGCGGAGACGGATATTCTGGCAATTGTGCGGGAAGAGGGGTTGGAATTATTGGATAATCCGGATGTAATTGGCAGGCAAAAAATCGTGAGGGGCGCCGGGGTGCGGTTGGCGAAGCTGGCCAATTGGGATGAGACGGCGTACCTGTTTCCCGTTTCGCCGGAGCTGAAAGGAAAAGAGCCGGTGGAAGGATGTCCGGGACCGCTCACGGAAAACGGGGCGATCGGGCAGATTGTGGCCAAGGTAGGCGAAGGGTGGGATGGTCCGGGCAGGGGGAGCGCGGAGTTGGGATACTTCTTCTCGTCGTACACGGGGCGGATCGCGCCGGAGACGACGCGGGCGGAGATGTTGCGGGCGATGCGGGAGTGGAGCAACCATGTACAAGTGCAATTCAAGCCGGCTGGTTCGGCGAAAGAATCTCGCACCATCAATGTGGAGTTTGCCTCGCGAGACCACGGGGACGGGTATCCGTTTGACGGGGCGGGGAAGACGCTGGCGCACACGTTCTTTCCGGCGCCGCCGAATCCGGAATCGATCGCCGGAGACATGCACTTCGACGATGACGAGAACTGGCAGGTGGGGACGGGTACGGATCTGTTCAGCGTGGCCTTACACGAGTTGGGGCATGCGCTGGGGTTGGGGCACAGCGATAACCCGAACGCGGTGATGTATCCCTATTTCCGGCGAGTAACGCAGTTGAATACCGAGGATGTTGCGGCGATCCGTGAGTTGTACGCGAGCGGAACAGGGACCACGGGCGGAACTCCAACGGAGCTGCAACTGACGGTGAACGCGACAGCGGGAAACACGAATGCGGCTCAGTTGGACCTTTCCGGGACAACGAGTGGCGGGAATGGTACGGTGTTGGTGGCGTGGGTGAACAACCGGGGAGGGGCGGGGACGGCGCAGGGGTACCGGCCGTGGACGATCAGCGGAGTTGCGCTCCAGGCGGGGGAGAACGTGATCACGATCACGGCGACCGATGCGGCGCAGGCGAAGGCGGTCCACCAGGTGCGCGTGATTCGGGAGACGGCGGCGTCCGGCTTGTTCGTGCGGATTGTGTCGCCGGCGAGCACAGGGACGTATATCGCGGAGCGTGGAACCGTGGTTGTCAGCGGTACGGCGGGGCCGGAGGGGACATTGAGCCGCATTGTATGGACCAATTCGCGCGGAAGCGGCGGATCCATCGCGGGGGCAGGCACGTGGACGACGAGCGCGATCCCTTTGGAATCGGGTTTGAACCGCATTACCGTGATGGCCGCGAACATGGCAGGGCAAACGGCGAGCGCGGTGTTGGACGTGCAGTACACGCCACCGCCGCCCGTGGCCGATACGAGCGCACCGGCGCTGACGATCCTGTATCCGCTCGAATCGAGCCATGTAACTGCGAGCGCCACGATTACGATTTCCGGGACCGCATCGGACAATGTCGCGGTGAAAGAAGTGGATTTTGTGGGCAACGGCAACCGCACGGGAAAGGCTACGGGTACGATAGACTGGCGCTTCGAGTATCCGTTGTTGATGGGGCTGAACTCAGTGATGGTGCGGGCTTTCGACGCGGCTGGGAACATGACGTGGCGGTCACTGGCGATCACACGGCAGTGAAGCTGAAACCGGCGAGGCGCGAAACGCGTCCCACTCGTTGCTATACTTTAGAGATCAAGTTTTTAGCGCACTAAATCTCCATGCGAGTCTTCGTAGGTTTCCTTCTCCTAGCCGGATTGTGTTCAGCCGCCGATTTCTTTAGCGGCATGGCGGCTCGCGCGGTCATTGGACAGCGTACGTTCACCGCCCAGCAGCCCGTCTCCAATGATGCGGTCATCGGCGCCGCCAGCGGCATTGCGTATGCGAACGGCATGCTGGTGGTGGTGGATGACAATCGCGTTTCCGCCACTCCGCGCAATAACCGCGTGCTGATCTATCGCGATATTCGCAGCGCGATTCCGGAGCCGACGAAGGAATTGCCGGTCAATGAGGAACGGTGCCAGGTGTGCGTCGGGAAGGCGGATCTGGTACTGGGACAGCCGGATTTCTCGAAGAACGAGATCAATCTGAGCCGGAGCGGGATGCAGCATCCCACGGCGGTGGCCACCGACGGGCGCATCCTTGCCGTGGCGGACACGGACAACAACCGAGTGCTGATCTGGCGCTCCATTCCGACGGTGAATAATCAGCCGGCGGATATCGTGTTGGGGCAGCCGGATTTCACAACCGGACGGGCCAACGAAGGCGGGCAATTGCCGACGCAACGCAGCCTGCGCGGTCCGCAAGGAGTGTGGATTCAAGGAAACCGGCTCTTCGTGGCGGATACATCGAACAACCGTGTGCTGATCTGGCGCAATATCCCGACGCAGAACTACCAGCCCGCGGATGTCGTATTGGGGCAATCGAGCTTTACGGCGTTTGCGCCGCAGGATCTGAGCGCGGCGAGTTTTCAGCCGAAGGCGACTTCGATGCTGACCCCCGTTTCCGTTACCAGCGACGGCACCAAGGTATTTGTGAGTGACTTGGGGTATAACCGGGTTCTGGTGTGGAACAGCATTCCGGATTCGAACGGAGTTCCGGCCGATGTTGTGATCGGGCAGCCGAACATGGATTCTGGCGACGCCAACAACGTGAAAGGCGTCTGCCCCGATCAAGGCACGACGGTGAACAATGTCACCACTTATCCGGCCGAGTGTTACCGTGCGACGATGGACTTTCCCCGCTACGCCTTGTCGGACGGGAAGCGGCTGTTCATCGCCGATGGCGGAAACGACCGGATCCTCATCTACAATACAATTCCGACGCAGAATGGGCAGCGGGCGGACATCATCGTCGGCCAGATTGCGAGCAACATCAACCAGGTTTCCGACAGCGCGAATCCGCTCGGGCGGGCCAGTTCGGATTCGGTGGCGGCTCCGATGGCGCTGGCCTGGGACGGCGAGAACCTGTACGTTTCGGACCCATTCCGGCGGCGCATTTTGGTGTTCACGCCGGGCGAAGTGAATGTTCCTTACACGGGCGTGCGGAACATGTTCAGCCGGGATGTATTCGCGGTCGGGACCATCACGCTCGACGGCAGCATTAAGGCGGACGACGAGATCACCCTGAAGGTGGGGGATCCGGATGCCACCGATCCCAACAAGAAGCAACGCGAGTACAAGTACAAGGTGGTGGCCAACGACACGTTCGACAACATCATCAACTCGCTTGTTGCGCTGGTGAACTCCTCGAATGGAGGCGCGGGCGATCCGCAGGTGCTGGCCACTCCGAACTTGCCGTTCCGGACGATCGTCCTGACGGCTCGCATCTCGCGGGAAGAGGGCAACAGCATCGCCTTTGCCACATCACTCTCCGACGGGGCCACGCTGGTTTCGACGACGAGTGGAGCAACGTTAAGCGGTGGGCAGGATGCGGCGAAGATCGCGCCGGGGACACTGGTGACGATTCTGGGGGACAATCTTTCGGATGAAACGGTGTCGGCGCCCGAGGACGCGGATCCGCTGCCCAAGGAATTAGGCGGAGTGCAAGTTTATTTCGATGGCATCCGTGCGCCGCTGTTGATGGTGTCGCCGACGGAGATCCGGGCGCAGGTGCCGTGGGAAGTGAGCGATGCCAACTCGATCAGCGCTTATGTTCGCATTCAGCGCAAGAGCGGGGTGGTGGTGAGCACGGCGGCAGTGGCGGTGCCGATCATTCCGCAGAATCCGGGAATCCTGGCCGAAGAAGGCACCGACCCCCGGCCGGGTATCGTGACCCACTTCAGTTCGAACGCGACGGCGACGGTGTCCGTGGACGGCACGGCGAACCCGGGCGATGTTGCCACGGTCATCATTGAAGACCGCGAGTATAGCTACAAGGTGAAAGAAGGGGACACGCTGGAGAAAATCCTGGCGGGACTGATTGAAGCGATCAACGCCAACCCGGAAGAGAAAGTGGAAGCCTTCACATCGGGCGTGTTCACGCGCTTGCGCCTGCGGGCGAAAGTGGCCGGCCCGGAGGGCAACGGTATCAAGATTTCGACGAGAGTGGCGGATACGGCTCAGGTCATCCTGACGGCGACGAATTCGGAGACTTGCTGCGCCAACAGCGGCGGGTCGCGGGTGACGATCGACAACCCGGCACTGCCGGGAGAGACCATCGTGGTCCTGGCAACGGGGTTGGGGCTGGTGAACCCGCAGGAGGCGATTTTCCCGCTGGCCACCGGCTTCCGGTACACCTTCCAGGGCATTAACCGGCCGAACGAGTTTGTGTCGTCGCTGGCCGCGGCGAAGACGGCGAACGTTCTCTATTCGGGACTGGCTCCAGGGCTGGTGGGGATTTACGAAGTGCACCTGGAATTGAATTCGGACATCCCGACGAACCCGAAGACACAGTTGACGATCGCGCAGGATATATACGTGAGTAACATTATCACGTTCCCGGTGTTCAATCCGCGCGAGGGCACGGCCGCGGCTCTCCCGTAATCCGGTTCAGATTTTGATTTTGCGGACAGCCTGCTGGTTCGCCTCCCAATAGGTCTTTTTCAATGTGATGAAATCGTCGTTGGGGGATGGCTGCACGCGGCCTTTGGCATCGGTGGCCCGCGCGGTGATGGTGTGCTCCCCGGGTTTGGCGTCTTTCCAATCGATGTCCCAGAAGGTCCAGCAGTAGGGCTGGGTGTCCTTGGACAGGCGCGCGGGGATCCACGGCCCGTTGTCGAACTGGACTTCCACAGTGCGGATGGGGGTTCCGTCGCTCCAGGCGGCGCCCATGACGCGGTATGAGCCGTCCTTGCGCTTGGTGACACGCGCGGCGACGGACTTCAGGTTCATTCTGCCGACCGAGGTTTCGCGCCAGATGATGTTGTTGCCCTGCTTTTCGCCGCGGATGGTGACGTAGTCGCGGCCCATGAATTTCGACAGGAAAGCACGGTCCAAGACTTCGATGCGGGTCAGCCACTTGACCCATGCGACGCCGTACCAGCCGGGGACAACGAGGCGCAGCGGGGCTCCGAAGTTCTTGCCGAGAGGCTCGCCGTTCATTTCCCAGCACAGGAGCACGTTGTCCTTGAGGGCGTCCTTAAGGGAAAGGGAGCGGGCGAAGTTCTGGACATATTCGCCGCCGCGGATTTTCTCGGTGGCGGAATCGGCGGCGTAGAAGACGACTTCGATGCCTTCGGGCTTGACACCGGCTTCCTTGAGCAGCGGGGCGAGAGGCGTGCCCTTCCATTTCGTGTTGAAGATAAGGCCGCCGTTGGGGCCATTGCCGGAGCATTCCATGGTGACGGCCATCTCGCGGGGCTTGCGCTTGCGGATGTCGTCGAGAGTCAGGCTGAGCGGACGGTCGACGAGTCCGGTTACCTGGAGCTTCCAGTTGGCGATGTCGACGTCGGGGAAGCCGTAGTGGCCGACGCGGAAGCGCTGGTCCGGAGGGGTCATCCAGGACGTCAGTTCATCCCATTTGAGGGTGGGGCGTTCGGGATTGAAGGGCCTGCTATCGAGGAACGGGATCATCTGTTCGCCGTCTTCGGCCATGGCGTGGGCGAAGCGGGCGAAAGCCGGGGACAAGGCGGAGAGCGCCAGAAACTCACGTCTGCCGGATGGTCGCATGCGTAATATCTTACAGCAGGCGCGCGTCGCTATATGGTCAGAAATCGATCGACTGAAGGACTTCGCTCGGCTTTCGATCGAAGGCTCGAGAAATGGCCAGGAAACTTTCGATGCTGGGCATGTGGGCGCCGCGTTCGATGGAACTGATTTGCGAAACACTGAGTCCGGTGGATTGGGCGAGATCCTTGAGGGACCAATTGCGTTCGGCGCGGAGCACCTTGATGCGGGCTCCGAGGCGCGCGCGGAGCAGTTCCTGCGGCGATTTGCCCAAGTGGAAGGTGTCGGCCGCGCTCTTCAGTGTCTGGCGCAATTGGGATAGCGTGAAGGGCTTGGGGAGATAATCGAAGACCTTCATGCGAAAGGTGTTTCGCATGTCTTCGAGCGAGGGATAGCCAGTGACGATGACGACGCACAGGCCGGGCCAGCGGGCCTGCAACTGCTCGAGAACCTGATCGCCGCGCGCTTCTCCCATTTTCATGTCGAGCAACACGATATCGGGAAGGCGATCTTCACAGCCGGCAAACAGCTCATCGGGGTTTGCGAAAGTGCGCACGGTGTAGGCCCCTTCGTCGGCGAGCAGGTCTTCGATGTAGGTACGAAAGTCCGGATCGTCGTCGAGCAAGGCAACGTCGATCCACGAATCATTGGGCATGCGTATTCCTCACAGCCGGCGCGGCCGGCAATTTCACTTCCAATCTTGCTCCGCCGCCGGGTGAGTTCGAGGCGCTGATGGCGCCGCCATGCTGGCGGACGATGCCGTCGGAGACGGTGAGTCCGAGGCCGGTGCCCTTGGCGTCGAGGCGCGTGGTGACGAAGGCGTCGAAGATATCGGGAAGGACGTTGGCGGGGATCCCGGGGCCGTCGTCTTCAATGCGGATCACGATCCATTCGCGGCCGCCTTCCTCGATGGCTTGCGAACTGGCGTCGATATGGCCGCCCGCCGGGACGGCGTTGAGGGCGTTGCGGAGCAGATTCACGAACACCTGGATGAGGCGGTCCGTGTTGCCGACGACGCGATGTTCCTCGGGCACCGTGTTGCGGAAACGGACGCGGCTGGCTTTGTCGTCAATGGCGAGGAGGCTCCAGGCTTCCTCGACGATGGGGCGGATGGCGATGGGCTCCACTTCCTGCTTGCGAGCCCTGGCGAAATCGACCAGCGATTCGCTGATGCGGCGCATGCGCTGGGTGACGCGCAGCATGCGGGCGAGGCGATCGCGGGTTGCTTGGTCGGACGCGGTTTCGAGGAGCTTTTCGATGGAGCCGTGCAATACGGTAAGCGGTGTATTGACCTCGTGGGCGACGCTGGCGCTGAGCAGCCCGATGCTGGCGAGCCGGTCTTGATCCTCCAGGCTTTTCTTGGCGGCTTCGAGCATGAGGTTGTTGCGGCGCAGATCTTCGGCCACTTTGGCCAGTTCGTCTTCGTGGCGGCGCAGTTCGGCGACCGTGGCATTGCGCGAGCGCATGATCTGGCCGATTTCATCGTCGAGGATCTCGTCTTCGGGAATGATCTCGTGGGCGCGGTCGTTTTCCTGCGTGGCGGCATCGGCATTGAGCACGGTGCGGATGGGCCGGTACACGTAGAGGGGCATGATGATCAACTCCAGCACGAATACGGCCAGCAGGTAGATGGCGCCGAGGACAACGAACAGAGTCCGCTGGGCGCGGGCGACGATGTTCGAGTAGAACTCGGCGGGCATGCGCATGCTGCGGTAGAGGCCGGAAGGCGCTTTTCGATAGACGAGGTTCGATCGCGGAGGATCGCTCCAGATGAGGCCGGGGTTTTCGTCGAGCCATTGGAGCACGGCGGGCGGGATGCGCAAGGCTTCGGCCGTTCCCTCCTGGAAGTCGTAGATTTCGGTCCCGGGCAGTTTCGGAAGCGGACGCTCATCGGAGAAAAGCTGTACCAACAGGCTGTTTTCACGGAGTTGGGCGGTGAGCACACCTTCCTCGAAGAGCGGGATGAGCGAAAAATAGGCGACTCCCGCCAGAATGAGGAAGAACGCGTTATGGAGCACGATCAGCTTCAGGCGAACCTTCAAGTCGCCGAAGAGCCGGCCCAAACTGCGGTGCGCGCGATGGGAATCCGGTGCAGCCAAGCCTTCCATTGTAAGCTAGGGAGTTCATGCTGATATACGCCTGCACGATCTTCCTGAGCGCGTTTCTGCTGTTTCAGGTACAGCCCGTCATTGCCCGAATGATCCTTCCGTGGTTCGGAGGCTCAGCCGCGGTGTGGACCACCTGCATGCTTTTCTTTCAGACCGTATTGTTGCTTGGCTACCTGTACGTGTATTGGGCGGTCCGGCATCTTCAGCCGAAGACCCATGGAAGATTGCATTCGGCTTTGCTCGCCGTCAGTGTGGCGTTGCTTCCGATCACGCCGGGTGTGAATTGGAAGCCGGCGGGGGGCGGAAATCCGTCGTATGAGATATTGCTGCTGCTGGCGGCCTGCGTGGGAGTGCCGTATTTCCTGCTTTCGACAACCAGTCCGCTGCTGCAATCGTGGTATTCAAGGACGGGCAAGGGGGTGCTGCCCTACCGGCTGTTTGCGCTGTCGAATCTGGGGTCGATGCTGGCGCTGATCAGCTATCCGGTGGTTGTCGAGCCGTATCTGCCGTCGCGAATGCAGGGCACGGTTTGGAGTGTGGCGTATGTGGCGTTCGTGCTGCTCTGCGTGACGGCGGCAATCGTGACGACGCGGCGGGTGACCGCGGTGGTGGCGTCGGCCGAACCGGTGGAGGAAGAGATTTCGCCCAAGCCGGATGCCGGAACCCTGGCGTTATGGGTGGCGCTGGCGGCGTGCCCTTCGGCGCTGCTGCTGGCGGTGACGAACCACCTTACACAGGATGTGGCCTCCATTCCGTTCCTGTGGATTGTGCCGCTGGTGCTGTATCTGCTGTCGTTCATTCTCTGCTTCGATGCGGACGGCTGGTATATCCGGCCGTTGTGGATGCCGCTGTTGATTCCATCGCTGGCGGGAATGGCCTACTTCCTCTACGCGGGGACTGAGGATTTCAACATGAAGGTGCTGCTGAGCGCGTTTTCGGCGGCGTTTTTTGTGTGTTGCATGGTCTGTCACGGCGAGATGGTGCGCCTCAAGCCGCACCCGCGGTATCTGACATCGTTCTACCTGATGCTGTCCATTGGCGGCGCGCTGGGCGGCTTGTTCGTTGGGTTGGTGGCGCCGTATCTGTTCATAGCCTACTTCGAATTCCCGATCTTGCTGGTGTTCTGCGGCTTTCTCGCGGTGGTGGTTCTGATCAGCGACAAGAACTCGCGCTTCTACGAAGGCTGGACGCAGTGGCCGGTAATCCTCATGGTGGCGGGCGTGCTGGGCTTATGCGTGTTTTGCGGCCAGACGGTACGGCGAGCCATTGGCGACTACACTCTGGTGCGGCGCAATTTCTACGGCACGCTGCGCGTGAGGGAAGGCGGCGAAGGCCGCGATGCGTACCGCACCCTGCTGCACGGAGCCATCAATCACGGCGAGGAATGGATACATCCGGAACGCCGCCTGGAGCCGCTCACCTACTATTGCCCGGCCACTGGAGTGGGTGTAGCCATCGGCACGCGCCAATTGGGCGTGCCGCAGAAGGTGGCGGTCTTCGGCCTTGGCGCGGGTACGGTGGCCGGATACGGAAGGCCTGGCGACCACTACAAGTTTTACGAGATCAATCCGTTGGTCTTGCAGATCAGCCGCGAGCAGTTCTACTACATCACCGAATCGAAGGCGAAGGTGGATGTTGTCATCGGCGATGCGCGCCTGAGCCTGGAACGCGAAGAGCCGCAGAACTACGATGTCCTGGCCGTGGACTGCTTTTCCGGCGATTCGATTCCCGTGCATTTGCTGACCCGGGAAGCCGTGCAACTGTACTTCAAACACCTCAAACCGAATGGGATTCTGGCGGTGCATGTCTCGAACCGGTATCTGGAGTTGGAGCCCGTGGTGGAGCGCATTGCCACGGCGCTGGGCAAGGCAACGCTACAGGTGGAGACGGAAGAGGATGAAGGAGAGAGCTGCTTTTCCTCGACGTGGATCCTGGTGGCGGCGAACAAGGAAGTGTTCTCGCAACCGACACTGGTTTCGGCCGGTAAGCCGGTACAGCCGAAGGCGGGACTGCGGGTGTGGACCGACGATTATTCGAGCCTGCTGAGTGTGATTAAGTAAGTCCGGTTCTCGCGGTAATGGATCCTTGTAACGAAACTGAGGCCGCTACACACCCACGGCGGCGTCCTGCTCGGCCAACACCTGCGCCACCGGGCCCAACTGCGCCAGTTGCTCCTTGCCAAGCGGAGAAACGAACGGGGGAATCGAGCCGGTTTCCGCAAGCCCAGCCAGAGCCGTGGCCGCATGCAGCACCCGCGCCGGTCCCCAGGCATCGCGCAGATCTTCGTGCGCGATAAACAGCTCGCGGCTTCTCGCCGCGGCCTCGTAATCCCGATCCTCGCAAGCCTTGTGGATGCGGTTGCTCAAGGCCGGAGCCAGGCATCCACTGCCGGTAGTGAAGCCGGGGAGCCCGAAATTCCGCATATGCGCAATCGCCGGCCGCTCTCCAATGCCGCTCAGTACCTTTGCCCGGTCCACCCTCCGCAGCAATGAATCGAGGTAAGCATCCTGCTCGGGGTTACTCCGCACCACGGCGTACTTGATGCCAATACACAGGCCATCGTCAACCAGTCGCGCCACGGCGTCGAGCCCCGCCTCCAGATTCCCGCCGAAGTTGTTCTCGTCCTTCAAATAGAGAATGAGCGGCGTGCCACAGGCGTCGGCGAAATCGCGCAGCCCTGCCTCCAGCCCGGCTGCATCCCGGGGATCTCCGCAGGGCAAATGCATCACCGCCGGAAAGCTGTACCGGCGCAATAGCGGCGCCTGGTCCATCAGACGCCCAAACGACGGTCCGGCGCTGGGAATCGCCCAATAGGCATCGTCAAACCCATTCAGCCAACCCAGCAGTTCCTCATACTCCGCGAGCGTGATGTGGTAGAGGAAGGCATTTCCCCCGTAGAGAAAACGGGTCATTCCGTCGGCAGCCATATGGCGTACCAGGCGGTCATTTTCTTCCCAATGAATCGTGCGGCGGGCATCGCCGCGCCGCGCCAGCGGAGGAACCGGAAAGACTCCGCGCCAATCGGATGCTTGTATGGGGGATGTACGCATGTTCAGAAACCTTTCGTGATTATATAGACAGCCGCCGGCGGATGGTTTCGAGACTGGCCGGTAGGCCGGACAGCACCGGCACCGGCAAGTTCGTCAACTTGGGCAACACACGAGCCATGGACACCTGCGACAGCACCAGTGCGTCGATCGGCTCCTTGGCCAATTCCTGAATTCCCGCCACCAGCAGTGTATCGTGCTGCTCCGGCATCCCACTGAGCAGAGCTTCGTAGGCTTCGGGGATCACCCGAAACGTGAGTTCCACGGACCGCCCGATCTCTTCCGCCATCTCCCGCAACAGCTTCCCGATCACCGCCTGCGATGGCCGGAACGTCACTACCACACCCAGCCGTGTCCCAACACTCACCGCTTTCCGGGCCAGTTCGTCATCGATCTTCACGACCGGCAATCCCGTCGCCTCCGAAAGCCTGTGAATCACCTGCCGTGTCACCGCGGTGCAGGTCAGAACCGCCAGTTCGGAGTTGTATGCATCGCGGGCCACGCACAACATCTCGGCAAGCCGCGCTTCGGCTGCCTCATCGTTTTGCCTGGCGAAGAAGCGGAGCACACCGTCGTCTAACAGATTCGTAATCTCCAGGTCCGAGGCGAAGTCCCGGTAGTAGTCGACCAGAGGAGGAATAGCGGCCGGTGAGGTGTGTATAAAGGCAACCTGATGTTTCATCTCCGCTAGCCTCATTGTAATTGCCGTTGGGGTAAACCCGCCAGTACGAATGCCGTCAAGGACTCCAGAGGCCTGCAAAACGGCCAAACTCGAATGAACTTCGGAGGAATCGCCATGAAAACAACTTTGGGATGGGTGTGTCTGCTTGCTTCGCTGCCCGCATTCTCTGCCCCGCCACCGCTCCATCTGACCATCGTCAGCCACAACGAGGAGCCATCCGCCAGATCAACCGACTACCTGGCCAACCGCGTCGCCTACCTGCGGAACCGTGAACTGGTGCGCCAGCTCGCCTTGGTTATCCGAGCCAAGGGTGCGCAATGGAGTTTCCAATCGGATTGGAACTTCCTCCAGGCAGTGGCGGCGTATGACACGGGTTCCGTTGTGGAAAACACCAATGGCAAGAGCATCCTCCGTTGGATGGTGGAGGACCTTGGCTTCGAGGTCAGCCCCCACGCGCACGAATCCAGGTACAACTACGCCGATGTGGCCTACCTTGTGGAACAACTGGGTCTGCCGCGCAACCATGTGGTCGGGGGGTTCCTCTACACGCCGGCAGACAATCCGCAGGGCTGGGAAAAACACGAAGACGGCATCTTCGGCATTCAATACCCCAGCTATTTCTGGCGAGCCGAGCTGCTTTGGGGAGCCGCCTCAGCCGGACACCGCGATGACGACGAATCCTACGGACTGTGGCATCCCAAAGACAAAGACAATTTCCGGGAGAACAGCGATACCCGCCGCCTCGTCTACATGGGCGGGGGCTGCAAAAGCAACTTCACCGGTGCTACCCTTGACGGCGTTCAAGCCTATCTCCAAGCGGCCGCCAAAGGCACGCTGCCGGAGGATGGTTTCTTCACAGCCACCATCATGATTGACCAGCGGCAGTTGACCGCAAGCCTTATCAATAACATCGCCGCTCATCTCGATGCCCTGCGGCCGCATGTCGAGGCGGGCCGGATCGTCTGGCAAACCCTCAGCCAAGCGTTCGCCGATTGGCGCACAATCCACGGCGCACGGCCGTTCCGCCTCGATTGCACCGACATGGAAGCCCTTGGCCGGGGAAACTAGTACCACGCTTTTGCAAGCGGTAGACCTGCTCCCGTTCACTCAGATGCAGCCTGGTTTGCGAGTGTTGCTTGCCGAAGTTCGCCTCGGCGGGCAGTCCTTGATCCAATGCCACTCCGGCTCTTGCTTGCAGGATCGTACCCAGTAGCGCCGGATCGGGCATCGCCTCTTCGGCAGCCCGCGGAAAGGGCATTTGCGAGCGGTCCGATTCGCAGTGGCAAGGCGTTCGGGCCGTTGGAAGCACAAACCGCGGCGCGCATAAGTTCGGATTCTTTTCCCACTTCGCGGCGTCTATACTGAAAGCAGAGACGCCCAAGACGATTTTGAACTTTCCCTGCAAGGAGAGCGTCTCTTTCCCATAGGAGTTGGGAAAACAGGTGAAACGCAAAACCAAAATCATAATCGGCCTAATTGTGCTCATCCTGGTGGCTGTAGGCGGCTTTGCCGGCTACCGCTACAGCAAACAAGGCATCGTAACCGTCCAGACGGGCCGTGTCGTAAAGCAGGATCTGACTTCGCTCGTGACCGCGTCCGGAGAGATTAAACCCCGTAATTACATCAACATCGGCACAAATGCGATGTCTCCCTCGCGAATCACGGATATCCTCGTCACCGAAGGACAATTCGTGCGCAAAGGACAGATCCTGGCACGCCTCGAATCCGTTCAGCCTGAGGCCGAGGTGGCAGCGCAGAAGGCCAGCGTCAGCACTTCCGAGGCCGAATCGGCAGCCACGGAAGCCTCCCTGCGCGCCGCCGACGAGGCCATCCGCACCGCCGAAGCCTCCCTCATGCGGGCCAAGGCAGACCTGGAACGGGCGCGCATCTTCTATGAGCGCGCCGAAAAACTCTGGTCGGAAAAGCTGATCTCCCGCCAGGAATTCGATCAGCGGGCCACGGAGTACAAAGCCTTTCAGGCAGCCGTCACCGAAGCCGAGGCCCGCATCTTACAGTCCAAGGCCCAGCGCGCGCAGGTCGTTTCCAACGTCACCGCCGCCCAGCGGCGGGTTCTCCTCGCTCAGGCCAACCTGAAGAGGGCCGCCGACGTCCTCCAGCGCACCTACGCCATCGCACCCATCGATGGTGTGGTGACAAACCTCCCCGTCCGTGTCGGCGAAACCGTCGTTCCCGGCATCCAAAACTCCCCCGCCAGCCTCATCATGACCATCGCCGACATGTCCCTCATCACCGCCGAGGTCAAGGTCGATGAAACCGATATCGTCAACGTGAAACTCGACCAGACCGCCGACGTTACCATCGACGCCATCCCCAATCGCACATTCCGGGGCAAGGTCATCGAAATCGGCAACACGGCCATCCTCCGCTCCACCGGTCTCGCCGCCAGCCAAAGCGCCATCTCCAGCCAGGAAGCTAAAGATTTTAAGGTGGTTGTCGCCATCCTCGACCCACCCGCCGAAATCCGCCCCGGACTATCCTGCACGGCGAAGGTAACCACCGCCACCCGTCAGGGCGTCCTAACAATACCGATCCAGGCTCTCACCGTGCGCCAGAAAGGCGATCTGGGACCGGAATCGCAGTCCGGCGTGAAAGCTGCCGCCGCTGTCGATCCGGCGGTTGAAAAAGCGAGAAAAGAAGAGTTGCAGGGCGTTTTTGTCATCTCCGGAGATAAGGCTGTGTTTCGCAAAGTGGAAACCGGCATCACTGGCGCCACGGATATCGAGGTTTTGAGCGGGTTAAAAGACGGCGACGAGATCATCACCGGGTCCTACAAGGTCATCCGTACCATCCGGAACGAGGCCAAGATAAAAGTGGATAATAACAAGGGTCCCCTGAAGTCGGAAACGTAGCCGGGATATCATAAAGTACGTATTAAAGGAAATCTGACCAAGCATGGCAACTGCGATCCAGGAGAAGATCGAGCGCGGAGCGCAACTGAAGAGAGACGGCGTCGTCATCCGCACCTACGACCTGTGGAAAACCTATGTCATGGGTGACCAGGAAATCCATGCTGTCTCGGGGGTGGACCTGGAAATCAAAGTCGGCGAATACGTGGCGATCATGGGCCCCTCCGGTTCCGGTAAGTCTACGCTCATGAACCTCATCGGCTGCCTCGACACTCCCACCAAGGGCGACTACTATATCAACGGACGACTCGTCAGCCAGATGAACGACGACGAACTCGCCGCTATCCGCAACAAGGAAATCGGCTTCGTCTTCCAAACCTTCAACCTGCTCTCCCGCGCCACTGCTCTCCACAACGTCGAACTGCCGCTCATCTACTCCGGTGTCGATGCCGAAACGCGCACCGAACGTGCCAAAAGCGCCCTCATGGCCGTTGACCTCGCCAAGCGCATGTACCATAAGCCCAATGAGCTATCCGGCGGTCAGCGCCAGCGCGTCGCCATCGCCCGGGCCTTGGTCAACAACCCATCCATCCTCCTCGCCGATGAACCCACCGGCAACCTCGACTCCGCCACCGGCGTGGAAATCATGGCTTTGTTCGAGCGCCTCCATCAGCAAGGCAACACCATCGTACTCGTCACCCACGAAATGGATATCGCCATGCACGCCCACCGCGTCGTCTACGTGCGCGACGGCAAGGTGGCCAAGGACGAAAAGGTGAAATAGCCCGCTATTGCGGAAACGTGCCTTCCGCGGCAATCCATTCGAGCATTTCCACCCGCGCCACACCCGACTTCACCAGCGGATCGCTCTCCGCCAATTGCCGTGCCTCTTCCAACGGCATGGGCGCAAAGATGAACACACCGATCTTGGAGCCACCGTCCACGAACGGACCGGC